>JAFGJO010000007.1 GCA_016929065.1 Spirochaetales bacterium | reverse complement strand
TTGCATGCCCGAATGCCGCACTTGAACATTTTCTTGACGGGCTCATCATTGCCCGCAGGGGCAGAAAGGATACTGCTCCCGGTGCATTGCCTGCAAAAGATCCTTTAGACAACAATATTATCCTGAAAAAAATCCGTATCGCACTTGAATTAAAAGAAGACGATATGCTTGCCGTGTTCAGGCTCGGCAACATGGAAGTTACAAAGCCGGAACTCTCCGCGATATTCCGCAGAAAAGGGCACAAACATTACAAGGACTGCGGCGACCAGATGCTGCGGAACTTCCTGAAAGGGCTGACCGTAAAATTCCGGGCATAAGGCCGATTCATGCCGGGTAAAGGTCCCTCCATCATTTCCGATAAAAAGAAATTATTACAAAACAGTCAATTTTTTGTCCGCTCTAATGCAGAAGTCCCCGGCATCAACCTCGACGCAAAACAGACTCGCTGCCGGCCACCAGCCCTGCAGCCACACGATACTGCTGCCGTATCCAATTCAGCGCTCTTTGTATCTGCTTTTGATTTTTTTCATGTTCTTCACGATTTTTCCGAATACCTTGCCCTTTTTTCTCTTTTCATGTTCTGCGGTCTCGAAGTGTGCCCGTTCCTTCAGAAGTTTTATATAATGGTCATACGCGTCTCTTTCCAGCCTGTCTGAGGAAAGTGCCGCGAGTACCGCACAGCCTGTTTCCGTTGTATGGGTGCAGTCATCAAATCTGCATTGTGCTGAAAGAGTGAAAATTGCATCAAAGGTGGTTTCAACACCGCCGTCGGCATCAGCAATACCGACCTCCCGCATCCCCGGCGTGTCGATCAGCAGGCTCCCGTTCTCCAGCACAACCAGTTCCCGGTGACTGGTAACATGACGTCCTTTGTGCGTGCTTGCGCTTATGTCCCCGGTCTTCATTCTTTTTATTTTGCACAGATTGTTCAGCAGCGACGACTTCCCGACTCCCGAGGAACCAAGAAGACAGTATGTTTTTCCTTTCTGAAAAAAACGGCCGAGTTCTGCAAATCCGTCTTGTGTTACATTACTGATCACCGAAATTGAAATTCCCGGAAGACGTGTATGAACAGCAGAAAGATTTTCTTCAAGCTCTTTTGCATCGGCAAGATCAGACTTTGTCAGAACGATGATAGGTACAATACCTGCAGCGTTACATATTGTTATATACCGCTCCAACCTGTTGATATTGAAATCGCGGCCGGCTGCCTGAAGCAGAAAGGCGAAATCAACATTGGCGGCGATAATCTGGATCTCTCCTGATTTGCCAACCGCCCGGCGCTTGAGAATAGAACACCGCGGAAGTACCGCGTGAATGACGGCGAAGCCTTCGTCGTACGTGGAAACCGCGACCCAGTCGCCTACTGCCGGAAAATCCTCACGGCCTTGCGCGGTAAAACGCAGATTTCCTGTAATCTCTGCTTCGTACTCAGATGAAACCGTTTTCACCACATACCGTTCGCGGTGCTCGGCTATGACTCGGGCAACGTCAAAGCCTTCCAAACCGCGTTCTTTCCGGTAACTATCAAGTTCTGTATTGTATCCCAAATCTTCCCGTTGCATGTTGCATGTCCCTTTTTTTCATTCACGACAAAAATCTGACGTCTGCTGCTCACCAGTTTACAACAAAACCACTCCCCGGAAAAAGAATGCGCATACCGCGAGATCAGACAGAGCAAGGTAAAACAGACCCGGGGTGTTATTCCCTCGGCACAACCTTTTTTATAACACTATTCTTTACATCGCTGACATATATATTTCCGCCGTGGTCAGCAGTCGCGCCGCTTATATACCGGAATGCGGCCGAAGCAAGCGGGCCGTCCTGATTTCCTGCCGACCCCTTTTTTCCGGCAACGATGCTTTTTTTCCCATCCGGGGCAAATTTATAAATGACACAATCTTCGGTATCAGCATAATAGACAGAACCTGCAAAATCCACAGTAAGTCCTGTAAGCCGGTGATGGGTCTCAAACCCGACAAAATCAAGACAACTTCCGGGGGTATGGTTTACGTCAGGATACCCCTTCAGTGCATCCGCTGTCTGCGTGGGTTTATAAACCCGTTGGGCAAAAACAGGCAGGAGCAGACACAGGGTAAAAAAGAACATGCATAGCATTCGGCTGATTTTCAAAACAGGGCCCTCCTTACTTCACGGTATATTCTACTGTTCCGGTATCTACAAAGCAAGAGCAATTCAAAGACCGGAATTGACTGCTTTCGCGTCGCGGTTACCACGCAATATATGTCTTGCTGTCTTACCAAACAATGCATGACCTATAGATAATTACTCGATAAAAATCAGGTATTGACAGAGGCCCGGCACAGACGCATGATATTTTCAGGCAACAACAAAGAGTTTCAAAGGTGTGTCCATTACCAAAGGTTGGCATATTGAGCTCGGGTTCCGCCGGCTGCGGTATGCGCTTTCCATAAATGACAAATCAATGTTGGATAATTTTAAAGAAACCTGCTATACCATCGATTTCAATACTCTGTTTGTTTACTTAAAGAAAGAAGACGATGAAGGTTTTATTGCATGCCCGAATGCCGCACTTGAACATTTTCTTGACGGGCTCATCATTGCCCGCAGGGGCAGACGGTCAAATACCGTGGAGAGAAATAAAAATATTTCGGAATGATCGCGAAAAGAAGAATAATAATTTACCGCAGATTGCGCTGATGAACGCTGAAAAAGAGAAGAAAGAATTTCACAGAGAGAGAAAAAAGTGAGGGGCGAGGCCTGTGTCATTGCGAGCGAAACGAAGCAATCTCTGTCAAACAGATTGCTTCGTCGTCGAATGTCTTGCATTCGCCTCCTCGCAATGACTGTTATTATTGACAAATTGTCTCATACAAATCATCCCATCCAGGATTTATCTTTTGAATCAATTCAATCTTCTTCCTTCTGGATCCTGCTTTTATTTGCTTTTCCCGGGATATAGCATCAAAAATGTTGGTAAATGCTTCATAATAAACCAGTTTCGTTACATTATACTTTTCAGAAAATCCTTTTATCATTTTTGATTTGTGCTGAAAGATCCTCTGGACAAGTTCAGAAGTAACCCCAGTGTATAATACTGTGTTATTTTTATTGGTAATAATATAGACATATCCACTTTTTTCAAACATACATGAACCATCCTGTCTTTGCGAGCGAAGCGAAGCAATCTCTGTCAAACAGATTGCTTCGTCGTCGAATGTCTTGCATTCGCCTCCTCGCAATGACGCCTATTTACAGTACCTGTGTAATCAGCGGCGAATCCCTTTCTTCTTCCCTCTGTGGCCTCAATGTGTATTTTTCTCCAGAACCAGAATGGTATGTTCGATTAATCCTGAATCAAACCGCAGTCCATGGCCCGGGACCACCATTGAGACATTCAGATTTTTCAGTTTTTTGATTGACACAGGCCATTGCGCGATATTCGCATCCTCTGTATTGCCGGGCTTGTCTCCGGACAAAATCATGCACCCGCCGAACAGCAGTCGCCGATTTGCAAAATAGACGACTGTGTTATCCGGTGAATGCGTTTCACCCGGGAAGATGACCTGAATTGTCTCATTCCCGATCTTCAGCTCAAGACCTTTCTGCAGGGAAAACAATGTGTTTGGCGGAGTATACAACAAAGTCCTGTACGTATCATAAAACCTTTTGAATTTTGTTCCTCCAAGCCAGCCCAGAAACAATTGCCGGGCCGCCTCACCCCGTTCGTTTATCAGCTGTATTGTTTCCCGTGCTCCATAGACCGGGATACCCTTACTGATAAACGCCTTGTTCCCTCCAAGATTGTCAAAATGGAATCCGGTATTGATACAAATAATATTTCGTTTCCCGATATGTGTATCGATCCAGGCAAGCACCTGTTCTGAAGCCTCCGGCGTATAGGGTGTGTCGACAAACACGATGTTCCGGTTGTCGATTCCAACAAACATGGAATTGGCGGTCCAGGGAAAACTGTGCGTCACCACATAGACATTGTTATCAAACTGCCGGATTTCAAGATCCTGATCCAGCCGGAAGGTTTTTACCGGTGTTTGTGAAAATGCGGGAATACAAATAAAAAACATTGCAATGATTTTAAAATAAAAATGCACTGATTTCATTTTCAATCCTTCCAGTAATTTTCTTTCATTTTACATATAACCCGTCCTGAAATTCAAGCTGTGTTAAAATCAAAAAGGCAAAAGCCGTGCTTCATTGGCAGAAAAACAAATGAATTATATAAAAATTCGTCACAAATAACTGGTGTTGCCTGGAACAGGGACAAACTGACCGGAAATTATATTGTTTCCGGAAAATAATCCTTCTACCGTTGTTGTAAAACAACATGTTTTTACACTTAAAAGGAGGAATATTTTACATGATGAAAAAACTATTTATTTTTTTCGCAGTAGTCATGACAGCTCTTTCAGTCATGATGTGCGCCCCCCCGGCAGAAAATCCGGGCGGCGCTGAAACTTATAATGATGTTGTGTGGTTTGTCCAACAGCCGAATGCACCTGCCGGGACATCCGCAACGCTCGATGCCGGGACGATAGCCGTGACGCACGCCACTGCAAGCGGGGATCTTTTCAAATATGGTGTTGTTGATGATGTCAGCTATTCATACCTGAACAACAATGCCTGTTTTCTGGTATTTCCGGTTCAGATGAGCGGAGATTTCAGTGTCGTTGCAACGATCACGGTCGGCACCCAGAACCAGGCCAATAATTCAAGCGGCGTTGCGGTTGGTATAATAGAAAACTTTGACCAGAACGGGCCGTACTTTTTCAACCTGATGCGGAATGCGAACAATCAGGCAGTGCGGTATCATACAAAAGGCACAACATCATTAACAAGCGTCGGGACAGGGGGAAGTTCAGTCACCTATACCGCCGGCGATACAATGACCATCAGTGTACGGCGTGCAAGCGGTTCCGTATACTGGAATATGGCGAATGTTACACAGAGTTTGGCCTACACCGAACAAACCACCAGCCTGGGCAATGTATACGGCTGTGCGGGCGACGCGTATGCAGGCATCGCATTCGGCAATGTTGATGCGACCATCACGGACTTTGTCATTGCCGACGGTGCCGGTAAAGTTGTTTTCAATTCGGATACAGGGACCATTGAGTCTCATATCCCGTCTTCCCTGCTTCTCAGCGACACAACAATAGAACTGCCGCTGAGCGGAAGCCCGGTTGATGTGACTGCCACCGCAATTGCAGACGGCGGCGCAGTAGCAACTGTCTCTTTGTCAGGATACGATACGGGCATTATTTCCGCATCGGTAGTCAATGGTGTGTCAGCCTCGACAATTACCATCACTCCGGTTGCTGCGGGAACAACCACCATCACGGTTACCAATAATGCTGATACCGGGAAAACCAGGAATATTCTTGTTGCAGTCAGTGATTTTGCCACCAGCGACCCGTACGGGCCATTGACAAGTGTTTATCCGGCGGTCGATGAAGGCAGTGCCTACACAGACGGCGAATTAAGAATCACCTTTGACAATGTTCCGACACTCAATGGAGGCGGAACAATCCGGATATACACTGCAGACGGAACCGAAGTTGATTCAATCGGATTTGCCGATGAATCGCAAACAGCATGGAGCACCGTTATTAATGTCGACGACCAGCTTGCACGCGTTGAGGGCAACAGTGTGTACTTTACCCCTCATTTCGGCATTCTTGATTTTAATACAGAGTATTATATTGCCATTCCGACCACTGCAATTACTGCTGTGCTGAATGGACAAACATTTACCGGTTTTACCAATGATTCTTCCATCGCGAGCTGGAGTTTCACGACAACAGCAGCACCGACACTCAGTGCAGCAGGTGTTACAGTCGATAATTCAGAAAGCAGCTCCGCGGACTTCCGTTCTCTCCAGGGCGCTTTGACATATCTGGCAACCGGGCTTCCATCAGACGATGAAGTGACCATTGATGTGGCAGCAGGTACCTACCGCGAACTGGTATACTACAAAGGCGGAAAATCCATTACTGTTCAGGGACCTGACGGAAATAATCACGGCGACACCTGTATCATCCACTACAAGAACTCGAGCCAGCTCAACGGCAGCACACACACCCGTGCTTCATTCTACTTCAGCGCATCAAGCCTTGTCCTGAAAAATGTCGCTCTTCAGAATACCTGGATACGGTCAGGCGGAAGCAACCAGGCGGAAACAATCCACTTTGCGAATGCCAATTATTATGTTGACGGCCACAAGACTCTGGCAGCATACAACTGTTCATTTATTTCGAATCAGGATACAATCCTTACATCAGGGAAAAACTGGTTTTATAACTGTTACATCGAAGGAAACACAGACTACATCTGGGGAACCTCAGACGTGGCCCTTTTTGAAAACTGTTCCCTGCGCTGCGTCAACGACGGCCTCAGTTCTGAAGCCCATATCTTTGTTTCACGGACTCCCATGACAGCAGGGACACCGAACACAATTGGAAAAGGATATGTTCTTATCGACTCTACCGTCTCAGTCGACAGCGGCTTGACAGCGGATTTCGGCCGAAACCCGGGCGGTTCCGGTTTCTATGATCAGGTGGCTTTGTTAAACGTCACCTTCAGCGGCGCGGGATCATTGCTCTCCACACTCTGGTATAACAGCAGCACCTACTATTATCTGGACGATGCATCCCATATTGGATGGAAAGCTCAAGGATGTACCGGACTAGGTGCCGACACATACACAACGCTCACCAACACAGCGGCTAATGTAGCCGCGGAATCAACTGAATATGACTCACGCGATCATATTCTCAACAGAAATGTCACCTGGGACGGCGGTACTACCTTCGGTTTCGAAAATGACACGACCTATGCCTGGGATATTTCATCACTTGAATCGGATTTTGGATTATAGGCTATCATCCTTATTGTTCTCTTCTTCACGGGGCTGTCCCATAGACAGGACAGCCCCCTTTTTTTTGCAGTAATTCCTTTAAAAGCCATGTCGGGGACGAATGACACAAAAATTATCCTTCTTTTCCTGAATTCCTGTTTTCCTTATGTTCTCTTTTTATTCTTTCCTTATACTCTATTGTCTAAACACCCAAAAACATTTAAAAATAAATCATACTTGAATAAAGGCGGGATACAATGAATGCTTCCACGACAGTCAAAAGAGGAGATACTCACCAAGGATTTATCGTAAAAACAGTTACCCCTCTTCCGGAATTCGATTCAGTCGGAATATTATGCGAACATGAAAAAACTGGCTGCCGTCTTTATCATATTTACAACGATGACCGCGAAAACTCTTTCTGTTACACCTTCCGCACCCCGCCCGATGACTCCTCCGGTGTCGCTCACATCCTTGAACACAGCGTGTTGTGCGGAAGCAAAAACTTTCCGCTCAAGGAACCATTCATCACCCTTGCACAGGGAAGCATGAACACCTTTCTCAATGCCATGACCTATCCCGACCGCACCCTGTACCCCGCCTCCAGTATCAGCGAAACCGACTACTTCAATATTATGCGGGTTTATGGTGATTCGGTTTTTTTCCCCTTGTTAAAAGAAATCGTGTTTATGCAGGAAGGACATCATCTCGAATGGAAAGATAAAAACAATCAAGAAAGTCTGCTTGAGGTCAAGGGCGTTGTTTTCAATGAAATGAAAGGGCACTACTCCACGCAGCAGAGTATTGTAAGCGAATGGTCAAACCGCTCACTGTTCAGCGTCTCCCCCTACCGGGTTGACTCCGGCGGCGATCCGCGCGAGATCATCAGCCTCACCTATGAACAATTCAAAAACTTTCATGATACCTACTATCATCCTTCAAACTGCTGGATTGTTCTCCACGGGAATATCCCCACAGAAAAACAGCTTGAATTTCTGGATACCCACTTTCTGCAACATTTTTCACGCCAAGCAGTCGATTCAAAAATAATACCCGAACCGCCCCTGAAAAAACCGGTCCTGCTTGAAAAAACCGCTCCGGCCGATGCCCAGAATGCAGATGACAAAAAATCTGAAATCACCATCAACTGGCTCTTGGGAGAGAATACCGGATCAATCAATACGCAAATCTGGTGGGTGCTCGAGGAAATTCTGCTGGGGAATGCGGGCTCCCCGCTCCGCCGGGCTCTTGTTGACTCCGGTCTGGGCGAGGATTTTTCCTCGGTCAGCGGGCAAAACACAGACATCAAACAAAGAACGTTCACTGTCGGACTTCGCGGAACAAAAAAGGATTCCGCAAAAAAAATAGAAGAGATCGTGTTTACAACACTCTCCCGTCTTGTAAAAGAAGGAATTCCAAAAGACATCATCGATGCTGCCATGAATCAAGTCGAGTTTCATACACGGGATTATACAGCAGGAAGGCTTCCCACAGGGCTCAATCTTGTGCTTTCGGTTATCCGCGGCTGGATCTATGATGCCCCTCCCGAAGAAACACTCCGGTTTACACGCCTTTTTGAAGAAATGAAAAAAGAGTATGATAAAAACCCGCAGTTATTTGAACAGGCCATCCAGCATGATCTCATTGACAATACACACCGTTCTACCGTTGTTGTTTCCCCGGATCCTCACTATATCGAAACGTTCGAGAAACCGATTTCCGATTATATTTCACAGGCCGAGCATAATTTTACCGCTGAAAACAAAAATACCCTGATGCAGAAACTGGCGGAGCTTGACTCCTACCAGGCGCAGCCGGATTCCAAAGAAGCACTCGACACCATTCCCCGGCTTGCCAAAAAAGACCTCCCGGTGACAGCGCTCACGATCGATCAGGAATATTTCAAAACAGATAATAAAATTCCTGTCACCTATATCCCGGGGACCACACTCGGAATAGCCTATATTGATTGTGCGTTTAACGTGAGCGGGATGCCGTCAGGCCTGTTCCCCTATATCCCGCTTTTTGCCTCGGCCGCGACATCAAGCGGCATCCCCGGAAAAAGTTATATAGATGTATTACGTGACCTTACCTCACTTACCGGCGGATTTTTTACCGATCTCAGCTGTACCCGTCACATAGAAACGGGCCGCACGCTCACCCATCTTTTTTTCCGCACCAAGCTTTTGGCGTACAATGCTGCCGATGCGTTCCCGCTTGCGTCCCAATGCATCCGCGAGGCAGATTTCAACGACACAAAACGAATCGCGGACATATTGATGGAAAAGCGGAACGGGTTTGCATCCCGGATTATCCCGAACGGTTCATGGATTGCCCAGATTCGTGCTGCGGCACAAATCAGCGAGACCTTCCATATTTTCGAGAGAATGCACGGCGTGTCGCAGTTTCTGTTTCTTGACAATTTGGCGAAACAGGGAAATGAAGGATTAGCCGATATTGCCGACAAGATAAAACAGGTACGGGAATATCTGCTTTCCCGCTGTCCGGTTTCCATGCACGTTTCCTGCGATACCGATGACCGTGATATTATAACCCGCTCGCTCTCTTCGCTGGTGCAGGGGCTCTCCCCGATCTCATTGAATGGGGACAATGATTCCGCCTTTGTGCCGAACACTTCCGCAGAAGCGCTCATTGCGCCCACCGGCATCGGATTCGTCGTCCGTACAATGGAAGGAGCTGTCTTTGCCTCAAAACCCTATGCAGCCGAGCAGATTTTAAACAGACTGCTTTCAACCGGGTATCTCTGGGAGCATGTCCGCATGAAAGGCGGCGCATACGGCGCATACTCAAGCTCGTTTACCACCGAAAACCTGTATTCACTCTCCAGCTACCGCGATCCGCAGGTAAATATGACGCACAATGCATTCCGGGCAGCATTACAGTATCTCGCAGACGGGAATGCAGATGAGGATGCGATTCACCGTGCGCTGGTCAGCGTGATCGCGGATGCAGAGACGCCGCTGAAACCGGGGAACCGCGGCTATACCCAGTTCAAGCGAAATCTCTTCGGAATTGACGACACGATGCGGCAGGGAATGCGCGATGCTCTTCTTTCTATAACTGCCGGGGACATCAGGGACCACAGCAAGACCCTGCTCGATCGTTTTGACTCAAGCGCAATTGTCGTACTGGCAGGTGAAGAGGCTATCCGGAAGGCAGAAACAGAAAATTCCGCCATGCCATACAAACGGACTCATCTCCCGGTATAGGAGAAAACGCCTCCAAATTTGCATTTTCCGGTTTTTCCCCCTATAATTTAATGCAAGGCAATAGCATGAATACGTATTTTGCACCCGCCGAACGCGCAGATAAAAACAGGCTCGCCATTGATATTGAAACAGCAAGTGAGAATCCGGTGATTAACGAGATTCTTGCAGTTGCCAGCGGAATGATTGCCGTACTGAATGAATGCCGGCAGATCATTTCCATAAACAGTACATTGCTGAAAATGATGGGAATAGATGATCCGGCAGCTGCGCTGGGTCTGCGGCCGGGGGAATTCCTGCATTGCATTCATGCACACCAGACGGAAGGCGGCTGCGGGACATCGTCATACTGCCGGACATGCGGAGCAGCAATTGCCATTGTCAGCAGTCTTGAAAACGACACCATAACCGAAGAGAAATGCACACTTACCATCGACCTGGCTCATCAAAAGAAAGAACTTTTATTTACTGTCAAGGCATGCCCGATCCATTTGAACTCAAAAAAATACATCCTGATATTTCTACACGATATCACCGAACAGCAAAATCTGGCGATGACCGGCAGGGTGTTTTTTCATGATCTGCGCAATATCCTGACAAGCCTGGTCATGGCAAGCGACATCATGCAGAAAGATCAAAACGGGCCCGCTCCCGAACTGCTGGACCAGATGCATCGGCTCATTTTCCAGCTGCATCAGGAGGTAAAAATTCAGGAATGCTTGACAAACAGCGGCCATGCAGATTATATTACCGACAAACAGGATATTCATTGCACAGATATTTGCAATTATCTTACCCAGTACTTTCAGCATCACACATCAAGCAGAAAAAAAACCTTCGTACTGCCCGAACGTATGCCTGACATTTCCCTGCACACCGATTCAACCCTGCTGTTCAGGGTATTGACCAATATGCTCATCAATGCCTTTGAGGCGAGCGATCCCGGAAATTTTGTAAAATTATCAATAGCAGGAACCCCGGACGCGGTCACCTTTGCAGTTTGGAATAAAAAATATATCCCTGAAAAATATCAGCAGAGAATTTTTCAGCGGAACTTCTCGACAAAAGCCCAGGCCGGCAGGGGGATCGGCACCTATTCAATGAAATTTTTTGGCGAACACTATCTTAATGGAAAAATTGAGTTCACCTCAACAGAAAATGAGGGAACCTGCTTCTTGTTCACCGTCCCCCTGGTATAATTTGCACAGAGCAGATATTCCCTTTCAAATTGTTAAAAGTGAATTCAGAGAGCAATATAGTATTACAATTCGCATTTTTTTTATTCAGGACAATATAGTGTCGGTAAAACAAGCATCTGTGTTATACTGTTTTCACTGTAAAGGAGGAATATATGGATGATTATGAATTATTCTTCAAAGAATCAGCACTGGCAAAGAAAATAAAGCTTCCCGGCCGGGTGGTATTCCACCGGACCTGCATGAGTTCTGCGGATATCCGTGATATCCAGAAAAACGAAAATTATGTCGTAAGGGGAAATACGGGGCCCTGTGATTTTGAGGTAAACGGCAAGGTTTTGGCCAGAGGGATAATTGTGAAGAAGAGAAAAGGGTTTTTCTTTAAAGTCACTGAAATCTGCAATACAGTACAGGAGGCAGCACAATGAAAAGCGGACCGCTCTTGGATGTTAAAATACCATTACAGGTTGTCCTGGGAGAAACAGAGGTAAGTGTGATGGCTCTTTCCACCATCAAGGAAGGGACTATTGTCGAATTGAAAAGTTTTGCAGGAGAGCCGGTTGACCTTGTCGCCGCGGGCGAAAAAATCGCAAAAGGCGAAGTGGTCATCATCGACGAAAATTTCGGTATTCGAATTACAAAAGTGCTCAAATAGCAAGGAGTAAAATATGTCCGACAAAGAAACAAAGACTGATGAAATATTCCCCGAAGTTGACGGACTGTATGTCATTGGGACATGGAAGGCGAAGGATATTGTCGCCTCAAACCACGCGGCGGACCGTGAGATAAAAGTAAAGAAATATGATTTCCGCCGGCCGGACAAGTTTTCCCGCGACCAGCTGCGAACCCTCTCCATAATCCATGAGTCATTTGCCCGCAGCTCCACTATTCTGCTTTCCGGCATGTGCAAGACTGATTGCCATATCAAAGTCGGCAGTGTGGATCAAATGACCTATGACGAGGCGATTCGTTCAACACCCGCTCCCTCGACACTGGGTATTATTAATATGGACCCGCTGAAAGGGAGCGCCCTGCTCCAGATGGACCCGGATCTAAGCAGCGCGTTTATTGAACTTCTTGCAGGGGGCAGGTCCGCCACACCGGTCTCACAGCAAAAAGATCTTACCGACTGTGAATCAGGCATTATAGAAGAAGTGTACCTGCGGCTCCTGAAAAATCTCCGCGATGCATGGTCTACTGTCCTTGATTTGCATCCGCGGCTGGGCGCGCTGGATACAAATCCCGCCTTCTGCCAGATTGTTCCACCCCATGAAATGATCGTGCTGGTCACCTTCCAATGCATCATCGGCGATGCCAGGGGATTCATGAATTTCTGTATCCCCTTTCTCACCATCGAGCCGATCATTTACAAACTGAACGCCCAATACTGGTATTCTTCTCCGCGCAGGGAAATGTACAAGGAAGAACTCGATAAAAATCTTGCATGGACGACACGGTTTAAGGTACCCGCTGCGCTGTATTACAGTACCGATGATATTTCCCTGCAGCGTCTGCAGGAGCTTAAAAAAGGAAGTCTTGTTGCAATCAGCGGGCTGGATGCGGGGACAGCATGTCTTGAATGCGGCAATCAGACTGTATTGCCGCTTGTGCCGAAAAAAACCGGAAAGCACAATGAGTTTATTGTTTCCAATATTTGGGATGAAACAATTGCCGATTTTGAACATGCCGATGAGAAATCTGAGCAAAAAGATACTGCAGCTTCCGATGAAGTACTTTTCCGTTTTGGGAAAACGATCAAAGAGTCAATGCAGAAAATTGAAAACAAATTAAGCGAATTGTCGGCACGGCAGACCGAATTGACCGACCAGCTTTTCTTTGGTACTGCCCAAAACAATATTGAAGAACCGGTTCAAACCAGCCAGCCGCTCCAGTTTGCTGCTCAAATAGAACGGGAACTATTGGCAAACTTTCTGGTACATGAGCATCCCCAAATCATTGCACTGGTACTCTCCCATATCGACCCGCTTGTTGCCGCCGGCGTCCTCCCCTTTATCCCGAAAGAATTTCAGGCTGATATTGCAGTCCGCATCGCCGAGATAAAACCGGTTGCGCTAAATGTGATCGAGGCTGTCTCACGGGTTATCAAACGGAGGTTTGAAACGGCAAAAGCCACTGCCATGGAATTTGAGGGCGGCCCCGGACATCTGGCAGAGATGCTCAAGACAATGCCGAAAAAGACAGAAGAGTATTTACTCGATGCCATGACAAAAAGCAATCCTGTCATGTTACAGGAAGTCGTAAAAAACATGTCAGAAAAAACAAAGGGATCCTGAGGGTATGATGATTCATGAATACCCTCTTCCCCTTTGAGATACAGCCAGCATCCACCGCTCTTCCCGGCATGTTTCTCAACATCAACTGGCAGATATTTTTTCTTCAGTCGGAAAAACTGTTTTATAAATATTCCGGGGGTATAACCATACTGGAGGCGCCGGGGATGCTGTTCATTCCGCCCGAAAAAGGAATCCAGCTGCGGGCGGAGAAACAAACAGCAGGGACACACATAATCCTCGGCAGCCGCATCATTGATCATCTGCAGGAGCGTCTCCGTGATACATCCATTTTTTCCGGCAGAAAAGCCGGCATTGTGTTTTTTCCGGTTCCCTTAAAGTCATTAGCCATTTTCACTTCTCTGGCCGGCGAACTCATGGATGAATATCGTTACAAACCAAACGGGTATCAGGATATTATTTTAATAAAACTCACCGAGCTCTGCATTCGCTGCCTGCGGCTGACAGGTTCTGTATCGGGCAGTGCGGATATCGGGAATGCGGCTGCACAGATTGACAGCGTCATCGAGTACCTGAAAGCCAACTGCCTCCAGCCGGTGACGCTTGAACACATGGCAAATGACCTTGGATACAGCCCGTCATATCTTTCCCGCTTTTTTAAAAACAAAACCGGGACCTGCCTTTTTGAATACGTCAACCGGCTGCGCATTCAGAATGCGTGCATGCTGCTCAAGCAGACCGGCAGGTCTGTCACAGACATCGCATACGATTCCGGTTACAACAATATCTCTTTCTTTAACCGTTCATTCAAAAAAATTATGCTCTGCACTCCGCAGGAATACCGCAGGAAAATGGAGGGATAACATTTTGCTCCATGTATCAATTCCTGAACTTGTCAATAATTACAAGTTACTGGTACAATAAATGTCCATGAATCCATTTTTGAATCTTGTTGATAAAAATAAAATTGCAAGCCAACACGAATTAAAAATAATCTTCTGGCAGCTCGCACGGGAATGTCACCCCGATACAGGAAAACTTGAGAACGGCGAAAAGCTGTTCAAAAAACTGAAACAGCATTATGATGAAGCTTTCAGCTGTCTTACAGAAAAAATTGACACGGCTTCAACGCACCCGTTACAACACGAACCGGGTGATCTACCGCAATATGCATTGCTTTTTTGTGATCTTGTCTCCAGCAATTTTCCGGTTGACAGGGCTGTCCGTGATACAAACAGGGGATATTGCAGGAAGCTGGAGAAATTCACAGAGGCCTTTTCAAAACCCGGTAACGCTTTTGACAACCTGTTCAGTGACTGCGAAAAAGAACTGTATGAAATCCGTGGCGAGAATATCGTGATGAACCAGTTGTTTGGAGCAGTCAAACTTATTCTGTACAATATCTGTTCCTGTTATTATTTGAAAAACAAATTTACCAAAACAGCGGTCAAAAAATGGCTTGCCGAAATTACTCCGCAATTAACGGAAAAGAATTATACAAATACCAAAAGGTTTCTTGAGTTTTTTGTCGGCGATATGGAAAATGTCATGCTTTCGGATTGACCAAAAGATATTTATTCCTTATTTTTATGCAATTACATACAAGAAAATTCAATAATAATAGACGAAAGGCTGTCAATCATGATCCGTGTCAATGAAAATTATCAAAAACTGCAATCCTCATATCTTTTTTCGGAAATCTCCAAACGAATTGCCGATTTCCAGAAAGAAAATCCGGATACCCCGATTATAAAAATGGGAATCGGCGATGTTACCCTTCCTCTCCCCAAGGTATGTCTGGAAGCGTTTCACAAGGCTGTTGATGAACTGGGAAATGCCGCCACATTCCGCGGATACGGCCCGGAACAGGGTTACGGATTTCTCCGCGAAAAAATCGCAGAGGTTGATTTTCAAAAAAGGGGTGCTGATATTGCAGCTGATGAAATATTTGTTTCTGATGGAGCAAAATGTGATTCCGGAAATATTCAGGAACTTTTTGCTGACGACATAGTGATTGCAGTCCCTGACCCGGTCTACCCGGTGTATGTCGACTCAAACGTCATGGCAGGCCGCACCGGCAGTTTCACGGACGGCCGCTATGCGAATCTTGTGTACCTTGAATCAACTCCCGGAAATAATTTTGTTCCGGATCTTCCAAATCAGAAAGTCGATCTGATATACCTGTGTTTTCCGAACAATCCAACCGGAGCGACTATTTCCAAGGATGTTCTTAAAAAATGGGTTGAGTACGCAAAAGAAAATAATGCTCTTATCATCTATGATGCGGCCTATGTACAGTTCATTCGCGACCCTTCACTCCCCCATTCCATTTTTGAAATTAAGGGCGCGCGTGAAGTGGCAATAGAACTGCGCAGTTATTCAAAAACTGCCGGGTTCACCGGCACGCGATGCGCCTATACGGTTATCCCGAAAGATTGTTTTATATACACTTCAACAGGAGAAAAAATACAGCTGCACGGATTATGGAACCGCAGACAAACCACAAAGTTTAACGGGGTCTCCTATCCGGTACAGCGCGCGGCAGAAGCAGTATATTCTGCTGCCGGTCAAAAAGAAATAAAGGAACTGGCTGATTACTACCTTGAAAACGCGAAGCTCATCCGCGAAACATTTACCTCACTCGGGTTTGCCTGCACCGGAGGAGAAAACTCACCCTATATCTGGGTCCAAACCAATACAGATTCCTGGGAGTTTTTCAATACACTGCTGTACAAGGCACAGGTGGTGACCACCCCCGGCAGCGGATTCGGCAAATGCGGTGAAGGCTTTCTCCGCGTGAGTGCGTTCAACAGCCGCGAGAATGTAAAAAAAGCGCTGGCGAGCATCACAGCGGTGCCGGGGAAAAAATAATATCTACGCGTCCCCGCCGACGCGTGCAACATCGGATATTTCCCGTGCAATATCGTCAGAGCCTTTTGCGGCCTCGGATAAAAGCCCCGAGATACTGGTAATGCTTTGTGACTGTTTCTGAATCGCATCGGTAATCGTCTGCGAATGGTCCGAGATGGTCTCCACTATGTTTATCATGCTTTCAAGCTGCCGGACTGTTGTATTTGTGCTCTCCTGGATGAGTGCGATCATCTGGTTTATATCCTCTGTTGAAACAACGGTTTTCCGGGAAAGCTCCTTGATCTCGCGGGCGACGATTGCAAATCCCCGGCCCATATCCCCTGCCCGTGCTGATTCGATCGCCGCATTAATCGAAAGAACATTAGTCTGCTGGGCAATATCAAAGATGACATCAGAGAAACTTCCAATCTTCAGGGACTGGTCTCTCAAGGTGGAAATCAGCGAGTTTACCTTGCCGCCGAGCGTTACTGCTTCCCTGGTAATACTCAATACTCGGGAAATATTCTCCGAGATTTCGCTGATATGAAGTGCTGATTCGCCGGTTGCCCGGGAAATTTCATTTACCCGGGTGCTGATATCGCGGCTGTTTCCAGAGATGATCCCCGCCTTGTTTTTAAGAAGAACCAATGTCTTTTCCAGTTCGCGTTTCACTCCTTCGATTTCACGAAAGAGATTGATATTGTGTATACTGCTTGAAAGCAGGTCTCCAAACATCTGGTACATATGGTTTCGTATCGGTGTGTCTTTCAGAATAATGTATCCAATCTGGACATCCTGCTGAAAAAGCGGCAGCACAAGAATATTGAGTGTTCCGATTTTTTGTATCAGGGCATCGGGCAGTATCATGGCGGTGCAAAACTCGCTGCCGACTCCCTCTGCTGAAGTGCATGCTCCTTCCGCGAGTTTTCCCATGACAAGAGTTGATATTTCCGGCAGAGGGTCCATGAATGTGTATGAAACGGGATTTTTATATAAACAGACAAAATACCCGTTAATTCCGAACGGAAAAATCCTTGAAGCAAGTACCTGCTCCAGCTGTTCGAGTGAACCCGCCTCAAACATCCGTGCCGATATGTCGCGCAGCCGGTTGATTCGCCAGTCGGCATCCGCATACATCGAGAAATACTCACGCTTTACATACTCGCTTACAATTAACCGCCCCTTTTCAAGCCGCTGCAAGCCCTCGATAATATTTTCTGCCCGGGCTTCACTTTGACCGACAGCCTCCGAAAGCATTGTCAGCATCTCATGCCACGAATCAGTCCGCCCCCCCTGCCGGAGTGTCGCCCGCAGCACCGCGGCCAATGCTCCAAGAAACTCACGCTCGCCTTCTGCCGGGTCTGCCTTGCAAAAAGCGTAAACAAGTTTACGGCTGTATTGTTCAATCATGGAATGGTTGATATCCACGCTTTCAATCCTGTCTGCAACCCTGTCTGCAATCCTTTGGGGCAGTTCCCGCTGTTGTGTTTCGTCAAGAAGATCCTGTTCCGCCGTTTTAGCTGATATTTTCAGAATAGACAGGCGCTGCCCTTCCCGGTTTTTCCGCACCACAGAACCGACAAGCGTACACCCGCATGACTGCAGTTTTACCAGTTTCGCAGGAAGGAGTGTTGATTCCGGTATTTGCCTGCCCTGAATCATATCAAGGGTCAGCTCCACAGCCTTTACTCCCTGCTCAAAAAACGGCATGGAAACACTGGTAATCCCCGGGTCCGATGAAATTGCAGCATCCGAGTAATTGCATCCTGTCAAAGCAAGCTCCCGGGGAAGATCGTACCCGTCTTGTTTTGCCAGTTCCATAAAGGCGACGACACTCTGGTCCGAAACCCCCACAACAGCCTCCAGATCCCTGCCCGGCTGCAGTTTCTGGTCCCGGATAAATTGTTTATATGCCTTCACCCCGTCATCCGGCCGGAAATTGCCGAAATCAGTAACAAGCGTTTCATCATAGGGGATATTGTTTTCCTTCAAGGAATCCAGATATGCCTGAAACCGTTCGACCGCATAAATGTGGTGTTCCGGGCCCCGGATAAAAGCGATTTTTTTATAGCCGTGATCTTTTGTCAGATGATCCATCGCGGCTTTCATTCCGCTGTACGAATCAATGCTCACTGACGGATACCCCGGCAAATGCAGAGAGAGGGTAATCAGCGGAATTCCCCTAAATTTATCATAATACCGCGTAAACTCATTGTTGTCTGATGACGCCCAGGAAATGACCCCGTCAACATTGCCTTTCTGAATAAAGTCATAGATGACATTTCCCTGTGCTTTTCCCAGCACTCCACCGTACAGCGTTATCAAATGTGCGTCGGCATTCTTCACCGCGAAGGTAATGCCTTTCCATATTTCCGTACCGGCTCCGGAGCCGATACCCCGGATACAAAAAGCAACGGTTGGTTTGTTGTTGTGAGGGCGGCGTGTGTCGTTCTTCATACACTATCACTCTAATTCAACATGTTTCAAAGAGCAAACAGTATTTTCATTATAAATTTCGGCCTCAATTCTACAGTACACAGACCATCCGGGTAATTTATTTCCTGTTCCAGGATTGGATTTTTTCCTGGTTTTTGTTCGAAAACAGCCCTGAATAGAGAGTAAAAACGCTTTGCTTCCGTATAATTTTCCCGATAATCATAGGGAAGCTCGAAAAGTCTCACAATATATAATGGGACATGGTCTATGACTGTGTTTATGCAGGCAGCCGGTTGTCCCGGGAAACACGAATCAATGAAGGGAATTCTATCATGAGCAGTATTGCACAGGAGCATTCACAAAAACACGACCTCCATCAAAAAAATACTGCCCTCCTTGTCGAGTCCAAAGACGGGACATTGTCACCGCTGAAAACACTGCTGGAAAAAAAGGGGTTTCATCCGGTTTTTACCAATGCCGAAAACTGCCTCAAGACAATCGATAACCAGGCTTTTCCCCGCCTGCATATTCTTGATATTTCCGACAAATCCCTGCCCCCGGATGAATTGTTAAAAAAAATCCAGAGCATCCATCCCGCGACCTGTATCATCGCAACCGATGAACACTCCTATTCAAATGCCTGCGAACTGCTTGCAAAAGGCGCATACGCGCTTGTCCGCACTCCGGTAAATCCAAAAGAACTGGAACATCTCATCGACCGGCATTGCGAACACATGTCCATGTACCAGGAGCATTCAAAAACACAGTCATGTATAGCGGCTTTGCAGGAAGCCATTACCGCTCTTCTGGTGACACCAAAAAAACTGGCAAAATGCCTGTATCTCTCTGATTTTGGCCGGGCATTAATGACAGAATTCCAGCAGACGCTCAATGCATCGGGGGGAAGCTTTTTTATCCTTGAAGGCAATAAACTGCTTCGGGTGTATTCACTTGACCCGGGACATGTACCCGAGGAAATTACATTGCCGCTTTCGCAAAACAGTCTGCTTGGCCAGGCGCATGAACAGCGGGAACTCATTCTGGTAAAAGACCTGCACGCTGAAAAGGCCGGTGAACCCAGCGGGTGGGAAGGCTATACAGACAACTCAACGCTGGTACTCCCCCTCACCTATAATCATGATCATGTATTGGGATTTATTTCCCTTCATAACAAAAAGGAAGCATCTTTCACAGAACACGATGCCGCTGTGGGGTCTGCGCTCGCCTCAATTGGATCGGGAATCCTTTCCACCTTAAAGGAACTCTTTGCTTCACAGGAACGGGAAAACCAGTTCCGTCGGTTTTTTCTGGATACCCCGGCGGCGAACGCAATCATAGCACCGGACAGCACCATCCTCCTGGCAAATCCCGCATTCGAATCATTGCTGGGAATACTGCTTTCTGAAGGGAATGTATCATTTTCACCGTTTATGGATTCAACTGATTCCTGGGACAAGCTGGTTTTAAAGCTGAAACAGGAACATCATCTATCCCAGCATGAATTGCGGATTCACCTTAAAAACCATACCACAATCTGTGTACTGGGCAGCATCACCGCACGGCTGCGTCCCGACAGTTCCATTCTCTCGATCCATGTATCTCTTGCCGACATCACCGAGAAACGCAGGCTGGAACACGAGCTGTCGCATTCCCTGAAAATGGAAGCGGTTGGCCGCCTGGCAGGCGGAGTTGCACATGATTTCAACAATCTCATTGCCGTCATTCTTGGATACTCCGAAATACTTATTGAATCGTTGAAAAACACAACTTTTCAGAACGATATCAGAGAAATCAAGCAGGCGGGAGAAAAAGCTGCTGAACTTGCAAAACAACTCTGTTATTTCAGCCGGAAACAGATTGAACGGCAGTCCGTAATTAATGTCAATGATAGTGTGACCGAGATGGAGCGGATGCTCCGGCGCCTGCTCGGCGAAAATATCATTCTCTATACCGAATTCAACACGCAGCAGGCCCTGATTATTGCGGACAAGGGCCAGATAGAGCAGGTTATCATGAACCTGGTAATTAATGCGCGCGATGCCATGCCCCGGGGAGGCACCATTTCAATTATCACCGCAGAGCAGCCGGCAGATTCAGGGAATGCGGACAGCCCGGGAGGGATTACTTTGACGGTAGCAGACAGCGGAACAGGGATGTCCGAAGAAGTGAAAGCCCATATATTTGATCCGTTTTTCTCGACCAAAGAACAGGGGAAAGGCACAGGGCTTGGTCTGGCGACTGTTCATGCGATTGTCCAGACCGCAGGCGGAAAAATAATCGTCGAGAGTGTTCCCGGCAGGGGGACTTCGTTTATGCTGTCGTTTCCAAAAGCATCAGTTCTGCCGAAAAACGGGACAGCAGTTGCAGAATCCGGGCTGTCCATGGCCGGAACTGAACACATTCTGCTCCTGGAGGATGACAAAAATGTCCGAACGCTGATGATCAAACTGCTTGCATGGCAGGGCTATTCGGTCAAGGAAGCCTCCAACAGCCGGGAAGCGCTTCTTTTATTCAATCAGCATGAGCAGGAGACACCGTTTGATTTATTCATCGCCGATGTGATCGTTCCGGGCATTACCGGAAAGGAAACCGCAGAGCTGATGCGGAAAAAACGCCCCTCTCTGCCGGTGCTCTTCATCTCCGGTTACTCGGATGAAACGCTTCGGAAAAAAGGGTGCGCAGATGACTACAGCACAAATTTTATCACCAAGCCCTTTGACAACGATACACTTCAACGCAAAGTACGAGAAATTCTCGACACTGCAAAGGAACATATACCATGAAAAAAAACATTCTCAATCCAAAAATTGTTATTCTTGACAGCGTTTTTCCGGATCATGACATAGAGCGGAAAATACTCATCGATGCAGGCTGCAATGTTGTTACTGCCAATCCCGAATGTGACGCAGAAATCCGCCGGCTCACATTCGATGCAGACGGAGTCATCGTCAACATGCATCCGCTTTCAGCAGAAACAATTCTGAATATGGAGCATTGCGCGGTCATTTCACGATACGGAACAGGATTTGACAATGTCGATGTTCAGGCAGCTGATGACAGGAAAATCTGGGTAGCCAATGTTCCCGATTACTGCATTGAAGAGACATCAGACCACGCCATTGCACTCATCCTGTCGTGTACCCGTAACATTGCATTAAAAGACAGGCTGGTACGGGCCGGAAACTGGAAACTGGAGCAGAAAATAGAATCAACACGGATTGCCGGGAAAACACTCGGAATAATCGGGTTTGGGAAAATCGGCCAGGCAGTCTGCAGAAAAATGTCGGGATGGAATCTTTCCCGTATCCTTGTCTCTGATCCCTGGCAGGACGAGAGAGTCATCAGTGAATGCGGTGCGTCTGCCGTCTCCCTTGAAGAACTCTGCATGAAATCCGATATTATAACACTCCATGTTCCGCTTACCGACCAGAGCAAATATCTGGTGAGCAGAAAAGAAATATCAGTGATGAAGCACAATGCCATTATTGTCAATACATCCAGGGGAAAAATCATCGATGAAACAGCACTTGTCACCGCCCTGAAGAATAACAGAATTGCCGGTGCGGGAATCGATGTTTTTGAACAGGAACCCCTGCCTGCTGACTGCGGCCTGAAAGCTCTGGATAATACGGTCCTGACTGATCATACGGCTTATCACAGCGGCGAATCTGTGATAGAGTTGAAAACTCTCGCAGCATTGAATGTTGTCGAAACCTTTAAGGAAGGGAAGCCGCTCTACCCGGTTAACAGGATTGCCCAGAATGTTGTTCAGGAAAAACTCGCATTGTCATCGTCATCGATTTATTAATGAAAGAATAACTTTAAAAACAATTCTTTTTTGCCTGCTTGCAGCTGGTACAGGAATCCTGTTTACTGCATGCCCGTCCTCACCCCGCGCGGGAACAGACCGCCCTTTTACCGCTGCGGTCGTACAGATGAAAGTGAGTGAAGAAATATTTGCTTCTCCGACAATGTTCAGGGCAATGATCCGGTCAATCATTCAGGAGGCATGCAAAGACAGCAAGCCCGATATCATTATTTTCCCGGAATATACCTCGGTCTTCGCGGCATTGTTCCCCTATATGCCCAGTATTCTTCAGTCTTCCTCTGCCATAGAGGCACTTGATAAAATCAAAAAAAACCATCCTGATATAACAACGGTTCAGTCTGTCTTTATAAAACAATCGGAAAATACAAAAGCACTTGTCCAAAGCGTCTTCGGCGATCTCGCATTGGAATTCAATACAATGATTGTCGCCGGGACATATTTTATCGCCGAGAAAGGCAAGCTGTACAACCGGCTTGTGGTGTTTGACGAATGGGGAAAACAAACCTATACCCAGGACAAGGTATTCCTCACCCCGATTGAATCAAACATTCTGCAGATTACGCCGGGCGACATCGCCAATGCAACAGGATTAATGCATAAAAACAGACAGCTGGTATTTACCATCTGCCGCGATTCCCTGGAACCCGTCTGGTCAAGCCATTATCCCGAGGCAGACATCTGGATCGACATCAAGGCAAACGGGGGAACCTTTACCAAAGAGCAGGAAGAAAGCTTTTCCCGCTTTATGCCCGCACGGCTTGCGGAAACGCATATCACCTACGGCATTACCGCCTGCCTTACCGGAACCTTTCTGGACTACTTTTGGGAGGGACGGTCATCGGTTGTATCAAAAAAAAGCGATTTGAAAATCCTTCTTCAGGCAAAAAAACCCACGACACAGGAAGTGCTGGTCATCACCCTGCCGTGATGAGAGAACAAGTATTTCTCACAGAGGCACTGGTGAGCCAGATGTGTTTTTTATTACATGACATCAGATAGAAAATATGCTTCTCTCATGCTATACTGGTAAATAACAGGAAAAGTTATGGAGGGAAACAATATGGGTATTAAAAACATACCAGACAGATTCATGCAATTTTTGATTCCCGCCTTGCCGGGGTTGTCGGGAAGTCTTGCTCTTGTGTTTTTTTATACAAATAACTGGATTTATATTATTTTCGCGGTACTGACCATTGTGAGTTTCGCTGTGTGTTCATTTATACTGGCCCTCCCCACCAGAGGTTTCCTGCTTCTTGTCATCGTTCCCTATATCGTGGTCTCGTTGATTGTCTCAATTTTCATCAATCCTTATCTGATCGGACTTGTTTATTGCTTTCTCGTTTTTTACGTGGTACTTGCGGGACTCCTGCTGTTTCAAGCCCTCACAAGGAAGAGAAAAGAAAAAAACAAAACCTCGAATTAAGGATTATCTGTTCCTGAGTCTCCTGACGCATTGTCCGCTATTTCTTCCTCTCAATCACAAAAAGCGCTTCTTCAGAAAGCAGGTTGGAAAGCAGTGATACAGCCCTGCGCCGGACTTTACTGCCAAAATAGACCGCCTTCAATATTCTGATACCGTGTGTTCTGCAGAAATTCCGGAAATCATTTATGGTCAAAAGATGAATATTCGGCGTGTTAAACCATTCCCAGGGAAGTATTTTGGACTTTGGCATTCTTCCGCCGAACATCAGCCGCAACCGGACACGGTAGTATGCAAAGTTCGGAAAGGTGACAATTGCCTTTTTCCCCACCCGTACGATTTCAGAGAGCAGATGATCGGGCCGCTTCACGACCTGCAAGGTTTGCGAAAGAATCACGTAGTCGTACATACTTTTTTTATAATGAGTGAGCGCACTGTCAAAATCCTCGCACACCGCGGTAATACCCCGCTCCAAAGCCCCCACGACAGCCTCTTCATCAATATCAATTCCCAGTCCGGAAACTTTTTTCACTTTTTCCAGCAGATCCAGGAGAGCTCCGTCCCCACAGCCCAGATCCAGTACGCGGGAACCCGGTTCGACGATTCGCGCAATTTCCGTGAATGTAGTTGTTTTATACAGTTCCTTGTACACTGCTTACGCCTCCCCGCTGTCTTTTACATGAAGGAGAAAGTTCCTGATTCCGCGGAACAGCCGGTCGCAGGGCAATAAAAAAGAATCATGTCCGTATGCTGTGTCTATATTCAGATAGGCCGCATCCTTCCCGGACTTCTGGAACGCATGAACCATCTCGATTGATTGGCGGGGCGGAAACAGCCAGTCGGAAGTAAACGAAACAAACATCATTTTTGCCTTTACCCGGGAAAATGCTTTTTCCAGCGAACCCTTCCCGTATTGGGCAGCGACATCGTAATAATCCATTGCCTTGGTGACATACAAATACGAGTTTGCGTCAAACCGGTCCAGGAATGTTGAACCTTTATAGGCAAGGTAGGTTTCTATGGCAAACTCATCCTTGAACTCATACGAGTAATCATCATTTTCATATAATGTACGGCCGAACCGTTCCCTCATTCCAGCCTCGCTTAAATAGGTGATATGTCCAAGCATACGTGCAACCGCAAGGCCGGGAATGCGTGCATTGCCGGCATACTTTCCATTTTTCCACGCTGGATCAGCAGTAATGGCATTCCGGCCGACCGCATCAAAGGCAATGGCCTGTGCCGAGAGTGCCGCGCAGGACGCGACGACAATCGCGCTTTTACTTATATCCGGATATTGCAATACCCATTCAAGCACCTGCATGCCCCCCATGGACCCGCCGATAACCGAATGAAGCTTTTGAATTCCCAGATGATCAAGCAGGTGTTTCTGGACGGTGACCATATCACCGATTGTGACAACCGGAAAGCTGATCCCATAGGGTTTGCCTGTTTTGGGATTGATTGATGAAGGCCCGGTCGTCCCCTTGCACCCGCCCAGCACATTTGAACAGACCACAAAAAACCTGGTGGTATCGACCGGTTTTCCCGGGCCGATCATGATATCCCACCATCCGGATTTTTTGTCTGTTTTTTTATGAAAACCCGCCGCGTGTGCATCCCCGGAAAGTGCATGGACCACCAGAATTGCATTGTCTTTTGCAGCGTTCAATGTCCCATAAGTTTCATAGGTTACAGTAATGGGACCGATTTTCTGTCCGCTCTCCAAAACCAGCTCGTGCGGCGGCCGGGCGAATGTAAATTTCTGCGGCTCAACTACTCCCACTGACGCTTCTCTTTTTTTTGCCATACAATTCCCGCTTTTTGATTATATATAGTACATGACGTGTTCTGCCTGCTGGCGCAGAAACTGATGTTCCCGGTCAACGAGGTCCCGAAACGTGATATGGTCAACAACTGAACTAATTGCCTCGCGAACCTCGGCCCAGAGCGGCTTGAGCACACATTTCGACTCAAAATCACAATGCTGATACGCTTCTGTTGACACACAGGCGATCGGCGCGATGGGCCCGTCAATAAGACGGACGATATCACCCAAATGAATGTTTTCCGGAGGCCGGTTCAAAGCAAATCCGCCGTTCATCCCGCGGTGGCTCTTTAAATAGCCCGCTTTCCGCAGAAGAAGAAATATCTGTTCCAGGAATTTCTCGGGAATATCCTGTTTTTGGGCAATTTCGCCCAATTGGAAATACTGCTCCCCTTCTTCCTGGTACCGGGAAGCAAGAAACAGCAGAGATTTCACCGCATAATCACCCTTATATGATATTTTCACTCTCCCTATCTCCGTTTCCCGACTTTTATGATTATAAAAGTAGTGATTAACAGTGTAGTCAACTACACCAAGGTTGTCAAGATAAGAGAAAAAAAAGGAATCAAACAAGCTGATTCCTTTTTTTGGTGTTCCCTGCTATTACTCTTTTGCGCTTGGTTTTACCTTGCGGACCCGCTTCGGTTGAACCTTCAGTTCTCCCAGTTTTGGCTTCACCTTGGTTAAAGGGCCCATAGATTTTAATTCGCGCCCTTTAAACGCGGAAAAATCAGGGGCATACCGGTATGCCCTGAACACCGAGTTATAATCGGGATACTGGTCATCAATGACCTCTTTGTATCCCATATTGGTAATGGGAGAGACATATTCCCACACAACCTCGCCGTCTGCGGTCACCTCAAAAAGATGGCCCTCGGTCATGGCACAGATGAATGTATTGCCGTTGGGAAGGCGCTGCGCGCTCGATCCGATATGGCTGAAAAAACCCTGATTGCTTTTTGATGAATACATCCAGACGACCTGTTTTGAGATAAGCTTGTTGAGTTTATGTGTATCGCGGTTTAAAGTCTCCACCTTGTTGTACCCTGCTTCGGGTGGATTCACATATTTCCCCGTGTTTTTCCCGCCGCCGTCCAGGTACGGGTTTAATTCAAAAATGTATGACTGCGGCGTCCGTTCAAAAAGATACTGCCCGTTATTGAAAATAAGAAGATTTCCCACTCCGGGAAGCCCTTCAGTAATCCAGTGGACATGGTGCGCCCCGCCGATCTGTTTATGACCGGTGGTGACTTTCGTCCAGTCTTCCATCACTGACGGGGGATCCCCCTGCTTGTAGCGGGCCGGATCACCGAAACGGTATAAAAAATCTCCTTTGGAGCCTGCGGCAAGCTTGATGCTTTCTGCAGGGTTTCCTGCAATAAATGTATTGTCATGGTCAAAAATGTACAGTTCTCCCTGTACCGAGTTGAGCACCACCTGCCCCAGGCCCGGGTTATAATCGATTGAATTGCAGTGAAGCCAGTCACGGCTCAACGGCCGTCCCGGCAGATTGATGTCAATTTTATGGGGATAATCGGCAATGGTCTTTCCTTCACCGGTGAAATTCAGCTTTTTGGCATCACGATCCTGGACAATATGGTCAAAAAACCACCATTCCCAGACAATTGTACCTTTCATGTCCACTTCAACCACTGCATCAACTTCAACGTTCTCATAGGGTCCTTTGTCCGGGTCTGCTCCAGCTGCAAGTACGAGCTCACCCGGCACATACTTGTTTGCAATATAGAGTGTGGTATATGCTTTCAGTTTTTTATTGTAGATCCTCTTCCAGTCATGGTGAGGCCTGTATGTCTTTCTTTTTTCCATATATTCCCATACTACGTTCCCGTCCCAGTCATATTCGCGGAAGCCGCTCATGCCGGCATCGGGTTCCTCGTATGCATCCAGGAGATTGCCATTATATTCAAGCAGACGGGGATTTTTCCCTGTCGGCCAGGTGTGGACAACGCTCCCGGACATATCGATGAGTGCCGAAACACCGCGGCTGCCGAACAGTGTATAGCCATTGAAGGCTTTCTCCCTGTCCCAGAAGAGTAATTCTGTTTTTCCCTGTAGTGTTTCATAGGACCAGATTGAATAAAAACACAAAAAGAGCAGTACGATAAATATCCCTATTCCTGTTTTTTTCATTATTTTTCTCCCTTTCAACAACAGTATGATGCAGGCAATCCTGTTTATCAATAATGTTTTTCAAGGTAAATTACAGCTGCTGGATTTTTTCCCAAAACTGCCGGTCTGAGGGAATGCCCAGCCGCAGGTTTTGCTCACGGGTTTTTTTCATCCCCTGTCCCGGGTAATGGACCGGTTCCCCGGCATCGAGAGGAGCCGCTGAAACATAATATGCGCAGATTTCTTCTATCTTTTGATCCATTTCATCAGCGCCCCAGAACGCGGAGGGTTCAATTGCGATAAATACCTGGGAGACTCCGTAGTCATAGGTTGTCTCTTTGTCCAAGTCAGCGGTGGTCTTGCCGCCGGACAGACATACCGCGATCACCTCCAGCATAAAGGCGAGCCCGGACCCTTTCCAGAGCCCAATCGGAAGCACCCGTTTCGATTTTTTAATCTCGTCGGCATTATTCGTCAGCCTGCCTTTGGTATCATACCCGCCGTCAGCCGGTAAGGGCGTGCCTGCCCGGGAGTGCAGCTGGAGTTTACCGTTTGAAAACTGCGCCAGGGCAATATCAAGAAGGATGGGTCCGTTTTTATGGGGAACAGCGAAAACAACAGGATTGTTCCCCAGCCGCGGCTCACCTGAACCCCATGGCGGAATGATTGAGCCGGTGTTGGTAAAACAAATTCCAATACAACCGGCATCCGCGGCTTTAAGCCCATAGGTTCCGGCACGCATCCAATGGCTGTTGTTCCTCACCGCCACACACCCCACTCCCTGTTCTTTGGCGATCGCAACAGCGCGATCCATACATTTCAGAGCAACAATGATTCCGGGTGCATAGTGGCCGTCCCATTGCTCCAGAACGCCGAATGAAGCAACCTTCTCCGGTTCAGCATGGATGTCGATTCTTTTCTCTGCAGAGAGTTTCACAAAGGGTAAAAATCGATTGAGTCCGTGCGAGTATACCCCGTCCAGAGAATTTTCCGCGAAAATACGCGCACAGACAGCTGCCCGGCCAGAGGAAAAGCCGATTTTCAGCAAAACACGGAGGAATTCCTGATACATTATATCAAAAGGAATGCGAAATACTGATTCATTCATACAAAAAATATACCATATTTTACATTAAGCGGAAATACAGGAAACAGTTTACAATTGATCGAAATATCAAAAAAATTGCTCCGAGAAGAATTGAAATATACCATTAAAAACAGAATATTTCAATTCTTCGGAGTAAAGTACATAACATCCTTCCTGAAATAAAGTTACATGCCTTGCTTATAGCCCATAGCCGCAGACGCCGGCCAAAAGCACCCAAAATGCCTGAGCTGCCCGGCTGCTCCCGGCTGCATTCAAGTGGCCTCCATCAGAAGTGAAATCTCCGACCATAGCCTCATAACCATTGTCGGTGGTGTGCACTCCTGCTGTGGTGTAACATTCTATGTCAGCCAGATCAAACAGTATTTTTCCATTATCAATACAATAATCCCGAACCAGATTATTATAATCGTCTTTCCATTCGTTTCCGGTTGTCTCAATCGGCATAGTCCACCAGATAAACGCCGTATCAGGGTATGCTGTTTCAAGCGATTCCATGGCTGTTTGGTACGCGGTAAATGCCTGTGCGGCTGTTCCGTTTACAACCTCCCGGTCATCATCGATATAACAAAATTTGAACATGGCCACATCAACCAGATTCGCAAAATCATCTGTGGTCATGCTGTTGACAAAATAATCTATTTTCTCCTGCCGCCCCGGATTTCCACGGGGATTCTCTCCGATCCCGTTGTCGGTGACAAACCACGTGGAAAAACTGTTGTCGGTTCTGTCAATTGTATAACGGGAAGGAGTATCGGATTCCAATGCCGCGACCCCGTCCATCATATTGGTCCCCACTGATGCATGTTCAAAATACACATCCAGACCAGTAATTTCTGCAATGACCGATTCAGGAATGAGTCCGGCATCTGTATCAGTATGATCGATGACAAACGCACCCGGACTTCGGTGAATCGGCGGAATGCAACCGGAAAACACTGCCGGCAACAGGACAAGAACCATTAAAGATATTAATGATTTACAATGATATTTTGACATTGTTCCTCCAAACATGCAGCCCGGCTGATCCGGGCAGAATAGAATATAATGATATATGGAATCTTGAATTTGGTCACCATGCCTTTTGGCATGGATTTCAACAGGATTCAAGAACCTTTTGAAAATCAAAAGTGAAAAAAAGACTGGCAATTCGCAGCGTCAAAATGTATACTTTACCGTATGAAAACATACACATTATTTCAAAAAATCCTCGCGATCGGCGATACCTATGAGGTTCGCGAGGGAGACAGCAAAGAGGCCGTGTTCACTGTCCGCGGCAAGGTACTCACCTTCACCCCGAATCTGACGCTGCAGAAGGGAAAAGAAGGCGAGAAGACACATTCACTGAAAGGGAATTTCTTTAAAACGAAATTCACCATTTTAAATGCAACCGGTGAAGAAATGGGAACGCTGGTATTCCCGTTTATTGCTTTGAAAAAATCCTTCACCCTTACCATGGGCGGAAACACCTATTCCGCACAGGGGACACTGTTTGCATGGAACTTCAACTGTAATGACAGCTCAGGAAAAACCATTTTTTCCATACAGAAAGAGCTCGCATTCCGCGACAAATTCACGGTAAACATCGATGAAAAAATGCCGCAGGAAGCAGTTCTTTTGGCAGCGATCGCGGTTGATCAGCGTTTTTTCCAGCAAAAATAGTATTGTTTTAAAGAATTACGTGTCTCTCGGCTTGAATTGACCACGGGGGACACGTTTTCTTTGTAACAATGCAATGAGTATCGACAGATTCAGCAGATCATTCGTATCATCCTTGCTCTTCGGCGTCTCGATACACTTTGGAACATTCCGAAACCGCGCATCCCGCATAATGAAAGAAAATGCCTTCAGCCCGATCTCGCCCTCTCCAATATGTTCATGACGATCAAGGCCGCGGCCAAAAGGAGCTTTTGCATCATTCAAATGTATGCATTGCAGTAATGGGAGCCCCAGAATACGGTCAAACTCAGCGAACATTGCGTGGCAGCCGTCTTCACTGCGGATATCCCATCCCGCCTGAAACACATGACAGGTATCAAGGCATACTGCAAGGCGGGTTTTTTGCGTACATGTATCCATGACTGCTTTTAGGTCTTCAAACGTCCCGCCGATTGATTTTTGGGGAGAAGCAGTGGTCTCAAGCAAAAGGGTTGTATTCGTATTTTTGCTCATCTCTATCGCTTCATCAATAATCCCCGCGGCTGCCCGGATAGCCAGGGTTTTCTCCTGTCCGCCCTGGTTGCCCGGATGAAGGACATACCGGGAAATACCAAGCATGCCGCAGGTTTCAAATTCCGCAGCAAGCAGCCGCAGAGAATTTTTGCGCACCTCAGGGTTCTGTGATGCACAATTGATGAGATAACTTGCATGTGCGATGGGCATAATTCCGGTGTTTTTTTGTTTCCGGAGAAACAGCGTTTGTGTATCCTGATTGATAACGGGCGGTTTCCACTGGCGGGCATTGGAAAGAAAAATCTGCATGGCAGTGCACCCGAGTTTTTCTGCACGGTCAAAGGCAATATCGGCACCCCCTGCAGCAGAAAGGTGTGCGCCGATCAGCAGTTTGCCGGGCACTGTGTTACTCTTTTTCAACTCTGCAGTTCTCCTTTATAAAGGCTGTATTGGCCAGGGAAAATAGGGCTGCTTCTTATTGACACAAACCATCTGTACGGTACAATACACAATTGTTATTCGGTTTATCAAAAATAATAGTAGCGAATAAAAATGGAAAAGAAAAGCAGTAAATGAACATAGGATTTTTTGCAGATTGCTGGGACCCGCAGATAAACGGGGTCATCACCTCCATGAAGAATCTCGAACTCGATCTCTGTGGTAAAAATCACAGGGTCTACAAATTCGCGCCAAAGCAGGACAACTCTCACAATGACCAGACATTATTCCTGCAAAATTCAATCCAGTATGTGTTCCAGAAAGAATTCTCATTGGCCTCACCCTTTCCCTATAAAGCACTGGACCAGGCCCGGAAATGGAAGCTGGATATTGTTCACGGACACAGTGAATTCTCTGTCGGCCGCATCGGGGCTACAGTCGCGGACAGGTTGAATATTCCGCTTGTAGCCACACTCCACACATTATGGGAACTGTATACCCATTATTTTTTTTGGGGGAAGTGTCCGCTGTCGATCTTCCGGTATTATTTCGGGATGTATTACCGGCGGCCCCGATATTTTATCGTTCCATCCATCAAAATAAAAAAATATCTTCAGACAGTTTTTCATGTGGAACATCCAATCGAAATCATTCCCACCGGTATCGAACTTTCCCGGTTTGGCGATTCACAGTACGCCAGACAGGATATCAGCGGTTTCAGAAAACAATTCCGGTTAAAAGACAACGACATTGTCGGGATTTTGGTCGGTCGTATGGGAAAAGAAAAATCCATAGAAATGGTCATCCGCGCGGTCGCCCGGCTCATTCACAAATATCCGAAACTGAAATTACTGCTTGTGGGCGGCGGCCCGGAACTGGAAGAACTTAAGGCCCTGGCAAAGACGCTTGACGCGGAAGATGCTGTTGTTTTCGCGGGGTACATCCCCCAAAAGAATATTCCGCTTACCTACCGGGCGTCTGATTTTTTTATTACAGCATCAACGACAGAGACACAGGGGCTGAGTACCATCGAGGCGATGGCAACAGGCCTGCCGCTGATACTGCGCTCTGATCCGGTACAAAAAGAGGTCGCGGGCGATTCCGGGAATGCCCTGTTTTTTGACAGCGAGATGGAGCTGGCAAATGCCATGGAGAAGATCATTTCAAATACAACTATACAAAGACAACTTGCTTCTTTAGCCAAAAAAAGGTCAGAATCTTTCTCATTAGCACAATTCGGGAGCAGGGTGGAACGATTCTACGATTATGTCCTTACCGATTTTCATTCCTCCAGAATAAAATAACAATCACTGTACAGAAGACACAGTAAATGGTTTCAGTCGTTCATGCATCTGCCGGGGCACAAACAGTTTTATACGTGTCCCCGTCTCTTCCTTCACGGCAGATTGAATTGCACAATGTTCGTGCAGGGAATGCAGCAGTTTCCCCTCGCTGTAGGGCAGCGATATTTCCATGGCAATCATGTCATCGTTCAGTATTTCCTCAACTTTGGCGAGCAACAACGGGATGTTTTTTCCGGTTTTTGCGCTGATCGCAATTTCCCCGAAAGCAGAATTCTCGTGGATTCGTGCAATATCTTCGTTCATGTCAATTTTGTTCCAGACCAACAGTATTCGTGCAGTTGTTTTATAGATCGAATGCAGTTCCTTCTCTACAACCATCCTTTGCATATGCGCCTGCGGATGGGTACTGTCGGCGATATGCAGAATCAGATTCGCATCGGCAATTTCCTCAAAGGTCGCCTTGAAGGCGGCGATCAGGCTGTGCGGCAGCTTATTGATAAAACCTACTGTATCAGAGAAAAGAACTGGCCGTCCGGAAGGGAGGTCAACACGCCGGGTGGTGGGATCGAGTGTTGAAAACAGCTGGTCTTCGACAAGGATGTCAGCGTGACTGAGGGTTTTCAGCAGCGTACTTTTTCCCGCATTGGTGTATCCCGCAAGCGCAACCACCGGAATGTTGTTTTGCCGCCGCTGTTCACGCTGTTTTTCGCGATGCAGCCGCACATGTTCAATATCGGTTTTCAGCCTTCGGATTTTGCTGCGAATTCTGCGCCGGTCAATTTCCAGCTGCGTTTCACCGGGACCGCGAACCCCCACACCGCCCCGACGGCCACCTGCCTGCCGGGCGAGATGTGTCCACATCCTTGTCAGCCGCGGCAGACGGTATTCATATTGCGCAAGCTCTACCTGCAGCTGCCCTTCGCGGGTCCGTGCATGTGCAGCGAATATTTCCAGGATCACCGCGGTCCTGTCGACTACAATGATGTCCTCGCCGAAAAAATCCTCAAGATTTCGCTGCTGCGAAGGGGTAAGCTCTTCATCAAACACCACGGTATCCGAGTCGGTCGCAAGCGCCGCGGTCTGGATTTCTTCCAGTTTTCCCGGGCCAACCAGAGTCGAGGCAAAGACATGCTTGAGCAGTTGCCGGGCGCGGCCGCCAACTTCAAGCCCCGCGGTTTGCACAAGCCGTTCGAGCTCATCGAGAGATTCTTCAACAGACCACGTCTGCGTTTCAAGAGGGAGACGCACTCCCACCAAATATGCTTTTCCCATACTGTTTCTACCATCTCCGGCTGTAATAAAGTGATGCAGGCCGGAAGTCTTTCATGCCCCTACTATACCGCTTCTGTAAAAATATACATAGAGGGAAAATGCATGCACTGAACATATTTTCAAAAAAAAGAATATGGAAAAGCATTCCGTTTTCATGATAGGATCAAACCAGGAAATAACCATGGTACAAATAAATGCCGGACTGATTGCGACTCTCAATAAAAAACTGCTTCTGGCAATTATTTTTGCATCGATCATCCTCATCACGGCACTGGATTATTTCCTGGTCACCGGGCTCAACTTTTCAATTTTCTACACCTTCCCCATCATCATGTGCACATGGTATGCCAGCAGCCAGTGGGGATACATCGCTGCCCTCCTTTCAGTTGCACTCTGGTTCGCAATTGAACTCATTCGCCAAACTGTCTACCCCTCAGTACTCATCCCGATCTGGGAAATCACCTCCCGGCTCGGATATTTTATCATCATTATCCGGCTGTTGGTGGCCCTGCAGAAGCGGCTGCGGATGCTTGAAAAACTCTCCATTACCGATCATCTTACCGGAGCGCTGAACTCAAGGGGTTTTTTTACGGCAGTCGAAACGCACATCGCCCGGGCACGCAGACTGGGCAATCCAGTCTCTATTGCCTACATTGATGTTGACAACTTTAAAAAAATCAACGATACAATGGGACACGATGCAGGGGACGAACTGTTAAGAGAGATTGTACGGACAATAAAAAAAAATATCAGGAAATATGATATCCTGGGCCGGTTCGGCGGTGATGAATTTGTTGTGTTTTTTAGTATTGAAAATGCGAAAAGCGCCCTGACTGCTGTCCGCAAGGTGTTCAATGCCCTGAAAAACCAGACAAAAGAACTGCATATGGGGGTTTCTTTCAGTATCGGCATGGTCACCACAAAAGAGATTCCCGGGGATATCGAAACACTCATCAAAAAAGCCGACGAGTTTATGTACACGGTCAAACACAGCGGAAAAAACAGAATTTTCCATAAAGAATTCAGGATATGGTAATCCTGAGCCCGGCCGTGAATATTTTTTTATCCATGCTTGACGACAGCAGTTTCCAGCGGTAGTATAGAATTTGATGCACGGTACATTTATTCTCAGATACATACGGTAACTATTCAGTCAGGTGATGCACCGGCTTTTTTATGTATTCAGTGCCATAATGAACCTATTATTTCATCAAGGAGCATTTATGAAAACAAAAATCAGTATTATTATCAGCACGTTCATTCTCATCTTTATGTTTGCGTGCGAAACGACCCCGCCGGTTCCGGCTCCGGAAACTGAACTGGCTTCTGCGCAAAAACTGAAAAAGCGTATCGACGCCTTTGGTTTCAAAGAATATGATGAAGCCGCATATGCCACCGCCGAAGAAAATCTGCAGAAAGGCGAAGCCGAATATACAAAAAACAATGCAGCATCAAAAGAAGCGCTGGATATTTCTGTTGAAAGCTACCGCACGGTACTGCGAAAAGGAATTGAAGCCCGAAGAAAGCACAATGAGGGCGAGATAGATCCCATTATCGTGAAGGCAGACACTATAAAAGCAAATGTTGCTGTCGCCGACAAATACACCGCAGCACAGGAATCATATATAAAAGCAAAACAGTTTGCCGAAGAGGAAAACTGGGAAGAGGCAGATGTAATGTATACACAAGCCAGGAACCAGTATCAGGCCGCTCTCTCGGAAGCAGAATCAAAAATGAACAAGGCAGACAGCGCCATGAAAGCTTCGGATGCGGCGAAAGAAGACCTTGAAAAATCAGTCAATGAGTCTGACGAACCGGCCATAGAAGCTGCTCCGGCACAATAAACAATGATAAAAAACTTATAAAGGAGAAATTATGAAATCAGTATATTTTTTATTTTGTATTGTTCTTTTGGGATTACTTCTTCCCGCCACAGTTTTCGCGCAGCCGGTTTCGCTTGCAGACAGCCCCGATTATCAAAAGGGACTTGAATACCAGCAGATGGCGAAGGATGCCTATGATCAGGGCGAGTATGACACATCATATGAATATTCACAGGAGGCACACGCCTATTTTGCAAAAGCAAAGGAATGGGTTGATGCCGAACTTCTCCGTTACCGCGCAAACTCGATGCTGAAATATGCAAAAGACGAGGCAGCAGCTGCTCAGCGCAAAGGCACAGACAAAAAAAATCCCGACAACTTCAAGAAAGTTCTGGAGAATATCACCTTGTCGGATACCGAATACCAGGGCGAAAACTACGAGCAGAGCCTGGCCTACTCAAATGAGGCGATTACCATACTGCGCTCACTCACCGGACCGGACTCCATGACACTTGGAACAGACACTACCACAACGACAACGACAACGACGACCACCACCACCACTGACGATAATGTTTACCCAAAGTATTATGTGGTACGGCTTATTCTGCCAAATCGCGATTGTCTGTGGAACATTGCCGGGTACAGCTTTATCTATAATGACCCCACCCAATGGGAAAAAATATATGAAGCAAATAAAAACAAGCTCTACCGGACAAACAATCCCGACCTCATTCACCCGAAACTTGTGCTTGAAATTCCAAGTCTTCATGGTGAAAAACGGGAGGGGACCTATGATCCGGCCAAAAAATATCCGGTCATGGAAAAATAAGATACCGCATATTTCATGGTATCGAAGGTTTATGTTATTTTATAAAAAAGCCAATGAGAAGAATCCTGATTTCCAGGTCGTTCTCTGATAAACTGGATTATTAATCAATTTCGATGCTCCCTGCGCGTCCTCATCAGGGAGCATTTTTTTAACAAAAAGCAGATCATACCTTGAAATTACCAGTATAAAAAAGTAGGATTTATCAAAAATATTTCAAAAACAGGGAGCGGATGCAAATGATTGTTCCGGGGTTTATCTGGTTTCTTACTGGCTGCATGCTGTTGAATATTCTTTTGATTTTTGTATACAGGACCGACATCGTCCATGCAGCGAGAAAACGGGACGGGACAGTAAAAAAGAAAATCCCCGCAAGCGGACTTTTATCCATGGGAATTTTTCTTTTATTCAGCGGGATGTATTTTCTTGTCTTTAATTTCATTTTTTTCCAGCAATACACCGAAAACAGTTTTCTTTATATTTTTTCTGCAAACCTGGTATTAATTTCACTGCTCTCTTTGTATGATGCATTTGTACTCGATATTTTCGTGCTCGCCGTCTGGAGGCCCGCGTTCCTCCATATTCCACAGGAATTAACCGTCAAGAGCATGACACAGCACATCCGGAAACAAATGACTATCGGATGGCTGATCAAAGTCCCGGTAGCTGCTGCAAGTGCATTTTTTTTCTGGATTATCAATTTATAACTTTTTTAAAGGAGCATACAACATGAAACTGAGTATATATTTTTCTGCTGCAATCATCATCCTTGTTGTTTGTGCGGCATCCATGGGGATTTTTTCCACTTCAGGCGGGAAATCATTTGAACATGAAACAGTCCGGGGAGAAACAGCATTAATCTCGGGAACAGGGCTGTACCGGTTCGATCCCGCGGTACTGGCACGCGAGGGGATTATCTGGGATGCAGTAAATCTTTTTATCGCCATCCCTGCATTCGTCATCATCCTTGTTTTTTCGGCACGGGGATCTTTCCGCGCGCGCCTGATGCATACCGGATTTCTCGCCTACTTCTTTTATGTTTATCTGATGTATGCGGTGATGATGGCCTTTAACATCATGTTTCTGGCCTATGTCGCGGTCTTCGCTCTGGCAGGGGCGGCGTTTTTTATCAATCTCTGGGGAATCAGCATCAGGGATTTTTTACACCATGTCTCTCCCCGCTTTCCCAGAAAGACATTCGCCATATATTTCCTGATATTGAGCGCCGCCCTGGTCATTCTGTGGACAGGGAGAATTATCCCGGTCATGACAAGCGGAGTATTTCCGAAGGAACTCGCGGGCCTTTCCACGTTCCAGCCGCAGGCCATGGATTTGGGAATGATCGTCCCGATGGCTTTATCTGCGGCCATTCTCCTTCTCCGCAATTCCCCTCCCGGTTTTTTCCTGGCCGGTATCGGCATCACTCACGGCCTGATGATGTTTATCACCATTCCCGGCTGGATTGTCATCCCGCTTGTTCAGGACGGGTATACAAACTGGGCCGAGGCAGTTCCGTTTCTGCTGATCTGCCTGACAGGAATATTTCTATTCGTGCTGTACTTTAAAAATATTATTGTACTGAAAAAAACAGGCTGACGGGTTTTATTTCGTTGTTTGCACCCGGTACAATGATGCATCAAGGCAGGTCAATCCCGCAAAATAAATCGAAAAATTGGATACGACAATACAGGGGACAGGATGCACAGACTCATGGAACACAATAATCATGTCCGATGAATGAAAAAGGAACACACCCGCAGCAGCCGCAATGTACAGGATAATCACGGTTATTTCTGCAGCGGCTTGAGCCGGAAGGCGCCAGGAAAACCGCACAGCAGCCTGTCTCCCCAAAACCCGATTCTCACGTCTTTCACCCCGTATTAATCAATATGCCAGCGGCGGGCGATGATATTCACCTCCCTGAAAGTGACCAGCACCTTCATCACCATGGTAATGCTCTCGACAATGTTTTCCACCCGTTCCCTGAGTTTTATTTCTTTCACCAGCACCCTGTCTTCTGTTTCTGCAATTGTTTTCAGCGCATGAGTCTTGGAATAGATAAAACTCAATGCCTGGAGCACATTTTCATAATCCCGCCTTCGGTTGCGGTGTTTTTTTGTATCGAGCATGCCGCGTTTCATCATTTTCCGAAACACCCCGTATTCTTCCTCATTCGCAAGAATTAATCCGGTAACCGGCAGCTGTACACCCGACAGGAGTTTTGTGATCGTGCCGGCATTCGCCTTGGGGCCCCTGAAATATTTCAGCTCCAGCAGCTCCAGCACCTCCATATATCCGTCAAGCTCCAGGTACAACATGCGGAGTGTGGCGATATCGCTGATGCGGTACTGCCGCCATTTTTTCAACAGTTCAATAAATGATTCAGCACCCTTGAACGCAGTTGAGACGGCGGTTGAAACCGGGTTAAGCATGTCTGTTGGATTCATGGCAACTCCTTGTCATTCCATTATAGTTTGGAGGATGCGGGGAATGCAAGAGGGATACTCAAAGCATTCCCGCCTGACATCCTCCACTATGTATGATATAGTTGACCGGGGACGACAATGACAAGACAAACAGCGACACCTCCATTTCTCTCCTATGCCGACTACCTTACACAAAAATACGGGTGCAGGGTGTATCGTGTCTCGGTCGACGCGGGATTCTCCTGCCCCAACCGGGGCGAAAACCGGACAAATCCGGGATGCACCTTCTGCCATGAACAGGGATCCCGGGCACCCTATCTGGATACCGCGACAACCATCGATGAACAGATAAACGGTGCTATAAGGTTTTTACAGCACCGCTATCATGCAGAAAAGTTTATCCTGTATTTTCAGGCCTTTTCCAATACCAACAAACCGGCAGCCGAACTAAAACGATTGTATGATCAGAGCCTTGCTTTTGCCCCGTTCGTGGAACTGGTGGTTTCCACCCGGCCGGATTGTATTGACCGGGAAAAAACAGAGCTTCTCGCATCCTACGTCACCCCGGCCAGGGAGGTTTGGGTGGAGCTGGGACTGCAGACAATTCACAACAAAACATTATCCCGTATCAATCGAGGACACAGTGCCGAAGACTTTTTCGCCGCATACCATCTGTTGAAACAGGCGGGAATCAAAGTGGCGGTACACTGCATTTTCGGCCTGCCGGGAGAAGGAAAAAAGGAAATCGAGGCGACCATCGACACAATCGCAGCTTTGAAACCCGACGGGATCAAGCTGCATAACCTTCACATTCCAAAGGACACACCGCTTTTTGAAGAATACCTTCAGGGTGAAATAACCGTCCCCTCTGTCCACCGGTATCTTGATTATACCATCACCACGCTCACCCGCATTCCCAAAGACACCGTCATCCTCCGGCTGACTACTGATACGCCCCAATCTGAACGGGCGGCCCCGCTCACCTTTCCGGTAAAAGCAAAATTTTTCATCTTGCTGCGTGAACAAATGGCAAAACAGAAACTGTTTCAGGGCATGTATTATAAAAATAACCCGGAATAATTCTTGACCACCAGCCGAAGTTGTATTACGCTTCAAATTCGGCTATTCATTTATACAGACATCGATTTACAGGACCAAAATGAGTAGCCGGGAGGCAGGGTTTATGCTCGTAAAGGAAAGTAAAGTATTTGATTTAATTGAAAAAATGCGAACCCATTATACAAAGAATATCTATAACAGATATCTCAGAAAAGCGCTTATCACCATGCAGATACCGCAAAGCACCTGGGACCTTCTGGACAGCATTGCCGAGCGGGCCGATTTTTTTAAAGTACAGGGATACCAGCTTGATGAATTGTATGACAGAATTATCGCTGCAGCGCAGTTTATTTTTCACGCACGGAAGGACGTTATCCCCAACCTCAGGTTCCTGTTATCGGGCGGCGGAGAATCATATTTTTCCCGCAGCAGCGGCGATTCCAGCACCGACAAGGTATTGGGTGAAATGGCGGTTAAAAATTTTCCGGTTAACCTGAAAATTTATTCAGACCTGGTCAATGAACTCTACCTTACGGTCGCCGAACTGGACCGGAACATGAACAAAAACAAAACGCCTGTTTATGAAAAAATCCCGGAACTCAAGCAGATCGGCCAGTATCTCGTGACCGAGGAATAATTAATGGCTTCCCGCCTTTTTGGACACGACCTGGTTTCGACAAGGGACCTCTGTTCGGAAGATATTATCTCCATCCTTGATACTGCGGCAACAATGGAAGCCATGGTCAAATCAAAAGGCATTACCCAAGAGTTGTCAGACAAACTGATTGCCTGTCTGTTTCTGGAACCGTCCACCCGCACCCGTCTCTCGTTTGAAGCCGCAGCTCTCCGGCTTGGGGCGAAGACGATCAGTGTTGCAGAAGCATCCGGGTCTTCGGTGGCAAAAGGCGAGACGCTCTCGGACACGATCCGTGTCATGCAGGGCTATGCAGACTGCATTGTCATGCGGCAGCCGCAAAAAGGCGGCGCAGCGGAAGCTGCCGCAACCGCGGACATCCCGGTCATCAATGCCGGCGATGGAGCAGGGGAACACCCAACCCAGGCGCTGCTGGATTTATATACGATCCGCAATGAAAAAGAAAGTCTTGTCAATCTGACCATCGCGATGACAGGGGACCTGAAAAACGGCCGCACTGTTCATTCACTGACATGGGCACTGGCTCCATTTGCCCCCTCATTTATTTTCTGTGCGCCGGCAGCACTGCAGATGCCGGATGAAATATGCACTGCACTGGATCATGCAAAAATTATGTATAAAAAAACTGCTTCCCTGGAAGAAGCCGTCAAAGCTGATGTCATTTATATGACCCGTATCCAGCGGGAACGGTTTCTCAACCCGGAGGAATACGATGCCCTGAAAGGCTGTTTTGTGCTCACCCGTTCAGTAATAGAAGCCCATAATCCCGGGGTACTGGTCATGCATCCGCTCCCCCGTATTGATGAAATTGCCCCTGATGTGGACACCCTTCCGGGTGCTGCCTATTTCCGCCAGGCGCATAACGGCATGTATGTCCGCATGGCCATCCTTTCACTGTTATTAAAAAAATAACCGTTCATAATTTTTCACTCCTCAATACACAAAAAGACCTGACTACTGCAAAAAAAAAGAACATTTTGCTTTGGTGTTTTTTGTGGTTAAAAAAACATTTCATTTTCCATGCAACATTTTTCCCTGGATCAGATTATATATACAGAGAGTGCCGGGATGTCAAATTATTACTGTGAAAACCGTAAAATTACAGTATACTATTAATTGATGGAAACCAGATGCGTAACAGTACACCTGTAAAAATTATCATCCTCATAAGTATGTGTCTGTTCATGAGCGGCTGTTTTATCAGCCTGAAGGACATAAAAAACCTGCCCGTCCGGTTTATGGACACTGATGAAATGATACGGTATGCACCCAAAAACACCAGCGGAATCATCTCCATGAGTCTTGAATCACTCGTGCGCGATGAAAAGTTTGGAGAAATACTGTACAAAGCGACATCAGAGCTGTCAAAATCCGCATCATCGCTCGAGGCCTTTCACGGCATAACAATGATCCATACAATAACCATGTATTATCAGGAGTCCAAAGATGCTGCTTCGCCGTTTTCCGGCCTCACCTTTATTGCCAAACTGACAATGGACCTGGATAAAGTAAAAAAAGCGCACTGGGGGAAAATCAATACCTCAACACACAGAACCTACACCCTGTATTCTTTTGAATCGGGCTTTATGGGAAATAATACATTCTATATTGTGTTCCCTGATGCAGAAACCATTATTTCCGGTACAAAAGAAAATGTATCCCATATCCTTGATGTAAAAGATGGACTCACTACCGCGGCAGTACTCCATCCAAATCTTCCAAAAGCGCTTCCGATTAATGGCACAACGCTTTTATGGTCAACTTTTGCAATTGAACAGGAAGCAGCTTCTATGTTCCTTCAAGCCAAACAATCCCGGGACCCAAAACCAAAACCCGAGACAACACAGTCAAGTATAACCGGAATGCGCTTTGTCGCCGATATCCTTGACACCACAATTAATGTGCGTATGGATGTGATGATTGGGGATACAGGGGAGAAAAAACTGATTCAGACAAAAATCAACAGCACCCTCGACGGATCGATGGGCCAGCTGCCGCAGGGGATGGCAGAAATTATTAATGCATACAACATCCACGAACAACCGTGGGGGCTGGTTTTTGGTACATCACTGGACAAAATCAGGATCATTGAGAAACTCGAAGAGGGGCTGGACAGGGAGAAAGAAAACAAGTCGTTTGATCCTGACATCTTTCTGAAAAGTATTTTATAGTGTATAGTATGGTATACAACACATTCCAGATTGAAAAGAGGAGCATTCACATGAAAAAAACTTTTCTCATATTTATCATAACTGCAATTCTGATTTCCTTTTCAGGTTCATGCATAAAAGGAAATCCCAAAGACTGGCCAAAGGAAACCATGTACGACCTGGAGGTGTTCCGCTACGCACCGCAAAATCCGACCATGATCATGGCCTGGCATTTTGATGTCATGCTGCACGATCCGGATTACGGTGAACAAATCCTGGCAGAGGCGTCCAAAGAAGGAAATTCCATCAATGATTTGATTCCGTTTTATGAAAAACTGGATTATATCCACGGGATGACCCTCTACAACACCAGTGCAGATTTTTCAAACATGCATGGGGATTTACAGAAAATGGCAATACTGTTCTCGGTTGAAATGGACAAGGCTGCTTTGCTTGAATATATCCGCAAAGAATCAGCCCCCGGCATGATAAAAGAATACAAGGGGATAACGCTTGTCTCCACCAGCATGACAAATACAATCGCGATACTCACCGATAAAAAACTGCTTGTGGGAGATGTTGAGGTCATCAAATCAATTATTGACGGCAATACCATGGCATCCGGGCAAAGTCGTTATTGCTCTCTCTCTGAAAATTCCATGATGTATTTGTATGTGGATGTGGAGGAGATTTATAACGACAAGCTGTCAAAAAATGAGATCGACCTTGATGATGAAGATGACCTGCGCATGAAGCAGGTCGGCCTAATTGAATTTGCACTGAACATTGACACTGTTGAAGCAACTCTTGAAACAGCGATCCAAACCAGTCTTACTGAAATCGCACAGATCGAAAAACTTGAAAAAGAATTCAAGGAAGGTTTCATGTCGTTTTTTGATTTTTCAAAATCTGAACTGGAACGGACTGTTGAACCATGGGGATACCGTTTTCTGCAAAAGATAGACAGACAAATGTTCTATGCATCAATGATAGAGGATATGTAGTCAGAATCGTTTTCTACAGGTGGCTATTCCGGCAGTTGAAGCGGCTCATGGCCGTATTTCCGGCGGAGACTATCAATCCCGTTTTTTATCCATGGCTTTCGGATGAGCCATAACTCAACTTTGTACTTGAAGGGAAAATCCGCAAGAGTCACTCCAAAAATGATCGTCAGCCACCCCGGGCCGGGGATAAATAACAACACAATTCCCACAGGGATGAGAATAATACCGGCAATATTCTTCAGGATACGCAAAAACAAAGTGCCGGCGGTCATTTTCTCGAATGTCCGTTTTCCGCGTTCAATAAAATAATCAGCGGACATATTGACGATTATTACCGGGGTGAGCACAATTCCCGCAATAAATGCGACAAAAGAAAATATCGTAAGGCCGATGAGAATTCCCTTATGCTGTTCTCCAAATACGTATAAAAAACCCCAGAGTTCGGATATCCATTCAATCATATAAAAATTCCTTTAATCATCCCTGTACATAGTATAGCATACAATGTCATTGATACGATGCTGTTTATCACGGGTTTTCGATGGTGCTGTAACTTGAATATATGCCCGATAATGACATATATCTGTCCCATGTGTAAAGGCCTGTCCCTGGTGATTCGACTGGCTGTTCATATACCCTGTCGAAGGATCGTTCGTATAACGGAAAATAATCATGTTCCAAAGTTTTTTTCTTGCAATTATAGGCCCGCACAGGTTAATATTATATATAAGTGAATTGCTATTTATGAATACAGCGGTTCACAAAATATATTTCACATCCGGAGCGTATCTTTCCGTACAGCATGATAATGTCGCGGCAGGTACGTGATCCGGCAGGAAAGGAAAAAAAACAAGCAGGCATGGTTGACCCTCTTGATATTATTGCGGATCTTCTCATCCAGAATTATTCTCCGATCGGGGCAATTCAGCATAAATATATCACCAAGGTGACCGCAATCGGCCTGCTGAAATCGGTGAATATCACTCAGCCCGATTATTACAAACCCTATTACGACCGTCTGAAAAGCTACAAACTTCTGGTACAAAACCTTATGGACAACTTTAAAATGTCCAACATCGTCGCTTTAAAAATATTCTTCGAAATTGTCATCCAGATTGCCACCGACCCTTCTATTCTTCCGGAAGATCGATATAAATCGCCGGAAATGCTGAATCTCCTCCTGATTCTGGAACCGAAACTTGCAAAAAGTGATTCCGCGACATTACTGCAGATGAGCAAAAACTTTTACCAGAGCCTGACACACCGCGAAAATGTCGAGAAGGTGGCAACCAAAATTATCGATCAGCACCTTTCAAATCCCGATCACTACGACATTATCAGCGAGAAAATCGTCAAAAAATGCCTCACGGAAGTAAAGCAGGAAGAGGTTCTGGAACGCCTGGAAAATGCAATATACAATTTCTTTATTTATGCATATTTTGATGAACGGAAACGCCAGCTCCGCTATGAAATAACCTACAAACACAATAAAAACATCGAATCATTGGAACCGTTTTTTCACTTAAAAATGCTCGCCCGCTCAATTATCAGCACGGTCGGGACATACAAAACCACAGCCAATTTCTTTGGTGACCGAATCGATACGTACGAGGAAATAAAGGGCTATTTTTCAAAAACCCCGAATGTCATGGTGATGTTTTTCTGACAAGGAAAGACAGGAAAATATCACGAAAAGAACGAAATAAAAAAACAACAACTCCTGTTTTTATTAATAAGGAAACCAGGAATTCAGGAAAAGAATGAAATTAGTTGCATTATCGGGACTTCCTAATAGTGAATACGTGATTATACTATTGTATTTATTCCGCGCCGAAACCAGCCTTTTTTCGGTGAATTTCCAGGTCATAGCATAATATAAGGGAATTCCGTTTTGTATTGTATGTTTTCTGTTTCTCCGGCGGCAAATCCGCAACCGTCACTTCGGCAAATCCGAACTGCAAAAACCAGTCTGCTGTCTGGGTGGTTAAAAGGAACACCCGTTTAAGGCCCTTTTTGACTGCCTGTTCAATCAGGTAGACAACTATTTTTTTTCCGATCCCGAAATTGGTATAGGTTTTATCAACTGCAAGGGCGGCAATCTCCCCGCTTTTGTCTGAAAACACGTGCAGCGCACCGCAGCCGTGTAATGTGCCGTCAACTTCGTAGAGAATATAATCGCCGATCGCCTTCTCGACATCAGCGCCGGTCCGCAATAACAGAAAACCTTCTTCAACCAGCGGCTGCATCACCCTAAGCATGTCGGGGATATCCTGATGCGAGGCTGTTCTTAGATTCTCGTGCGGATCAGAATAGATCATTGTCCCCAGTCCACGATTCGAAAAAATTTCCTTGATCAGCATTCCCTCGACCCGGCCGTCAATGATATGCACGCGGTCGATTCCCTCCTGACAGGCACGGTAGGCAAGCGTTACCAGTTCATAGGCCGGCGCCCCCGGTTTTTCCCTGTTCCGGTCCAAAAACTGTCTCGCCTGGGGGGCGGTCAGCTGGGAAATAACCGTATCTGAAGAGACATACACACCTTCCGGGATATCATACCCTTTGGCAGATATGCCACCGAAATCGGTAATAAAAAACAATTTGGTTGCCTGCAAATCCCGGGCAAGGGTAAAAGCGAGTTCATTTGAAGAAATATTGTATGGTTTGCCGGTTCTGCTCCAGCCGATATTCGGAAAGATCGGAATAATGCCGGATTCAAGCAGACTTGTCACCCGGGATGCATTGATTTTTTCGACCATCCCCGAGCATTGATAATCAACCCCCTCCAGGACACCGATTCTCCTGGCTTTTACAAAATTTCCGATAATCGCATCACAATTGTTTTCTGCCAACAGGGTCATAAACCGGTTTGAAACATCAAAACTTGCCATTTCCACATAGGGCATGGCATCTTCCGGGGTGATTCTGATGTTGTTGATTTTTTCGCATGAAATTTTTTCTGAAGCCAAAACTTCATCTATCCGTGACCGTGCCCCGGGAATAAGCACAATCTGGATTCCCATTTTCTGCAGCAACGCAATGTCTTTTAACAGGAGCCCCGCAAAGGGGTGAGTCAGCAGGCTTCCTTCGACCCGGATGACAAACGTATGCCCCTTGAACCGGTTGATATAGCTGAACGCGGTGCGGATAATGTCTGCCTGGTCGTGTAATGCGGCCATGTCCATGGTTCTACCCTCTTGTATAGCAAAGTAAAGCGTGGGGACGTATTTGTCAAGAACTGTGAAAAAAAAAGAATAGAGAGGCTCCGATGTTTATGCAGCAGGCCATAATTCGGGCTTTACCTTTGTCCGCAATCATATTTCATTAATAAGGTTGACAGAATAAATAAAAGCCCATATTATGTGCACACCGAAAAGAATTGAAGGGGTTTACGTATGCATAAAATACTCATTACCGGACTATGTCTTTGTATCTTTCTTGTATCCTCCTGTGATACTCCGGCATCATCACCCGATGCATTAATCACATGGACAGACATTACCACATTCGGAACAGATGGATGGACGAATTACGATCCCGCAAATCCGGTTCAATATGGCATTGACAACAACAACTGCGTATATATTAAAGGCATTGCCGTTGATCCGATACCGTCAACAAACAATTCGATTGTATTCACCCTGCCTGCAGAATATTGCCCGTCCGAAACACAGCATCTGGTGATCATGCTCGAAACCAATGAGCCGGATATTACCTACGGCGAACTGCAGATAGATCCCGACGGCTCTGTTTATGCTGCAGTGTATGTTGATTGGGTCCAGAAGGCTTATTTCACAAATATCAGTTTTTTTATTGATTAAGGCGCAACAAATCAGAGCAAAAATAATTCCTTGATTCTTTTGGCTCTCCAACCGTAAGAGCCGGTTACTCTGTCATCAGTCTCCTCGATGCGTTCCAGCCAGGGAATAACAAGCTCCTGCTCCTGTTGGGTTTTTACCGGAAAGCCATATGCACCGTTAACATATTTCAGTTCTTTCCCGGCTGACGAATGTTCTGTAATAAAATCAATATGATTTTGCATCCGGCTTTCTGCATATTGCTGTGCGCTGCCAAGAGAACCTGTTAATAAAAGCCGTGCATGTTGTACAAGCTCTGTATCCAGTTCCATTCCAACACTGTTTCTTCCCAGAGCAAGAGCAGCCACTTGCGTTGTCCCTGTCCCGGTAAAAGGATCACATATCATATCTCCGGTCAAACTGTACATGTGAATAAGCCTGGCCGCGATGTCGAAAGGAAACGCTGCACTCCGGCTCCGCAGCTCCCGCTGTCCAAAATCCAGCTTCTGCTTTACTCCCCTGTCGGTCCATATATCAGCATACCATCGGTTGCGTTCTTCCCAAAACACGGCGCTCTGTCTCCGCCGTGATTTCTCCTGCGGCGTTGTAAACTCCCTTTTCCCTGGTTTTCTGAAAATCAGAATATATTCATGTTCCAGGGTGACATATGCCCCGGCCGGGAGCATTCCCGAACCCATAAACTTGTTTGGTGCGTTTGTTGTTTTCTGCCAGATTATCCGCGGAAGCACTTCAAAACCCAGGCTGTGAAAACACATTTCAATACGGCTGTGATTGGGGTATAAGCGGAACAATCCTCCGACAGTGCGAACCGCATCACCGATATTGATGCACACAAATCCTCCGGGAACAAGAACGCGTTCCAGCTCCTGCCAGGTTTTTTCGAGCTCCAGATGCATCAGCTCGAATGCTGATTTTCCATTGCTGATGTCCAGCGCGTACTCGATTTCCTTATTCAGCGAGGAAAACAACGTATCCCACATGGCAATCATAGGATACGGCGGGGAGGTCACCACGCAATGAATACTGCTGCTTTTCAGGAAAGACAAATTTCTGGAATCGGCATTGATCACAGAATGCGTTGTAACAAACTCTTTTGTTTGATTTTCCGGATTACTTTTGTTCACGGGATTCAAGATACTGCATCAACACATCGGGGTCAATATACCCCATTTCAATGGCAATGACACCGAACAGGCTCTGGTTGCCCTCTTTCTGAAGTTTCAGAATCTCTTCAACTTGTTGTTTTGTCATTGCGCCGATCCTTACCAGACCATCACCAATTTTTTCATCTTCGTTTTTCGCCATGGCAGCATCCTTTTATTATCAATATCTATTAACAATTATAAGGAGTGGATTTTTGATGTCAAGCCTTCCCGCAGCAGGAAAACAGAGAAAGGACAAGAATTAATAAGGAAAGCATGAAAACAGGAAAAACAAGAAAGGAAAAAAGTTTTTTTGTATCACCCTGATATTTTTCCTTGCGGACATGGCTGGTTTTATGCTATAATGGGCACATTGGAACGAAGACCGGTATTTCATGAAAAAAACCGGACTTCATCCATGCCCTTGCCGCCGGGTTTGAACCGGATAATGATCAAAATATTTAACCAATAGTTGATTCCATAACCAGGTAATATGCGTGGAGCTGATTCATAATTATGAGGATTATCCAGAACTATCTCTCAAGCGGTGCGGATATGTCCGGCGACAGTGTTCGGCGCCTGAAGTTCATGACCATTAATGCCTTCACAGTCATCGGCGTTTCCTTTGCATACATATTCGGTGTATTCAATATACTTCGTCAATTTTATCCGCTCGGCACTCTCCTCATCTTTGGGGCGACATTATGTGTTATAAATATCCTGGTTTTGCGAAAGACAAAAAATATTGAGTTTGCAGGTTCTGTGATCCTGTTTCTGATGGAATGTCTGTTCTGCAGTCTGTTGATTTTCGGGAGTACCGACAGATCCGGACTCTTCTGGTTTTTCACTTTCCCGCCGCTGGTTCTTTTTTTAAAAAACAGCAGGCAGGGTTTTGCCTGGATTGGCGTTCAGTTTTGTATCACCATCATTTTGATCACCTTAAGTGAGCTCCGGGTTCTTCCTGCCATTTCGTATTCATTATATGAAATTGTTGTTTTATGCTGCAGTCTCACCGCTGTTACATTGATTGTCTACTTCTTCCAATTAATCAAAAACGAGTTTATCAAAACCGAACAAAAAAGGCAGATAGATGAGTTGGTTGAAAAACGGCGAAAAGACCAGTATGCCATCGCGGAACGGATTCAAAGGATGCTCATTCCGCAGGATGATCATCGTTTTAAAAACATTGAAATATCCGGCTTTTATCAGGCAGCATCCGGTGTAGGCGGAGACTATTTCGATTTTTTTGAACTTGATGGTGAGAAGATTGCAGTCATAATCAGCGATGTTTCGGGAAAAGGAATCTCCGGAGCATTTGTCATGGTGAATATACGCTCGATTTTTCAGCATAACATAACAAAGGCGCGGATTGATCCTGCTGAAATGGTTCGTATCATCAATCGAAAATTGATGGCCGATTCAACCGATGATATCTTTGCCACCCTTTCGGTATATATTTTTAACAGCACGGATAATATGGTCACTTTTTGCCATGCAGGATTTGGGCCCTTTATATACTATTCTGCAAAAAAAGAAGCAGTACTTGAATTCCCGTCGTTTTCTCTTCCGGCTGGTGTGCTGCTTGAAGATTCAAATTATGTAAATAACGGCCTGATTCTTGCTCCCGGTGATATTATCATCAGTTTTACTGATGGATTAATTGAAAGCTATGAGATAAAACTTGAGGAGAGCGGGAAACAGGCACTCTATGATATTGTAAAACAGAACGCGGGAAAATCAGCCCCGGAAATAAAAACAGCTATTCTGGAAAAAATTTCGGATTGTATACGCAATAAAAACCAGCATGATGATATTTCTCTGGTCGTTTCAAAGATTATGCAGGTCACCGAACAAGCCTGAGGCCATCTTTCTCTATACTAATAAGTTTCTGCTTGTAGAGTGCGCCGACTGCCATTTTAAAGGCCTTTTTGCTGACACCGAACAGGTCATATATTTTTTCGGGAGCACTTTTGTCGGTCAGATCGAGAAATCCGTTTTTCTTCTTTATCGCTTCCAAAATGGATGAAGCGACTCCGTCAATATTTCCATACCCTGGTTTTTGCAGAATAAGATCAATTTTATTGTCTTCCCTCATTTTGTTGATATACCCGGTTATTTTTTGTCCCCGATGCAGTTCCTGGAAAATCTGTGTTTTATACAAAAGCCCCCAGTGAGCATTGTTGATAATCGCATTGAATCCGATGTCAGTTTCGTTTGTAATCAGCAAGTCTACTTCTTCACCCGCTTCATACTTCGGCGGAGTGATGTCAATAAATTTGGCCAGCCTGGATGAGCCCGCGATTCTGTTTGTTTCCCTGTCCAAAAAGACAAACACAATGTAGGATTTGCCTTCTTCCATTTTTTGTTTCTGTTCACTGTAGGGCACCAACAGGTCTTTAACCAGGCCCCAGTCACAAAACGCGCCGTACTGATTGACCGCGATTACTTTTAAAAAAGCTGCCTGGCCAACGGTTGCCGCGGGTGTTTCGGTTGTTGCAATGATGCGGTCATCGGTATCACGATAGACAAAGACATCGATATCATCGCCGACTGAACAATCAGGCGGGACATACTTTGCCGGAATCAGTATTTCTCCCAACTCCCCGCCGTCAAGATAGAACCCGATACTCACCTTTTTGAGGATTGTAAGTGTGTTGATTTTTCCAATTTCTGTCAAAAAAAATCTCCTGCCGTATTTGCATCAGTATAATCATATTTGTGAACTTTGTCAGGATAATTCGGTTTATAAATTTTTATTCTGATTTCATTCTTGATAATTCAGGGAAATGGCGGGTAAAATTATAAAAAATAATTCCCCTCTACCGGTAAATATATTCCGCGCAAACTCAAGATTGAAAATTCCAATCCACAGAACAGGCCTTTTTCTTTACCATTCGATTATTCATACATATTTGTATTGACATTCCAAATATGTATGAATAAAATAATCGTATGAAATATATCCATAGAAAAATGGAAGAAACTCTTAACATATACCTGAATAGTTTTCCCGTTACAGGAATAACCGGACCAAGACAATCAGGGAAGTCAACCATGTTAAAGAAAACTCTTGGTGACTCTTATGAATATGTAACTTTTGATGATCCAATGACGTTAGATTTTTTTACCAGTGATCCGAGAGGATTTTTAAAAAGATATTCAAATAACATAATTTTTGATGAAGTCCAAAAAGCAGGCCAGTTATTTAATTATATCAAGATTGAAGTTGATAATGACAGAGATAATTATGGAAAATATATTTTAACCGGTTCAAGCCAGTTTTCATTGTTAAAACAGATAACAGAATCACTTGCGGGGAGAATAGGCCTTTTATCTTTATTACCCTTTCAGTTTGAAGAAATTGAACCGCATAATCGGGACAAACAGATATTATTCGGAAGCTATCCTGAACTTGTAATGAGAAATTATAATGAAAGCAGTATCTGGTATGCCGCGTATATTAATAATTACATTGAAAGAGACGTACGCTCCTTGTACAATATTGGGAATTTAAGAGATTTTCAAAAATTGATTCAGCTGCTTGCTGCCAGAGTGTCTCAAGAACTGAATTTCAGCCGCCTTGCAGGTGAAATAGGTGTTACCGTAAAAACAATACAAAGCTGGATTTCAGTACTGGAAACGAGCTATATCATATTTCTTCTTCCATCATATCACAAAAATCTGGGCAAACGTATTGTCAAGCGTCCAAAAATTTATTTCTATGACACCGGCATAATCAACTATCTTACCGGAGTTACAAGCAAGGATATTTTGGAAAAAGGACCATTAGCTGGTCCTGTTTTTGAAAATTATATAGTATCTGAAATAAAAAAAGCCATTAATCATGAAAATATAAAAATGAATCTCTATTATTTCAGAACAAACCTTGGTTTAGAAGCTGATTTAGTGATGGAAGACAGAGAAAAAAGAGAACTGTCATTTATTGAAATAAAAAATAACAATACGGCCAAATATAAAATGATCGAAAACATTATCAAATTAATTGAATTGGAAAAAAACTCAAATTCTGTGCTTCAATTTAATACTGTAAATGGGAAATTGGTCTATAGAGGAAAAAGATCTGATGAATTCGGAAATACTATAACATTTCAAAATTACAAAGATTTCATTGTATCAGTTTAATGTTCAACTGAAATATTGTTTTTTCATTCACAGAAATAAAACACACGCCATATTGTAATAATGGATTTGAATGAAGCGTTGTTTAAAGCACTTGAACAGAATAATATTAAGCAGGTAAAAGGCCTTGTCAAAACAGCGAAAAGGAATCCGCTTTATTGTCCAAAATCTCACATCCTGCTATACTTTCACCTCAGACAGGATGGTATGAAAAAAACTACGGCAAAGAAAACTGATAAAAAAACCCAAAAAAAGACCGGACCGGCACCGCATCATTCCATGCTCTCCAATGCGGAACTTCAATCCCTGATAAACGGGCTTTCTACCCGGTTTGAAAACTGGAAACTGGAAACTGAAAGAAACCCGAATCCGCGGATGGTCCATTCACTCAAAAACATTGTGAGCCTTTTTGATACGATCCTGTCGGTGACGCGTGAAAAACACGCGTATTCCTATAAACAACTTAACCATGAAATGTCCCGGTTTCTGAACAGTGTCGCGAACCTGCATTCAGTGATTACCGAATCCCTCATGGATGATGACATTCTTGATGAAGAGGAAGAGATTACAATAAACAACGCGCTCATGGATATGGTAAAAACAGCGGTTGACCTGATCAAGATTGTTCAGGGCAGTTTTGGACGAGGCATCAAACAGCTTCCGCATTTTGAACAAGCAGAGAAATAATCGGTGCCGGATAAACACCCTCCAAATAAAATTACCCCAATCCCAAAAGGAAAGAAGCCGGAACTTCTGGCCCCTGCCGGCAACATGGAAAGTTTTTATATTGCTATCGAAGCCGGGGCGGACGCAGTCTACCTGGGTCTCGACAAGTTCAATGCACGGCTTCGGGCGCGAAACTTTACTCCTCCGCTTCTTCAGGCCGCGATCCAGTGGGCACATAAAAAAAACAAAAAAGTCTATATCACCCTGAATACTCTTATCAAGGAACGCGAAATCAAGGATGCTGTGCATATTTTAGCCGTTTCTGAATCACTTGGTGCGGACGCACTCATCATCACAGACCCGGGACTGATCGCCCTTGCCCGCAAGCACTTTCCGGCGCTGTGCCTGCATGCAAGCACCCAGATGGGCATCCACAATACCGCAGGGGTTGAAACTGCAAAAAAGCTGGGCATACAACGGGTCATTCTCGCACGGGAGCTTACTATTGAAGAAATAAAATCCATCAGAAACAAAACACGCACAGGCGCCGCGGCTATGGAACTGGAAGTATTTGTGCACGGGGCCCTCTGCTACTCCTTATCCGGCTATTGTCTTGCATCCAGTTTTTTGGGCGGGAAAAGCGGAAACCGGGGACTGTGCACACAAGTCTGCCGCCGGCCCTTCATTCGGAGCAGCGGAAAGGGAATCTTTTTTTCACCGCTTGACCTCCAGGCAATAGAGATGGTTCCGCAATTCGGTGAAATGGGGATCGATTCACTAAAAATTGAAGGCCGCATGAAAAATGCCGGGTATCTGGAAACAGTCGTGACCGCCTACCGCAGGGCAATTGATAATCCGTCAAGCATCCCCGACGTGCTGGGGGAATTGAAATTTGATTTCGGCAGGCCCAAAACCCGGTTTTTTTTATCCGGTCAAGACAGCCGTATCCTGGGCGGAAAAACCGCCAGAACTGCCGGACTGTATATCGGAACGATATCAAAAAAAACCGGGCCGGTCATTCTCATTGACAATCCAATGACCATTGAACCGCCTGTCTCTGCCGGTGACTGGATCCGGATCCTCCCCAAAAACGGATTCGAGGGTGAGCGGGTAAAAATCATTTCAAACCATTCAATGGATTCATTCCTCGAACTTGAATTGTCCGCAGAACAGAAGGCGGGTTCGGGGGATGAGGTATATCTTGCAGATAGAAACCGGAACACCGTTCTCCCAAAAGAACTTTCTGCTCCTGCTGCGGCGAAGGTCACGGGTTTGCGAAATGCGGGGAGCATCCTGGCCTCCCTGTCTGCCGGGAACACCACCCGACCATCAAACAAACAGGCAAAATCAAGACTTTTACTCGCTGCGGATTCCCCTGAATGGTTTGAAATCCTCGCAAAACAAAAATCGAACGGATTAATTGTTACTGCAAGCAAATCAGGGATTTCAGGTGTCATGAAACGACTGGGGGGCAGAGCAACAGCACCGGTCTATATTTCCCTCCCCCTGTTTGTTGCCGAACATGATGTTCAATTCTGGAAACACACTGCCCGGCAGCTGATTCAGGCAGGCATCGCCGGATTTGTCATCAACAATCCCGGACATCTTGCTCTCGTTCCCGGGAATGCAGATAAAATTGCCGGGACTTTTTTCTACTCCCTGAACTCTCCTGCACGGTCAAGGATAGCTGCGATGGGCTGCAGGGATTTCATGTATTCGCTGGAGGATGATTTTCTGAATATCCGGAATACAGGCAGCCGCCCGGGATGGATCACGCTTTTCTCCCATATCCCGGTGTTTATTTCGCGCATTAATCCCGGATTCGCGCCTGGAACAAAACTGTCTGATCAGAATAAAAAAAGCTTTTTCACGGCTGTCCGCGATGACCTGTATGTCCTGTGCGGATCTTCCCCGCTCTGCCTGTTTTCCCGCCGGGAAAAACTCCAGCAGCTGGGAATCAATACATTTATTGTCGACTTCAGCTTCACTGAGCCGGACGCGAAGTATGCCGGCTCAATTCTTGAAGCATATCATCATCAGGAAAAAATCCACGATTCATCGCTTTTCAACTTCAAAGCGGAACTGGCGTAATTCTTTCTCAGAACAGCTTCATTCCCCGATAATTTTTACCAGAACACGTTTCCGGCGTTTGCCGTCAAACTCGCCGTAGAAAATCTGCTCCCACGGGCCAAAGTCCAGCTGGCCGCCTGTTACTGCCACAACAACTTCCCTGCCCATAATCGTGCGTTTGAGGTGAGCATCTGCATTGTCTTCATACCCGTTATGGTGGTATCGGGAATAGGGTTTTTCAGGAGCAAGGCCTTCAAGCCAGGTTTCAAAATCATGATGCAGGCCGGACTCATCATCATTGATGAACACGCTCGCGGTAATGTGCATGGCATTGCAGAGCAGTATTCCCTCCTTGATGCTGCTCTCATCAAGGCACTTTTGTATGTCCGGGGTAATATTAATAAATTCCCGCCGGTGTGTTATATCAAACCAGAGTTCTTTGCGATAACTTTTCATACTCCCTCCTTGAAAAAGCATGCATCAGCGTACCACATATTTTACAAGCGCTCAATGCTGTATGTACGCAGACCGCCACTTCTTTGTCTGCACGATTCACTTAATGTGCCATTTCAAATAACCGGGGCTGTTGAAAAAGAAAGTGATAATGATATATAGTTATCTCCGCGATGAACAAACGCCTTGTAAAAAGAACAATACTATCGGCTTTCCTGCCATGCCTTGTTTTTATGGCTACTTTCTCCTCAACCGCCCCCTCCTTCTGGGATGCCCAGCCCGGTCATGACCTCATCACCGCCATTACCGAAGAGATGACCGATACCGAACTTTTGGGCCAGGTATTTTTTCTGGGATATGTCGGGAAAACCCCCTCGCCGGAGATTCTCAATTTTATCAAAAACAGGAATCTCGGCGGCTTGAAAATATTCACACGCAATGTCTCGACGGTGTATCAGACAGCCGGCGATATCCATTTTATGCAGCAGGCCTCCCAACAGACACGCTTCAAAATCCCCATGTTTGTTGCAACAGACCAGGAGGGCGGCTGGGTCCTGCACATCCGGGGCGACGTGTCGCGCACCGGAGGCAATCTTTCATTGGGCGCAGCCGGCATACCCAAAGATGCCTATACCAGTGCTTTTTTTATCGGCGAGGAGCTGAAAGCCATGGGCATCAACATGAATTATGCGCCGAACCTCGACATCTACTCAAATTCCGATGCCGATGCGGTAGGGCCGCGCAGCTTTTCCCAGAACCCGAAAGAGGTGGGACTGTTTGGCGTAGCATACCTGAGGGGAATGATTGATTCAGGCATTATTGCAACAGGAAAGCATTTTCCCGGCCATGGTGCAACGAATCTTGATTCCCATGGGTATTTGCCCGAAATCAATATTTCCTTTGATACGCTGTATGAACGTGAACTTTTACCCTACCGCATGGCAATCCGTGAGGGGCTTCCGGCAATCATGAGCGCCCATCTTGCATTTCCTCAAATAACACATGATAAAACCCCTGCCACGCTCTCAAAGTTTTTTTTAACCGATGTCCTCCGAGGGAAACTGGGATTTAAGGGAATTGTCGTTACCGATGACATGGAAATGAACGGGGTCCTGTTAAACGGCAATTCCACTGCGACCGCCTGCTACAAGGCAATTATGGCCGGCGCGGACATGGTGCTTGTCTCCCACACGCCGGCACAGCAGGAACACACCTGGCAGCTTTTAATCGGGCTGATGAAAACCGACCCCGCTTTTCGGCAGAGAGTCAAAACATCTGTAGAGCGCATCCTCACCCTGAAATTTTCTGTTTTCCGGGGAGAAAAACCCTTCCCCTTTCTGCCGGATTTACCCTCGCTTTCTGCTAAAATACCGGCTCCCGATGCCCCGGATTTTTTCTTTCAGAGCCTTTGCCGGGGAAGCACTATTGTCGGAGACAACAGGATTCCATTCGTCCAAAAACCGGAAGAAAAAGTATTGATTGCCGCGCATTATGCCGATTTTATTAAAGAAGGGAAAATCAGATACCCGGAGGCTGATACACTCCTGATTCCATGGTCATCGCTGTACTATGCGACTGAAGAGGAAATCCGGCTGGTAACCCAAAAGGCAGCTTCGTATGATACAGTGATCGTGTGTCTGTCATCTTTGGCCAGTCTTGATATTCTCAAGCGGCTTGAGCGTCTGGGAAACAAAGTGATTGTTGTATCAGCGCTCACTCCCGTGTATCTGAAAGACACCCCATGGGTAAAGAGTGCCGTTGCGGTGTACGGGGAATCCCGTGAAGCCTTTAAAATCGGCTTTGCAATACTCGCAGGTGATTTTACCCCCGAGGGGCGGCTCCCTTTTGATTTTCTTGATTAGATTGGAGCAGCTATGAGCTGGATGCGCGCCAGGCTCGATGATTTCAATGACCTGCGTCAGTTTCTCGTAAAACATGAAGTATCATCCGTCGGGTTTTCGGCCTGGCTGAAGGAAAAAATCGTATCGACCCCCCACATACGCAACGACTTTACCGTCTTTATTAAAAGAAGCAAGAACCATATCCTGGGTGCGACGTCCATAAAGGAAGCAGTACTCGTCACCGAACAGGGGCTTGTTTTTCCGTTAATAAAACACCGCCCGCCAGCCCGGCTTCATGATCTGTCGGAGCTCTCTCATTTCATGCATGGATTTCCCATCGGGCTGAATTCAGTTATCGGGGTGACAAAAAGTGTTGAGACGATGGTGCAGTGTATCGGCGCAGGGGTCCGTGCCCAGGTAGATTATTTTCTGATGGCAATCGACTGTTTTCCGCTTTCATTCATCCCCCCAGCCCCCATAAAGGGAATTCACATCCACAAGGCAGATGCAGAAGATGCGATGCGTCTGTTTGAACTGCAGAAAAGTTATGAACTGGAAGAAGTGTATCTGAATCCGCACGCGTTCAATGAAACGGCCTGCTATGCAAATCTGAAAAACACGCTGCGCAAAGAACTGGTGCTTGTTGCCGAACGCAACGGCACACCTGTGGGAAAGGCCGGGACGAATGCCCGCGGCTATAATATGTATCAGCTGGGCGGGGTGTTTACCCGTGAACAGGACCGCAGAAAAGGGATCAGTTTTCTGCTGATGTTTGAGCTGTTAAACAGAATATTCAAGGAACAAAAAAAGGCGTGCCTGTTTGTAAAAAAGAGCAACCTGGGGGCGATACGGCTCTATGAAAAACTTGGTTTTACCATGATCGACAACTTCTCCATTATCTACCTGAGGCAGAACCACCAATAACCGTGCTGTTATTTCTTTTTATTTTCATGTTCTTTCAGTACTTCGTGATAGACGTTCAGCACATTATTCACAAAGTTTTCCGATGAGAACCGGTCTGAAATCTCCATGCTCCGGGCAGAAAACTTTTTCAGTTTTTTCTCGTCATTGATAAACAATTCGATTTTTTCCGGGATCTGGTCATCGGTATCGCACATGTAGCCGTTTTCCCCGTCGAGGACCAGTTCTTCACAGCTCGCGTCGCGGCGGACCACCAGCGGCAGGCCGGACATTGCAGCCTCGATATAGGTCATGGGATGCATTTCCGAAAGCGATGCACTGACAAAGGCATCTGACAGAGAATACAGGAGACTGATGCGCTCCCAATTGATAAAACCGGTAAAAATGACGTTTTTTGCCACACCCAGTGCTTCTGCCTTGCGCTGCATGGATTCTTTTGCAGGGCCGTCACCGATCACCAGGAGTTTGTAGCTCTTGTTTTTCACCATGAGAGGGGCAAGCGCACCGATCAGTTTTGCGATCCGTTTCTCGGGGCCGACACGTCCCACAAAAACAAAGACCTTGTCGTCCACACCGATGCCGAGCCGTTCGCGCTCCGCTTTTTTGTCTTTGTCGGTTACGGGTTTTGCCTTGAACGACTTGAAGTCAATACCGTTCGGAACAATATATTTTTTTACTCTCGGAACAATTTCTTCATTAAAACGCTTCGATTTTATGGAAGGCGCAATAATGGCATTCACTCCCGTGTAATAGAGCGCCATGAATTTTCTGACCACCCATTTTGAGCGGAGAAGGATATTGTAATTTGAATAGTCATACCATAATGTATGGGACGTCGCCACCCGGGGCAGCCCAAGCTTTTTCGCTGCAATAAGCCCCGCAACCCCCATGCCGAATTCAGTATGGGTATGAATCAAATCGATTTTGTGCCTTTTAAGGAATCGGACCACCTTGTTCGGGTATGCAAGTGCAAGCCCAAAATCCTGCTTTGAACCAAAATCCATCGCGATCTGGGGAAAGAGCTTTATCGTGGGGTCGCTGGTTTCATATCCCTTGACCTGAATGGAAGCAATCACTGCATGGTGTCCCTTCTTCTCCAGGCCTTCCTTTAACTGCATGACAGAGGTAATTACTCCGTTTTTCATGGGATAAAAACAATCAAGAAACAACGCAACATTCATCGTCAAAATACTCCACAATCCTTTCACCGAAACCGGCAAAAGGCAAAATACCGGTATAAAACCGTTCAGGATGCATCTTTTCTATTAATACGGAAATTGTCAAGCCGTTTCTATAATATAAATGAAAATACCCGGTATGTCTTATACTTTCTGGAATTATTTTACAAAACTCCCCGGAAATTCTTCAGCTGCTCCTTCATCCTCTCCATGAAATTTTCTTTTCATTTCCATCATTTTTCATTCATGCCAAAAGGCACATGTCAAAAATCTCCTTGTTCACGTACTTTATAATTATGAAAAAAGTATTTATTTAAAAATCCATATTTTAAATAAAAGGAGATAAAAATGAGTGCAGTTTTTATTCCAAACAAAAAAAACAGTCAATCCGGCCATCATTCTGCCGAAACCGGTTCATGGTTCGAAACTCTTGACGGGACAGCCTGTTTTCCGGAAGGCATGAAAACCCTTTTATGCTGCGCGGGATGCGGAACCGGAAACATCAAGATTGATATCACTGATGACCTGATTCTTGTTGTCACCTGTCTTGAATGCGGACAGGAAATGCACTACGGAGACTGATTCATGCGGTTTGACAGCATGAAAGGAGAGAATTCATGGATACAAATAATTATACAAAGGAAGTTACCTCACGGTCACATTCCTTTTACCGAAAAGATATTCCCGAAGGCTCGCTGACCCCGCTTTTGCAATGCCCTGCATGTTCGAGCTTCAATATCAGAGTTCAGGTAAACGACGCTGTTGTTTTGTTGTTTGTCTGCGCTGATTGCGGCCATGAAATGCGCTGCGATTGAGCGTAACACTCAGGAATTATTTTAAACTCTCAATTACTCATCCAGTTCAGGGTACCCGCTTCTTACCCGGACAGGCACTTTTACACAGGACAGTTTCTTTGGTGTATAGTCAACATACACGATCATGCCGGCCGCAGGCCCTGTTTCTTCAATAAAATCACCGGCCGAATAAATAACAAGCCCGTCTTTGTACAGCTCTGGTTCTTTTGGTTCATGTATGCCGCGTCCCAGAAATATATCAGCGCCATTGTCAACGAACATTTCCGCAGTTTTCTGCCCGGGAAACGCAAGTTTCCCTGAATCATACTGGTAGATCACAACAAGACAGTCGCAGCCAGCGGACAGCGCTTTGATAACCCGTGAATAATCGGCATCCGACAACTCCCCTTCCCTGAATTTTATCACCTGTATAATCACACTGTTTTTCTGAAACCGATATGCTTTTTCTTCCTGTTCACAGTCAAAGATGTAGAGATCGGTTCCCATAAAAAAACGGTCTTCCTGTCCCCGGATGTTTTTCAAAAACCGCTTGATGGTATAGTCCTTCTCCGGCACATACGCCCTGTCCCAGAGCCATTTGTCAAACAGATACAGTGAATCATTTTTCCCGTTTATGTTTCCGCTCAGCAGAATGGTCAAGCCTTTTTTATACTCCGGCTCTCCTTTGAAAAACGTAAAATACTGATGACTCGTACTCTCTTCTTCCCTCTTCTTTGTAAAATCCTCACTGTTTGTTTCAAACAGCCGCACACCCTTCCGGTACCCCCGCGCTGCCATGATTTTCTCCAAAACATATACCGATGCCGGAGAATCAATCTCCAACGAGAACAGCGAGTCAACATCAAAATTCGAGATCGTGCGGAATGACGCCCGGTCATGAAAATCCGCGGTTTCACGCCGGTTGTAATGGGAAAAATCAACACTGGCGAGCACCAGCGCATCGGGCAGAATGATGTTTTCAAGGACACGGCTCAGCTCTTCCAGTTTCTCTTTCGGCGTATCCCATTTGATGATCACCGGAACAATCTTGGAATCTGGAAAAAACTTTTTTATGAACGGAGCATGAAAAAAAATGGCGTGTTCACTGTTAAACGGCCGGCTGTCCAAAGAAACGAGTTGTGAGGCTGCAAGCAGCCCCGGAAACTGCATGTCGGTTTCAAGCCTGCCGTAAACGGTATTGTAGCAGACCGTCGCGGTGCTGATAATATCAGTCTCTCCGCTTTCAAAGTGGTTGGGGGCAAGAATAAAAACAGTCTGCGGCTGGATTTTTTTTGCCATACCCTGGTAAAACCGGGCCGTCACTGTGGCGGTAATCGCGTGATGCGGAATGATGACACCGAGCGGAATATCTTCAAACTCAATTGCGGGACCGCTGTTTGTGATATGCTCCCACATGGGAAGGTCGCCCGGGTAATATGATTCAATGACAATTTCCTGCAGGGGATTGCCCGCATTCAACAGGGAAGCGCATGAAGCGAACGCTATCGACAGCAGGCAGACCCCGATTACAGAAAAACGCCTGATACTAATAGCGTCTCCCGCCCCATTCAATCACCGTGAACCCCTTGCGGACGCCCTTTTCAAGCGTCTGGGCTGGTATTTTTATGGGGGCATCAAGCGGTGTCGAGTCAAAATACACCCGGATCACTGAATCAGGTTTGGGGGTGACTGTTAATGGAGCGGCCTCGTCGATAGCCTGGGCCGAATAAAAGTGGATATAATAATAGTTTCCCTTATTCAGGATCGGCAGCCAGAAATCGTTGAAATCCTTTATTTCCTGTTTGTTCAGCCCCATGTATGAAAGTTTTTCCGTGAAAAAACCGGCCAGATCACTGGTCTTGACGACAAACCCGGTGTCGGGATGGGAGGGATCGTCTTCGGGTGATTCCCAGAACAGATACGGATACACGCGGCTGTCAGCAATATTGGTGAGCATGCCGTCTGGATTTGCAATAACACTCCAGCCGTTGTTGTAGGCAGGGTCCGACACACTGATTCCCTGTTTCGGCGCGACCGTGACATCCACCTTCATCTTTTTTTCCGGGTACAAATAGATAACCGGTTTTGCCTTTTCGCCCATGGATTCGTGCAGATAGAGGGTGATCTGGTTTGTAGTTGTTTTGCCGTCGTAATATTCAGCGATAAAATTGTAAATATTGGAGCCGTAATGAAGGGTATTGTTTGATTTGCCCGCCTCAAAGGTGAAGGCACCTGTTGCAGGAGCTACCGAAACACTCATTTCCCGGGACACGGTTCCATCGGAATTCTTGATCTGCACTTTCAGCCGCGTCGGTTTGCCGGTCACTGTGCCCTTAAAATCAACAGTATACTCTCCATAGTATGCACTGTCGCTTCGCGGCGAAGTGATGGTGATCATCCGTGCGACATTACTGTCGGTATTGATAAACTCGGCATAGCTCCATGCCCGCTTGTACACGACCATGCTCCCTTTTGGTTCCTTGTATTCCACATAATACCAGTAATTATTCCAGTCCTCTACTTTCTGTTTTGATTCGGTCCGGGCGAGGACCCTGATGTTTGTTCCGGCAAGGAGCGATCCCCAGCTTTTTATTTGCCCTGATTTCGTGTCCTTGAAGAAAAAGGTGAGATGTTCGTCATTCGTTGACGGCCCCTTGCGGATCCGCAGGTTTTCTGTGGTGGCCCGCAGTTTGTAGCCCATGGTCACGGCGGCAGCACCGTTTATCTCTACTTTTTTTTCTTCCCGGACAAAATAGTTCTTGTTCCATAAAATCAGCGAGTCATCGGCATTTTTTATATACCGTGATGATTTGGGGTCATTTGAGTCAATGAAAATATCCATTTTCACCTTGTTTCCGGTCATGAATGAAATGTCAAAAGTTCCTTCGACAGTCCCCTTCACAATAGAAAAAGTGTCGCTTCCGGGAGCATACTCAACCCGGCCGGTCATGGAACCTGTCTTGTCGCCGAAAGTATAAAAGGCCTTGTAGGTAAGGTCATTGGCGAAATCAAAGCTGTATTCATCATTGTACCATCTGCCGTCGGGCAAGATCGCGTCTGCCGAAGGCCCCACACCCGCCTGCGCATACACTGCAAATGATAATGCGCAGAATAGAATGCTCAACAGGAACTTCTTCATAATGGCCTCCAAACAGGTAGAGAGCGATAATAAAATTGAACAGCAACCGAATAATGGAAATTACAATGTTGCGCTGAGCCCCACATAGGGCATTATCACCCAGGCGCTGAGAAAATCTGTTTCAAACGCACCGGTTCCTGAAATAAGCAGAGGATCATACGCTCCTTTTACCCCGACGTTGATTCCCATCGTTGGATCAATCAAAAAGACAATATTCAGCAAACCTCCGACACCCACTGTTCCATGTTCAATAATATCAATTTCATCTATAGTTTTACGCTGTATCCCATATAGGGAAATACAACAAGATTGCTGACAAAATAATCCGGCAGGCTTGTTGTGCCGCTTGCCATGAGCGGATCAAAGGCTACTTTGACACCCAGGTTGAATCCCGTTTCCTCATCGATCAGGAACAGGGCGTTGAACAGTCCGCCGAAGCCGAAAGTGAGAAACGACCAGCTGTACCCGCTCCAGGACTCCTGAAGACTCACATATGAGTGAACTCCAACCCCGCCCAGAATTAAAAACTGGTCGCTGAGAAAAAATCTGAATCCCACTCCCGCAAGCAGGTCCATGGAAACCGCGGTTTCATACTGCGACAAATCAAAAAATCCGGAAATCCCGCCGTATTCATATACTTCTGCAATAATATACCCTGCAGAGATATTGGCAAAAAACTTCAGCGCGTCACCGATAAAAATGCTCGAATTAACACTCAATGAATGCTGAGTAAGCGCTTCGTCTGTTCCGGTCAATTTCATATACGATACCATATATCCGACATCAGCGGTTACAATCGTATCAGCAGCTGCCATTGAAACAAGCCCTGCCAACAGCATTATTGTTATAATAAGTTTCTTCATAATACCAACTCCTTTTGATAATCTGTCTTTGATTAATTCTATCCTCAAATCATAAAAAAAACCACTGATTTTTTGGAGAAACAAATAAAGAATGCAGGAAAATAGTTTTATGAGAAAAGCAAGAATTCAGGAAATGAGGAGCTTTTCCCTGCTATTTAAAACGATTGTTAAATTATCTTTCATCAGATATGCTTGAAGAAACATGACAGACACGCCATTGATCTATGCCCACCGCGGGTTCACCAATAACAGTTCAATCAGGGAAAACACCATGCAGTCATTCCGTCTGGCTTTCCAGGCCGGAGCCGACGGCATTGAGACCGATGTCCGAAAGACACGCGACAATCAGCTGGTCTGCATCCATGACGAGTCTGCCGAAACCCTGGGGCTTCCCGGCCTGATCGGGGAGTATACCCATAAAGAATTATCTGAAGCCAGCCCGGGCGGTGGAGAGTCCCTGCCGCTGCTGGGGGAGGTGCTGGCACGATTCAAACATCGCATGCGGTTTATCATCGAAATAAAGGAACATGACTGTGAGCATATGGTTGTTGAACAGCTTCTGCTGCAAAATGTTGCTATTGCAGAAGAGCAGGTGATTGTTTCTTCCTTTATTCCCGAGGTGCTGTATAAAATTAAACTGATCAACCCGAATATATCCACTGCGCTGCTGGTGAAATCACCGGCTGGTTCGCTGAAAAAAATGAAAGCTTTCAGGTGTGACGGCGTGCATCCCTTTTTTGAACAGCAGCGGTCTGCCATACTGAATTTCCTGCTGCCCGCAGGTATGAAACCATTCATGAAAAAGGCCATGAAAAACGGATATCAGGTGATCCCCTGGACTGTGAACAATCCAAAAAACATGGAAAGGCTTTTTGCCAAAGTGGTATCCGGCATCATAACCGACCGGCCCGATATCGCCGTGGAAGTCCGGCAACAGTTTTTATAGAAGAGCTCAGCCGCTTACCAGCCGTGCCCTGGTCTCCGCGATTCTGATGCGGGCGATGGCCCCGGAATTAAACTCCAGAAAATCCTGCTGCACTCCGTCGCTGAATATTACCCCGTTGGTCGGCATCAATGATTCAATGACAATCTCCTCGCCCTGGCCGATCATCCCCGCGGCCAGGCCTGTCTGGGACCGTTTGCTTTTAAACGGCTCGCGCACCACATACACCAGCTGACTGGTATCCCATGGGAGCGGAACCGCTTCACATAAATCCGTACCTTTCACAAATCTGCTGATCCCGTTTGCCATATTGTACAAAGAGCTCAGCCATCCGGTGGAGCCTGCGCCGGTCGAGACGATAATGCCGCTTGAGGAATGGTTCTCTGTTATGCCCTGCACGGTAATTTGATACCGGGCCGATGAATGGTCGCGAATTCCGACAAACAGATCATTAAACGCAAGCAGGCGCTGATTGTCATTTAACAGAGCCTCTGCCATGGTGACGCTGGTAATTTTTGCCTCCCCGGCAAGCACCCGCTCTACTGCAGCCGAAGCAGTCGCAACCTGAAACGGCAGCAGAATTCCATCGTATCCGTCCGGGAGCGGATTAATCCCGATCAGCGGATTGTCTTCAAGGTATTTGGCCGTGTTGGCCACCAGCCCGTCCTGTCCGATAACGATCACCACATCATTTTTCGAAAATATATAGGACGACAGATAATCGCGGTCGAGCAGTTTCACCTTGAGCAGTTTCGAGACCGCATCCTGAACATCGCCGATTGCCCGGGTTATTTTTTCATGCTCCTCTTCATACGCAGAAAACTCACTGAGTTCTTTATTTGCTCTCATCTTTGGAGTGACCGGCCCAACCGCATGCATTGGGGCAGCAGCGGCAGATCCAGAGGCCGCCTGTGACGGTGTCATTTGAATATCGGATTTTTTTCCCATTTTGGCCTTGAACTGCATCTGGTTCTGGGTGACATAAAATGCCGCCTGCGACTTTGTGTTGAACCGGGCGACCAGCTGTTCATACCGGGTTTTGCTTCTTACAATGACTGCAGTATCTATTCCTGTGTTCACGGCCGTTACTTCGCAGTTTTCTGCTGCTGCACCAGCGAGGTCAAAAGTTCCGGAGTGATGGAAAGATTACTGATATTCTCTGCTTTTTCCGCGAGCTCCCGGAATGCCAGCGCGATATTTGACTGTGCGTCATTGCCTTTTGTATTAATCGCCATCAAAAGTTTCCAGTCAAAACCCTTGTAGGGGGTGAGCGTCGCATCGAGCACATAGGCTTTTGCATCAGCTTCCTTGCGCATATGCGCCGCCTGCATGTCGATGAGCCCCTGCTTCTGCTGCTCCACTGCGATATCTGCATCCACTTTTATTTCGCGGAGCTTTCTGTCGTTATGCGCCGTCAGCAGCTGCGACTCCATCTTTTTTTCGGCGATTTGTTTCTTTTTTTCCTCGACAGCGATTTCGGTATTGAGTTCACTTTCTTTTATCTTCTGCTCTTCTTCAACCGCGAATTTTCTTCTGCGGTAAATCGCCTCATCCGCATCCTTCAACAGGTCTTCACGTGTCTTTGTTTCAAGTGCCTTGGCCATTTCCGGTGCGGGTTTTACTGCCATGACATTGACGCTGAGCGGCACTACCCCCACCAGTTTCACCGCCCTGGAAGCAGTGAGTCCTGTGAAAATATGTTCTTCGATTTCTTTCGCCTTCTTGAGCGCTTCACGGAGTTCAAGATTCTGCATATATGAGGAAACCGATGCCTGCGCTTCATTGATGAGCCGCTGCCCGAGTTTTTCCGGATCATCACTTTTATAATTCCCTCGTACATCAACAGAAAAATCGAGCATCTCGGCAATTTGCCGGGGGTCCTCAATTTTATAGGTAATCTGGCCCTGAATGGAAACTGCCTGATAGTCGGCGGTGGTGTTGTGAAAAATAAACTGGATATCCTTGCTGCCGGTAGGGACCGCAACAATGGAGGTGGTTGGTGCATGAAAATAAAATGCAAGCCCCCGTCCCTCTCTTTTTAATTTCCCTTTTTTATAGACAATAGCATGAGTTGTCGCATCAAATTTTATAAATCTAATTCCAAACATATGGTTCTCCTGAGTATCAAACATCGAACAGTGTGCATGCCTGTTTTCTTATATCATAAATGAATCACCGCAAAAAAGCAAAAAAAGTATGTGATTTGAATAACCCGCTCACTGCTGCGACCCGATGACTTTTCTTTTTTTCCTGCAGTTACATACAAGGCGAAATATTTTTTTCGCCATCAGCGCGAGTCATCTCCGAGCGCTGTT
>JAFGJO010000006.1 GCA_016929065.1 Spirochaetales bacterium | reverse complement strand
TTTTCAGCAGCCGGTGAGCGCCGACGGTATCCGTATTATTCCGTTTAATCACCAATCACCCGGATATCTGTATTACAACAGGGCAAACACGATTGTGCTGATACTCGACAATAACTCAGCGGTCTATTCTGCCCCTCCCGGGGTGATCATCCGGGAGATTGCATTCCCCAGAAAAACATTTTCCCGATGCACCATAATTGTTCAGGACGAATACAGGGGTACAGATTTCGACCAGCTGCGCATCGCTGAAATAGAATTCAGGCTTGACGACAAAAAGTATATTTTTACCGACAGCCTGGAATACAAAAAAGTAACAGCCTTCGACCTCTACCCGGAATACCGTTCGCCGTCCGGGAAAAAAATAATCAACAGCGCGCAGGGTACATTTTTTTGTTTTCCCAACCAGAGGTATGCGCAGGGAAACTTTATTTTCAAACAAACCGGATATTGGTCTTTTAATCCGTACACCATGAGAATTCAAGCATCTGAAAACAGGGCCGCAACGGTTGAAGGGACAGGAAATTCACTCACTGTAACCGAGCCGTATGAAACCGAATATTACGAAGAGTATCAATACAAAGACATCGAGATCAGCAATACCCGCAGTATCGACTGGCTGGATGCGGTATACCGGAGCGTGCATTTGAAGGAGCCTGGATTCAGGATTTTGCCTGTCGCAGGAACAGACTGGCAGATGCTTGTCAACGAAGAAACGCCGGCTGTGGAGAATTATATCGAAAAACAGGAAGAACGGTACAAGGATATAAAGGAAAAGAAACCCGGGTTTTGATAAGAAACGGGGAAAATCAAAAAGAAAGAAGGAAAGGAGGGGGCCCCACCAGTGGCTGGGCGCTTTTACCCCTTTCTCGCGAGGGCCGCAGGATGATAAAAAAAGCCAAAAGCAAAATGGAAAGAGGGTATGCATGAAAATCAAACTGACAGCACACCTATGTTTAGTATTGATACTGCTTTCCGCTGCATCATGCATCAGCACCCCCGCAGGGATGCCTGCGCCGGTGTATTCCTACGGCTATATCGATGAAACAGGGAAAATCATTGTCCCGCTTGAGTACAAAAGGGTAAGCGGATTTTCTGAAAACCGCGCGTTTCTGTTTACAGATAATTCCTGCATCTGCATTGACACAAGCGGCCGCACTGTGTTTACCCGCAACTATATCAATGCCCGCCCCTATTCACAGAGCCTGGCAGCAGTCCAGGATAAATCCGGAAGCTGGGGGTATATTGACCTTGACGGGACCGAGGTAATCGGTCTCCGCTTTGACGATGCGGGCAATTTTTCCCTTGACCGCGCACCGGTCAAAAGCGGGGGCAAGTGGGGTGTGATTGACAAATTCGGCACTTTCATGGTAATGCCGATGTACGATAAAATCCGCGAACACCGCGAATACCTTATGCCGGCAGCAAAGCAAACCGGATGGGACAACGATATACCCCTTTTTAAATGGGGATACATCACCGGCGACGGCAAGGTGCGGATTGAGTTTCAGTTTGATGATGCCTGGCCTTTTTATAACAACAGGGCACGGGTGGTAAAACGCGAAGCCAGGTATATATCAAAAACAGGGTATATCGATGCGAACGGTTCACTTGTTATTCCATTTACCTTTGTCTATGCCCGCGATTTCATCGGGGATAGCGCTGCGGTGAGCAATGGAAAAGACTGGGGAATCATCGATAAAAAAGGGAGTTCAGTGAGGCCTTTGTCATCTACATTTGAGATTGATCCGGCCCGCTCACTCAATCTTGTATACTCCGGCGGAATGTTCGGATATGCAGATAAAGACGGCAACACGGTGATTGAACCGCAGTTTGATTTCGCAGAACAGTTTTCCAACGGCCGTGCTGTTGCAGGGAAAAAGAAATAATATTCACCGCGTCGGCGGGGCAAGTTCTCCCCGCGGCTGCAGGCTGTCATGCAAAAACTGAAACATCTTGTCGCTTTCGTTCATCCGAAAGATACTGCTCTGCACGTGATCTTGCAGGATAAATTTGGCAAGACCGGAAAGAATCTGCACCTGCATTCCCACTTCTTCCTCCGGTGTTAAAATCAGAAAGATGAAATGCGTCAGCCCGCCGTCACGCGCATCCCAGTCAATCCCCGACACCGACCGGCCAAAGACGATACAGGGTGATGAAATCCCCTTAAGCCGTGCGTGCGGAACCGCCATCCCTTTTTCCAGCCCGGTGCTCATCAGCTCTTCGCGGTCATGAACCGCCCTTGCAGTTGTTGCAGCGTCACAATCGTTCCGCCTGGCTGCGGCAAGCGAGGCAAGTTCTTCTATTGCCTGCCATCGGTCTGCAGCTTTGACATTCGCGACGACCAGATCGGAACGCAGAAAACTGCCGATATCAAACAGCCGTCGTTTGCGGATAGTCCAGGCGAACAATGGCCCTACAATAATTGAGGAAAACACTGCGCCGAATACCACTGCAACAAAGGTCGTTTCAGAGACAATCCCCAGTTCAAGGGCCAGCAATCCAAGGATAATTTCCATGGCGCCACCCGGAATAAATGCAACGCCAATCGAGAAGGCATCCTGATTCGCAAGCCGCGCGAGTTTTGCCGCGGCCCTTTTTATCGTTCAGCACCCAGATGCACTACATGACCAGCAGTTTTTTCCCCGGCACGAACTATTCTTCCGTCGGGAAAAAGCTCCGCGACGGCTTTTTCGCCGGTTACAATCTTTCTTTTAAACGCTTCTTCCGGGGAAATGCTCTTTGCGGCTGCCGCGAGTACCAGGGCAAGCACGTATATACACCCAATATACAATTTTTCCAGTTTCATCTGATTCTCTTTTTTTTCTGCCAAATATTTTGTAATATACTTTTTTACATGAAGATGAGGTGATCTAATGCCCAGTCAAAACCACTGCCGGGCCTGGCACTCAACAACTTGAGTGCCAGGTATCCAGCGGCGAGTAAACGTATTGAAATTAATTATCCCTGAATGATATTGAGCTGATTGCATTATTATATTGTGTATGCAGAGAATCAAAGCAAGGTATATCATAGGGCGCTTCATAATAGTATCTGCTGCCAGAACGATCATAGTCCAGCCACAGATAAAGAGCTGCAGGACAATTATAGTCTCCCGCAAAATGACTGATCGATGAAATCCTGTTGTCCATGCCAATGTCTCCAAGGTCATTTATCACTCCCCCGGAATTTCTCATCCCGTCAACAACCCATCCTGTGCCGGTATAGTTCTCACCCTCCCACACCACAATATAGTTACAATATGCATTGTTGACCTTGCATGATGATGCGGTATTGTTGTAAATTCCAGAATATACAGATCCAAGATCAGCCACATTGCCAGTAAACGTCCTGCTATAGCCTCCCCATTTTACAGAACTATAGAGTGTTACTGTCGAGCCATTATACAATTTGATGGAAGACACTTTGTTATCCAGACTGGCATGCGCCAAATCAACCGACGCGGTGGTCATCAATCGGCGGACTCCACCGTAACTGGCATTTTCATAAAGAACTACATACGGATCTGATGCGGACATCCATTTTATGGACGTTGTTACGTTTGCGAATCCTATTACCGACAAATCCAGATTCGTTGTATCGATAAACTTGTAGAGGCCGTTAAAGTTATTATACCGGAAAAGACATACTTCAGCACCATTGTAACAATATATTTGGTCAATTTTATTATTCATGTCATAGCCGTCATCACAAATCAAATCACTTTGCCGAATATCACCATCCGTTCTGGCCAACCTCTTAAAGTGAATCCTGTCATTTGCAACCACTTTTATGTATGGACCGGCAGGAAGCGCTCTCGCGGATTCAAGACTATCATTCGGGGCTGTTTCCGGCTCAGCACTTTCACCGCCGTCCATATCCAGTGAACATCCTGCCATCGCAATAAGAGCGATAACACATAAAATCCCAATCAATAATTTTCGTAATTCCATTTCATGTCTCCTTTATTTTTTTTAACACATTACTTCTGTATACTTTTTTTAATACTTTCCTCCTTTGTTTTATTAACCCGCTTTCTGCTTCTGTCTTCCGGGCAGTTTCGAAACAGGGAACATAAGTATATCCTTGTTCTGAAATCATCAATAAACCGGATAATTCTCTTTTATTGTGCAGCTTTCAGAACAGAAGATATTCAGGAGCATAGAGAATTTCATGGAAGGCGAAAAGGGCGAAAAAGTATGATTCTTGAATGTTTTTTGGCTATTAACAGGGCGAAAAAGTATGACGGTGTAATTAATGCATTATCTTTTGGATTAATTGCCGGCAGTTTGACACTTCGGCTTTCCGGTATGTATTATAGGCATGTTTTTTGACTGTTGGCAGTGATATAAAAAGTGTATCCGCAATTTCTTCATATTTCATGCCGTTTATTATCTGCGCGGCAACTTCCTGTTCCCGGGGTGACAGCCCTATTCTGTTCATCCCTTCTGTGATCGTATTACTGGAAAAGGAGATACTTGACAGCTTCTTCAATTCATGAAAAAAATACACAAGCCCCGGAGTAATCGAACAAATTAAGCGTACGGCAAAATAATAACCAATAAAATCACCCAAATGAACAATATTCAGGGATACAAGGATAAGGCACAGGCTGCCCGTAATAAAAGATACTGTTCCGGACAACAGGAATGTTGAGCCAAGATTACGCCAGAATCCAACAAAATATACCCGCGGCCGCGGCTTCCCCTTTAACTTTATTCCAAATATATAACTAACAGAAAAAAAGATCGGCAGGACATACCCAAAAACCAGAAATTGAACGATTTCCGGGCAGATAAAAGCCGCGAAGAGATTAATGAGTACCAGCCAAAGCACCACCAAGAATGATAATTTGATTACAGATATTTTTATTTTAAAAAGACTGAACAGAAAACAGTTTCCGGAAATAAAATACAATGCACGAATATTGAATTTAATCAGCAAGAACCGTTCACAAGAGAGATCAAAAAGGGGTGATAACAGGATAAATACAGAAACAAGAAGGGAACTCAACAAAAACATCATAAAAGCAAAGACCGTTTTTTCCTTTTTTTGAAGATAAAGCGAAAAGCCAAAAGCCATCGTCACCATACAGAGTGAGTATGCGATAATCCAGGTAAAGATGATATGTTTATTCATAGAATCCCGAACCCCCGTAATATTTTTTCATGAACCGTTTTATAATATGTTCAAATTATAGGAGCCATTTACTTTTTTGAGAATCGGGATTAACCCCTAGGGTTTTTCCCCTATGGCAAACCAACTGAGTAGCCAACTCATCCGGTCCCGCAGCGGCTGTTTTTCTTGCACTTTATCCAATTAATCTGAACCAGTGATTATCTACCCAGTCAATTCATACCCGGGAATAATCGGCATGTATGCAGACACGAAAAATCGAATGATATGCTTCATTGAGAACACAGCATAATCCGCAGGCGACCTGCACCACCTCTTCAATCCCTCTCTTTCCCGGCAGGAAGTTTTTTTTATTGAAGTAATAGTATTAATTTTATAAGATACTCTATATTTGGATTATCAATAAAAAGAAGAAAAAAAACATCCACTCCCCGATGATCCTTTATCAGTGTCGGTTTTATTTCTGAAGGAGAGAATGAGTTTATGCCCGATAAAGACATCAAAAGACCAGTCATTGCCCTCTTGTCGGCATATATCAGTACGCCCATCTACAAGAGCCGTTTTTTGGGGATTGCCGACCAGATCCATGCAGCCAACGCCAATCTCATTTGTTTTGTTACTCATTTCATACAAGACCCGGAAGGATTTGAAAAACAGGCCAATATCCTTGTTGATTTTGTAACACCGGAAGTGTTTGACGGCTGCATCTTGGGCAGTACACATAAAGACTCCGTTAAACCGTTCGCTGAATTAATGGAAACGTTTCAACTTGACATGCCGGTTATCACTGTCCATAAAGATCAGGATGGCCGGCGGTTTTTACCCGACGACAATTATGAATCCATGCGTGAAATGGTGCGTCATTTGATTCACGCCCATAACAGAAGGAAAATTGCATATATAGGCGGCCCCCCACAGCATTATCTCTCGCAAGACCGTCTTCGAGGCTACAAGGATGCGCTCAATGAAGAAGCGATTCCATATACACAGTCACTGATCCTGTCGCCGATTAACTGGTGGGAACATTCGTTCGCGCATTTTCTGGATGATCAATGCGCCGTTCCGGGCAAGGATTTTGACGCAGTCGTCTGTGTGAGCGATCTCCTCGCACTGGATATTATCCGCATACTATCAGAACGGGGAGTACGCATACCGGATGATGTCGCCGTGACCGGATTCAATAATTATCTGGAGAGCACGGTTATTTCACCAAGCCTCTCGTCGGTAGAACTTAATTTTTACGACAAAGGGAAAATGGCCGGTGAAAAGATGTTCTCCATTTTATCCGGCAGCCCCTTTCCCAGCGGTTACCAGATTCCTTCAAAACTGATTTTACGTGAATCATGCGGATGTACGCATCCGGATGTCATCCCGGTCACCAGCCCAATCCCGCCGGCCACACCTTCCCCAAAAAAAGGAATCCGGCAAGCAGCACAGATTTTCCAGCGTCGTTGTGCGGATATGGGAATTGACGCAGACATTGCAAATCACCTCGCCGCCGAGTTCATGAAGATGATTGATTGTCATACCGGACCCATTCGCTTTCTGAATTTATTCCGTGATCATCTGCAAATGACCTCGGCAAGTCGGGAGATGCTTGATCTCCGCCAGGGAGTACTAAACGGGCTTTTCAATGAGCTGCTTGCACTCTTGGCCAGGCCTCAGGAACAAGGCCTGGCAGCCGAAGCTTTTCAGAATATGCGGCTGCACTACACCAGAGCCATGCTCCTCCTTGAGCGCAGCCGGGCAATTGATGAAGCATGGACTTCAGATTCTATTCGGAAATTCGGTCGCTCATTACTAATTGATTATGACATGAACAGAATGATGGACCAAGTGGCATTATGGCTCTCCCCATTGCACCTTCCCGGATGCTATGTTGCGTTGTATACAAATGAAAAACGTCCCCTTGATGGCGCACGAATGGTCCTTGCCGTCTGCGACAATACACGCCTGCCGCTTCCTCCTGATGGACTTGTTTTCTTCCCCTCGCGAAACATTGTACCCGCTCACCTGCTGCCCGGACAGTTTTCGTTGATCGTGGAAGCCCTGTACTCCCGGGACCGGCAAATCGGATATATCGTTTTCCAACGCAGCAACCGAGATCCATTGATATATGAGCTTTTCGCCGGCCAGCTGGCAAACGCGCTCCAGATCGCCCTGACTATTAAAGAGCGTGAAAAAATTCTACATGAAAAAACCATTGCATGGAGAAAAATTGAACAGAGTGAAAAAAGATTTAGAGAAATGGCAGAGAATCTGCCGCAGGCGATTGTAGAGTTCAGTCTGCAGTACCGAATCCAGTATATGAACCGGTATGCAATTCAGCTTTTAAAAATCAAGGACACTGTAAAAGGCATCTCATTCCTGGACTTCATTGAGGACGACGCAATACCTTCCATAAAGGAAACAGCAGCCTGCCTGATCAAAACCGGAAAACCGAATCTCCGTGAAATCAAATTGTTTTCACCGGAAAACGGATCGGTGACCGTGCTGATAAAATCATCACTCATCGAGACCGCCGGTAAGATTGCGGGAATACGCGCGGTGCTGCTGGAGATTGAACCAAACCTTCACAGCACCCTTCAACCGGAAACATCGTTTTATACACGCTATGGCATCACTATACGGGAAAAAGAAATCATGCTCCTGCTTATCAAAGGTACCAGTTACAACACAATAGCAGAGCAGCTTAATATTTCTCGCAAGACAGTCGAGACCCATGCTATTAATATCTACAGAAAAACCAGGGTACAAAATCGGCTCCAACTGCTCAATATGATTCAGACAGGATGAAGATTGATTTGCTTCATCCATTCAAAAAGAACGGATTTTATATAAATTCCAAATGTCTTGAAATAAAATATTCCAAAGACAGGAGGGATTCGTACTTTTAATATTTTGATAAAGAATATTATTTTCAATCAAGTCAATAATTTCTGCATCAATTGGCGGCTATTTTGAACATCAGCTTTTCTGAATGTATTATATGCATGTTTTTTTACAACCGTAAGGGAGATACACAACATATCCGCGATGTCATCATACTTCATGCCGTTTATAATTTGTAACGCTACATCCTGTTCACGGGGGGTAAGGCCAAGCTTGCTCATCCCGGCCCCAATCATGTCTCTGGAAAAAGCATGTTTTGATACATTGTGCAATTCATACAGGAAATAGACAAGTCCGGGGAAAATATAAGCTACTGTATACAGTGCAAAATAGTATCCGGAGAATTCATCGTGCAATGCCACATTTGTTGATAACTTGATAGTAAAATACAGACCGGCCAAAAATGAAGACACAATCCCTGATACCAGAAATGCAGATCCGATATCCCGCCAAAATTTAACAACATTAATCCTTGGCCACGGTGCGCCTTTCAATTTAAAAATATATCTGTAAATACGGCAGAAAACGATTGGGAAGGAAAAAAAATAAAAAATATAACTGATAATTTCCAGATAGACAAATACTGCGAACAGATCAATTATAATCAGACTGATAATCACGGTAAGTGACAATTTAAAAAGTGATACGTTAATTTTTTCTTTTGTGAAGAGAAAATAGTTTGCGGTAATGTTGTATAGAGAAAGTAGATTAAATAGAATCAAAAAGAACCATGCATTGGTAAAATCAGACAAAAGTGAAATCATGATATATGTTGAAACGACAAGCGAATTCAACAAAAACATCAAGAAAGCAAAAATGCCTTTTTCTTTTTTTCGGAGATACAGGGAGAAGCCTAGAAATAACGCGACAATACAGATTGCGTAGGTAAAAATCCACGACAATACCATTAATATATCCCACTTCTATTTGTTATTGTATCATAGGTTTTATAAGAAACGGTGTCAAGTTTCACCGCTTGTACTTCCACATGACGATGCTGTCTTTCCTCTGCTATCTTGCGGTTGCCTTGAACCTCATGGCAGGAAGCATAACCACGATGTCTTTTGAATTTCGTAACTCGAAAATGCACGGGGCCGATTTCTCCAACAAAGTTCTGAGCGCCTGTTCATCCGGAAAAACAGATTCATTATGAAGCTCTATGTTGTTTATTGTTTCCATATACAGCCGTCCTTTTGGTTCAATAAAAAAATCATCATGCCATAAGGTATACCATAAAATTACACAAAAGCCCAAAACCTGTCGTCGAACGTCAACTGGCAGGCAATTACTTGAAGGAACGGCGTAGCTGTGGCCGTCCCATGGGGAAGCAGGATGACAGCGGTTTCAGAATAATCCAAATTACTGATTTATCTCGGCACCGCATGAATTGCAGTCGACGCCCTTTTTTAAGCGGAAAAAATATCTCGGCATTCACCATACAGGTCCCGATGATAATTCATACCAAACAGCACATATTAATTCTTCATACATTTCTGTATCATTTGAAAAAAGTACCAATTAATAATCGTTCAATCCACCAACAGGAGCAGACTATGAAAAAAACAGTATTTGGTTTATTGATTTTGGCCGGCGTCCTTTTTTCATGCGATACACCGGTCTCCAGCGCAGCTGGATCCCAGACTACATTTCTGATTAATTACAAACAGGAGGTTTTCCCGGACAGCAATTATACTGACTGCGGGGATACATACATCTCGAGCGGCGCACCAGGTTCAAACTTTGGAAACAATGTTGATCTCTATATGGGAAGCAACGGCATCGTTCGGTACCGCATATTGCTACGATTTGAATTAAATGAATATCTCCCTGCCAATGCAGTCGTGAAAAAAGCAGTAATCACCCTTGTGTCAATTTCAAACCTGACTGATAATTTCACAGTCACTGCTCATGCGCTTGCCAGTGAACTGGAAGAGACTTCCGACACCTGGATTGCCAAAAATACTTCAATTGACAGTACCCCAATGGGCACCGGGACCGGTATTGCAGGAAATCAGGTGCTGGCTATAGAGCTTGATCCCGCACTGGTCGAAGAGTGGATTACCTCTCCATTTGATCTCAACGGCATCATGCTTAAAATAGAAAATGAATCAGATGTGTACCAGCAGATTTTTTACTCGCGGAATTATTCAATACCAAGCTACCGGCCGATGCTGACCGTGGAGTATTCGTTTTAATTCAACGGAAAAATACCGGCACAAACAGGTATCAGGCCGCCGGGACAATGAGAAATGCAACAAGAATTACCGTCACTTTTCAGCAGCCGGTGAGCGCCGACGGTATCCGTATTATTCCGTTTAATCACCAATCACCCGGATATCTGTATTACAACAGGGCAAA
>JAFGJO010000005.1 GCA_016929065.1 Spirochaetales bacterium | reverse complement strand
TAAATTCCATCATGGTCTGTTTTCGTTCCGGTAATAAATAATGTCCGATGAAAGCGATAAACAATAATCCGGCAAGGGCAACCGGTATGCCGATTTTGGCCATTTCAAAAAAACCGATTCCTTTCATGCCGTTTTCAAGCATCAATCCGTGAACGACCAGTGTGGTGCTGGTGCCTATCAGAGTACAGGTTCCGCCCAGAATAGTGGCGTACGAGAGGGGAATCAGGAATTTAGAAGCGGTGTAATCCGTATTTTTAGTCCATTTTTTTATCACCGGAATAAACATGGCGACAATGGGTGTATTGTTGAAAAAAGCGGACACAAACGAAACCGGCAGCATTAACCGGAGCAGTTTTTGAGGCATTCCTCCTATTTTGCCGAACAGCAGGTCACCCACCCGATTCAATGCACCGGTTTTTTGCAGTGCAAAGGCGACAACGAATAAAAAGCCGACGGTCAGCATACCCGTATTGGAAAAACCGGCAAAAGCCTCCTGCACATCGATGACGCCACCCAGAATCAGTAACAGCAATGCACAAAAAACAACAACATCTGCCGAAAACCATTCTTTAAGCAGGGCAAACGTCATAAAAAACAGGACAAAAGCGGTAAAGAAAAACGCAAAATCCATGCTACCTCTATAGAAACGCCGCGGATTATCCCTTCAAATGACCACCACAATTTTCCCGGTATTACCGGACCCGCGCGTATCGTGTTTTGGCAGTTAAAAAATCAAACCTGGAACCGGAATTAAGGTAAAAACAGCATTTTCCTCTGCAGAAGAAATCCTTCGCCCTGCAGGCGATAGAGATACATACCGCCGGCGATATTTTCGGGGCGGAAAACAACCGAATGGACTCCCGCGGCAAGATCCTGATCCACCAGGGCCTTTATTTCCCGCCCCAGCAGATCAAACACTGTCAGGCTAACTCTGCCGCTCTGACTCAGCTCGAAAGAAATCGTGGTCCCGGGATTGAACGGATTGGGGAAATTCTGCGTCAAAACCGGTTTGACCGGGATGGGAAAAGTCTGTTCATAAACACGAACCTCACTTCGTCTGGAGATGACAACATCACCGCCGTCCGGTACGGCATCGAACTGGATATGCGGGATGAAATTTATCGCTTTTATTTGCGACACGACCGGGCTGTCGTTTTGGGCGGCAACCGCCGCAATCCATCCTGCGGGGAGCGGACGCCGGAAGGTCAGGGCATGGTTGAACAGCGTATCGCTCAGCGTATCCGTAATCTGCACAACAATTGTGCTGTCATCTGCCGACAATTCTGCCACCGAGACATCATCGCGTTCCTTGATATAACGCGACACATTGCCGAACGTATCCACCCAGAAATCGTTCTGTTGTTCATGAAAAAGCTGGCAAGTTTCCCTGAGCACCTCCGAAGTGACGGGCGACCAGCCGCCGTCATTGTCTATACCGTGCAGGAGATAGATACACCACCCGTTGGTGCGGATAGCCGAACCCGCGCGGCTCAGAAAATGATCCGCCGTTTTGACCGACCCCTCCGTGCCGCAGACAATCGAGCTGATGGCCATAAAATCCCGGGGTGTTTTGGGTTCGATGACGCCCGAGCAGATCCGCGCTGCGAGATAATAATCCGCGACCAGCGATTTGTTCCCCAGCGCGCAGTAGGGATAGGCAAATGTAATACACTGGTTCCCGGGAATATGAGAGTTGATGTCATTCTGACATTCAGACAATTCTTTCATCTGGTCCGCTTCACTCATCCCCGCAAATGTTGTATGTGACAAAGAGTGAGCGGCGACTTCATGGCCCTGAGCGGCCGCATTGTTTAAAACCGTCCAGTCCGGAAGCCCGGCCCAGTCCGTACGCGTCAGCGTAAATAACGTCAGCCGGAAGCCGAATTCATTAAACAGCGGAATGGCCACAGCGAACTGATTTGAGCAGCCGTCGTCAAAAGTAAAACTGACCGCAGCATTCCTGAAGCCATGCCAGACACCGACCTCGTAGGGCTCCTGTACGGTTTGAGCGAAAGTGTTACCGGCAGCGAAAACAGACACCAGCAGGAACAATACTTTCATGTATCTCATCGAGACTTCCTTTAAGGATGGGATTCCAGCCAGGTTTATAAAAAGACATGTAATAATACAAATGTGAAGTTTTATAATCAAGGAAATTTCTCTTGGATTTATCATCCCGATTCTTAATTTCAATATGAAGCAATGTGAGAAAACAGTGACAGAATTAATCAACTCATACAGGTATTTTCAAGCGATTCCCACAATTGATATTGAGGATGAACTATTTTGATCATCAAAAAACTCTGAATACACGTTCGGAAAAAAATCCTGTGTAACCATTTTCAACAGACATCGTAAGTATATTTAAACCGGTATTTCCCAAAATCATAAACTGATTCTTATTATACAGGCAGGAGAGAAAAAATGAAAATGTGGGTCCGTTTTGTTATCGCCGGAGGACTGGGTGCGCTGTTCGGATGGCTGATTTTTGAACCCTGGACACAGGAATATGGTGTATTCAGGGATATTCTGCTGCTGTATGGCGTTTCATTGGGAATCGCACTTTTTCTCATTCTTGAAAAATATGTCATCCATAAAAAATTCAAGCTTGTAAAGGAGACATTAAAGTACTGGCCCATCTACGTCATCCCGCTCATCGGTGTGCTCTTTTTAAAATATATTTACGGCACTTATGAACCGAACAACATCGTCGGGCAGGACCAAACCGTTGAAACGCGGTTATTTTTACTGGACGTTTCGGGCAGCATGAAAGGCCGGCCCTTAAGAGAACTGAAAAAAGCGTTATATATGTATCTCGGAGTGCTGGAGGAAGCCAGGAGCCGGGACCAGATCGGTTGTGTCATTTTTGAATCCAATGCCAGAGTGTTATTCAGGCCGGGAACGAATTATTCCGCCATGAAAGAAGAAATTTCAGATTTAAGCGCAAACGGCGGTACCAACATGGTCGATGCCTTTCAGGAGGCCTCACGGCAATTTGAAACCACGATGAGGGAAAAAAGAGAAATTATCCTTGTCTCCGACGGCAAGCCCGATGAACGGCAAAAGACACTCGACTATGTTGAGCAGCTCCGGGGCATCAGGATCAACACGGTCGGTGTCGGGAGAAACTATGACCGGAACATGCTGCAGACAATCGCCCGTCAAACGGAAGGCGAATTTTTTCCTGCGGACAAGGTGACGGATCTGACGAACGTTTTTCAAAAAATGGCTGTTCAGGGTCTGACGGAAACAAGTTCCCGGGGCAAGGCACGCCTTCCCATCAGAAACAGATTGATGGCCTGGAGTCTGCTTGGTGTGTGCATCGGCCTGGCGATTGGAATCGGAAACAAACGCAAGGAAATGATATGGATCGGCTCAATCGGCGGCTTTCTGGGGGGACTGCTGAGTTCATTACTTTTTACGCTGCTTGATTATATTCATATCGCCAGCGGTGCATATTCACGTATGATCAGCTTCATACTGCTGGGGGTCTGTTTGGGTTTTACTATTTTTCTCATCAATGAATTTTTCAGCAGGCTCACATTTGCCCAAAAAACAGGATTTAAGTATGATGAAATCAAAGAGTGATGTCTATTTGTCCGTCAGATTTCGGAAATCGTGACGCCGCTTTCCAGTATTTTGGCGTGGTGACCTCTCATATGACTGATAGAATCATCCCGGTTATGTAAAACCGGTTTCGTGAAACCAATGCGGCAGCAATACGGCGCTCAAATTTATCCGTGGTGCCGCTGCCGGATTAAGAGGTCATTCACGCAGATCTGGCTGGTCAGTCTGCTGAATGACATGGTTTATATATTTAACTGGAACGGGACAGGAAAAAAGGTAAAATCTGGAGTCAATACATTCATTTAACCGAATATTTCGATCGCTCATTCAAAAAAAATAAAGCCAATTAAAAATGCGGGTAACGGGAGCAGAGCAAAGCTTTTTAAATATCCTTGTGGACCAATCCCGCCTGGCGCATTGACATCAGCCTAAAACTAATTAAATACACTATTTAACTACAAAGCTCACGAAGGAAAAAGGGTAAACGAGATATTAATAAATAAATAAATTACATTGACTTATAAGGCATAAAAATTCTTTGCTTCGTGTTCTTCGTGCTCTTTGTGGTTACAAAAATCTCCTGGTAAAAAGTGGCATGCGGTATTTCTATTTTCCCATGGATGGTGGGCATTTCAGGAAAGGTTATGCTGCGGGCAGGAACCAGCGCACGATAATCCGCTGGATGATCAGCGATCCATCCATTCAACAGGGAGGAAATCATATAAAAACACCAAAATCAAAAATCGATCTCCTGTACGACCAGGCGGAAACAGAACTGAAAAATAATAATCTGGCCGTATATGAGCAAATCTTGATAAAAATCGCCAGATTATATGCAAGAGCCGCCCGGGTCAAAGCTGAAACCGATATAAAAGACGCCATTAAACTTTTGGAAATGGCATCCTGGTGGTCCCCGTTTACAAAGAGCCATTATCTCCTTCTCGCCCGGCTGCATACAGACGCCGGTGAAGAAGAAAAAGCCCGGGAATACAAAGACCTGTCAAAAATCATCGAAAGAACCGGCACATTCAAGACAACGCGTGAAAAACTCAATCACCTGCTCTATCACGAGGGCCGTCCGGGGATTTTTCTGGCGACAAGGGCCATGTACGTCAACAAATATCCGGCAAGTCTGAAAATCGCCCTGGACTGGGTGAAAAAGTATCCGCAAAAAAATCCTGTAAAAATCAGGGAGGTTTACTACCGGGCCCCCCTCCTTATCAGCATGATTGCACAGAAAAAACCCGAGGTCCTTGAATCATATCTCACATCAGACCTGCCTCACGTGCGCGACACGATATTCCGGAGTCTGGTCAAAATACAGGGTTTAACAGCCCTCAAAAAGCACCACGACTATATCCAAAATTGGGAAAATTTGTACAACGCTCCGGTCAGTATGTCCATTTTCACACAGGTCAATACAGGCGATATCTTTTGGGAAGAAATCGGCAAAGACCTGCTGAGCATGACCCATGATATCGATGAATTGATTGATTATGTGTCGGGTTTAGACTTTGAACAACTGCCGCATGATTTTTATATATGGACAATGAATGAAGGATTGTTAAAAGCCGTACCGGACATGCTGACAGATAATTATCATAAAGATCCGTCCGGTGCAAAAAAACGGATAGAGTCACTTCTGCTCATGGACCAGAAAACACTGTCAACCAGCCTGCTTGCATATGCGGCAGCCGAAGCCGCCGCCAAAATCAACAATCAGGATATTTATAATTTCCTGTGGGAAATGATCGATTCAAAAGCGGATAAATTGTATGCTGGAAGAGTGGGTAAAATATTCTGGAAGATGAAAGACCGGTTTCCCTGTTCGGCATTACAAAGAATTATGCTGCCGCAATACGAAAAGATTCGCAAACCATTTCTGAGCGGGATGTCGGAATGGAAGACAAGTTCATTTATGAATTGTATCGAAGAAATATCCGGACTTTATTCCGGATTCCCGCAAGACCGGAAATATATATTCAAATATATATTTCAAGCCAAAAGTTTCCCGCCCGAATTACAGGACTTTATGGCCGGTCATCTTTCCGATGTCCGGTCCTATCTTCAAAGCCTTAACGGTGATGAACTGGAGAGCTGTGCAAAAAAACTGAAAAAATCAAAAAAACAACCGCTTTTGACGCTGGCGGAAAACATGGAGAAACTGACAATCACCAAATACCTGCAGGAAGCAAAACAGACCGAAGATACATACACGTGTAAAAAAGCGCTCAAGGGCCTGCGCCGGCACAATGTTCCATCGGCAGAACCCCTGTTCTGGAGTGCAACCGAAAGTTTGGATGTATTTGTTGTCTGCGAGGCAATGGACGGTTTGTTCGATCTCTATAAATCTTCACCGGTTGATCTGTATCCACGTCTTGTAAAAGTGATCACGGCTGAAAAAATCACCAAATCAGATTACGAAGGATGTACCAGCTGGCCGGTCACGGAAAAGCTGCTGGATTATTGCCTGTCGCAAAATACAGGCAGTCTGGGTAAAATTGTCAGGCACATTGTCAATGGTAAAAAAGTCCGCGACGCTATCCTGTTGAAAAAAATCAGGCCCGTTTTCAGGGATTACATGAAAATTTCGGATGAAAAAAAACTGGCACCGCAGATCGAACGTTGTCCCGGGATCGGTGAAATACTCATCGAAAACGGCCTGATCACATCGGAATTTATAGACCTCTACCGGTCGATTCTATCCCATAAGGATCAGGATGTGCGCATCACCGGCGAACGGGCCGCCGGCGTGCTCAAGGATTCTCTGGCCGTCCCAAAGCTCGTCGAAATATTGTTCAATCCCGACCGCATCGAGCCATTGCTCGAGTACAACCAGGATCCGGAACGGCAATTGTTCATTATGATGTCCGGAAAGGTCGATCCCGAATCAGGTGCCATTCTCACGTCTCTTGGCCAAATCGGAACGGACAAATCAGTCAGAGCCGTTATAGATTTTGCATTGGCAGATCTGGAGTTTATGCCGAATTTTTATGTCGCAACCCGGACGATCATCACCTTTGCTGATTCAGTGTACCAGCCCTGTCTCAACAATATATTGACATGGACCGGCAGGGAAAAACTCGAAAAAAGGGGAAAAGAATTCGTCAGGATATTCAAAAAGACATTCCGGAAACAGCTTTCGAGCATGGATCAGGATACCCGTGAGCAATTTTTGACAGCGAAAAACAAAGTTATCTCAAAATTGGCCGGGCAGGTTGTGAAAAAGTCAATATAGCGGGAGGGTGGTGCGCAGTATTCCATAGAGGCCATTTAAACAGGCAGGAAAATAAAAGAACTTAATTTTACTCAATGTATTGAGTAAAAAGGAAACAATAAATGAACAAAAGACCAGCATACCATAAATTGCCGTCACGGCTGCAGGCGGTCAAAGACAATCCTGCATTGTGGAGCCGGTTTGTGGAAACCGCAATTGGCGCACATCTTGTCACCGGCATCAAAGAGAGAAATGGCGATCTGTATTACCGGGCGGGAAAGCAGATAAAGACATAAGAAAGCCGTATCATCCGGTCAAAATTGTCCTTGTCTGGAAAAGATTATTTCAGCCACTGATCTACACGGATCCCGCAAAGTGGGACGGATCGGATTTGTGAGAAAAAAATTTACATCAGTGTTCATCTGTGTCAATCCGTGGCTTTTTCTTTTTAGCCACTGATCTGCACGGATCAAACACGGATCGAATATGGAGAAAATATGGAATTAAAGTATCATAATATTACAGAAGCAATCATTGGTTCGGCGTTTGAGGTATATAACACATTAGGATATGGCTTTTTGGAAAAAGTGTATCAGAAAGCAATGCAGGTTGAGCTGGTTCAGCGTGGTCACACGGCCGAGCTGGAGCATCATATCAAAGTAAAATACAAAGACACAATTGTTGGTGAATATGCTGCTGATATTTTAGTGGATGAAAAAGTTATCGTTGAACTGAAAATAGCAGCCGAATACAATCCCAAAGATGAGGTCCAATTATTAAATCAATAAAAGGCGACAGGAATGCCAGTTGGAATCCTTTTAAATTTTGGTAAAAAAGAGGTAAAGTTTAAACGTTTTGTATATTGATATTATATCAGGTTCATCCGTGGCTTTTTCTTTTTAGCCACTGATCTACACGGATCAAACACAGATCGGTTTTGGGAAAAATATAAAAATCCGTGCGCATCCGTGTCAATCCGTGGCTGAATTAAATATTTACTTTTACATCAAATTTAACATTTGCAATTTTCCCATGATCTCCTTATTTTACATCGCAATCCGGGAATGCACGGCGACCTGGTGGCGCCCGCGGACTTTAAAAAC
>JAFGJO010000069.1 GCA_016929065.1 Spirochaetales bacterium | reverse complement strand
GCCCGTTTGGCCTCGTTTTTCATGCCCTTGCGCTTTGATTCGCTCAAAACCATTTTCCTCAGGCGAATTTCATCGGGGGTGATTTCCACCAGCTCGTCATCGTTGATAAAGCCGATGCAGTCTTCCAGAGACATTGCCGCAGGCGGGGTAAGGATAACATTTTCATCGCTCCCGGCCGCGCGGATATTGGTGAGTTTCTTTGTTTTTCCGGGGTTGATCACCAGGTCGTTTTCGCGGGAATGCTCACCCACAATCTGGCCCTGGTACACTTTGATTTGCGGTCCCAGGAAAAAACGACCCCGATCTTGCAGATTAAACAGGGCATACGGGACGGTTACGCAGTCTTCCATACAGACCAGCGCGCCGCTCTTGCGGTTTTTGATCTCGCCGGCAAACTTGTCGTATTCCAGAAACATGTAGTTCATCACACCCATGCCCTTGCTTTCGGTCATGAACTCACTGCGGAACCCCAAAAGCCCGCGTGTGGGTATTTTATAGACAATACGCGCCATACCGTTGTTGTGCTGCATGTCAAGGAGCTGTCCTTTCCGCACACCCAGCCGGCCGATGATGCCGCCCATGTAGTTTTCATCTACATCAATGGTGAGCTCTTCATAGGGTTCAAGCAATACACCGTTTTCTTTTTTATAGACAACCTCGGGACGGGTAACCTGGAACTCATAGCCTTCGCGCCGCATTTTTTCTATCAATATCGAAATATGCAGCTCTCCCCTGCCCGACACCTTGTAGCCGATCCCGTTTTCCATGGGAACAACGTGCAGAGCCACATCATTCAATGTTTCGCGGTACAGGCGTTCTTTCAAATGCTGGGAAGTGACATATTTGCCGGATTTTCCTGCAAACGGGGAATCATTCGGAATAAAGTTCATGGAGATAGTCGGCGGATCCAGTTCCGAGAAGGGAAGCGGCAGCGGATTGTCCGGATCGGTGATCGTTTCGCCGATCGTGACATCCTCCAGCCCGGCAAGCGCGACAATTTCACCGGTGATGGCTTCTTCTATCTGTACCATCTTCATGCCTTCGAAGCGGTAAATTTTCGTGATCCGGGTAGAGGTAATTGTTTCCTCACCACGGCAGGAGACCACATCCATATTCATCTTGATTGTTCCGGAAGTAATTTTCCCGATTGCCAGCCGTCCCAAAAACGAAGAATGGGAAAGCGAGCTTACCAGAAGCTGAACCGGAGCAGCATGGTCGCCTGTCGGGGCCGGAATGTGTTTGATAATTTCATCGAAAAGCGGAATGATGTTCCCGCTGCGGTCTTCGGGATTCAGCGTTGCATATCCGTCTTTTGATGACGCGTACACCACAGGAAAATCAAGGTTGCTGCCCGACGGATCAAGTTTCATGAACAGCTCCAGCACCTGATCAACCGCCCGTACGGGATCTGCAGCCGGTTTGTCGATTTTATTAATAACAACAATTACCGGCAGGTTCAGCCTGAATGCCTTTTTGAGCACATAATAGGTCTGCGGCATGGGGCCTTCCTGCGCGTCTACCAACAGCAGGGCGCCGTCGACCATGCCGAGCACACGTTCCACCTGCCCGCCGAAATCAGCATGGCCGGGGGTGTCAACAATATTGATGCGTACATCTTTGTAGGTAAACGAACCGTTTTTGCTGGTTATGGTAATTCCGCGTTCCCGCTCAAGGTCCATGGAATCCATCATCCGTTCGTCGACATGCTGGTTGTCACGGAACATGCCGCTTTGCTTGAACATCTCGTCTACGAGAGTGGTCTTGCCGTGGTCAACATGCGCGATTATTGCGATATTTCTGATATTTTGTGTAGTCATTTATCTGTTTTTCCTTGTTTTTTCCTGGGAATTGCTGTTCTTTCAGGATTGCTGTGTGAAGGCCCTCTTTGTCGGGTCATTTTGATTTGATATATGAATATAAGGAAATTTCACCTGAATGTCAATCGGGAAAACATGATGAAGAATTAAATAGAAAGGAAGAAAATAATAACAATAAGGAAAGCTGGAAAGGCAAAAAAAAACACCATTTTGGGGAAACTCCGCACTCATACATTGAGTGGGTGCATGAGACCCAAGAGTATTCAATATTTGCTTCTTTTCCTGTGTTCCTGATTTCCTCATAAATTCTTCCTCATGGATTCCTGGCTTCCTTATCAATATTTTTTTTATTCAGCGCTTTACAGGAAAAGCTCATCGCCGCAAGCCAGTCCTGCTGCAAACGTGAAGCGCCTCTCTTATCCTTTCCTGCGTTCATGTTTTCCTTATAAATTATTCTTCCTGATTTTCCTGATTTCCTCATAAATTCTTCCTTATGGATTCCTGTTACTTGATTCTCTTCCTGCTTTCCCGTTACAATTCCCCATCACGAAAAAAGGAAACACCATGGCATCAATTTCCATATATACAGACGGCGGCTGTTCCGGCAATCCGGGGCCGGGAGGATGGGCGGCAATTCTTCTTCTGCCTTCCAGCGAGAAACAGATATCCGGCAATGAAAAAGCCACGACCAACAACCGGATGGAACTCACTGCTGTGATAATGGCGCTTGTTGAGCTTGAAAAACAAACCGGAAAAAACAGTGCAGCGGCCCTGTATACCGACAGCCAGTATGTCAAAAAGGGAATCACCGAATGGATAAAAAACTGGGTGAAAAACGGCTGGAAGAACGCGGGCAAACAGCCGGTAAAAAATCAGGACCTCTGGAAAAAGCTTCTCGAACTCTCGCAAAAGCACGATGTATCCTGGCACTGGGTCAAGGGTCATGCCGACAATAAATACAACAATGCATGCGATGAGCTTGTACAGAAACGGATTAAACAGATTTTGTAAAACCAATAAAGTTATAACACCAGACGGTCCGGCTTCTGCATTACCATGATTTCACGCTGAAACAGTTCCTGCTCTTTCCAGGACGCGAGTGTGGCAATTGACTGCTCCTTGATCACCACACGCTGTCGGGTCTGTTCATCAATTCCTTCCCAGGTAATCCCATTGTTCTGGCCCAGAACTCGGACAATCCGGTATTGGTCGTGGAGGAGCAGAGATTCCCTGCACCCATTGCAAGTTTTTCTGCTAATTGAAGCCTGTTCCCCGCATCCCCAGCACAGGCATTGTGCAGAATTTGGTTCCATAGCTGATACAGGCCCTCCTGAAAGATTTACCGTTAAACTATACCATCATAAAAAGACAGTATTCATTTATAACAACCGACTATGATAAAAAGAAAGAAAACACAACAACCAGTACAAAGACCAGAATTGTTGCCAAGGAAATCGCCACCCCCACCCCCAGCCGGGCTTTAAAGTCCTTGTCATACTCCGCATTAACCTGTATTGACTCTGGTTTAGCAGACTGCAGGGCAAGCTGCGGATTATCCAGCATTTTGAGTGTCTGTTTGACCAGTGCAATTGCGTCTTCCGGAGAAGGCCTTTCGGAAGCTGTTTGGCTGATCATTTTTTTCAGAAGGGATTTCACCGGTTCGGAAAGGGATTTCTGCCGGTCCCAGTTTATTTTAAATGAGGCATCGATCATCTCCTCCGGCTGGAGCCTGCATAAAAGTACTATTGCGGTCATTCCCAGACCGTAGAGATCACTCTCCAGACCCGCCCGGCCGAACAACTGCTCGGGCGCCATGAATCCAAAGGTCCCTGCAACGGTACTGCCCTGGTCGCCGGTGCGAAAAATGTCCACCACCGCACCAAAGTCGATCAATGCAAGCGTTCCGTCCTGTTTTCGGATGATGTTGGAAGGTTTTATATCCCTGTGCACCACCGGGGGACGGAGGTTCTGCAGATACAACAGAATTTCAAGCAGGGATAAAAGAATATTCAGCACCTGTTTCTCGGTAAACCGGGTGCCCTTCATTTCTTCCTTCAGATTGTTTCCCTCCAGGTGTTCCTGAACAAAATAAAAAATCTGGCGGCGGGATTCTCCAATAAAAAAATCATCAATGAATTTGGGAATTCCCGGATGATCCAGCTGCTGGAGAATTTGCATCTCTCGCTGGAACAGCTCCTGCTCTTTCCAGGAGGCGAGTTTGTGCACCGACAGCTCCTTGATGACGACATTCTGTTTATTTTGCAGGTCCCATGCCAGCCAGGTCATCCCCTTGTTCTGGCCCAGTGCCCCGACCAGCAAATACCGTTTGTTTAATATCACCGCCCCCCGGCACTTTGGGCAGTTGTTTCCCGAAACCTGGATCGTCTCTGCACATACCGGGCAGATACACTGTATGCTTTTTGTTGCCATAAATGAATTGTTACTCCATGATTATTACCATACAACCTTTTTCTCCCTTATTCAATAAATCAAAAATATTTTAATCGGACAGGGAACTGCTTGCAAATTTATGCATAATATATAGAATTTGATACAGATAACGGCCTGGAGCAGCAGAGAATGGCGGAAAATACGCAGAATACAGACAAGGATGCACAACAGCTGAAAAAAATACTCGACCAAAAAGAAGGGTACATCGAGTATCTTGAAAATCTCACCCTGGCGCACTCGAGTGTCCAAAATCTTTCCGAGGAAGAACGGAAAAATGCCGACCTCACCATTCATGCCTACCAGGAACTGCAGACTGTTTCGGAACTTGAACTCAAAGAAAAAAACGCCCTCATCGAGGCACACCAGAACCTGATGCAGCTTTCATCGACCGAGCTCATGCACAAAAACACGATCTTTCAGAATATTCTTGAAATCAATCAGTATATCTCCACAATTATCGAAGAAGAGGTAGTCTTAAAAAAGACACTCGAAAACCTGATTGGCGCCCTGCGGTTTCGGCGGGGGATTTTGTTTCTGCGGCACGGCTCAAAGCTTGTCCCCCGAATCCTCATACGCCTCGTCAAGGAAGATATTGCCGACGCTTCTTTTTCCCATTCAATGAAGGCAATCAGGCAGGCGGTAAAAGAGCGAAAAAGGGTTTTCTGGCGGAATACGGTTTTCACCAAAGACAGAAAAGAAGAGTTTTTTTCCCTGTTGTGCCTGCCCCTTGTCTCAAAAAACCGGCTTTTGGGCCTCATCTATACGGATCTGCCGGTTCTGGAATGTCTCACGGCAGAGACAGAGCTTGATATCGCGGAAATTTTTTCAACACAGGCGGTGATCTCGATCGAAAACATGGTCCTGTACCGGATGCTCAAACAGCAGGCAATCATCGACCGCTTTACCGGACTGCCGAACCGGAAAAAACTTGAAATCGATGCAGAGGTTCCCGGGACAAGACTGCTGTCGCTTATCAACATCGACAGTTTTTCATCAATCAATCTCGCTTACGGCCTCGAAGCAGGGAACCGTGTATTGAAGATAATCGCGGAACGGCTGCAGAATATTCTTCCGCCAAAGACAACCCTCTACAAGCTTTCCGGCGACGAGTTTGTCATTCTCTCAAAAAATGAAACATTCAATTCCGACATGATGGCAACACTCATTACAAAAACAATCAGCGGGCAGCCGATTGAAATCGATGACAATGCGATTAATCTTTCCATTTCTATCGGACTCGTCGAGAACGAGGACAAGAATCTGATGCGGAAAGCGGATATTGCACTCAAGCTCGCAAAAAAACGCGGGCACGGCTACTACATCGTCTATAACGAAGAGTTCGACCTCATCAACCGGTACCGGGATATTTTTGTCTGGGTCAACAAGGTTAAGAATGCGGTGGAACACGATAAAATGGTGCCTTTTTATCAGGGTATCAGAAACAACGAAACCGGTGAATTTGAAATCTACGAGTGTCTGGTGAGAATTCTTGACAACAAAGAAGTCATTACCCCCCGGAGCTTCCTGGGCCCGGCAAAAGAAGTGGGCCTGTACAATGCCATTACCCTCTGCATGATCGACAAATGTTTCAGCCATTTTGCAGACAGGGAAGGATTATTTGCCCTGAATCTGAGCCACGAAGATTTTTCAAACACAAAGCTCATCGGATATATTAATGACAAACTGCAGCAGTATCAGATTGCCCCGTCAAGAATAATATTTGAGGTACTCGAAGAAATCAGCCTGAAAAACAATCCAACCTCCTTTGACTTTCTGCGCGACTTGAAATCATTGGGAGTAAAAATAGCAATTGACGATTTCGGCCTGGAGTATTCAAACTTTTCACGGCTTTTAATGATTCAGGCAGATTATATAAAAATTGCTGGTGCGTTTACCCGGCGCCTCGATACCGATTTAAGCGGATATAAAATTGTGCGCGCAATGAGTGATTTTGCACACGCCATGGGCGCCCAGGTGATAGCGGAATTTGTCTATTCACATGATGTCCAGAACAAGGTGCTCGAACTGGGCATTGAATACTCACAGGGGAATCTTTTTTCCATGCCGGCACCGCACACCGACCTGCCTCCTGTTCCCTTTTCGCACGAAACAGAACAAGAAACCGAACAGCAAATTTAAATGGTGCATCGGGTCTTATTCTTTTTCTTTTTTTTTCTTGTCCCCCAGAAAAAACCGAAGCAATTTTGTAAACCTGCTTTTTTTTGGCTTGAAAGCCATTACATAGTTTTCTTTTTTCCCGGTTTCGGCAAAAATGTTTATGAGCTGATGCTTGCCGTACGCCACAAGAAAAAAAACAATATCATTTGTTTCCGAGAAGACAGGATAAAAGGTGTACTTTTTTTTCTCAAGCTCAAGCTCAATCGGCCCTTTTGCCTGCTTCGCCTCAAACAGAGTTCCGGAAAAATCTATCCCTTCGATCTGGCTGGCAAGCAAATTCCCTATTATCTCACCGGGAGCAAGTTTGTTTTTTTCCAGAAAACCGCCGCTTGTTTTTCGTATCTCACCGGTCGCATCAACAATCAGCAGAGGGATATCAATAAACTCCATCAGTTTGTCTGTGATGCTGTTCAGCTGGATGATGCGGCTGCTCTTTCGGTTACTTAACGAGACAAGTTCGCTGTAGATTTGCTGCATCTTGTTGCCGAAACCGCCAAAGGTGGCAAGTCGTTCAAGCGGAAGTATCCCGTTCTGAGTAACGAGATCGAGCAGTTTTTCCATCTTTTTCATGGTCTGACGATTATACACCATCAGGCGCACAAGGATCATAATTACCGCGAGAATGCCGGTGATGCCGAAAAAAAGAACCCGTTCCGCGTTCAGCTTGTCATTATGTGCAGTCAGGAGCATGTATGCGGCAACGCTGCCGAACACCAGCAGGCCGAGAACAATCAGAACGAGGAAAATAAAATGCCACGTCCGTATAAAAAACATAATTCTATTCCTGCCTTCTATTCCATTTCACTGAATTCTTCAAGCGATGTATTTTTTCCTACAACAAGAAGAACATCGCCGTCCTCAAGCATGACATCCGCATCCGGGAATACCAGTTCTTCTTTTTGAATCGGATTCCCGACATCATCGATATCTTTCAAAAACCGTTTGATCGAAATAATATTCAGGTTGAATTTTTCCCGCAGCTGTATATTCCGTATTGTCTGGCCGATGAACAATTTGGGCAGTTTGGTTTCCGCAAAGCTGTATTCTTTTGACAATGGAATCGAGTCGAGTACCTCAGGAGAAATAAGCCGGAGGGCTATGCGCATTCCTTCGTCAATTTCAAGGTTGATCACTTCATTCGCCCCAACCTGCCGAAGGACGGTTTGATGGATATCGGAGACCGCACGTGCCAAAATATAGGGAATCCCCCTTTTTCGAAGCAAGGCGGTTGCAAGAATACTCGCCTCAAAATTATCGCCGATTCCCACAATCGCGATATCCACTTCATCGAGCGGTGCTTTCAGGAGTGAGGCCTCATCAGTTGCATCAATAAGTATTGCAGTGGTCACCGTCTCTTTAATTTTTTCAATGTTTTCTTCACTGTGGTCCATTGCGATCACCTGGCCGCCCTTCTCGCTTAATACTTCACACACTTTTTTACCGAACGTGCCCAATCCGATTACTGCAAAGACTTTATTTTTCGCCATACCCTGCTCCTTTATCCAATCGAAATGTCGCCGCGCGGAAACTCAATCCCCGTGTTTTGACTTGTATTGCTCGCCGCACTTAAAATGGTAATCGGTCCCAGCCGGCCGAAATACATCAGAATGATGATCACGATTTTCCCGCCGACAGACAGGGCCGCGGTAATGCCGGTCGACAGCCCCACCGTACCAAAGGCCGAAGTCGCCTCGAAAAGGATATCAAGAAAATCGGCATTTTCAAAGAGTGTCAGAAAAAAAGACCCGGCGATCACCGAGGCGATTCCAAACAGCAGAACAATAAAACTCCTGCTCACCCGTTCATCCGAAATCCTGTAGCGTCCCATTCTTGTCTTCTTGCCCCCCTGTAAAAAAGTCCGCAGCCGGGCAAGGATAACCGCAAACGTATTGATCTTGATTCCGCCTGCAGTCCCTCCGGAGGCCGCGCCGATAAACATGAAAACAATCATGAACAAAGCGGTACCCTGTGCGAGTGAACCGAACGGGATTGTATTGAAGCCTGCGGTACGCAATGTCACCGATTGAAAAAATGCCGAAAGGTATTGTTCACCAAGGTTGTAGTCTGCCATAACCTGCCCGTGTTCAAGAAAATAGACCAGGATGATTCCAGCAGTCAGCAGCACCAGGGTAAACCGGATAACCACACGGGTATTCAGGGTGATCTGCTCGCGCTTTTTTGCCGTCTTTGAAAACCGGGCAAACAGTCTTCCAAACACCACATCACGGACATTCATGATTACACTAAAACTGATCCCGCCGAGGATAATCAATACTGCAATAGTCCCCACAATAAGGGGATCGGTGCGGAACATTTCCAGGCTGTTCGAGAACAGGGCAAATCCGGCGTTACAGAACGCCGAGACAGAATGAAACACGGCAAGAAATGCCGTCTGGACAGACAATCCAAAGCGCGGGATAAATCCGATAAAAAGGACGACTGCACCGGCAAACTCCAGGATAATGGTCAGTGAAATGATATTCGCCAGAGACTTTGACAGCCCCGACATGTCTTCCTCGCTGAGCATATAACTCAGCAACAATTTGTCTTCCAGTGATACTTTTCGCCTGAGTGCAAACAGGGCGGAAAATGAAAGAATCATGATTCCCAATCCGCCAATCTGGATGAGAACCAGAATAATCAGCTGGCCCCAGATGGTAAAATGCGTTGCTGTATCAACGACAATAAGCCCGGTGACACATACCGCGGAGGTCGCGGTAAAAAGACTGTCAATAAAATGAAGGCCGTTCCCGTCTTGTGTGGTGAACCCCATCATGAGGACAAAGGTTCCCGAAAGGATCACATACAAAAAACTCTGGAGCATCGTTAATGCAGGCCGGGCGGTAAAGCGCTCGAGGTACCGCGACAGTTTTTGTATGCGGGCGAACAATCTTACCGTGAGGATGGAATTGCGGATAAGGATGACAAACAGGGCAACACTTTCAGTCCCCTGCGGAAATACAATAAATTTCTGGAATTTGAAAAAAGCAAACAGGGAAATATAGAAAATGAGCAGAACAAAACTGAACAAATATTCCCGAAAAAACAACGCCTTGTATTTTGTCTGCAGAAACCGGGAAAGTGTCTCAATGATGACCAGGCCCAGGATAAGATAATTGATAATTTCTATGACAATAGAGAGCACCGGCCCTGCTGTTTCTTCCTCTTCAAGAAACAGCAGAATGACACAGAGTACCAACGTGATGATTATGAGTATCTGAAAACTTTTCATGCTTTCAATCCTGTTTGTCTTTCCTTCTGAAAAGATTTCTCATTTTTGAAATTATACCGCTATTTGATTTTTCTCCTGATTTTTCCACATGTTTCCCTTCAAATTTGTTCTGTTCATCGACTGCCTGGAGGTGTTCTTCCTCTCCCTTTTTTCCATTAGGCCGGACCACAATCCGCCGCAGGAGGGGTTCCCTTCCGTAGAGAATCACCGTATCCCCTGAATAGATCTCGGTTGATCCCTTCGGTGTCCCCATAAAATACCCGTCTGTCCGCCGAACAGCAAGGACTAAAAGCCCTTCGTCATTCAGCCGGAGATCCTGTATTTTCTTTCCAGCGAGCCAGTTTTTTTCCTGGACAGTAAATTTGGTCACTTCGAATTCGGCCGACAGATTCAGCAGGCTGTCATAGTCATTCAGATAAATACGAGTCCATCGTTTCAACGCACGCGTAATAATGAAGGTAAACAGTTTCTCCACAATGCTGCTTTTTGTAAAGACAACAAGGAGAAGCAGTCCGGTCCCGATAATCGCAAGCACTGCGACCATGTTGTTTTCGAGATTCATCGCGTTGATCGTTGTCACGGATAATATTATGGAAGAAACAAACGAGACAAATCCGATGTTTCCAATCAGCATCAGAAACTGAATTATTTTACGCCGAACCGGATGGTTGATGATCCCTTCAGCTTCCCGTGTGGTAAACCCGGTCCCGGTAAACGCTGAACGTGCCTGGAACCGGGCGACTTCCACGGACAAACCGGTCAGCCGAAGCATGATGGAAGCGGCCCGTACGATAAGTATCGAGACAAGCAGAATGATAAAAAACGAAATAATCGCGATCATGTACCCTGAGTATAATCCAAGTCACAATAAAAATCATCCGAAAAAACGGAAAAACAGGATTACCGCGCTCCCGATACCTGTGCAGTTCTGCGGTTTTTTCTGAATGATTTGAGAGCCAGGGAAACAAGGTAAAAAAATCCGGCACTCAAAATTATCATCGCTCCGGGAGGGGTTCCCGGCTCATAGCTCGCAGCAAAACCGCCGACGGTAAAGATCATGCTCAGAATGATTGATCCGGCAATCAGCTGCCAGAGCCGCCGGGTGAACGTTGCGGCAATCGCCTGCGGAAGCGACAACAAGGCAATCGCCATGACAATCCCGACAAGCTGAACCACCACAACCACGGTGAGTGCAGCAAACAGCAACAGCAGAAATGAATACATTGATACACGTATACCGCGGAGCGCAGCATACTCGCTGTCAAAGGCAATTGCCAGTATTTTTTCGTAAAAGAAAATAAAAAACAGAATCAGCACCGCCGCAAGAATGCCCATCGCCGCAAGGCCGGAAGGATTGATCAGCGACATGTCCCCAAAAAGATAAAACTGCAGATTTCCCGTATTCCCCGGTGTAAAAAAAATAAATATTCCACCGACTGCCATTCCGAATGCCCACAATACGCTCAGCACTGTGTCTTCCCGCTGTTTTGCCCACCGGGTTACCAGCCAGATAATGACGGCAGCAATCACCGCGGCAACAAGCGCGCCGGCCTCGACCGGAATCGGCACAAGATACACTTTTTTAAGGAATTGTGCCGCTGCAAGCCCCCCAAGTAAAAAATGGGAAATAGCCCCGGCACTTGAAGTGATCCGCCGCACCGACAGATAACTCCCCATGATACCGCAGGATAACGATGCGAGCACCGCGCCGATCACAGCATACTGGACATGATCAAATATAAAGAGGTCCCGAAAAAATACAATCATGACCCGCACCATCCCTTTCCCGGAAGGTCTTGTTCATCATGGCTGTGCGAGTGCTGCACCAGATCCATGGTCTCCTGATACAAAGAGCGGATATCATCACCGGTAAGTTCAGTGGTCTCATGGAATTTCAGGTTGCGGTTCAGACAGAATACCCTGGTGGATATTTTTGGGACAACACCCAGATCATGTGATACAAGCACAACCGTCATGGTTCTGGTTAATTCCCGAATCAGTGTATAAATCTCTTTTTCCGCATCACGGTCGATATTGGCGGTCGGTTCATCCATAAGGAGCAGAACCGGTTCACCCGCAAGCGCCCGGGCGATGAGAACACGCTGGCGCTGGCCCCCGGAGAGATCCTGAAAGCCTTTTTCTGCAAGATGTTTCATCCCCATCATGTCAAGAACATTCATGGCGGTATCTGTGTCTTTTTTTTGAAGGCGGCTGAATCCGGACTTTACCCTGCCGAGAAGCACCACATCCAGCACGGTCACTGGAAACGCGGGGTCGTAGAGTATGTGCTGGGGAACGTATCCTATGTGTACCGGTGTGTACCCGTTATAATGCCGGAACAGCCGGACGCGGCCGGCAGACGGCTTGATGATTCCCAAAATGATTTTCAGCAGGGTTGTTTTCCCGCTTCCGTTCGGGCCGATAATACTGATGAGTTCCGAAGGGTAAATTGATGTGGTGATGTTCTCCAGTACAATTTCATTCTCATAGCGGGCATTGACCTGTTCAAGCTCCACAAGCGGAAGACGGGAAGCGGCATTCATTCTGTTTTCCTTCCCCCGATTTTTTTTGCAAAATCCAGAAGCGTTTCCGTCCAATTGCGGGCAAGCGGATCAATTTGCATGATTTCCGCACCAATGCTCGAGGCGATGATCTGCGCTTTTTTTTGCGGAGTCTGCGGCTCGACAAAGAGCGTCCGGATTCTTTTCCGCCGTGCGGTTTCAATCAGGATGCTCAGACTCCGTGCAGCAGGTTCCTTTCCCTCGATTTCAACCGGGATCTGCGTAAATCCGTACTGGTCGGCAAAATACCCGAATGCCGGATGATATACAAGCAGGGTTTTTTCCTTTACCACAGAGAGCTGCCTTTGTATTTCACGGTCAAGATTATCGATCTCGGTGATAAACAGGGCATGACGGGATATATAATAGGATGCATTTTTCGGATCGGCAACAATCAGGGTATCAATAATTTTCTGTGCCTGCAGTTTAACCAATGCAGGCGACAGCCAGATATGGGGATCAGTGTTTTCCTCATCAGCTGGGGGAAGAGTATCACTGTTTCCCGAATTCGCCAAAAACGGAGCGTCCGGAAGCCTGCGGGGAATATCCTCGCCGGTATCCACAATCCGGAGTGTCCCGGATGATGCAGAGAGCCGGGCAACAAGCGCCGCTTCCTGGGGCAGCCCGATGCTGAAATAGATATCTGCAGACAGAATCTGTGAAATCTCACGCGTTGAAAACTCGAAAAAATGCGGATCTTTCCCCCCGGAAAGGATAATTGAAATATCCGCCTTTTCTCCAGCAATCTTTTCCACAAAATATGCCTGGGGCGGGATCGTAACGACGATCGACAATTTTTCCTTTTCCATCTCTGCGTCACCGGAACACGAAACCAGGGCGGCCATGAAAGCGGCCAGAACCGGGGCTATCTGCATGAATCTGAATTTATTTGTCATGTGTGCACTCGATATAGGCAAGCTCGCACTCACCGCAGCGTATAATATGGTGACTGTGCTGGAACGATTCCCAGTGCTCTTTTTGGCATGGAGACAATATTCCTGTTCCCTCGCAGAGCGGACAGACATTTTCCAACGATTTCATTATTGCATTGCGTATAAACTGTGACCGGTTCGGAATCGTCTTCAAAATATGTGCAAGCTCGGCTTCAACCTTGAATGAAAATATTTCCTGTTTTTGTTCAGCCATAAAAAACTCCCCTGAACAAAAGTAATACTTTGTATTACTAATAGTCAAGAGAGTTTCGGGAAAAAGTATGCCCAGATGCTCCCTTATTGTAGTGTTTTACCTGCATCCTCATCGTACTATTCAATTTCTTTGTTTTTTAAAACAATCGCTCTACAGAAACAGGGGGGAACGCGACGGCCAACCCCTTGACCTGCATTTTAATTTTGGTACACTGTTCGCTACAGATAATAATTTACAGGGGAGTATGTGTGAGTGTATTTCATGTGCCGCTGCAGCGGACTATTGATGATTCCTATGATATAGAGATCGGACAAAATCTTTTTCAAAATCTGATTGACGATATCACTTCCGGTCTTTGCGGAAACTTTTACCGCCTTGCAGTGATTACAGATTCAAATGTACTGCCCCTGTACACACAGCCTCTGTTCACTCTCCTTGAAAAAAAAGACGTGAATACCAGCGTTTTTGTCATCCCTGCCGGAGAACAAAACAAAACCCGTGCAGTAAAGGCCAAAATTGAGGATGAAATGATTGAAAAACATTTCGGCCGCGACAGTGCAGTCATTGCGATTGGCGGCGGTGTGGTCACTGATCTTGCCGGGTTTCTGGCCGGAACTTTTGCGCGCGGCATTCCTTTTGTCAATTATGCAACCACGCTTCTGGCTGCAGCTGACGCGTCAGTGGGAGGAAAAACCGCTGTGGATACCCCGCATGCAACGAACCTGATTGGGCTCTTTCACCAGCCGAAAAAAGTCTATATAGATATTGATACCTGGAACACCCTTCCCTCCCGGGAAATAAGTTCAGGCCTTGCTGAAACCGTCAAACATGCATGCATGGCAGATCAGGAGTTTTTCGAATATCTGGAAAACAATATTGAAAAAATGTTCAGGGAACACGGCGGCATCGACAAAAAAATCGCAGCACATATTGCACACAAAAACTGTGAGATTAAATATAATGTCGTCAAGGCAGACGAGCGTGAACAAAACTACCGCCAGGTACTCAACCTGGGCCATACCGTCGGCCGTGCGCTGGAAACACTCGCCGGCTTTACCCTGTTGCACGGGGAAGCGGTTGCTGTGGGGCTTGTCGTCCAATGCAGGCTGGGCAAACTTTTCGGATATACCAGTGAGGACGATCTCGCGCGGGTAAAGACGCTTCTGGCCCGGGCAGGCTTGCCGGTGAAGATACCGCCCGGAATCAAAATTGACCGTCTTGTTGAAAAACTCTATACAGACAAAAAGGTCCGCAAGGATACAATCCGTTTTGTCTTTCAGAAAAATATCGGTACAATGATGCAGTTTGACAATGAATTGTTTTCCCGCCCGGTCGCGGAAGCAGAAATAAAATCTGTGCTTGCAGACTCATACTGATTTTTGTAATCATTCAGCCTCATCCAAATACATATACTATCTCCATTATTCACTATTTACAAAAAAAGAAATTTGTTCTATAAAAAATTTACCGGGAGGGGGAATACTCATGTTTCAAAAGCCGGAAATGATCCGTTCTGCTTTACATAAATTGTTCGGCCCGCACAGTCAGATTTATTCAGCACAGAATCTTCCCGCCCTTTCGCTGGTGAAAAAAATATACCGCAGAAAAAGTATGGAATATCATCCGGACCGTGCCCATATCATGGGAGTGGATGAAAACACCTGTACAGAAGAATTCAAAAAGCTGAATGACGCCTACCGGTTATTGCTGCCCTTTATTCAGCGGTTCAAGCCAAGGTTTTATTATTCCCCCAGGAATACTCCGCGACAGCAGACGACGAACTGGGCCAATTATACCGGTACCCCGAAATACAGGACACGGTTTTGCCAGTTTCTTCGCAGGAAAAACCTCATTGATTTCAAGACAGTTGTTGATGCCCTGTGCTGGCAGATGAACCACCGGCCAAGGGTCGGAGACATCGCTCAAGAACACAGGTTTCTTTCACACAAACAACTGCTGGTAATTTTCGAAAAAAGACAGTTGGGTGAAAAAACCCTCGATGCTGGAGTCAGGCTCAATCTCCTTGACGTTTCCGCACAGCAGAAGATATTATCTGAACAAAAAAAATATCACTTCCCCATTGGCCGCTATTTTATCGAGAAACATATTTTTACCGAAAAGCAGCTTTTCGCACTGCTTTTGGAATTTGAAAAACTCCAGCAGCCGGAACATAATTAGCATCTGCAGCCATTGTATTCCACATGTCTTTTCCGTATACTCACTTTTATGAAAGAGTTTACAAAAGAAGAATTGTCCCAATTCGACGGAAAGGAAGGCCGGCCCGCTTATATTGGTTTTATGGGAATAGTCTATGATGTATCAAAAAGCATGTTGTGGAAAGAGGGCAACCATCAGGCTTCTCATAACGCAGGAAAAGACCTTTCCCGGGAGATCGGACTTGCACCGCATGGTGCCGGTGTCATCGGCATGTTTCCTGTTGCGGGGAAATTAAAAAAAATAAACAAATAATTTTTTCCTGCGCATTTCTTCTCCCCATTTATTCATGACACAGCCGCAGGAGCTGCTGTTCCAGCCGCCGAACATGGCCTGTGAAAATGAAGCGGGAACCCGCGCCCCTGGGGCAGGTCGGCTGCACCGGGGGCATGTTACCTGTTCGAGATCAACCCCCGTTCTGCATTTCCTTTTCCTGCTGCTGATGATGATAAAAATAAAACCAATAAACAAAAGGGCAAAGAGAGCACAAATTACTGCTGCAATAATCAGCAATTCGATCAATAACAGTCCCAATGAAACAAAATATTTTCAAAGACGGTGGCAACAACATACAAAGCAGCAGGAATTCTTTCAATCAGGAATGAAAGCAGTCAAATGTCATTTTGATAGCAGCCTATTAATTTCAGGATAGTTGACAACTTGTTGACAACTATCTATATCTGAGTATTATTAAGTTGTCTACAATAACAGGGGGAGTGTTATGTTTATGGATCTCCATGCACGCATCATCTCAATGATAAAACAAAAAGGCAGCCTCAAAACTGCCGATATTGTTGAGCAGACCGGTTTTTCCCGGGCATATATCCACCGAATTCTTAAAGAATTGGTTGATGCCGGAAAAATCACTTTAATTGGAAAAGCAAACAGGGCGCACTATGTTTTCAAATCAACAAAAGACCAAGACACCCGCAAACCATTGCAAATCCATAAAATACTCAAAAATGATGGTCTTGCTGAAGATGTTATACTCCGCAAGATAAAATCAGAAACTGTAATATTCGACAATATAAAAGGCAATATTTCTTCCATAATCGATTATACATTTACAGAAATGGTAAACAATGCGATTGAACATTCTGAATCAGATAAAATTGATCTTAAAATGGTGAAAACACCAAATGACATTCAGTTTACAGTTACTGATTGGGGGATAGGCATATTTAAAAACATTATGCATAAAAAGAAACTGAAATCGGAATTAGAAGCGATTCAGGATTTACTAAAAGGAAAAGAAACTACTGCATCCTCAAAACATAGCGGTGAAGGCATTTTTTTTACTTCTAAAATTGCTGATAACCTCATTATAAAAAGTTTTGAAAAAAAACTTGTTTTTGACAATATCATCCATGACGTGTATATAACTAATGTAAAATCTTTCAAAGGAACACAGGTAGTATTTTCTATAAATTCCAAATCGGACAATAATTTGGCTGATTTATTCAGTCGCTTTACCGATGAATCCTTTCATTTTAACAAAACCATTGTCAGGGTCAAATTGTATGAACAAGAAGTTGAATACGTTTCCCGCTCCCAGGCGAGAAGAATTCTTGCTGGATTGGATAAATTCAAAACCATCGAACTCGATTTCGATAATGTTGCAACGGCGGGACAGGCATTCGCTGATGAAATATTCCGCGTATGGGCACACACTCATCCGGAAGTTACCCTGGTTCCAAAATCAGCAAATGAAAACATTCAGTTTATGATTAATCGGGCAAAAATAAAGTAGACAACTTGTAGACAACTTTCCAACTATTATATCAGCAAAGTTGTCTCCTGTATTTCCGGGCAAAAAAAAGACCATCCTCGTGGACGGCCTCCTGAAAAAAAGAATTATGGGCGGTGAGGGGCTCGAACCCCCGACATTCTGGGTGTAAACCAGACGCTCTCCCAACTGAGCTAACCGCCCTGGTCACAAGAAACTACCATTTTCTTTCCATTTTTGTCAAGCATTCGTCTGCCAAAAACAGATATTCTTTTACAGACCGGCAAGATTTGCAATGTGCCGGACAATATCCTCTGATTCATCAAAACGGCGGCGGTCGAAAATCGCAGCTGCATCCTGTGAAAGCAGCTCATCAATATAACGCGGAAGCAATTGCCATTTTCCCCCGATACTTCGAAAGTTCGGATTTTTCAGGGCAAAATCAACATTGCCTTTTTCCTGAAACCCGATGGATTTTGTCAGCACCGCTTTTTTACGGAAAAGTTCGATCTCGATAATCGTTGCAGGCCCCGGCTTTCCCACGATGATATCCGCGGCATTGTAATAATCCTGGATATTGTCCACGAAACCAAGCACCGCAACACGGGGATTGTCACCAAAGCGCTGATCAAGCTCCTTTCGAAACTCCTCTACTCTTCCCGCAAGCACAATCACCTGAAGATCCGGCCTCTCTGCCAGCTTCTCCAGCACTTTCCCGAGTGCCAGGACGCCGAATCCCCCCGAGGTCACCAGTACCGTCTTCTTTCCCTCCACAGAAAGCCCCAGTTTTTTCAGCACCTTGTCGCGGGGAAGATAATCGGCAAGAGCGGGATTTATGGGAAACAAATGGCTGCATATTCGCAGCGGGTCAACCCTGTATTGCAGTAATGCAGCTGTGGACTCCTCTGTGGGGCTGATCACCATGTCCGCGTGCCGGTCACCCCACCCCCTGAAAATAAATGCGATGTCGGTCACCAACACCACGCTTTTCCATACAGCGCCCTCTTTTTTCAGCTGCTCAAAAATTGGGGTGACCACGGAATTGTTCGAGACAACAATATCCGGCCCAAATGCATCGACAATTTTTCGTGTCGGTTCTTTCATTTTTTTTATCAGATACCAGCGATACATCGGGTAGATGACCGGAGTATTAAAAAGCCACAAAACTGTATTGTAGAAGATTTCGCCGATCCTGGACTTGTTCACCATCATGTAGACATCTGCCGAATTGTTGAAGGGTGGAATGTTCGCCTCGGCGTACACATCAACCACTTTCACCTCAACTGTTTCCGGATACAAAGCTGCAAATGTTTTTTGCAGTGCATTTGCAGCGGAAATATGACCGCCGGCAGCATCTCCGATACAAATGAGTACTTTCGTTTTCAATTTCTGGTCAATGCGCTTCTTCATGTACTTATATTCCCGGCTTCCGGCAATAAAAGCATGTGAGTTCTGCCGGATACCTGGTTCATCATAATTGTGAAATCGAGGAAGTACAAGCCTTTTTCCATCCTGGAAATTATTTGTTTCCTGCAGCTTGCAATTATTGGACAGATTCCCTATAGTCCTTTTAGCCGTACCTGTAAAAGGCAGAGCATTGGTGGACACAATTAAAATGGCCGGAAATGAAAATAATACATTGATCTCAACCCACTTTGGAAAAATAATCCGGGCAATTATTATTGTGACCGTCATCGGCTTCATGGTCAGTATCGGGATTGCCTTTTTTGTCGACTTCGAAAAAATCATTCAGTCGCTTCTCTCCGTATCCTGGGACCATCTTGCTGTTCCTTTTTTTATTTACATCGGCATCTATATCATCGATTCCATCCGTCTCAAGCTGGTACTGTGGCAGTTTCAGTGCAAAATCAGGTTTAAAGAAGCATTCACCAACAGCATGCTGGGATATTTTTTCGCGTATCTCACCCCCATGGCCACCGGCGGCCAGCCGTTTCAGATTTATCATTTAAAGTCGCTTGGGTATGACGCGAAAATCAGCACCAACATTATCATGTCCCGTTTTATTGTCTACCTGGGCTCGGCGCTGCTGCTGACCCTGGCGTTTATTCCACGAATCATTGAACTGACTTCCTCATTCGGCGCAAAATCAGCATTTTTGTTCGGCGGCCTCACGGTCACCGCAGTGTCCACAATCCTGATCGTTATCATGTTTATCCGTCCCGATGCAATCGGCCATTTTCTTGCCAAAATAGAAAACAGCTTTCTCGGCCGTTTTATTTCACGTGTCAGCAAACGGCACAACTGGGGAGAAGCCGCCAAAAAGTGGTCAATAGAATTAAGGGAAAACATCCTGTTTTTGTGGAAAGAAAAATTTTATATCATCATTATTGACGTGATTCTGTGCAATATCATCCTTGCCGGACAGGTATACGCCCTGGTGTATGTATTCATGGCAATTACCGGTGTGCAGCTTTTTTTCTTTGATGTATTTATCACAGTCATGCTGCTGAATCTTGTCGTGTATTACATCCCCTCTCCCGGCGCGAGCGGGGGTATTGAGGGCGTCTATTCAATGGTTTTTACCCAGTTTTCGGGCAAGGCGGATTTATCGGTTATTTCGATAATTATCTGGCGGTTTGCCACCTATTACATGCAGATATTTCTGGGATTCTTTTTCTTTCTGCGTCTGAGGAATAAAATTACACCGAAAGAAGAAATTAAAAATAAAGAAAGTATTTCGCCGAAAGCACGCAAAGCCCGCGAAGTGAAAGAAAAAAAGTAAGTTAAGGAAATCAGGAAAGACAGGAAAAGACTGGAATATGCATACTCCCCCGTCAGAGTTATATTTTCCGTTTTTCAGATCACTTTTTCCTTCAACCTCTACAGTCTTTATCTTCTTCCTGTTTTCCTTATAGAATCTTCATCCTGTTTTCCTTATTCCTCAGTGAACAGCTCCACGATTTCTTTTGCCGATACTGCAGAGGCGAGCACACGGCAAAATGCATCAGACCGGGTAATGCGCGCAATTTCAGCCAGCGCCTCGATGTGCGGACCGGACTGGTCGGGAGCGGCGAGCATCATGAAAAACAGTTTCGACGGCTGGCCGTCCATGGCAGCAAAATCCACTCCATTTGGTGAAATACCGATCGCCAGCGTCAGCTTTTCGACCTGGTCGGTTTTTGCGTGCGGGACAGCTATTCCCTTCTCAAGGCCGGTACTCCCCAACCCCTCACGTGCAAGAATCGCTTCATACACTTTCCCGGTATCCCTGATTTTTCCTGCTGCCTTCAGCACAGCAATAAGCTCGTGAATCACTTCGTCTTTCGTCGACGCTGACAACGGCACTTTCACAATATCTTCAGAAACCAAATCAATCAAAGCCATAATGCTTTTTTCCTCCAGAGTTAATATTACACAGTCATGCTTTCATACACTTCATATACCCGGTCTTCATCCTTCACGATAAGGACCGAACAAGATACATTCCGCATGGCTCTTTCTGCTTCATTATAAAATTCATCGCGGCGGCTCCTGATTTTTGACAGCTCCCCGATGACCAGCAAATCAATGTCCTGTTCCTGCACTTCTTTTTTAATTTCCAGAAATGGCGCTCCGTGTTTCTGTACTGTTTCAACAGTTACGCCCTTTTGCCTGCCCAGACTCTTGATATGGTTCAGGTATTTTTCGGCATCCGACTCAATATCCCGTGTATATTCTTCCTGTTCTGCAGCAAGAAATATTTTTGTTTTTACCAGGTCTTCAACCGCGCGGGTGTTCACCACATACAGTGCGGTTAACCGGGCATTCAGTGTTTTCGACAGACACACCGCGTAGTGCGCGGCGACAATGGATTCTTCGGAGCCGTCCACAAACACCAGCACCTTTTGTATTAATCCTGCCATGGGCATCTCCTTTGTTTAACCGGACCGCTTTGCTTCCAGCCGGCCCTTCACCAGTTTCATCAGCATGAACATATCGCGCTCATTTTCCTCCAGCCTGTTTTGAATCATCGTCACCGTTTCCTTAAGATCCGGTATTGCTATTTTCTCAAGTGCATTTACCTTGCGAATGGTCTTTTTTACTTCATTCGCCAGCCGAATCATGGACACCTTCAGCTCGGCAAGTCGGCCCATCACTTCCAGTGCGTGTTTGAAATTCGTCAAGGCTGAATCAATCCAGAAACTTGTGCCCTCCGGGCTGTAATACGGCGGAAAATCCTTGAATGATGTTTCAACAACCGGAAGTGCAACACCCATCACCTTCCGTTCCTTGACCGTCATGCTCGTTTCAATATGAATCGCACTCGACAGACTCAACACCTTCAGTTTTCCCATGTCCAGGACGGCGTCTTCAAGAGTATGGTACGCGTCGGCAAGTGCTTTCTGGGTACGTTCCTGATGTTCTGCTGTCTGGTCGACCAGGTTCAATAATTCCAAAACAAGGATATTTCTTTTTTGATCAAGCAGATCATATCCAAGGCTCGCAAATTTAAGCTCCTGTTTCAGTTTGAGCATATTTGTTTTTGTCGGCGCAACATTTCTCAATAAAAACAACTCCTGATTCTGCTGTTATTCCGCAATTGACATCTCATCTTCCTGAATAATTTTTTACGCTCCGTGGTAATACCTGTCTATTTCCTCATCAGTGACCCGATGTAATTCCTCTACCGGCAGCTTCTTGAGTGCTTCCCAGCCAAGGTTTAACGTTTCCTCGATGGTTCGGTCCTCGTTCATCTTTTGCGATACAAAATTCCTTTCAAAAAATTCGCCAAACTCCAGATACTGGTGGTCAAGAGGAGTGAGTTCTTCCTCTCCGATGACCGATGCAAGGTTCCGTACATCCTTTACATAGCTGTACGCTGCAAACAGCTGACTTGCCAGATGCGGATGATCATCCCTGGTCATGCCCTTTCCAATACCGTCTTTCATGAGGCGGGAAAGCGAGGGCAGCCCGGCAACCGGCGGATAAATATTGCGGCCATGCATTTCACGCTCGAAAACAATCTGCCCCTCGGTAATGTACCCGGTCAAATCCGGAATGGGATGCGAGATATCATCATTCGGCATCGTCAAAATCGGAAGCTGCGTAATTGAACCGGGAAATCCCTTTATCATGCCGGAACGTTCATACAGCTCTGCCAAATCTGAATACAAATACCCCGGGTAGCCTTTTCGTGAGGGAATTTCTCCGCGAATGGTTGAAATCTCGCGGAGCGATTCACAATAATTGGCCATATCAGTCATGATGACCAGAACGTGCATCCCGTGGTCAAAGGCGAGATGCTCGGCAAGGGTCAGTGCGGTCCGGGGGGTGATGAGCCGTTCAATAGACGGATCATCGGCCAATGAAAGAAACAAAGCAACGTTTTCCAGCACACCGGTATGTTCGAACGAGTTGATGAAAAACTGCGCCACATCGTGCTTCACCCCCATTGCGGCAAAGACAACCGCGAAGTTTGTTTCACCGCCGCGAATTTTCGCCTGCCGGGCAATCTGCGCTGCCAATTCATTGTGCGGCAGTCCGTTCCCGGAGAAAATCGGAAGTTTCTGGCCGCGGATAAGGGTATTCATTCCGTCAATCACCGATATCCCTGTTTGTATAAAATCCTTTGGATAGGCACGCGCCGTTGGATTAATGGGTTTTCCATTGACATCGCAATATTTGTCGGCCAATGGTTCCGGGCCGCCGTCTTTCGGAAGGCCGATTCCATTAAATACACGGCCAAGCATTTTTCTTGATACGCCCAGTTCAAGCGGTTTCCCGCGAAACCGGACATTGGTCCCCGGCATGGTCAGCCCCTGGGTGCCTTCAAATATCTGTGCGACCACGACTGAATCGGAAGTATCGAGCACCATGCCAAGGCGCACTTTCCCCTCCGCGTCCACACATTCTACCAGTTCACGGTAGCCCACCGGGTGTGTTTTCTCGATAAACACCAGCGGCCCGTCGATCCGGTGAACCCCGATATATTCTTTCCCCGCCTGCAGCCTTCGCTGGGCATCAAATATTTTCTTTTGATCAGACATAAATCGACTCCAATTGATCCAGGCCGCGCTCCAACCGGGCGATGAGTTTGTCAAATGCTGCAGCATCTTCATTTGAAATACTGAACTTCATCTTCACCACGTCCTGCAACACTTTCATCCGCTTTAATTTCACCAACGTAACGCCACGGCGCACAGCTTCCTGCCCCCTGCGCCAGTAGGTCAGAATGATGGTGAGCATCTTCATCTGTTTTTCTACCGAGGAATACCGGTCGACATCATCGAACGCATTTTGCTGCAGGAATGCATTTTTAAAGAGGGAACACACCTCAAGAACAAACCGCTGACTGTCGGGAAGCGCATCCGGGCCCACCAGTTTTACCACTTGTAGCAGCCGCACTTCGCGCTGCAGCAGTTCCATCATTTCGGCACGGTCAGTTGTCCAGGAGGGGCCTGCATGCTGTTCCCACCATGGCGAAACATCCAGCAGGTATTCACTGTAAGAATCAAGCCAGGAAATGGCAGGATAATGCCGTGCGTTGGCAAGCTGGCGGTCCAATCCCCAAAAACAACGGACAAACCGTTTGGTATGCTGTGTCACCGGTTCAGAGAAATCACCGCCCGGCGGTGATACTGCCCCGATAATCGAAACCGATCCCTTCTCTCCGGAAAGTGTTACCATATGCCCGGCACGTTCATAAAATTCCGCAATACGGGTGGGAAGGTATGCGGGAAAGCCTTCTTCTGCAGGCATTTCTTCCATACGGCCGGAAAGTTCCCGAAGGGCTTCGGCCCACCGTGAAGTGGAATCAGCCATGACCGCAACATTGTACCCCATGTCGCGGTAATATTCTGCCAGGGTTACACCGGTATATATACTCGCCTCACGCGCAGATACCGGCATATTCGAGGTATTGGCAATCAGGATTGTCCGTTCCATCAGGCTCTTGCCCGTGCGCGGGTCAACAAGATGGGGGAACTCGGTAAGTACATCGGTCATTTCATTCCCGCGCTCACCGCACCCGATGTATACGATTATTTCGGCATCGCACCATTTGGCAATTGCGTGCTGGGTCATGGTCTTTCCGGTTCCAAACCCTCCGGGAATGGCGACTGTACCGCCCTTGGCAAGCGGGAAGAGCGTGTCGATGACCCTTTGGCCGGTAATCAGCGGGATATCAGGCGGCAGCCGTTTTGCAGCAGGTCTCTGTTTTCTGATGGACCACCGCTGAAGCATCGACAGCGGTATTTTCTTTTTATCATGCTCTACCTCGGCAATCACTTCTTCGATGGTATATTCGCCTTCAGGGGCGAGCATCACAAGCTTCCCGCTGATTTCGGGCGGAACCATAATTTTATGAAGCACCCGTTCGGTTTCCTGAACTGTTCCCAATACCATACCAGCCGAAACATCCGCACCAGTCTTTACTGTTGCCGGGATAAAGTGCCATTTTTTTGACCGGTCAAGGGAAGGAAGTTCAATTCCGCGTTCGATAAAATGTGTCGAGATATCCAGTATTTTCTCGAGGGGCCGCTGAATTCCGTCATAAATGGTTCCAATAAGTCCCGGACCAAGTTCCACAGAAAGCGGCATTCCCGATCCATAGATATTGTCGCCGGGAGCCAGACTGGTGGTATCTTCGTAGACCTGGATCACCGCGGTATCGCCTTCCAGCTTGATGATTTCCCCAACCAGCCGGACTTCCCCGACCCGAACCAGTTCGAGCATCATCGCATCTTTTATTCCCCGTGCTATGATGACCGGGCCGTTCACCCGTTTTACCTGTCCGATTATCCGTTCATTCATGCCATTGCCTCTTTTGCCACATCATTTTCAGCCTCTTTCTCCTCACCGAACAAACGGTCAAAAATCATTTTTCTGATCTCGGACTGGTACCGTAAAAGCCGTGTATGAATTTGATTGTTAAACGCCAAAGAATTGTCCTGTGCAGATAAAAACACTCCCTGGGCAAGCAGCGGCTGATCAGTTGTCAATGTGATTTTTATTTTTCTGCCGGTCAGCTGTTCAAACTTTTTGGCGGCATCTGCAAGTAGTTTTTCGGTAATTTTAGGTAGTTCATTTTTGGATGCGTTCACCACAACAGAATCGTTTCCAAGCCCCAGCGCACCCTCAACTATCCAGCCAAACAGTACATCTGAATACTCCGGTTTTTCGATCATTGCCTCGAACCGCTGCTCTACTGCATCGATCACCTCGTGCAGCATTTCATCACGGACACGCAACGAAAGCCGTCGCTTTTCAACTGCCAGGGTTGAACTCATCGTTTTTTCGATAACCGCAATCTGGTGTGCTGCAGTTTTTTTGGCCTCATCACGAATTTGCAGCACCTGTTTATCTGCTGCCTGGATGCGTTCAGTTTTCCATGCTTCTGATTCCCGCAACAGTTTTTCTGCTTCCGCTCTCGCGTCTTCCAGGATATCTTTCACCAAATTATTCTGTGCATTTTCTTCCACTATATTTTCCGCCTGATTCAATACATTTACAGCTTTATGCCGATTGCCTCATTCACCATTTTCCGGATATCCGATCTTCCTTCAACGGGCCCGGTGCGGTCCGGTATCTCCACAATCAAAGGAAACTTTTCCCTGAAGAGATACTGATTCACCTGCGGCCGGATCAAATCCGCAGCCCGTTCGGTGATGATGACAATGCCAATCGAGGAATCCCCAATTGCACCGCGGAATGCGCTGTCCGCCTGTTCAGCGGTTTCAACACTTCGGCCTTTGACCCCGACCATGCCGAATCCGAGAACCGCATCCTCATCACCGATAATATAATACTGCATCCTGTTACGCGTTCCCCAGGATAAGAATGGCGATAATAAGGCCAAAAACCGCAAGACCTTCTGCAAGCGCAACAAAAATAAGCGCCTGTCCTGCAATTTCCGGCTTCTCACCGATTGCTCCCATTGCTGCAGAGCCGACATTCCCGACCGCAATACCTGCGCCGATCGCACCAAAACCGAAAGCAATAGCAGCACCAATGAGTGCGAACTTCGTTACCTCTGCCTTGATCTGGGCCTGTAGAACAGACTCGGAAGGGGAAACAGCCGCAGCAGTATGTGCTGACGTTTCTGATGTTGTCCCGTCATCAGCGAATACATTAACAACCCCGAAAGCAAAAATTATCGCCGTGATCGCCCCCATTACAATGATACTGGATACAAGTTTTGTCTTGAATCTCTGTTTTTCTGATGCCATGTTATTCCTCCTCATGAAATTTCGGTGAAAGCAATGTTCTCAAGTTTTTCTGCTGCTGCAAACTGAAAACAGAATTACTCGTTTCGCAATGAAACAGGCGAATATGCTTTTCCGGCACCCCGAAAGTATTTTGAAAAAAATTCATAATAATTCAAACGCAGGGATTGTATCCCCGCGGAAAGTCCCTCAAGTAAAATAACAAAAATATTACCAATCACAAGAATGACGATATAAATCCAGTTTACCTCATTATTGCTGGCAATATTCGCAATTTTGAAAAATGCGATCATCAATGCAGTGTGGGCAATGCCAAGGCCTGCAACCCGCATAAAGGAAAGCGTATTTGAAAGATAGCCGGAAAACACTTCCAGCATTTCTACAAACCAGTCGAGGAAAAAACGGACAGGTGAAAATACCGAAAACCGGAGCATGGGATCATGTTTTTTATGGTGAAAAAACTCAACAAATGATTTCACATAAAATAATAACGAAGGAATCCCCAGGAGGAACAGCAGGGTTGTGGAATCCGGGAAGCTTTTAAAACTGCTGTTGACAAAAAACCAGGCAACATAAATTCCTCCGAGGTACATCCAGGTTCCCGTAAATCCGGTTCGGTCAAAAAACAATTCGATCCACCGCTTCTCCCGGATGCAGTTTATCCAGTTGAGCACGAGGCCGAATATGATAACACCGATGCCAAAGTACAGGGTGATAAGGAGAACACTCAGTATGTCTTTCACCGGACTGTCTGCCGGGACATGGCCGCCTAACAAACCGTGAAAATCGAACCAGAGTGCAGGGAACCAGCCGAATCCAAAACAGGAACCAAAAAGGGCCCCAAAAACGACCGAGGCACCCCCGCAAAAAATAATCAGTTTTAAAAGCTCGGTCAGCCCGTCCTTTATCTTTCTGCGAAACAAAAATCCGATGAAACCGGCGACCATTAAAACAAGCCCCTGGCCGATGTCGGCAAACATCAGGCCGAACATGATGAGGTAAATCACTGCAACAAACGGGGTGGGATCGATGGTGCCGTATCCAGGGATGGAAAAGTTGGTCACGAGCATCTGAAACGGCGAGAGTATTTTTGCATTTTTCAACTGAACAGGCACGTTCACTTTATGATGCAGATCACGCTCAATCGAATCGGGATTCTGCCATTCCAGATAGCATTTCCCTTTTGTTGCTTCCGCGATTGCCCTGCTGATCACCAGCTCCATATTTGCGGGAACCCAGCCGGAAAATAATACCGTTCGGGTGGTTTTACTGTAATAGGACTGGATACTGTTATACAATTCATTCAATCTCAGATTTTTCCAAATTTTCTCCAGCTGTTCCTGTTTTGCCTCAATGAGTAGATTCGATTCCCTGCTTAAATTGGTCTGTTCTTTTTCGAGTTTCAGAATCTTCGCGGCGATATTTTCCGCAACACCCTCTTTATTCCCCATCATTTCCGGGGTAAGCTCGACTTCCAGAAATCCGAACCGGTCCAGGATTGTGTTCGCCACTGCATCATCACGCTTCATCGTGATGACCATTGCATAGGTTTTGCCCTCTTCCTCGTTGAAAGTCAGGACAACCGAAGGAACATTCTCAAAGGCCGCCTTAAAATCCTGCAGCCGGGCGGTCGATACCATCCCCGGATGCATGTTTAAAAAGGAATAAGTGCTTTTATTTTTCATTCCTTCGCTCAGGTCGCCGAAAAGCATCACCTGACGGTTTATATCGGAGAGGCGGAGGATTTCACTCTGAATGGTTTTTTGCCGGTCGCGGATTGTCTGTATTTCACCTGCTATTGCATCGAGTTCTTTCTCGGTTTCTTCAAGCTGCACAGCTTCAAGAGAATCAATATCAGCATGTTCCTCAACCTTTGGGGTCACATTAATGATGCTCAGAAACGATTCTATCCGCTTGCGGATCTCTGCAAGCCGGGAAAGCGGGATGGACAGCTGTACCTTATCCACTTTTTTTTCCAGGCCTCCTGAAAGCTCTGTTACCTTGACAAAATGCAGTACCCCGAGTTTCAGGAGTTTTTTCGTTACTTCATCGGTATAGGTGTCCAATACTACCGATACCAGGTACTTCATTCTGGTGGTAAACATCATAGCCTGTTTTTTATCTCCTCCGGATTGATATTGTATTTTTTGGCATTCAAAATCATCATCACCTTGTGCAGTTCAATTTTCCTTAAAATAAAATAGCTCAATATGATACCCACCGTAAACGGATTCCCCACCAGAACGCGCTGCACTTCCTTCATCATCAGGTGTTCCAAAATCCGTTCGATCAGCACCAGCCGCGAATGGCTGTCACCCCCCTGATCTTTCAGCATCGCAGTAAATCCGTCATGTTTTTTTATCAGGCTTTCAAACACTTCACCAATTTTGTCATGACTGTAGGCTGAGGCCATCGCTTCCCGGTTTATCGAAAATCCGTAGGGAAGCGTATACTGCAATGCCTCGTCAAGGGAAAGATTATACATTGATTTGAAGCGGATGATCCAGTTGATATTCGCAAGATCTATTTCCACCCCGATCAGCCGCTCCGCAATCTTTTTATCCGACGCTTCAAGATCATTAATCGCTGCAAATAAATTTCCATAATACAGCTTATCAAGTGCGATCTCAAAGGTAAACAGGGAGCCTTTCGCGGTGATCCGGGGTATTGCCTGTGTAAGCGCCTTGCCGTACGGAGTTGCCGAAAGAATTTCCGCGATCTGTTCCAGATCACGCGCTGTGAGGATTTCATCAATACGAAGATCATGGTGAATGGTTTCGCGGTACAGGTATCCGATGGCGTCTTCAATGCTCCGCTCCCGAAACACACGGTCAAACCACAGGCGGACAGTCTGTTTTAGTGTATCCACTTCATACCTCATGGAAAGTGCTTTGCAGAGATTGAGCACTTCATCTTTCGTGTACTGTTCGATTTCCTGAAACAACCGTACTTCCTGCCGAAACAGCTCAAGCTCGGTATATTTTAGATCGCCTGTTTTTGTATAGGTTTCATCAAGAAGCACATATGCGGTGTTTTTTAAAAGCTGCATGACATCAACGAGCGAATGCGCCCGGGCAAGTGAATCAAAAAAATCTTCGGAAAGCAGTTTTGAAAGCCGTGCGCGCAGCTTGGCATTTATAAATCCGTACTTTGATACCGCCAGTCCCATCCTGTTTTAATCCTTCTCGTATTCCGGTACGATAATGCTTCTCAGGACATCTGCGGTGAGTTCGGCAATCTGCGGTTTGCGGGATTCCCACAAATGCTGATTATCCGACCCGGTCTGCTCGAGCAGTTGTTCGAGCTTTTTTGTGCTGTCGGTGCGGGCCTGTTCCACTTCCTGCTGGATGATTTTCCGCGCCTCCTCCCTTGCGGCTGTTATCTTTTCTGAACACGCCGCCTCGATCTCGGCCTTGAGCTTTTGAACATCCTCCCGGCTTTTCTGCACAATCTTCTGTGCTTCGGCCTCTGCATTCAGAAGTTCATCAACTATTTTCTGCATGTGTGTCCCCGCTGTCTGTACAGGAAAAACAACGTAGAATCAGACAAGATCATCATCATCATCGTCATCGTCGTCATCTTCCGGCAATTTCCTGGGATGGATCG
>JAFGJO010000068.1 GCA_016929065.1 Spirochaetales bacterium | reverse complement strand
TTCAAAAGGCCCGGATATTTTATGAGGAGTGCCTTAAAGGTATCGCAGCTTAAAAAAGTTCTTGACTTTTATCATAGCTGCCTTCCTTATCATATTCTTCCTGCTTTCTTTATTCAAGTTCGCAGCCCGCCAGGATACATGCACCCACGGCCTTCTCATCATCTTCGATTACCGGTTCACTCATATAATAGTCAAACGATCCGCTGCGGTACGGCAGTCCGCCGAGCCCGGCGACCATGCAGCCGTTGGTCAGGTGGAGTTTTCCCTCCCCGTCCCTGCGGATAAAATTCAAGACAATACCCTGCCATGCTTTGAGGGCGATGGAGCGGTATTCTTTGGACAGAATATTCAGTTTCGCCGCACGGGCAATCGCATAGGCAAACATACATGACGCGGATGATTCAAGATAATTTTTTTCACGCCCGGCAAAATCAAGGACCTGAAACCAGAGCCCAGAATGCGCGTCCTGAACCGAAGCAACCGCATCGACAGCGGCAGTAAAAATGGGGATAATTTTTTTCCTCCCCGGATGTGTTTCCGGAAGAATTTCCAGGACATCCAAAAGCGCCATCAAAAACCACCCCATTGCCCGTGCCCAGAAGTGCGGAGAGCAGTTATTGTGCAGCTGCGCCCACTTCATGCCGCCGGATTCATCCCATGCATGGTAATACAGCCCGGTTTTCGTATCGCATAGATGGGGGGCAGCACAGGTTATCTGGGAAATAATATCATCAAAAACCTCCGGCTCATCGAAACGCAATCCCCATTCGGCTAAAAACGGCAAGCCCATATACAATCCGTCGAGCCAGACCTGGTGCGGATATATCATTTTATGCCAGAAAATACCCTCCTGTGTCCTGGGATGGTTTTTCAGCTGACTGCGGAGTACCAAAAGTGCATTCTTGTAACGCAAATCACCGGTCTGCCCGAACAATTCAAACAGCACTTTTCCGGTATTAATCCTGTCAATATTAAATTCGCATGGATTATATGTATTGATTGTCCCGTCATGGCCAATCATCTGAGTACAGTAATCAAGCACCTTCCGGAAGTATCTGCCGCTGTTTATTTTTTTTTCCAGGCGCAGGCAGGACAAAAGGACCACACCAAACGAGTAATCCCAGCGGCTGAAAAACAGTGGATTATCATAGTTGAAGGAATCAGCCAATCCGGTTGTGATGGGAAATTGAATGGTTTCGCTCATGGTTCATCTTCCTTTCCAGCCATAATACAATTAATTATTAATCAAGACAATTCCATTTCAACTGGACATTATAATAAATTTGGATAAATTTTGATTTTTTCTCTATATGTGAGTATTATATATTTGTAAAGAGTGTTATTTATGAAAACCAATGTCGTGTCTACAGCAATTTTATTTGTTTTTTTTCTTATCTGGGTTTTGTCTGCATGTACTCCCACTACAGTGATTTACCCCGAAAGTGCCACACCGAAGGCCCATACCCCGCCCCCAAAAGGACTTGTGGAAGTAATTGACATCATTCCCACAATCCGGCTGGATATACGATATGCGACAAGCAATAATTTCATCGGGCAGGTCATGGTCGGGTACGGTGCTCCCCGTGCGTTTCTGCTCCCCAAAGTTGCCGAACAGCTGAAAAAAGTGCAGGCAGAACTGCAGAAAAAAAGCTTATCCCTGAAAATCTATGACGCATACCGGCCGATGCGCACGGAACTGGCAATGATTGACTGGGCCAAAAATACAGGAAATGATGATTATCTGACATACGGGTATTTGAACACAAATGTAAAAAAGACCAATTCATTCGGCCACTCAAGCGGCAATGCCGTTGATTTGACCATAGTTGACAGCCACGAGAAAGAGCTGGATATGGGGACAGAATTTGATGATTTTTCAAAAGCATCCTGGACACTCAATGCCACCGGCAGCGTGCTGAAAAACAGATTGCTTCTGAAAAACACCATGGAAAAGTACGGCTTCACCAACTTTTCACGGGAATGGTGGCATTATAACTACTGGAATCTCCGCGGCAAGACACTTGACGAACCCATTCATTGATTTTTTTTCGTTCAAGAGCATTGTTGCATGATGCAAATGATCATGGTATAATTGAAAATCATTATCATTAAGGTTGTTTGCATGTCTGCCGGAACACAAAGGCTGTCCACATTACTCTTTTCCATGTTCATTTTTATAAACGTATACGCCTGTAACCGTGAACCGGTCATTCATCCGTTACCTGCCTTAGTACAGGCTTTTACCCCGCCCCCCAAAGGCTTTGTGGAAGTTATTGACATCATCCCTTCCATAAAACTTGATATCCGTTACGCAACGAACAACAATTTTACCGGCGCAAAACTGGATGGATATGAATCCGGCAGGGCATTTTTACTGCCAAAAACGGCACGGGATCTGGCCATTGTGCAGAAAGAACTTGAAAAACAGGGCCTCTCGCTGAAAATTTATGATGCCTACCGGCCGCTGCGCGCTGAATTGCAGATGCTGAAATGGGCCCGTGATAATAAACGATATGACCTCCTTGTCGACGGATACCTCAATACAAACATAAAACGCTATCACCAGCACGGCCATCCCTGCGGCAATTGCGTCGATATCACCATCGTGGATGCCCAGGGCAAAGAGCTGGATATGGGAACGCCGTTCGACCACTTCTCCGAGGATTCCTGGACAGTGAATGCTGAAGGGAAGGTACTTGAAAACAGGCTGCTTTTAAAAAATCTGATGACGAAAAACGGCTTCAGAAACTTTTACCGGGAATGGTGGCATTATACACACTGGGAGGCAACCGGCCCTGTTCAGGATGAGGTCATACGATAATAAAATTCCGGACAGGCCGCTCCGTATTGAAAACAAAACCGTCATCCTGAAATTCATTATGATGTTTTTACACCCTCTTCACGTTCTTTGCGAGAAACCCTTGAAACTTACTTCCCTTCAGAGTCCTTTTTATCGTCATCCGGCTTTTTTGGATGAAACAAATTCCCGAGTTCCGGCAGTACATTCGGCTGGGCCTTTACCGCTTCGATGTTTTCCTGCTGAATCGCAACATACACTTCCTTGCGGTAAACTTTGACATTCCGCGGGGCAGCGATTCCCAGCTTGATCTGATCGCCTTTGATATCGACAATGGAAACTTCGATCTGGTCTCCAATCATGATACTTTCATTGAGTTTTCGTGACAGGATCAGCATGATTCCTGCCTCAGGCCCGCGAGCTCTTCCATGATCAGGTGACGGACCTTCCACTGTGCATCGGATGAGATTGACTGCCGTCCCACTCTTGTTTTTTTATTGATGATGACCGGGCCCTGCAAATTCGCTGTCATCTTGTCGGGGTCATCGGGGATCGTGACAATCGCAAACAAAAGGATATCGTCTAAAGCGGAAATACCAATCTCCTCGAGCTCTTCGTGGCTTACAGAAAGCCGGTAATCGGGCCGGAACAACAGCGGATCAATCAGAACGAATGCGATTTCCACCACATCAAGAGACTGAAGCCAGTAAAACGGCTTCTGCTGCGCGTCAAGGAGTACATAGTACTTGAGCTTTTCAAACCCCAGGATTCCGTTGGGGAAAAATATTTTCTGCCGTTCATCGACTTCAATCTGGCCATAGGCCTTCGTGTTTACCTGCATTCAGTTTACCTCAGAAAATCAAGAAGTGTCGGACGAAGAATTTTACCGGCAACATTGAGCGACGCCTGGTGTGCAAATTCGAGCATGTTTTTATGCATGATCGCCTCGGTTATATCCACATCAACTTCTTTTGCATTATAATTAACAAACATCGCCTGTTCTGTTTCAAGCCGTTTTTCGGCAAAGTCAAGCCGGTTGGTCAATGCCCCGATTTCTCCAAGCGTCCGTGACAAGGACCCAACAGTCAGCTCAATACCGCCGAGCGATGCATTCACGCCGTGAATATCGCCCCGGTATAAACTGTCGCGCAGGGAGATCAGGGTGTCGAACATCGATCCGCCGGTGACCATCGCTGTGTCGGCGATGTTGTTCGGGGGAATGCCCCGGCCTTCCTTGACCACGCCCAGATCCCGAAGGACTGTACCGCCGCCAAGATCCTCCACCCACAGCTGGTGCGGCGTGGTGGTTTCCAGAACAAGCGAATCGCGCACCGGATCCAGCCGGGCGCGCACCGGTGCTGCCGAATCATTGATCCGGTGAATTATTGCATAAATATTGTCTCCTTCTTTCAGATCAATATCTACACCATCCACACGTATTGTCGAATTGGCCTGCACCTGGTAGGTTGTGCCATCCTGCGATGAATACACAGACTGATTTTCTGTCCAGAACGCATAATTCCCCGGAAGGTTCATGGAGACCAGTGAGTTTTCGGTAATTTCGGCGTTATTCCGGCCGATATCGCCGCGGTACTGTATATCAAGAATTTTGCTTCCCTCGGTTCCTTCTACCCGTCCGCGCATAATCAAGAACGGAGAATTTTTGGCTTCATACCCGCCGAACAGAGCGTTTCCCTTGCCGTCTTTTTCATTTACCAGATCGGCAAAAGCTTCGATATACTGGTCTATTTCATCGGCGATTGCCGCATACTGCTGTTTATCATAAATTCCGTTCGCACCGTTGACCGCAAGCTCCTGGATACGCGGAAAATATCCCAACACCTCGGTGAGCTTTTGTTCAGTGAGCGACATATTTTCCCGCACGGCCCCGATGTTCTTCATGTACTGCTCAAGTTCGACAATATTTGTCTGCAGCCGCGTTGATTTTGCGGCAGCCAAAGGGTCATCACGCAAGTCCTGGATTCTCATCCCTGATTGCATCCTGTTTTCGGACTTGTTTAACTGGAACTCACGCATCATGGTGTGATACTGTGAATCGAGTGCTGACATCTGTGTACTGACTCTGTTCATGGTTTATACCCCCATCCTGTTGATAATCACATCGAGCATTTTGTCGAACTCGGTGACAATTCTCGCCGAGGCATTGTATCCATGCTGATACTTGATCATTTCGGTGAGCTCTTCATTGATGTTCACTCCCGAAATTGCCTGGCGTGTATCGTGATGATTTTTTAATATTGCTGCTTCAAGTTTATTGAACTTTTCGGCGGCCTCGCCGCGCAAACCAATCGAGGCGATCATCTCCGCGAAGTAATCCGAATAGGTGAGTGATTCACCCACGGTCACCTGTTTTGTCTTAATCTGCGCGATTGCCATAGCAGCAGAACCGTCTCCGATCCCGTTTGATACCCCGTCGGTTCCGAATGCACCAGCCACAGACCCCGCATCCCGTTCCAGGGTTTCATTGACGGTAATCCATCCTGACGGATGTGCAATCGGTGCTGTTGCAAATGCGGCATCACCGGCAAGCCCAAGCACTGCATCGGCCTGCTGCCAGTCATAGGCGTTCGCCGCGCCCGTATCGGCAAGAACACCCGAATATCCCACAAGGAACTGGCCGGAATCCTCGACATGGCGCAAAACGAAATCGGGATTGGCCGTATCTGCAGACGGAACCGCCTTCAGCACCATCATTCCCGCTTCATCAAGTCCGGCCGATACTTCCGCACCGGAGAAATTGATTTTATGAATAACATCTTCCACCGTTTCTGTGGCGAAATAATCAACATTGATATTCCCTGCCGGCCCGGCAAAGGTCATTGTCCCCTCGATGCCGATATGGTCCTGCAGTGACAGCTTGTTGGAACCGGTCAGCCGGAACACATAGGAACTGTCGAATGCACCGTCCCCGCTGCGGTCATAATTGCCGTTTACATTGGTTACGAACGGAACCTCATGAAAAAAATCCAGTCCGGTCCGGCCGTTCGAGCCAAACCCCTTGCGGTGCACGCTGTTCACTGCGTCGATAAAGTTCATGGTGAATACATCGAGTTTCTGAATTTCCTCACGGGCATCGATATCACGTACATCGATAAGTGCGCGAAGTTTTCCCGCCTGAAAATCCATACGTTCGCCTGTTTCTTTCCAGACAACCTCTGCATAGCCTTCATTGTCGGGAGTGCGGCGGGTATCCAGTTCATGATAAATTGTTCCCTGCACAATATGACGTCCGTTTGTATAAACAATAAACTCGTCGGGGTCTGTCCGGACCACATGCACGTCAATGAGTTTGCCGAGCTGTTCTACTGCGAGGTCCCGCTTGTCGTACAAGTCGTTGGGATTATCGCCAAGGGCTTCGGCTTCCTGGATAATCTCATTCAGGGAGGATATTTTCTTTGTCAGGGTGTTGACCTGCCCGACTGTTCCCACAATATCGCCGTCAGCCATGTCCCGTATTTCACGCAGTCTGCGGAATGTATTGTTTATACCCTCGACAAGGTTTTTTCCGCGCTGAACTACCGCCTGCCGGGCGGCTATTTCTGTCGGCCTGTTGGATAAATCCTGCCAGGATGCCCAGAACTCGTCGGTAAGATCGCGTATGGTAAACTTGTCGGGATTGTTGATCAGACTTGTATCACTCACCAGATTGGTCGGTTCATGGTACACCTGATCCAGTTTTAAAAGATAGTCGTCAGAGGCATCCCAGTAGCCTGCCCTGCCGGTTTCATGGATGATCGCATCTTCCAGAAGCAGGTCTCTCACCCGCTCGATGCGCTCAACGCTCAGCCCCTGCCCGATATGGCCTTTGGAATTGTCGCGGGTGAGCCCGGGAACATAAATGGGGTCTGCTGCGGTCATGATAACCCGCTGACGGGAATATCCCTCGACGCCCTGATTATTAAGGTTGTGCCCCACGGTAACGAATCCCTGCTCATGTGCCTGCAGGCCCCGTTTTCCCATTTCAAGGCCGGTAAAGGTTGAAAGCATCTGTCTACCCCCTACAGCCGCTTGTCCAGAATCATGGACGCGTCGCTCATTTTGGAAACCTTGCCGTTATGGGAATACATGGTTCCCTTCCGGTGCGGAAATATTTCTGCGAGGACTCCCTTGAGTGTCTCGGAAATCGAACGAAAATAATATGAGAGCCGGAGGGTTGCACCCTTGACCGAATACACGGCGACTTTCAGTTTTCGATATGCCTCTGAAAGCGGGAGGCGGATGTCCTCGCCGACCATCGGCAGAATTCCAAAAAAAGAGACATCTGCCGGAACCCCCAGTGCAGCCTTGAGTTCATCAAAACTTTGGATCCGTTTTTCTTCTGCTTTATCGAGCATTTCGCTTTTTTTACGAATCCGAAGAATGGTCTCTTCCAGCTTGTCCCATTGTTTCTCCCGGACTATTCCCTGCATCTCTTCTTCAAGCGTTGCAAAACCGGAGAGCAATTCCGCTTCCTGTATCATATCTTCCATAAAAACTGTAATTTCCTGCATTCTGCACTCCTTGCCGGGCTGTTTTAAAAAAACTGGCTTTGCAGCCCTGAAACCGGATTTTCACACAATCCGGGGTTTTTGGTCGTTGTCCTTTTTATTCTCGGCGGTTGTCATCCCCAACCTTACTGAAAATATTTCGGCTTGATCTATAAACAGGAGAAAGGCAATTTTTTCCAACAATTTTCCGGAAAAGGTTTCACTCAATTATTGAATATGCTATAATGGAAGCAAGGAGGGCAAATATGGCATTTATGGGAGCAGGAAAAGAAAAAAGAATAAAACCGCGTATTGAAAACAAGTATCTGCCGCAGCCGCTGAAGCACTTCACTGTCAGTTTTGAGGACGGCACGATCCTCCCGGCCGAGACCATCGACGCCAGCGAATCCGGCATTGCATTCCGGCTCGATGTTCCGGTCTACAACATTTCCGATTTCAACGTCGCATTGACCCCGAAAGACAAGAGCTTCCAACTGCAGGAGGAAATCGTCTATATTAAGCCGCTTTCATCCCAGTCATCGCGGGTGAGCATCAGTTTTTCCAGAAACAGCGATCTCTCACCGTATATCGCACGGCTCCGGGAAGGAACCAGGGACGCTTAGGCGGTTTCAGCTTCACCGGTTTCTGCTTTTTTTTTCCGGAAAATGAAGCCGGAAGCATCTACTGCCGTTCAATGCTGCATTTTTCAAAATCAAATCGAAACAAAGAAAAGTTTTTTGCCAATTAGATAATATTCAGCGAATGAGATGTTTTAACAGAGAGTCATTGTTTTTCCATTTTGGCCGAACCCGAACCCTAAAATCGAGCTGCACTGCATAAGGAAAAATACCGTTCAGTTCAGCCTGTGCTTCCTGCACGATTGCCTTGATCACCGCACCGCCCCGGCCGATGAGAATCCCCTTCTGGGATTCACGCTGGACACACAAAAACCCGCGGACCCATAAACGCTTTCCCTCTTCCCGCATCTCCATATCCGCTATTTCAATATATAATGCGTGAGGTACTTCCTGCCGGGTTTTCAAAATGGCCTTTTCCCGGATGATTTCAGAGATTCTGAACGCGGGGTCCTGGTCGGTGTAATACTCTCCAGGATAAAACGGTTCGCCTTCCTCTGCTGCGGCAAACAATTTGTCGAGCAGCAACCCGGAATTGGTTCCCGAAAGTCCCGAGAGCACAATCTTTTCGCCGGTCAGACCGAATTTATCAATCATGGCATTGGCTGCGGCAGCATCTGCACCGGGCAGATCCGATTTGTTCAGTCCTATGACAAGCGGCTTTTTTGCCTTTTTTACCAGTCCTGCCAATAGTTCTTCCTCCTGACCGGGCGGCCGCGAGAGGTCGATCAGGTACAGCAGGATATCCGCCTCGGATAATGCCCCGGAGAGCACGTCATGCATATAGGAATTGAATTTTTTCTCGCCGGAAAAATAGCCGGGGGTATCCAGAAAGACAAGCTGGCCCCGCCTATCATTATATATCCCTCTTACTTTATTGCGCGTGGTTTGCGGCACGGGTGATACAATGGATATTTTATGGCCGCAGAGCGTGTTCATCAAAGTGGATTTCCCGGCACTCGGCCGGCCTGTCAAAGCGACAAATGCAGATTTCATCAGCCCGGGAATGAATAGCGGATTTCAAGCATTTTTTTCTCGATCGTGTTCATGATATTCACCAGAACCGGATCGAAATGAATTCCGCATTTTTGATTGATTTCAGTAACAGCTTTTTCATGAGACCATGATTTTTTATAGGGGCGCTCGGTGGTCAAGGCGTCATAGACATCGGCCACAGCACTGATGCGGGCACTCAATGGGATTTTTTCGCCGGAGAGCTGGTTCGGATAGCCGCTCCCGTCCCACCGTTCATGGTGCGACAGGGCGATCTGCGCAGCCAATGTCAAAAACGACTGCTCGCCGAGTTCCTGATCGGCCTGCGTCAGAATGGACCAGCCGTAGACCGTATGATTTTTCATCGCGGTTCGTTCCTCATCGCTTAACACACCCGGTTTGTGCAGAATCGTATCGGGGATGGCAACCTTGCCGATATCATGGAGCATGCTCGATAAAAATATTTCTTCCGGATACTCCATACGGATTTTAAATGAATACGGCGCCTGTTTGTACACTTCGGTGGCCAAAAGCCGCGTATATTCGCCGATTCGCTTCAGGTGTTCACCAGTCTCATGGTCACGAAATTCTGCAAGCCGCGCAAGCGCCCGAATCGCGCTTGACTGGGTTTTCTGCAGCACCAGGTTCGAGTCCAGAAGCCGGTCGTTGAGCAGCTCCTGCATGTCCAGAGCGCTTTGCAGTTCTTCGGTGATCTGCACAAACTCCCCGATATCAAACAGGGAACAGATAATGAGATCATTGTGGCGTGTTGCGTATAAGTTTACCGACATTTTCTGATTATTCGATGTTTCAAACGTAATCCTGCGCGTCGCATTCTGCTCATTCTTTTTCAGCTGATTTAAAATTGCCCGTTTGTTGCTGGAGTTTCCAAACAGATTGATAGTATCCGAAACCTCAAAAAAACTCTTTACTCTGCATTTTTTCAGCAGTTCCTGATTCACCGCCATTACCTGGCCGGCCAGATCCGAGACAAACATCGGATAATGGACAAGACCGATAAGTGCCCGCGCCTTTTCAATCTCGGGCGCCTCGGCGGTATTAAAATCCATAAGCAGCTTGTTGGACGCAATTTCATTTATCATGTACAGATCATGCAGTTTCTGGCAGAGAAGCTGCATCTCGGTTGAATGGTGCTGGAAAAAATCAGTCGGTTTGTGGACAAACGCAATCACGGCGTTTTCAATTCTGTCCCGTATCACAGAGACAGGAAACACGACACATGCATCCACATTCTCGCTCATGAGTGAAAACAGCTTTTGCATCGGTTCGGGGAGCATCACCACCTGGCTTTGCAGGGGAAGCAGTTTGACAAAGTCGATAATCCGGTCGGAATATCCGTTTTTGCTCAATGCAAAAAGGGATGAAAAAACCCTCTGATTCGGCACCGAGACAAACAACAGCTCACTGACTCCCAATGTGGTTTCAAGCCATTGCTGAATAATACCGAATTGTGTGGGAAAATCCGCTTTTTTTTGAAGAGTATGCTGTAGTTCCAAATATGATTCAAGAAAATTTGTTGCTTTCATGGACTGTTCTTAAGTATGATAAAAGCGTACGTGAAAGTCAAACAAAATAATTCCGTTGAAAGCAGGAAATAATACGGTTATTTTGGGCCGACATGCACTCGAAAATACATATTAATTCTTTCTTGTCCTGGTTTCTTTATTAATTCTTCTCCTGGTTTCCTGATTTCTTTATTAATTCTTCTCCTGGCTTCCTGATTTCTTTATTAATTCTTCTCCTGGCTTCCTGATTTCTTTATTAATTCTTCTCCTG
>JAFGJO010000067.1 GCA_016929065.1 Spirochaetales bacterium | reverse complement strand
CACAGGATCAGGGCTTCTCAGGATGACAACTGAATCTTGTGACAAGGGCGGAGCCGTTGATTATCTCATCTCCTGAGTTCCTTATCCATGTTTTTTTTCTTTTCATTATAAATTGCTGTTCCGCTTTTCCTGATCAATCAATTCTTGAAAAAACCATTGCATGCACAGATATTTTATTCTTATAATTATATCAGAGGAAAATAATGAGTACAGAAATAGACCGCCTGCTTGAAAATGCGAATGATTTCTTTTACAAGAATGATTATGACAATGCAGCGGCACTCTATGAAGCGATATTGAAAAAAGATGCAACCCATATCGCCAGCATGCAGAAACTGGCCAAAATTGAAAATTCGCGCGGCAACAGAAACAAGGCATGTGACTACTATACCAGGAGTCTTGAACTGCAGCCGAAAGATGTGAATACGCTTAACGACCTCGGAAATATTTATTATGACATGAAGGATTATGATCGTGCTGTTGAATCCTATAAAAAGGCGATAGAAATACAGCCGGAATATTACTGGGCACATTTCAACATAGGGCTTTCAATCCGCCAAAAATATCCTGGTGACGAGAAAAAAAACAACGAGGCAAAAGAGTGGTTTGAAAAAACACTCGCCCTGAATGATGAGTATTATCCGGCATATAATGAAATAGGGCTGTATTACCTTGAAAAAGAAGAGTTGAACAAGGCTGACGCGGCTTTTCACAATGCCATGAAAATATTTCCCTCGTATAAATTTCCTTATTTTAACTGCGCACTGATCGAAAAAAAAAGGGGAGACACGGCAAAGGCACGGGAATATCTGATGAAGGCTGTTGAGCTGGACCAGGGCTATGTCGCTGCACTCAACAATCTGGGAATCCTTTATTATGATGAAAAAGATTATCAGACTGCTCTGTATTACTACGCCCGTGCGCTTGAACATGATGATGAGTATCTTTTTGCCCTGTACAACCTGGGGCTGGTATTTTCAAGCATTGAAGAATACCGAAAAGCGCACGATATGTTTGCCAAAGCACTAAAAATAGACCAGAGTTATATACCGGCCAAAGATGAGATGGAAAGACTGAAAGAAAAATATTCCGATGAAATTGCCCGGCAAACACCCATAACCGCCAAAGACCTGAAATCAGCGACATATAAAAAGAATGCATCGATTCCTGCCAAAAAGGAACATGAAGAGCAGCTAAATTCTGATGCAGCACAAAAGGGAGAGCCGGTTGCAGAAAAACTGGAGAAGGAAGAAGAATTTTATACCCAGAAATTTGGAAGGAATGTGACTGCGCTGGCGCGTGAGCACAAATTGTTTGATGTGCTTGGACGGGAAAAAGAAATTCAGTCTGTCATGGAGGTTCTATTAAAAATAAAGAAAAACAATCCCCTGATCGTCGGCCGTGCCGGAGTCGGGAAAACCGCAATAATCGAGGGAATGGCCGCCAAAATTATTTCAGGGGATGTTCCTGATTTTTTCAAAGACAAGGAAATCCTTGAAATCAACATGGGCATGCTCGTCGCCGGAACCCAGTTCAGGGGTGATTTCGAAAAACGGCTCCAGCGGATTATTGATGAGGTAACGGCCAACGAAAAAATTATTCTGTTTGTGGATGAAATCCATACAGTTCTGGGTGCCGGGGAAACTACCGACAGCTCCCTTGATGCCGCAAATATTCTGAAACCTGCGCTTGCCCGTGGCGAACTGCGGCTGATTGGTGCGACAACGACAGAAGAATACAATAAATATTTTGTAAAGGATTCGGCATTTCAGCGCCGGTTTTATCCGATCCATGTTGATGAACTTGATTACGATTCAACATTGAGAATTCTGAAAAATCTGAAATCAAAAATGTCATCCCATTATAAAATAGAGATTCCCGAAAAAATACTTGATCTTATTGTGACCCTCGCAAACGATGAAATTAAAAATCGGGTTTTCCCCGACAAGGCGATCGATGTTCTGGAAAATTCCTGTTCCCGCTGTATTTTCGAGAAAAAAACCGTACTGGATGAGTATACGGTCAAACGAATTGTCGGTGAGTTCATTGGCGCAAAATTTCTCGAAGCCGAAGATGACCGTGGACAGCGTCTGATGGAAATTGAGTCATCCATGAAAAAAAAGATATACGGACAGAACGATGCCATCGACCGGGTATGTAAAATTATCCGCCTGACAAAGCAGAAGCTGGATCTGAAACCTGAACAGCCGGACGGTGTTTTTCTGTTTATAGGGCCGTCAGGCGTTGGCAAAACATATCTGGCAAAGCAATTATCACAATTCCTGTACGGTTCCGAGGAAAAACTGATCAATCTCAACATGGCTGAGTTTACAGAGCCGCATTCTGTTTCCAAACTGATCGGCAGTCCGCCCGGATATGTCGGCTATGACGAGGTGCCGATTTTCTCGAAAGAGATTCTGGAGAATCCGTCCTGCCTGCTGCTTCTCGATGAGGTGGAAAAGGCACATCCTGAGGTGCTGAAACTGTTTCTGGAAATATTTGATGAAGGCAAAGCAAAGGACACAAAAGGCAGGGAGATTTTTTTCTCGAATGTCACCATTGTCATGACCAGCAATGCAGGCTGTAAGGCAGAAGCCGGTATCGGGTTCGACATGGAAGGAGAAGGAATAAAGGCTGACGTTGATTTAAGCAGTACATTTCCTGTTGAATTCCTGAACCGAATAGATGAGATTATCTGCTTCAATTACATTGATAAATCAACTGCCAAAAAAATATTGAAAAACCTGATTGTGAAGCGCGCCGAAAAAACATTTGCCAAAAAAGGGATTGAGGTTGAATTTGACCCCCTGTTTATCGAATTTGTTCTTGAACGCGGATACAGCAAAAAATACGGTGTGCGGAATCTTGAAAGAATGTTTGAAAAGGAAGTCATGTCCGCCGCCGCGAGTTTTATTTTTGAAAATCCCGAAAACAAGAAACTGCTTGTATCCGCAGAGGGCGGCAAGGTGAAAGTATTATAAAAAAAAGGACAGTCCGTAAAGAAAGGGACTGTCCGTGTTTATTCCTGAAAAGATTTATTTGGGCATTTTCCCGATATACGCAAGAATCCCGCCGTCTACATACAGCACATGGCCGTTGATAAAATCAGAAGCACTCGATGCCAGGAATACCGCCGGGCCCATGAGGTCGTCGGTCAATCCCCAGCGTGCAGCGGGAGTTTTAGAGATAATGAATTTGTTAAACGGATGGTCCGGAGTGCGGAGCGGTGCAGTCTGGGGAGTTTCAATGTATCCCGGTCCGATCCCGTTACATTGAATATTGTATTCAGCGTATTCTGATGCAATATTCCGGGTGAGCATTTTTAAGCCCCCCTTTGCAGCCGCATAGGCAGATACTGTTTCACGGCCCAATTCACTCATCATCGAGCAGATGTTGATGATCTTTCCGCTTTTCCTTTTCATCATGGACGGCAGGACCGCCTTGGCGCAGATAAAGGGAGCATTGAGGTCAACATCGATCACCTGACGGAATTCATCGGCAGACATTTCATGCATTGGGATTCTTTTAATGATTCCCGCGTTGTTTACCAGAATGTCAATTGGGCCGACATCTGACTCGATTTTTTTCACCAGTTCATTGATCTGGTCTTCATTGGTAACATCAGCAACATATCCATTTGCTGCGATACCTTCTTCTTTGTATGCTGCAAGTCCTTTATCAACCAGTTCCTGGTTGATATCGTTAAATGTTATTTTTGCACCAAACTTCGCAAGTCCCTGGGCAATCGCAAATCCAATCCCATATGATCCTCCGGTAACAAGGGCTACCTTCCCTGTCAGATCAAAGCTTTTTTCTGAAAACATTAAGTTCCTCCTCTATACAATAAATTTCTATTAAAAATACCGGGTAATAAAACATTTTTTATAATTTATTCAACGCAGAGCACGCAGAGTATGCTGAGATTCTGAAATATCAAAATAAAAAGAATTAAAATTCAAGTGTTCATCAATCAATATTCTTTTTTTCACTATCTTCTCTCTGCGTTTCTCCGCGCCTCCTGCGGTTTTTTTTATTTGATATCCTTCATTGGAATCCCGTCCATATCAGTGAATGTCTGGTTTTCACCGCACATCCCCCAGATAAAACTGTATTTATAGGTACCGACACCCGAATGGAGTGACCAGCTCGGTGACAGGACCGCTTCTTCGTTTCTGACAACGATATGACGTGTTTCATCAGCTTTTCCCATCAGATGAAAGAGCAGGTCGTCGCCTGGAATGTCAAAGTAAAAATAGGCTTCGATTCTGCGCGGGTGTGTGTGGCACGGCATGGTGTTCCAGATACTCGGCGGATCAAGCAGGGTCATCCCCATGACAAGCTGACAGCTTTTTACGCCGTCCGGATGAATGAACTTGTAAATTGTTCTCTTGTTGTTTTTTTCAGCTTCACCGGTATGAATCGGCTCCGCATCCTTGATTCCGATTTTTGTTGTCGGATATGCTTTATGCGCGGGTGATGAATTGAAATAAAACTTTGCCGGTTTGGAAGCGTCTGCGCTTGAAAAGACAACTTCTTTGGCACCCATCCCGATATACAGAGCGTCCCGTGAGTCAAGCGTATATACAGTGCCGTCAACGGTGACATCACCCTTGCTTCCTATATTGATAATGCCTGCTTCACGGCGTTCCAAAAGGTAATCTCCGCCGATAATTTCCCTGGCCATTGTCAGTTTGATCGGTTTTGTAGGGCAGATCCCGCCGACGATCATTCTGTCATAATAACTGTACGTCAAATTCAGTGAATCTTTTTTAAAGAGATCCTGTATCAGAAAGTTTTTTCGGAGTTCCGCGGTATCCATTTTCTTGTAATACTCAAAATTGACTGCATCCCGAATGTCCATAATTCTCCTCCATAATGATACCCATTTTCAAAAACAAACCTCCTGCTGAATATTAATGAGGCCTTTGGATTACTTTTGGCGTCTGAAAATCCAAAAAAACGGCTGTTTTTGGAAGTATCAAAATAATTTTTAGCTTGTCTACAGTATATCTATTAATAACTTATCAAGTCAAGATTATGGGCCAGGGAATATAGTTTTAATAATTGACAGAAGTTTTTGCCTTCGATTGATAGAGCAAAACAAACATAACGGTTATCTGAACTGTTTCAGTACCCGTCTGGCTTCCCCAACAATGCTTTTTGAGGTCGTGAAGGAGATCATGTCGGTGAGCAGGGGACGTGATTCACTGATTTCGCAGGCTCCGGCAGCGATAATACATTCGATCACTGTTTTTTCATGCGGAAATGAAAGGAAACCGTTTTGTTGTTTCATCTTCTCAAGATAATGATTCATTTCGACAAGAATAAAAGAATAGTAAACCGGTTCCTTCAGGAGAGCGATGATCCGGATTATTTCCACCTTAATATCATAATCGGAAAAATCATCAATCAATTGGATCATCGTTTCAAGTATTTTTCTATTCACGAAGAGCCTGTTTTCAAGGATATCGGCCGGGGTGCCGGGAGTAAAAAAGGAATGCAGCAGAAAATACAATATACGGTCGCGGTAGGGCAATTCGGTTTTTCCCTTTCGCAGAACAAGGAACTCGAGAATATCGGTGATAAAAGGGTCTTCACGCAGAGCCAGGGCCCGGACCGCCTCGATCCCGCTGTCAACATCTTTAAGAATGAAATCGATGATATAACTGTTCATCGAACGGTCACTTGATCTGACAAACTCTGTGACCAGCTGGGAATGCAGTATCGCCGGAGAGAAGAGGAGTATTACTGTAACAACAAATTGCTGTATCCTCATGTATTTAGTATCGGTATGTAAACTAAAAAATAACACGCAGAGGACGTAAAGACTGCGAAGAACGTTGTTTATAAATAACACCTGCTCACTATGCTCTGCAGCCCCAGAGGTGCAATTCATTGCCCTTGACCATCGATTCATCGGAAGATATTATCAAGGAAACTGGGGAAAAAAATAACGAAATATGAAAGCAGGACAACACAAAGCCTGGTATACATTATTGACCGCAGTTTGAAACGCACAGGACATTCATGATTTTTTACAAGAGTAATCTCCTGTAAAAAATTATATTCGATAGACATAAAGGGGTCATCTATGGCAGCAAAATCATCAAATAAAAGCACTCTCGGCCAATTCACCGGCGACAAGGCGCAGGCTCTGGAAGCGGCGCGACTGCAGATAGAAAAACAATTTGGAAAAGGTTCCATAATGAAACTCGGAGAGGGCGGCGAACGGCCGAATATCCAGGTTATTCCATCGGGGTCAATTCTTCTTGATCATGCTCTGGGCGTGGGGGGATATCCAAAAGGCCGTATTATCGAAATCTACGGGCCGGAATCATCCGGGAAAACAACCCTTGCTCTGCACGCAATCGCTGAAGCACAGAAACTCGGCGGCGTTGCGGCATTTATCGATGCCGAACACGCCATGGACCCGGTCTATGCCGAAGCCATGGGCGTCAATATCGACGAATTGTGGGTGTCACAGCCGGATAACGGAGAACAGGCACTTGAAATAGCAGATCATCTTGTCCGTTCCGGCGGTGTCGATATAATCGTTATTGACTCTGTCGCCGCCCTTACTCCGCGTGCTGAAATCGAAGGCGACATGGGCGATTCCCACATGGGTCTTCAGGCCCGGCTGATGAGCCAGGCATTGCGGAAACTTACCGGAACTATTTCAAAATCAGGGACCTGCCTTATTTTCATCAATCAGATCCGGATGAAAATCGGGGTAATGTTCGGCAATCCCGAGACCACCACCGGCGGGAATGCATTAAAGTTTTATTCATCGATACGGCTGGAAGTCCGCAGGATCGAAACAATTTCACAGGGAGAAGACAAGGCAATCGGAAACCGTGTCAGAGTGAAAGTGGCCAAAAACAAGGTGGCGCCTCCCTTCAGGAAAACCGAACTTGAAATCATGTTCGGAAAGGGAATTTCTGCCGAGGGAAGCATGCTTGACGCCGGCGTTGAGCATAATATCATTACCAAGACCGGAAGCTGGTATTCCATAGGAAGTGAGAAAATCGGGCAGGGGAGAGAGAATGCAAAGACATTTCTGGAAAATAATCCCGATGTATTCGCCGATGTCGAGAAACAATTAAAAGCACTCCTGTTTCCACCGCGAGAGCGCGCAGCCGCAGTACCGGTTCAGGAAACAAAATCAACTCCGGATACAGAATCCGTTTCGGAAGCTGAAATTGAAACAGATTCCGAATAGGATTTCTCAACGAAAAGAAACCTGCCGCATTTTTTTTTGAATGCGGCATTTCTTTTTTTTGCTCCGGGCAGGTGTGAATCGTATGGAAAAAGTGACGGTGTTTCTTTCGCTTGGATCGAATATCAATCCACGTGAAATACATATTAATAAAACCCTGGCCTGTTTGTCGGAATCTCTTGGTAACTTCCGGGTTTCGGCCATATACGAGTCAAAGCCATTGTACGTCACTGACCAGCCGTTGTTTTTGAATTGTATCGCACAGGGTGACTGCACTTCTTCTCCGGAACAATTGCTTGACTGCATCAAGAATATAGAGCAGAAAACCGGCCGAACCGCCACTTTCCGGAATGGACCGCGTGTCATTGATATCGACATTCTGCTGTTTGGTTCAGCATGTGTGAACAGGCCGGATCTTGTCATTCCTCATCCTGAAATGGCAAAACGGCAATTTGTTTTGATTCCGCTTGTTGAACTTGCCCCGGAGCTGCGGCACCCGGGAACGCACAGATTGTTTTCAGAAATATTGTCGGAAATTGAGCCGCAGGGAGTTTACTTTCATTCTGTGTCCCGATATACTGTGTAGTCCAAAGCATCCGGGCAATGCTGTTTTTTTTGATAAAATCAACATAAATAATCCGAAGGAATTATGGAAGAAACAAAATTTCACATTGGAGAATTTGAGGGGCCTCTGGATCTCCTTCTTTTTCTGATTCGAAAACAGGAAATAAATATATATGATATTCCCATCGCCCGGATCACCGAGCAGTATCTCGAGTATCTTGCCTATGCATCAAAAATTGAACTGGATGGTCTCACGGAATTTTATCTCATGGCTGCCACACTTCTCTTGATTAAATCCAGAATGCTCCTGCCCGTCGAGATCGACATAGACGATGATTTTGATGACCCCCGCCAGGAGCTTGTGGAAAAGCTGATTGAATACCAGAAATTCAAAAAACTGAGTGAACTGATCGCAGAAAAAGAAAACGAGGCGGAGTGGCTCGTTGAACGAAAAACAGCACAGACAGTATTGCCGTTTAAAGACGAGGATATCTGGGAGAAAATAGATGTATGGGACCTTTTAAAGACATTCTCGACGATCGTGTCCAGGCTCACGCCGGAAAAAATTATTGATCTGTATGAAGAAGTGACCATCAATGAAAAAGTGACGTTTATCCGGGAACTGCTTGAGGCCAAAACAGATGTATTGTTTACGGATATTCTGAAAAACAGCAAATCCATGCTCGAAGTGATATGTACTTTTTTTGCTATTCTAGAAATGGTAAAATATAAGGAAATCAGTATTTTCCAGAACAGATTGTTCGGGGATATACGTGTTGCCCGGTATTCAAAAACATTGCATGAACCGGATGATGCCGCAGATGCTGTGGCTGCACAGGCACAGGGAACAGAGAAAGAGCTTTCCAGCGATCCGGTGTAGAAATTACCGCAGCAGCAGATGCAGATAAGAATGACGGGCAGTATTGATTGTTCCCCGTCTTTTTACTATAAATTGATGATATGAGTGAAAAACAGGATATGGATATTATTAACAAACAAACCGCATTAGTAGAGGCAGTTCTGTTTCTTGAGAACGAACCGCTGACAGAAGAATTCCTCGCCAGGGTAACCGGAATTCCGAAACAGGAGATAAAGGGGATTCTGGACAGGATCAAGGAAGTCTATGAGGCCGATGTGCATGGGGTACAGCTGCTGAATCTGGCCGGAGGCTATTTTTTCAGCCCGAAAGAAGAGCTCCTGGACATATTGCGTCCCCGCTACGGAAAACGCAATGAGGGAAGGCTGTCGCGGGCTGCACTCGAGACCCTTGCCATTATTGCATATTCCCAGCCGATCACGCGAAGCGAAATTGAATCCATCCGCGGTGTCGGGGCCGATTCAATGATTAAACTCCTGGCGTCAAAAAACATGATTAAGGAAGTGGGGAAAAAAGATGTTCCCGGCCATCCCCTTCAATACGGTACGACAAAAGAATTTTTGATGTTCTTCAAGCTTTCCAGTATCTCAGACCTGCCAAAACTCGATGAAGTCGAACAGGAACGATTTGAACTCCGATAATACTCTCATCAGGCTGCAATTATTTCTCGCCCGTGCAGGAATTGCATCCCGGAGGGCCTGTGAGCAGCTGATCCAGGAGGGGCGGGTGAGCGTAAACGGCGAGATCATCACCCGGCCTGGGTGCAAGGTTTCTGATTCAGATACAATACAGCTGGACGGAGTCGCGGTAACACAGGAAATAAAACATATTTCCATCGTTTTGCACAAGCCGGTGCAGGTGTTGTGTTCAAACAAGGATGATCAGGGGCGGCCACTCGCATCGGACCTGTTCCGTAAAGAAATTGCCGAAAGGCTGTTCCATGCAGGCCGGCTGGATTTCATGTCCAGCGGACTCATTATCTATACAAATGATGGCGAACTTGCAAAAATTATCACTCATCCCTCCTATCAGGTTGAGAAAGAGTATGAGGTAAAAGCCTTTCATGATATTCCGGACGAAATGCTGGAAGGGTATAAAAACGGGATAGAGCTTGATGGCGACTTTCTGCAGCTGAAGAGCTTTCAAAAAATCGACCGCCGGACAGTGTTCCTGGTTATTTCGCAGGGGAAAAACAGGGAGATTCGGCGTGTCTGCGATCATTTTGATGTGACTATTCAATCGCTCTGCAGGGTACGAATCGGGCCCGTCAGACTGAACAAGCTTCTCGTTGGAACCTACAGGACGCTTTCACTGCAGGAAATCGAATGGTTTAAATCAAGGGTTCCTCAAAAGAAGGAATTCAAGTAACTGCGAGGCCTGCCTGCGATAATAAAATTGTTTCCACGGGTATTGACCAGTATGTCTGTTTATGAGAAATTACATGAAGTATTGAACCCATGAAAAGAGAGGACTAGTCATCCCAATGAGCGACATAAACGAAACGGGCGACATTCAGAATGTGAATGAAACACAGGAAAAACAAAACGCCCCCGAAGAAAATCAGATGCAGAAAATGCTGCAGGAAGAATATCTCAAGACAGTTGATTCTGTAGAGGAAGGACAGCTTGTTACCGGTTCGGTAATAGAAGTTAGTGATGAGTTTGTATTTCTTGACCTCGGATTAAAGTCTGAAGGGAAAATACCAGTTGGCGAATTTCCACAGAAACCTGCCATCGGTGATTCCATGGAGGTACTCCTTGTAATGAAGGAAGGACGCAACGGTCAGGTTGTTGTCTCGAAGCGCCGCGCGGATGAAATTCTTGTCTGGAAAAAAATAGCCAAATGCTATAAAGACAAGCTTCCCATTGAAGCAGTGATTAAAAAAGCGGTAAAGGGCGGGTTTGAAGCCTTGATAGAAAATTCAGTCACCGCATTTGTCCCCATCTCCAAAGTAGACACAGTCAGAGTCACCAACGAAGAAGAATATATCGGGCTGAAATCCGATTTTTATATTGACCGCTACCATGGCGGAAACAAGAAAAGCCTTGTGCTTTCCCGCCGGGCACTGCTCGAAGATGAATCATTAAAGAAGCGCAACGAGTTTTTTGAACAGCGGAAGGTCGGTGACGTTGTTGACGGAACAGTCAAAAGCATTACCTCCTTCGGCGCGTTTATCGATCTCGGCGGATTTGACGGATTGCTCCATATTAATGACATGAGCTGGGGCAGAGTCACCAGGCCAAAGGATTTTGTTCACCGCGGCGACCAGTTGAAGGTAAAGATTGTCAGCATTGATTCTGAAGCAAAAAAGATAAACCTCAGCCTGAAAGAACTCCAGGAAAATCCATGGCATTCATTTGACCAGCGGTTTCAGGCCGGTGATATCATTGAAGGCAAGGTCCTTCGCCTTACCGATTTCGGCGCGTTTGTTGAAATTGAAGCAGGCATCGAAGGGCTGGTACATGTTTCAGAACTTTCCTGGGTAAAGAAGGTCAGGCATCCAAAGGATGTTTTGAAAGCCGGAGATACCGTTACTGTCAAAATACTGGGATATGATATTGAAAAAGAAAAAGTTTCATTGAGTTTGAAACATGTTCTTTCCAATCCCTGGGATGATATCGACCAGCGGTATCCTGTGGGATCTAAAATTACGCGAAAAGTAAAAAACCTTTCTGCCACCGGTGCATTTTTTGAAATCGAAGACGGTATTGACGGATTTCTTCATGTTGATGACCTTTCCTATACGAAGAAAGTGAAAAATCCCGAAGAAGAAGTGAAAGTTGATGATGAGATCGAACTTATGATCATTGGCATCGATAAAAAAGACCGTCGCATCAGACTTGGATTAAAACAGCTTGGTGAAGACCCGTGGAAAGTTTTTTCTGAGGTATGCAAAGAGGGCAATATTATCGAAGGTGAAATTACCGAGATCAAAGACGCAGGAATTGTCGTCAAGGTGCAGGGAGAAATTGAAGGCTTTATCCGTAAAGTCAATATCTGCGACCCTGACCTCGAAAACGTCGACGAAGCGATAAAGAAGCACAAAGTCGGCGATACGGTAAAAGCCCTTGTCGAGGAAATAAACGTAAAAAGAAAACGTTTGGCACTATCACTCCGCGCATACAGCAAGAAAGTAAGCGAGAAGGAAATGGAGAAATATCTCCATGACGATGAGGGTGAAGGAGAAAAAACAACATTTGCAGATCTCCTGAAAAAGAAAGAGCCGAAACAGTGAGCGTTTTAATTCAGGATGTTGGACTTAGCTCATATAAATAGAAAAAAACTCGAAACACTCATTGAAATCAATACGCTGATTAATTCAAATTATGAGGATATTCGGGGTCTGCTTACGCGTATTATCGAGTCGGCGACACGCCTTACAGAAGGCGAAGCGTCATCGCTGATCCTTGTGAACCCTGAAGATAATTTGCTGTATTTTGAAATCGCATTGGGAGAAAAGGGAGCTGACGTCAAACGGTTTGCCCTGAAAAGCGGTGAAGGAATCGCAGGCTGGGTATATGAGAAAAACAGGTCTTTGATAGTCAACGATGTTGAATCAGATAACCGGTTTTCGCCGGAAATATCGGAAAAAGTGAAATATCCGGCAAAATCGATGCTGGCAGTCCCCATGCGGCTGAAAGAGCGGTGTGTCGGTGTTATAGAAATTCTGAACAAACGCGAAAGCAGAAATTTTACCGATGAAGATTTGCAGTGGCTCGAAATATTTGCCACACAGGCCGCGATTGCAATCGAGAATGCCCGTTCCTTCCAGAAGGTAAAGGAAGAGTTTTCAAGCTTGCATGAGCAGATGCAGTTTGAAAAGGGATATCATGTTTTTATCGGCGAAAGCAAGGTGATTAAAGAAAAACTGGAAATCGCCAAAAAGGCTGCGGCAACCGACTCTTCGGTTCTGCTGCTGGGAGAAAGCGGCACCGGAAAGGAATTGTTTGCTGAACAAATTCATTTGAACAGTACCCGGCGGGAGATGCCCTTTATACGGGTCAACTGTCCGTCATTATCGGAATCGCTGCTCGAGAGTGAACTGTTCGGACATGTGAAGGGAGCGTATACTGATGCCATTTCTGACAGAAAAGGCCGGTTTGAACTCGCTGACGGCGGAACAATTTTTCTTGATGAAATCGGCGACCTGCCTCTTTCGGTACAGGCAAAGCTGCTTCGGGTGCTTCAGCAGAAAACCGTTGAACCGGTGGGCAGCAGTTCAACCATTAATGTTGATGTGCGGATTATCGCTGCAACAAACAAGAATATTGAGCAGGAAGTAAAAGAGGGGAGATTCAGAACCGATCTGTTTTACCGTCTCAATGTCCTGCCGGTATATATTCCCCCGCTGCGGGAGCGTCCTGGAGATATTCCGCTTTTGGCAGCATATTTTCTTGAGGAGTTTTCAAAGGAAACGAAAAAACAGATCGACGGATTCACCGAAGAGGCGATGGAAACACTCTTGTCGTATTCATGGCCGGGAAATGTCAGGGAACTGCAAAACGCGGTTGAAAGGGCGGTTGTTGTCTCCCGGGGGAATTATATCACGCCGGAAGCGCTTATTTTAAAGAGCATCAGTGAACCGGAAGAAGACCGGTATAAAAACAGAAACCTGAAGGATGCAATTAATATTTTTAAAGCATATTATGTGAAAAAAACACTCGACAGAAACGGGTGGAACCAGACAAAAGCTGCGATGGAAATGGGAATTCAGCGGACTTACCTTTCCCGGCTTTTAAAAGAATTATCAATTCAGAAAGACTAAGGAGCTCTTATGTTACATTCCCATGATCATCAAAAAAAACCAACTATCAGCCGGATAATCAGCCAGTTTGTCCAGAAAAACAGAATACTGTTTCTGATATTGGCTGTGCTGTTGTTTCTTCTCCCTTTGGGGTATCTCGTCGTACAACAAATTGATGAAAAGTCAAAAAACGATGCGACTACCCGATTGTATGAACTCGAAAAAAAGTATGAAGAATACAGTGCAAAAAAAGACGGAGAAGATGCTGTGAAGGCAAAGGAAGAATTCCTTGCGTACATGCAGGATACAATATCTGGTTTCAATGGCCGTTCAGCGGAATACCGGGCAAGAGAAATTATCGCAGACATGAACCTGGAAGAAATAGCAAAAGAGGATACAGCGAACAAGGCTGAATTGCTGAAGGAAACGCTCAAAGAATATCTTATCATTATTGAGAAGGCGCCTGAATTTGCATTAATGCCCAAATTCGTGCTCGTAACCGGCCGGATGATCGAAGGGCTGCCCGCGCGTGCTGAAAAAGAAGGCACAGACAAAATTGAAATATCGGTTCAGGATTTAAAAACTGTTCTCCCTGCGCAATTCCAGAAACTCGGAGATGTTGAGGTGGAAACGTATTCGGACTTTGCCCTTTCCCTGTACCTGTACTCTTCAGAAAAGCAGCCCAAATCACCATTTATTCTCGAGACTCTGGTCAATATCGGCAGACTGTATGAAAAACGGGAGATGAGAGAGAAGGCAATCGAGGTGTATGAAAAACTGGAGCGCGATTTCTCCAATAATGATTGGACAAATATTGCGATAAATCGTAGAATTGCCTTACAGGCAAAGGAGTAACCGGAAAACACAGATCATCCCATCAAAAAGAGGAGCAGAAGGATGAAAAAGAAGGAAAAGCGGCTTAAATTATTTGAAATTCATTATATGGGGTTGCTGATAGGCCTTTTTGTTTTTTTGCTCATTACATTACTGGTGTATGGTGCACGGCTCTCTTTCGTTGAAAATATTGAATTTGGTTTGTCGAACGGGTACTATGAAGCCCGTCACAAAGTGACACAGGAGACGATTCAATCCGGCGAATGGACGCGTGATGACCTGGTTTCGAATGATATTGTCATTTATGGCATTGATTCGGAAACTCTTGATGTTCTCGGCCGGTGGCCGTTTCCCCGGGCAGTACAATCTGACTTTTTGAAGACGATCGCCCGGATCAAGCGCCAGGACAGCCGTGAACGCGCGGTACTTTATGATTTTTTCTACATAGAGCCGAGCACCCCAAAAGATGATGCTGAACTGCTTGCAAGTATAAAAGAGAATGGGCGTGTTTTTCTGGAGACCCTGTATGACTGGAATCTTCAGAATACAGACCAGCGGCTCAGATTTTACGACGCTGAAAATGCATTACATGAAAAATACGGCACTCTTGGGACAAAAAAGAAAATTGAGGGCGACTGGAAAAAACTCGAACAGTTTTACGGACTTGAACCGCCCCTGAAGCAATTCGGTGAAGCCGTCCGGGGGTATGGCCATGCAAGTTATACCGAGGATCGGGATGAGGTGTATCGGCGCGCCCGCCTGATCGCCCGGTTTTCTCAAATGATAGATTCTGAAGAAACCAGGATCCCGATTGACCAGCTCGAAGCGAAACTTGGCCGGGTTACCTGTGACGAGGAAGCGTATGAATGGCTCGGATGGCTTGATCAGAACAACAGAATTCATCAAATTTCAGAGAAGATCACGCCGGAAAATGCTGTAAAGCTTGCGGATACAATACGTGCGAATGCGAAAATCAGTTTTATTGAAAACAAGGACCAGTATCAGATATTCAAATTCAGGGATTCATTTGTTCCTTCAATTGTTCTTTCACTCGCACTGGAATATTTCAACAAAAAGCCCGAAGACGTCGAAGTAAAACTTGGGGAATACATCAGAATTTCCGACATTCAGAATTATACAACCAATCCTGCAAGCGGTGAATTGGGCTGGGTAACCCCCTATGAGCTCTCTGCAGATTCAAGCGGACTGAAAAAGAAAACCATCAACGAAATAAAGATTCCAATTGATGAGCAGGGGAACATGCTCATCAATTTCATGGGACCTGATTCCACAATCGCCCAGACTTTTACCGTCAATCCTTTCAGGCGATGGGGAGAACCTTCGCGGCTGAAAGGGCCAGACCCGGTGAAGGACCGATGGCCGCCGCATATTGGTGAGACCAATAATCTGCTGATTGTCTGTGCCTATGCAAAAGGGATGGCCCAGGACGAAAAAATGACCCCTTTTGGTTTGATGTTTGGCGGAGAAATACATGCCAATGCGCTCAACACCATTATCATGGACAATTTTATTACGCATATGCCGCTTTTCGGCTCTGTGCTTGTCCTGCTGTTTTTCATTGCCTTCGCCGCATTGGTGGGGTCGCGTCTTCCGCCGTTATTGTCGCTTGGAATTTCTATATGGTGTATTCTTGTCTATTACTTTGTCGTCCAGCAGATGTTTATCTCTGACAATCTGCTTTTGGATTTCACCGCCCCGGCGATGGGGATTTCAATGACCTTTCTTATGGTTGTTGCATACAGGGTCATTTTTGAGGAACGCGACAAACGGCGTATCAAATCCATGTTCGGAAAATACGTCAACCCGGAGGTTGTCGAACAGCTGCTGCAGAATCCTCCTGAACTTGGCGGTGTCGACAAGGAAATAACGGTTCTTTTCTCTGATATCCGCGGATTTACCACGCTTTCAGAGAGCATGAGCCCGCAATCCCTTGTGAATCACCTCAATATTTATCTGACCAAAATGACTGATATTCTTTTTGACTATCAGGGAACGCTCGATAAATATGTCGGCGATATGCTCATGTGTTTTTGGGGTGCCCCGCTGCCGCAGGCAGATCATGCATTGATGGCGTGTAAATGTGCACTCAAACAATTGGAAGTATTGAATGAACTCAACAAAGAGTGGCCGCCTGAACGAAGGATCAATGTTGGTATTGGCATTAACTCGGGGATCATGACTGTCGGCAACATGGGTTCTCCCGGCCGTATGAACTACACGCTGATGGGCGATAACGTTAACCTCGGCTCAAGGCTTGAAGGGACCAACAAGGCATACGGAACCACGATCATCATCAGTGAATACACCTACGGCCTGCTCAAGGACCAGGTGGTGGTCCGCGAACTTGACAATATCCGTGTAAAAGGAAAAAACAAACCTGTGGTTATTTATGAACTGCTGGACGTTGTCGGAGGACTTGATCCGTAGATTACAATCGCAGTATAGTCATATCGTGAACATGAAAGACATTTGTATTATCATTGCATTAGCTATCCTCTGCCTGGTATGTTTTACCTGCGGGCTTGAAAGGCCATTAATCGCCTTTTCGCCGCCGGTGTATAGCGAAACATCAAACTACAGGTTTATCTTTCAATCACAGTCCGACCATGATGATACTGCGGATGCGGTGTTTTTGGGATATGAGGTCTACTACAAATTTGCCCTTGATCCTGTTGAGTTTACTGCCGTGAACAATCTCACCGATGCCGCGCAGCTGAATTCAGCCGGATTCAGGCGCATCTATGATGCTGTCGAAACCTGGGAGCCTGCGAGCAGTGTGGATCTGCCCCTGTTCAAGACCAATGATGCCGCCGAAGGCAATATTTATACCATCACGGTGGATTTTACCGATATTTTAAATCCGGTGATCGGCGATGAAGGGGGATACGGGCTTTCGCATGCGATTCGGCGGAACCTGCAGGATTCGCTTGAACCCGATTACGGCGAATACCGGAAATTCTCGGAATTCTGGAACGGTGATGCTGATATAAATAATAGTATATTTGACGGTCTTACCATCGACAACAAAGGCGAAGAAATTACCACACCGGTGTATATTGCAATTTATGTCTTTGCATACGGCAAGAGCCTGGGTTCGCAGTCATTCCTGGCTGATATCCGGAGTCCTTTGCTGTATATGTCATACAACACGATTACTATTATTTATGATGACGGAATATAATCAGAACGCAATACAGACAAAGATCAGGAAAGGGCAATAATGTCAACAATAAATATTTTTCTTACCTACACCATCGTCGGGATGGCAGCCGCAATTTTTTATTATTTCATTCTGAAAAAACAGCTGCTCGGTAATTTTATCGGGGCAATGGTTGTCGGGCTTATCGGTTCATTTTTGGGGTATGCGGTTGATTACCTTTTTCGCGATAACATCATTGAATGGCTTTCAAATTTTAACGGGGTGAATGTCTTTGCGGCAATCGGGACCGCCTTCTTTTTTCTGTGGGTCTTTTCAAAAGTGAGCTCGCCGAAATAGATTCAGAAAAAAATCCCGAAATCAAAATGTGGTGCAGGGGTATCCACTGTATCTTCAAACACTCCTGTGCTGATTATTTCTTCACTGAAAATTGAGTTTTCGTTGAATATCCAAGATAATATACATAGACAAATCCGGTGAACAGCATCGGGACCAGACAAACAATAAGTATTCGCATGTCATAAATTTCAGCAGGGCGGAGGACTATTCCTTCGACCTCTGCGGCAGCATACCGTCCAAGGCCGGATACAGAAGATAAAAGCGTAATCGCTGCAAAAATGAATGCCGTCAAAGTGGGTAAAAACAGCAGGATAATGGTCCAGAACGGTTTGCTCATTTCCCGTAACAATTTAATCCAGTTAAAAAAATCAAGGAATGCCTGTCCCATTCCAACAATAAATAATATAGAGAAGATGAGTAAAAAGAGCGGATTAAACTGGCCGACAAGAGCACCTAAATAAGCAATCAAAATAAAAATGGTGGTAGAAATCATCGGATAGATATAAAAAGCAAAAACAGTATAAACTGACAGTACAATCAGTACGACTGCAAAAACAATCTGACCTGCGTCTCCGGTAAAATTAAAGAAACCAACGAGATACAGCAAAGCCAGTACTGCCACGATCGACACTATGCTTAAATATGACAATTTTCTGTTCATGAAAGAATTTGCCTTCACCCAGTTAAACCCGGGGATCAGGGCAACATACCCTTTTTCACCTGCTTTGGAAAACAGTCTGAATAATGGCGCCAGTACAATCATCATGAACCCTGCGTACATAGAAAATACGATAATATCATTTTCCATAGATGCTCCTCGGTGTCGACAGTCAAGTGCATGCCGCCCTGTTTCGCTGCATTAACCATCAGTGTATTCCTTTACACAGATTAAGACTGATGGTTTGTACTGTCAAGTATGATTGTTTTAAAAACAAACAATGGTGGATTTCACGGATTTTCCTGTCTGTTGACTCTTTTTCTTGAAAGCTATACAAATGTATAGTAAAATGAAAGTGTGAGGATATACTTTATGCATACAGACTGCGGCCCTGTTTCTCTCCGCTCTTGTTTCTCATTGCTTCGCGGGCTTTTGACTCCCGAACAGTTGTGCAGTTTTGCTGCCGTCCAGGGATGGAAATACATCGGGCTTGCCGATATCAACAATTTTTATGGACTCATCCGCTTTTTAAAAAGTGCCCGGGAACACAACATGCGGCCCCTGGCCGGTTCCGTGATCGCAATCGGGGAGAGAGAGCTTTTTACTGCATATGTTTTAAATTTGACGGGATATCAGCGTCTCTGCGGCATTTTAAGCCGTATCCTGGTTGCAAAAACGCTTCGTGAGTATTTTCCGGAAAAGGAGATGCTTCCGCCGTTTCTGTCTGTGCAGGGCGGGAGGGCGCATGGGCCGGATGTGCTTGATGACCTGATAAAAAACGGATGGGAGGGGCTGTATCTGGTATCAGAACACCCCGATGTCCTCTTGGCCCTGGCTGCTGCCGGCCGGGAACGGCTTGGCGTCGGGCTTGTGTACGGAAAACCCTTCGCTGCCCTGGCCTCGTGGGGCCGGCAGCAGAAGCTGCCGCTTTTTGCCCTGGCCGGCGGAACTGTCCGGACCCGCGAAGAACGGGAAACGCTGCGCCTGCTTCGATCAATTGACCGCTGTGTCACGCTTGACCGCATTGACTCCCTTGAGCCGGAAACAACCTCATGTTTTATTCCCTCTCCTGCAGAAATTCAGACTTTCTACAATGCGGTTCCTGATGCAATAGCAAACACGCAGCGGTTATACGAAACCGCGTCCACTGACGGTATTATAAGTCCTGTCCCTGTTTTTCCCCGGTTTGGCGGACATCCCGATGCTGTTTCCTTTGAAAAACTTTCCGTGTTGTGTTCCCGCGGGATCAGCCGGCGTTATGGTGAAGAAACACCCGCTATCCGCACGCGCCTTGATTATGAACTGTCCATAATCCGGGAAAAGGGGTTTGCCGCCTACTTTCTTGTCGTGAACGATATTGTCTCGCGTTGTCCGCGTACGTGCGGAAGGGGGAGCGCGGCTTCGAGCATCGTCTCGTATCTGCTCGGTATCACCCATGTTGATCCGCTGCGCTATAATCTTTTCTTTGAGCGCTTTTTGAACCGCGGCCGCAAAGATCCCCCTGATATTGATGTCGATTTTCCCTGGGATGAACGGGAAAAAGCGCTCAACTATGTTTTTACCCATTATGCCGGTCATTCAGGGATTGTCGCCGACCATGTCACCTTTGGCCCGCGCTCATCGGTCCGCGAGCCGGCAAAGGCATTCGGCCTGCCGGAGAGTGAAATATCCAGAATTGTGCACTTTGCCTGTGCGGGGATGTTCGACAAAATTCCCAACCACATACTGCAGGCAGCGCGGCAATTACGGGGAATCCCCCGGTATATCGGAACGCATCCCGGCGGCGTGGTTATCACCCCCGGGCCGCTGACGCAGTATACCCATTACCAGGTGTCGCCGCTCGGTTATCCGGTGATTGCCTGGGAAAAAGACGCGACAGAGGATGCAGGACTTGTAAAGATAGATCTATTGGGGAACCGGTCACTGGGTGTCCTGCGCGATACTATCCGTCTGGTGAACAGGCGGCACCGGGCAGGAATCCGCTGGCACAGTTTTTCATGTTTTGATGACCGGGAAACCAGGGCGCTTGTCGAGGACGGAAATACCGTGGGTATCTTTTATATTGAATCTCCCGCCACACGCCAGCTGTTGAAAAAAATGCAGCAGGCCGATTACGAAAAACTCATTATCGCAAGCTCCATAATCCGTCCGGCGGCAAACCGCTATATCAATGAATTTGTCGAGCGGCTTCACGGCAAACAGTGGGAGAAACTGCATCCTCTGGTGGAAGAAACTCTCTCCGAGACATTCGGGATTATGGTGTATCAGGAAGATGTCGCCCGTGTGGCGATTGCCGCTGCGGGATTTTCCGCTTCCGAGGCGGATATGCTTCGAAAGGTGCTCTCAAAAAAGGCGGGGAAAGAAAAGCTTGCATTGTTTTTTCGGCGATTTTATATCGGCGCGAGGCAGCAGGGGCTGTCAGACAGGGAAATAAAAACAGTCTGGGAGATGGTGCTCTCCTTTGACGGGTATTCGTTCTGCAAGGCCCACAGCGCCTCTTACGCGCAGGTTTCTTTTCGGCTCGCCTATTTAAAAAAACACTTTCCGCTGGAGTTCATGCTCTCGGTCATCAATAATGGCGGCGGATTTTATTCCCTGCAGACGTATGTAAACGAGGTCCGGCGGATGGGCTTTACGCTGCGGGGCCCGGACATCAACAAGAGCGGCTTCCGGTGCAGTATTGAAGCCCCGGGAGTTTTCCGGCTGGGGCTCGGATATTTGTGCGAGGTGCGCTCACCCTGGATATTTCAACTGATCGAGGAGCGGGCACAGAACGGAGCGTTTGTCAGTTTCGATGATTTTTTACACCGCACCCGGCCGTTGTACCAGGACCTGCGCATCTGCATCCGTTCCGGTGCTCTTGATACAATTGCCGGGGATGCGACCCGCCCCATGCTTTTCTGGATTGCCGCACAAAGCGACCGGTTCGGTTGCATGCTGTTTCCCCCTCATGTTCCCTCCACGATCGGTGAATATTCAGTTCAGACCCGGCTGCGGGATGAAGTGGCAACATTGGGCCTTATTTTGTCACGACATCCGGTATCGGTTTTCCGGCCCCGGCTTCACACTGTGGCGGCGTATTTTCCCGGAATCCGCATCATTCCCTCCTGCATGATCGAAAGCCATCTCAACCAGAGAATCGGGATTGCAGGAACACTGGTGACCGGAAAAGAGGTGCAGACGAAAAACAAAAAACAGATGATGTTCTTAAGCTTTGAGGATGAGGAGAATATTTTTGAGACCGTGGTGTTTCCGGATGTCTACCAGCGCATCCGTCTTTTTATCGAAACCGGAACAGCATTTCTTGTTGTCGGGCGGGTGCTCTGCGAATATGGTGCATACAGCCTGCAGCTGGAGGATCTGTGCCGTCTTACCCGGAATACCGGTTCCCTGAAAGCGGGAGGAGCTGCACATCCGCAGGGTCTTCAGGCCATGCATTCCCGGGGCTGATGCGTTATGGCGATGCGGTCCCTGAAGGAAACAGCACGATTTCAACTGCGGTTCCCAGGATGTACTGGACAGCACAATTCTGTCTGCCTTCGTACACGGTGTGTGTGCGCGTCAATCTGTTGTAATCGCCGGTGAACTTTTCTATCTCCTGACGGGAAGACCCTACCCTGAACGCATTGCTGATTGTAAGGGGGCATTTTTCCTTGAGGGTAATCAGAATAATGGAACCGAACTCGATGGTCACCTCAATTTGTAAAGAATCATAATGCCAAATTTCGGTAAACGAATCGTCCTTTCGTTCTGTAATGGACGAAGGTTTTCCCCACGCGCTCACCAGCTGTTCAATACTCTCATTGACAGTTATTGCCTTCACTGTAAACGCTTTTTTATTTTCGCTTAAAGGAATGGATGTGTTTGTCAGTCCCATCAGCCATACAGCCCAGTCTGAACTGGATTCATACCGGCTCAGGTATTCAAATGCCGCTGCTTTACTTTCGGCGTTTTTCCCGGTCAGCCAGTATGCTGCGGAAAGATTGAGCAGGGGAGTGAAATCGGTAAGAACAAATTCCCTGTTTGCTGCCTGGTGCATAAGAAACTCTTTTTCAAGTTCTTTGAGCGTACTTGACGAATAATGTGTTGATGTTGCTTCGTCGGCAAGCTTGGTATATTTTTTATCAAACTGAAGGGACAGATCTTTCAGTATTTTGATTGATTCATCTTTTTCATTAACCAAAAACAGAACGACCGCGAGATTGTTCAGATAGGACGCGTCCATGCTGCCGCGAAGTGCTCTGCGCGCAAATTCTTTGGATCTTGTTTCATCTTCCGGTTTTGGGGAATAACATAAGAGCAGTGCATAATTGGAGAGAATCCCGGGAGCAGGCGATTTTGCGATAATTGTTTCGTAGGATTTTTTTGCTGCAGTCCAGAGCAGTTGATCCCCGGGGAGTTTTTTTTCAGGATCACGCGATTCTGTGGTATCGTATACCATTTTGTCATAAAACAACGGTGTTTCAATGATGCCACGCAGTTTGAGGTCATACAACGATGCGCTTAAAATCCATATTTTATGCAATACGATTGATTTTTCTGTCATTAAATAAATATTTTCCGGATGATTCTTCAAAGCGTCTTCAACCGACTGCAGCGCGTGATACAGATTGACGCCGAGCTGTATATCCGAAAACGCCTGTTCAAGAGAGGCCGCTTCCTTGTGATAGTCAGATACGAGGTCTGAAAACACGGCCAGGCGCGTATGAGGTGTCGGATGGGTGAGAAAATAGATGTTGAAACCGCTGTCAGTATAATATTTGGATGATTCCCGGGAAACCATATTCAGAATTTCAAGTGTCTGGATCATGATCCTGGGATCATATCCTCCTTTTTGCAGCAGCAGGTATCCCGTGTAATCCGCCTCAAATTCATTTTTTTGTGAATACCGCATGAGGGACAAATCAAGTGTTTCCGGTGCAGTTTTCTCAAGCTGCCATTTTGCTTTTAAAAACGCAATCATATGCCTGTTGTAGTAATGCCCCAGTTCATGGGCGAGGATAGGGGCAATAAGTTCTTCGCGGAGCTGTGAAAGACTCATGGAATCTATTTTTTCGGAGTGAAACGTTTTTTTGTCGGTAATAATCTGGTCAAGAAACGAAAGTACTCCTTCATTGATGATGATCTCACCGCCCGGAAAACAGGCAGCATTAAAAGATGGATCTTGGATAATCGCCCATTTATGGCACGTTCCGGGCTCGGGACCGTTTTTTGTCAGTTTGTCAAATGCCCGCTGAACAGGTTCCTTCCAGTCTCTGGCAGATCCGGATCTGCTGGATGATGTATACTGAGCAAACCATTGGCTGCTTTGACGGACAAGATATGTCCAGAGTTCATCTTCCGGAGCTATGGTTTCCGAAAATACGGGCATCGTGAAAAAAAAGAGCATCAGTAATATAAAAAAACGGATACATTGGTTTTGTGTTTTCATTTGTTTCTCCGAATACATAGTCAACCGTTATAATACAGTATTTCAGCCTGTGATAACAGAACTTTATTTCAATTATAATTCCATTTTCAACAGCTTTCAGTTATACTAAGGTAATATAATAAACTTGAAAATTAATACGTTAAGAATTTGACAATTTTTTATTCTACTACTATAATGCCATAACAATGTTAAAAGCCAATTCCCGTGTTTCGCCATTTGTTGTTGAACGTCTCACAAAGTATTACATGTATTTGAGGATGATCTCTTCTTCCACCACCGGGCAATGGATTTCTTCAAAGGAAATTGCAGCTGCTTTGGAACTTACCAGCTCGACGGTACGACAGGATATTTCCTATCTTTCTGAATACAAGGGTATTTCAAAAAGGGGTTATCATATCAACGACCTTGTCAGCACACTGGAAGCGGTGATTGGTATTTCCACACCATGTTCTGCTGTCATAATCGGAGCAGGAAATTTCGGCAGGGCATTGCTTTTGCATCAGGAATTCAGAAAACAGGGCTTTGTCATAACATCAATATTCGATGCAAATCCGCAGCTGATCGGAACAAAAATCGATGACTATACAATACAGTGCATTTCGGAACTGTCTGCAGTAATTCAAAAACAGGCAATCACTGTCGGGATTGTCGCAGTCCCTGCAGAAGCAGCACAGGATGTTGCCGACAAACTTGTTACAGCAGGGGTAACAGGAATATTGAATCTCTCTGTCACGATGCTGCATGTCCCGGAATATGTCGCATTGGTCAATTCAAGAATAATTATTGATCTTATGAAATTATCATTTCAAATAACAAGTATCAAGAATAATGGCAATAATATTTTATCTGCCGATGAAGGGAGGTCGTATGGGAACTAAAAAAGTATCCCAAAAGGATTTTGAGAAATGGGTTGAAAAACTTATAGGACTGCAAAAAGTGTTTGGAGTTCAGTCAAAAGATGATAAATATGAATTCGGGGCACTTTTAAAGGCCGAGAATCTTCGTCTCGATTACGATATCACGATCCTTCCGCCGAAGAAATATTTTCTGCCATCCACTGAACAGCTGTTTTCATTTGGCGAATCAGGCTTCAACAGCTCGGTTGATGGTGAACCGTTTATCCTGTTTGGCGTGCATCCGTATGATTTTGTTGCGATTCGACAGCTTGATGTATTGTTTTCGATGAAAAATAATGATGTGTATTATCAAACCAGAAGAAATGCAGCAACGATTATCGTCTGTGATGTGGAAAATATATCTGAAAATGCATTCTCGGGCTTTTTGGGGTTTGATCATGTTGAAAAAGGATTTGATCTTTTGGTAACAAAAACAGGAAGTGACTACCTCGTCGAATCTGGTTCAGACAAGGGGAAAAAGCTTTTGTCTTTGATGGAGAATGCAGTTGATGCGCAGGCTGCTGATATTTCAAAACGCAGCGAGAAATGGAAAAAGAACAGGGAGCTGCTGAAAAAGCAGCTGTTAAAAGCAAATGTGAATGAGCTTCCCGCAGCACTCGGGAAAGCATATGATCATAAAATCTGGAATGAAAAAGCTGAAAAATGCTTTAGCTGCGGATCATGTAATCTGGTTTGCCCCACCTGTTATTGCTTTGATGTGCAGGATGATTTTGGCTGGGATCTTAAAAGCGGCGAACGGACAAGAAGCTGGGACGGGTGCATGATAGAAAACTTTGCCACAGTCGCCGGTGACCATAATTTCAGAAAAAATAAAAGTGACCGGTACCGTCACAGATATTATCGTAAAGGCAAATATGTTCCGGAAAAAATAGGAGAAATTGCCTGTGTCGGATGCGGCCGGTGTATTTCTGCGTGTGTTGCACGCATTGCAAACCCGGTTGAAATATTCAATGCAGTGGCGGAGGCGTAATATGGCATCAGGAGCAACAAACATTTATCTTCCGGAATATGCGACCATAACCGCAGCAAAACAGATGACCGAAACCGAAATGTATTTCAGTTTCAAGCTCGATTCAGGCAAGCCGCTGGGTCATATGCCGGGACAGTTTGCCGAAGTATCTTTGCCCGGAATCGGGGAGGCGCCGATATCCATATCTTCTTCTCCGGGTTCAAACGGGACCTTTGAGATGGTTATCAGAAAAATCGGAAATGTAACCAATAAAATACATACAATGAAACAGGGAGAAAAGATAGGGATCCGAGGGCCGTTTGGTACAACATTCCCCGTTGAAACCGCCATGAAGGGGAAAGACATTGTCTTTATCTGTGCAGGCCTTGGAATTGTCCCGCTCCGGTCTGCGATTCAGTATGTCATGGAGAACAGAAAGAATTACGGCAAGGTTACCATACTGTCCGGTACACGGACGCCGTCACAGCGGCTTTTTATTGATGAATTAAAGAAATGGGCTGCAATAAAGGATGTCACGGTCCTTGAGACAGTAGATATTGCAGAAGACGGCTGGACGGGGAATGTCGGGGTTATCACTACACTGTTTTCAAAAGTGGAGATTGATCCTGCAAAAACCATTGCCCTGATCGTCGGTCCTCCGGTTATGTATAAATTTGCCATCCTTGAACTGCGTAAATACAACATGAAACATCAGGATATCTATGTGTCGCTGGAACGCCACATGAAATGCGGTGTGGGGAAATGCGGCCACTGTCAGATCAACAATCTGTACTGCTGTCAGGACGGCCCGGTCTTTTCCTATGCGGATATCGAAAATATCAGGGAGGCGATATAATGTCGAAACCACGAGTTGCAATATTTGATTTTGCCTGTTGTGAAGGATGTCAGCTGCAGATTGTCAATCTTGAAGCAGAAATTGTCGATCTCCTCTCCATTATCGAGCCAGTTCAATGGCGAGAAGGAATGAGTGACCACAGTGATGATTATGATATCGCCATTATCGAAGGATCAATCACGCGACCTGAAGATGAAGAGCGGATCAGGAAAATACGGGAAAAAGCAAAAATTCTTGTCGCCCTTGGAGCATGTGCTACCATAGGCGGCGTTAACAAACTGAAGAATCATGGGCCGCTTGAAGACATGCAGAAAACGGTTTATTCGAAAGATTTTTCATTACCGCATTTGGCAACCATGCAGACAAAGTCTGTGGCTGATGTTGTCAAGGTTGATGTTTATATACATGGATGTCCAATCGACAAAAAAGAGTTTACCTATATCATCCGGTGCCTTGGTGCCGGAAAAACGCCGAATATTCCGGATTATCCGGTGTGCGTTGAGTGCAAAAAAGCCGGGAATATCTGCCGGTATGAGTATAACGAAATCTGTCTTGGGCCGGTGATCCGGGCAGGGTGCGGCGCAAAATGCCCTTCCAATGGATTCTGGTGCTTCGGCTGCCGCGGCTTTGTGGATGATCCAAATGTCAATGCAGCCCGGGATGTCATGGAAAAATACGGCAAAACCATGAAAGATCTTGAAGAGAAGCTTATGCTTTTCAACACATAACAGGTTGGTAAAAAAAAGTTGAGCCTTTTCAACAACCTGTTTAAGAAAGTTGCTCTGGATTTGCCATATACAAATCCATGCGCAATTTCAATAATAATTGAAATGATCAGAAAACCTCAACAGGTTTTCTGATCAACTGATAGAGGAGACGCAGAATGGCTAATGTAGATATCAATGTCAAACATGTTACCCGCGTTGAGGGGCACGGAAACATCCGCGTCAAAGCAAGCGACGGGACAATAGAAAAAGTGGAATGGCAGGTCCCTGAAGCACCGCGTTTTTTTGAGGCAATGGTAAAAGGGAAAAGCTATGAAGACATTCAGACGATTGTGTCGCGGATTTGCGGAATTTGTTCGGTTACTCACTCACTCGCTGCGATTAAAGGTGTTGAAGATGCGCTGGGCATCACTGTCTCGCCGCAGACAGACAAGTTGCGGATTTTAATGCATTATGCAGAACAGATTGAAAGCCATGTCCTGCATGTCGGCTATCTCGTTGCTCCGGATCTTCTGGGGCAAAAGTCTGTGGTCCCGCTGGTTGCCTCGCACCCCGATGTTGTAAAAACAATCATTACTGCGCACAAAACCGGGAATGACGGCATGGAACTGATTGGTGGAAGAATGACGCATCCGGTAACGGTCAAACCGGGCGGATTTTCGAAACTGCCGACGAATCAGGAACTCCTTGGCTATAAAAAACAGCTGGAGGCGACTATCCCGCTGTTAAGCACCATTGCCGATGTGGTCCTCTCTCTTGCAGGCAAATTACCGGCATTTGACAGACCGACAGAATATATTTCGCTGACAATGCCGGAATACTATACATTTTACCATGGAAAAATAAAAAGCACTGATATTGACGAGCTTACTGATATTCATCAGTTTGAAAGTGTCGCCAATGAATACGTTTCCCCGCAGTCCACTGCAAAATGGTGTAAATGGCATCGCGAATCATTCGCAGTGGGTGCACTTGCACGATTCAACAATAATGCGGAACAACTCCTCCCGCTCGCAAAATCGGTCGCAGAGAAGTTTGGACTGAAAAAAGGAAACTGCAATCCGTATTTCAACAATGTTGCGCAGGTCGTCGAGGCTGTTCAGGTCGTCGAGCACTCTCTCCAGCTGATTGATGACCTTCTGACCGCGGGGATCAAGCCGGAAAAACCTGTTTCAAAACCAAAAGCAGGTGAGGGTGTCGGGTGTGTTGAAGCACCGCGCGGTATTTTATATCACCGCTATGCATTTGATGATGACGGGAAATGTATAAAAGCGAATATCTGTATTCCGACAGGGCAGAACCATGGAAACATCCAGAAGGATTTTGAGGCATTCGTGCCGCAGATTATTGACCGGCCGCAGGAAGAGATAACGCTGCTTCTGGAAATGCTGGTGCGGTCGTATGATCCGTGTATTTCCTGTTCAACGCATTTTTTGAATGTAGAATTTGTGTAAAGAAAGAAGATATTTCACGCAGAGCACGCGGAGTGCGCAAAGAAAAGAAGTCAAGAATGACACTCCTTTGCGATCTTCGCGATCTTTGCGAGAAACTCAAATCAGTTTATGCTTAAGATCAAAGTAATTGGATTCGGAAATCCCCTGGCAGAAGATGAGGGGATAGGCCCGCTCATTATCGAAAAACTTATCGAAAAATATCCTCATAAAAAGGAAATGTTCGTCGATTGCGGGACAACCGGCTTTTCCCTGCTCCATATGCTTGAAGAGGTTGAAAAACTGGTGGTTGTCGACTGCGCGTATATGAACAAAAAACCCGGAACGATTTTCCGCTTTACGCCGGAGGATGTGGTTTCGGTGAAACAGCTTGCGCACTGTTCCCTGCATGAGGGCGATCTGCTTTCCCTGATTGAAATTGCAAAAAATACATATCCTGAATTACAGCAAGTGGTCATTTTCGGGATTCAGCCTGAGGGAATGGCTTTCGGCAAACCAATGTCTGAAACAGTTTTACGGAAAGTTGAAACCTGCATTGATGCTGTCATAAAAGAAATTATGTGATATAACGAAACTGTGCATGAGTTTTCAATTTGTGAATCAATATTTTCCGCCCTTGAAAAAGAATACAATACGTTACATCCCCGGCCGAAAGTAAATACTGTCCAGCTGGTGATCGGCGAAATGCATCAGGTAATCGAAGAAAACCTGCGGGCTGCATGGGAGGTTGTCACAATGGACACTCCCTTTCAAAAAAGCATACTGACAATTACCTGGAAACCGGTTATTCTTTTTTGTAATGACTGTAAAAAAGAAATGCCCAAACGGGGGTTGATGTTTGTGTGTGCACATTGCAGTTCAAGAAATATCGAGATAAAAGAAGGCAGGGAACTGTACATAGAGAATATGGGAGTGGATAAGGATGAATGAAAAGAAAATAAATATATATAAGAACATCATGAGCAGCCACGAAGAGTGGACCGGAAAAATCCGTGATATTCTCAAACAAAACAATATAACGATGTACAATATTATCGGCTCACCCGGCTGCGGAAAGACAGCGCTCCTGGAAAAACTGTGTCCATTACTGGAAAAGGAACACGGCAAAAAATGTCTGGTACTCGAAGGGGATGTCGAGACAGCAAATGATGCAGAGCGTCTGAGTGCCGTAAATATTCATGCCCATCAGATTGTTACCCACGGGGCCTGTCATTTGAGTGCAGAGACGATATTCCGCGTGCTCTCCGATCTGACGCTTGCCGATTATGATATCGTCTTCGTCGAGAATGTCGGGAACCTTGTTTGCCCCGCGGAGTTTGACATTGGCGAGCAAGCAAAAATTGCCGTTATCTCGGTGACAGAGGGAGAAGACAAACCGCTGAAGTATCCCTTGCTGTTTCGTGACTCCGAAGCTGCTGTTATTACGAAAATTGACCTTGTTCCCTACCTCAAAGTAAATGCAGAGCAATACAAACAGAATATTTTGAATGTAAACGGGAAAAGTGAAGTATTTGTCGTATCATCAGATAAAGAAGAAGGAATCGGAAAGCTTGTAACGTGGCTGGGGAGTGCGCAATCAACGAACAGGGGTTAATCTGTATCAGCCTGACCCGTTGATGTATCATGATCTGTCGGGACAGCCGTCTGGAACTGAATTTTTAAATATATAATATCTGGTCAATACATAAAATCTGGTCTAATATTATCTTGACACATTGCTCCATGAAAAAATATTGTGATGGCATAAAGGTATGTTGTATTTTTATCCCGGAGTGGAACAATCAAATGATAAATGAAACAAAAAAAAGAATAAAGGCAACCGGCTCATCTGAAAGAACGACCATCGGTTTTCTTGCCATTGCCGATTTCAGGAGCAGTCTTGCCCAGGAACTGGTCGCCGGGGTGAATTCCGCGGCCAAGGACCTTGATGTCAATCTTATCAATTTTTGCAGCGGATACAAATATTCCCTGGGGGATACATTTACTTTTGGACAGTACTACAAGGAAGTTTTTCCGTTTCTCAATAAAAGGAATATAGACGGGCTCATTTCCTGGGCTTCTTCAATTGCATACATCATGTCATTCGAAGAAGTTGAAAAGTTTCATGCTGAAATCAAGACGGTCCCCAGTGTATGTCTGGGCATGAAGATTGAAAACATTCCTTCTCTGACTATCGATAATGAACTTGGAATCCGCAGAATCATGAACCATCTTGTCGACGTTCACGGTTTGACAAAAATCGCCTTTATCGGGGACAAAAAGGGGTATCACCATGATTACTGCAATGAAGAAAGGTTTTTAACCTATAAAAAAGTGCTCCAGGAAAAAAATATTCCGTACAATGAGGACCTTGTCTACATCCTGAAGGACGTTGACCACCGTTTTATCAGTCAGGCGGTATCCAGTTTTTTTGACAAAAATAAACTGAAACCAAAAAAAGATATCGAAGCGATCGTTACGATCAGCGATCTCGTTTCAAACAGACTGATACACATTCTGCAGGCGAGAAATATACAGGTACCCGGGGATATTGCCATTACGGGTTTTAACAATACTTTTGAGGGGATTCGAGCAGAACCGCCTCTTACAACAGTTGACCCGCAATATTATCAGTACGGGTATACCGCAATACAGCTGATCCTGGATCAGCTTTTGAAAAAACCTGTTTTGGCAGTGACCCGCATGCCGGTGGAATTTATTACGCGGCAATCCTGCGGCTGTCAGGAAGTATCAGCACACAGGATGATGGAACACCCAAAAAAGCAGTCAACTTTTGCCGGGAAAAAACCTGCAGATAATGTAATACAATCCAAAAAGGGTATTATCGAAACCCGTATGGAAACAATTATTCACAAGTATGATCCTGAATTTAATAATGAATACGTGGAAGATATCTGTAATGCGCTTGTCAACGACATGGAGACAAAATCTACCAGTGATTTTGTCAGTGCTCTGAAAAAATATTTTTTCGGGAATAAGTACTCAATAGAAAAAATCCTCACCCTGGATTCTTTTATCAGCGAGATCCGGATTATGTTTCTTTCTGAAATTAAAATAAATCCTGGTATGGTGTTTGTTGCGGAGAATATATTTCATCAGGCACGCGTCATGATCCGGATATCCATAAATTATATAACAATGTCACGTATGAACAATACGTACCAGATGGGAAAGATGGCATTTTTTGCTGCCGATTACAATGCCGTTGAAAATTTTGAAGAATTCGGCCAGTTGCTCAAGATCAATTGCATGGAATTTGAAATACCGGGTGCTTTTGTGGTATTGACGCATGTTGAAGCAAATCATCCCGGTTCAGGAAGAATTGTTGCAGTGCATCAGGCAAACAACAACAGTTTCCGGGATCATACCAAGGGAAAAGTTTCCGCTCACTGTATACTTCCAAAAAATTGCTATCCGAACAAACGGTATTCCATGATGTTTCAGCTGTGCAATTACCGTGAATCTTATATCGGATATGTCATTTTTGAGATGGGGCCGTTTGATATCCCATTGTATGACACGATCAGGATGATTATCAGTCCGACGATATACAGAATCATCAAACACACAATGACACCACCGAAAAGCCCGTCTCTGCATGGACGACTGCCGAATAAATCGGCTATCAGTAAATCCGGGTATGCAATGCATCCAGATAAACTGTTTATGGTAAAAAAAAAGGGCGGGAAAAGCCTTCAGTCTCATCAAATCGTAAAATGTCTTTCGCAGTATATTACTGAACCCACCAATATTGAAAAATTTGCCCTTGAACTGAATGTTTCTGTCTCAACGCTGGTCCGATGGACACGAAAACTCACCGGTACGACCGTACAGAGACTGCATGAGAAAATCAAGATGGAACGGGCGATGTCCCTGCTTGAGACAACCGGGTATAAAATTGCAGAAATTGCCGAAAAACTGGGCTATGATAATCAGTTTTATTTTTCAACTGTTTTCAAAAAATATGCTGGAATTACTCCCTTGAGATGGAAAAAGAGCAGGCAGGTTGCGAAACCCATAAAATAAAAAAAACCCGTCTGGAAACCAGACGGGTTAATAATTTTAGTAATTGTTTCTGCGCGGTCTATCGATAGCTTCATTCACTTTAATGTTTCTGCCGTCAACTTCTTTTCCGTTTAAAGCATCAATCGCTGCCTGTGCCTCGGCTTCATTTGCCATTTCAATAAAGGCAAAACCCTTTGAACGGCCGGTCATCTGGTCTGAAACCAGTTTTGTCGACACGATTTCACCGTGTGTTGCAAACAGATCGTTGAGAGCTGATTCGCCGGTGTTGTAGCTCAGATTACCCACATAGATTTTTTTTGCCATAGAAAACTCCTTGACATTCGAATTATTCTCTTTTTGGAATAATTCATTAAAAATTCGCTGTGTTTGAATTATACTTATTTACGTAATGGAATGTTTTTAGAGTTGATATCGTCTTGCCATGAATTGATGTTTTCGCAGAAAAATAATCATTGAAGAAGTAAACCAATAAAAATCCAATAACCGCTATCACCAAGATTTCCTGATAATAGAAAATAAATAAAATTAACACAAAAATTAAACTAATTTTCATTAATATAGCACTTTGTGGAATTTAATGCAATCATTATTTTAATTTTTTTTCACCAAAAAATAACCGAGAATTCGTTCTGAAAAGCTGCAATAGAGTCGAATATGGCAATGACAGTACAGTTACCCTATGGCAGTAAGGCAAAATAATCCCTGCTCTTCTGCTGATTCAGAACAACAAAGATCGCAATAACGTAGCCTGCAGAAATTGCAATACCGATGATACCGCTCACATAATACGTAGCCCGCATGATTCCGCTGAATGCTTCGATCGAGCGGCCGGAGACACTGCCGGAAGGGAACAGATATCCGGTACTGTCGGCGAGGATACCCAAAAGGCTGAATGTCCAGATAGAGGTAAGAATAAGCGTTAGTGTATACCCCACAAGATATACTTTTGAGAGCAGAATTCCTCTTTTTCTGGAGGTCATGAGTGAAATTCCTGCAATCAGCCCGATTACCGAGGCCGCGAGGCCGAAAATATACATGAGATACATCACCGCTGCATTCCCCTGAAATGCGGCCATCATGCTGTCCAGGTATTCGTGCATATATGGAGGATACATCGCCCTCATAATCTTGAAAATACCCGCCGGGCTGCCCGTGAGGGCAATCACCAGAAAATTAAGCAGCGCTCCGCCAAGTCCTGAGACACCGAAAATAATCATCATGACTGCTGCAAAGGTCACCCCCCCGGGACGTTTAAGGTTTAAATCTTTTTGTATATCTGACATAAGTGTTTTCTCCCTGCCTGTATAATTATAGAGTCATTATATCATCAGTTTTATAATAATGCTAAAAAAACAATAAAATTATTTGAATTGATTTTCCTGATATTTATAACAGATAAACAGATCAAATGTTGAATGGATCGAAGAAAATATTTCGTTTTCCACCCGGAAATAATTATTTTTTACAAGATTTTACCTCAAGAAAACAATTACTTTCATGCTTTCGGATATACTGCAACAAAATATAGCTGGAGGTTGTCATGAAATCAAAAATTATAAAAGGCCTGATATTTTGTCTGGCCGGGTACCTTATTCTGTTTTCCGGAAAACTTGTGTATAATCTTGTCTGGTTCGAACAATCAGACGGGATGGTCTTTCAGCCCGGGAACAGTTATTATTCAGGAAAAATACCCGCACGAAACAATTATATTACAGAACTTGCAGTGAATGAAATGGGTATCTCCCTTGAGCAAAAATATGAAAAAATAGCGGAATTGTACAGCACGACTGCAGATTTCGAAAAAGAAAAGAAAAACATATTTGAACGTATTTTTAAATATACCGCGGTTGTTCAGTCGGAAAATACTGTCGAGAACAACAATACCAGAAACATGAATCTGGTTATCGGTATTGATCCGGACAAATTCTCCGAATTTGTTGACGATTTGAAACAAAGTATTCCAATAGATAATTTGAGTATTACCAAAACCGATAAAACAAAAGAATATCGGGAAATGCTTGCATCAAAAAATTCGCTCGAAAAGATGCGGAATTCTTTAATGGCATTGAAAAGTAAAAGCGGGGATATTGATGAATTCATAAAGCTTGAGGAAAAAATACTTTCTATTGAACAGCAGATTCAGACTATGGGAGTAAATCTTGGACAATTTGACTCTGAAAAATCCCTCAGCACGGTCAAAATATCACTTCAGGAAATTTCATCACGGCAGCCAATGGCCTTGAATTATATCTGTGAGGCCGCCGGATGGGCATGTATGATTTATTCGGTACTCGTTATCATCGGACTTTGTACGGCACTCACTGTTTTTCTGGGATTCGTAATTTACGAAAAAGCAAAAAAAACGCTTGTGAAATAACGTCCCGATAACGTGGCTGTCCCTCAAGCAGGATAGCCCCGTTTTTTGCAATAATTCCTTTAAAAATCTGTCCGAGGCAAAATAACTGATTTCCCGGTTGAAACGTCCTGAAGCAAACATTATATTATGAAAAAGATGACAACCGCGAAAATAACGGTAACCGGAATCGTCCAAGGTGTGGGATTTCGTCCGTTTGTATATAATACAGCATTACAACTCAATTTGAATGGTACTGTCCAGAATGATTCTGCCGGTGTTGAAATTATTGTTCAGGGAAAAGACGGTGATATTGATTCTCTGGTAAAAGATATACTGTCGAATCCGCCGATTCTGGCAAAAATTGATTCGATAAAAAAGGAACATATTCAGACTGATGTACTATTTCCTGCATTTTCGATAATAAAAAGTGACAGCCGAAAAACCAAATCAACCAGAATCTCTCCCGACGCGGCGACCTGCCCTGAATGTCTTGAAGAATTATTCGATCCGCAAAACCGGCGATATTATTATCCCTATATAAACTGCACCCACTGCGGGCCCCGCTACACGATTATCAAGGACATTCCCTATGACAGAAAAAATACGACCATGGCAGGATTTGTCATGTGCCCGGCTTGCCAAAAAGAATATGATGATCCAACAGACAGGCGTTTCCACGCACAGCCGAATGCCTGTTTTGAATGCGGTCCTGTTTATTCACTTTATAATTCAAGAGCACAAATACTTCATAACGGCGATAATGCACGAAAAATATCAGAGATGATCCGGGAAGCCGGGAGCATTCTTGAAGCGGGCAATATCCTCGCCGTAAAGGGGCTTGGCGGTGTTCATCTGGCGGTCAATGCGTACAATCAGGAAGCGGTTTTAAAACTGAGATTACGGAAATACCGTGAAAAAAAACCATTCGCGGTTATGGTGAAAAATATCGAACAGGTGAGTGAATTATGTGATACCAACAGGGAAGAAGAGCAGCGAATCCAGATGACCGATCGGGTGATCATGTTGTTGAAAAAAAACAAGAACAGCCACATCGCAGAGGCAGTCGCGCCGGGGAACCATAATCTTGGTGTCATGGTCCCGTACACACCCCTGCAGCATCTTTTATTCAACATGCTTGATTTTCCGCTGGTCATGACAAGCGGAAATGTCAGTGATGAGCCGATCGCTTTTAAAAATGATACTGCTTTCCGGCAGTTAGCGGACATTGCAGATTATTTTCTGCTGGGAAACAGGGACATTTATATCAGAACAGACGACTCGGTGATCCGGCTCTGGAATAAACACGATATTCCACTGCGGCGGGCAAGGGGATTTGTTCCCAATCCGGTTGTCTCAACTGCGGAATTCGGTGAACCGGTTTTGGCTGTCGGAGCGGAATTAAAAAATACGATCTGTCTTGGGTTCGATCATTCATTATACATGAGTCATTATATCGGAGATCTTAAAAACAGGGAAACATACGACGCCTTTATCCAGGCGGTGTCCCATTTTGTAAAAATATACGAAAAAATACCGAAAATAATTGCCCATGACCTGAACGAACAATACCTGTCCACACAAGCTGTAAAAAAACCGCCTCAGAAACTGGCCTGGATGAAAGACTGCCGCAGGGTTGTGATCCAGCATCATCATGCCCACATCGCATCCTGCATGGCTGAACACCAGCTGCAGGAAAAAGTGATTGGTGTGGCGTTTGACGGAACAGGGCTTGGCCCCGACAACACCATCTGGGGCGGAGAAATATTCATTGCCGACTATACCGGGTTTACCAGAGAAGCCTGTCTTTCTCCGGTACTCATGCCAGGGGGCGACAGCGCAGTACAGGAGCCGTGGAAAGCTGCATTCGCATATTTATGGAAGAGCCTTGGGCCGGAAAAAGAGGATACACTCCATGAACTGTTTCGGGAAGTACCCGAAAACCAAATAAAAATGTATTTGTACCAGCTGAAAAACAAAACAGGTGTTGTTACGACAAGCGCCGGAAGACTGTTTGATGCAGTTTCAGCGATTGCGCATGTCTGCTTTCATGCGGATTATGAAGGCCAGCCGGCTGTCGAACTTGAACAGGCCATAAATGCAGTGAGTGATGAGTCATATCTATTTCCGGTTGAAAAATCAGAATCATCAGGACTCGTGGAGATCGTTTGGGAAAACGCAATTGTCAGCATTCTGAACGATTATTTAGCGGGTGCCTCTGCCGGGACAATATCGGTTAAATTTCACAATGGACTTGCAAACGGCATAATGAAGGCTGTTGATAGTATTTCAGCGAAAACAGGAATAAGGAAGGTTGTCCTCTCCGGCGGATGTTTTATGAATGAATATCTTCTGCATTCAATGGTTGAAAAACTGTCGGCAAGCAATTATCTTGTATATACTCACCAACAGGTGCCGTGTAACGACGGCGGCCTGGCTTTGGGGCAGGCGGCAATCGCCAGGGAAATCCATAAACAGGAGCTTGAAGAATGTGTCTGGCTATACCAATGAAAGTTGTATCACGAAACGGGGGCACCGGTGTTGTCGAAAGCGGAAATGTCTTCTATGAAATAAATTTCAGTCTGCTCCCGGATGCCGTCGTGGATGATTATGTGATTGTTCATACCGGGTTCGCGATACAGAAACTTGATAAAGAGGATGCTGACGAGACATTAAAATTGTACAGGGAAATGGAAAATCTCGGGATTGATCATGAATAAATATCTGGAAGAATTCCGCAGTGAAAAAGCTGCCCGGATAATCAGTGATCAAATCAACGCTCTTCAGGGCAATACCCGGTTAACCATTATGGAAATATGCGGCGGCCACACGTTGACCACCATGAAATACGGGCTGCACACCCTTCTCCCGGAAACACTGACACTGAAAAGCGGGCCGGGGTGTCCGGTGTGTGTGACCTCCACCGAATATATCGATACTGCTATTGCACTGCTCCAGGAGCATGATGTGATTATTGCTTCATTCGGCGACATGCTCCGCGTTCCGGGCAGCACCTCAACACTGCTCAAGCAGCGTTCACTGGGCAGGGATGTCAGAATCTGTTTTTCTCCCATGGATGCGTTGTCCATTGCAAAAGAAAATCCCGGGAGAAAGACGGTTTTTCTGGCAATAGGTTTTGAGACCACAGCCCCGGGTATTGCAGTTGCAATCAGGGAAGCTGAACAGCAGGGGATTGGGAATATCGCCTTTCTCACCGCATTAAAAACCATGCCGCAGGCTATGAAGGCACTTCTGTCCGATCCGGAAGCATTAATTGACGGGTTCATTCTTCCCGGGCATGTGACCGCGGTCATGGGAACAGGAATGTATGACCCGGTGATTGAAACATATCCGATACCGGGTGTCGTCTCCGGCTTTGAACCGACGGACATGCTTGCATCAATAAGGACACTCGTTGAAATGATTATTGCAAAAAAACAGGAAATTGTGGTCCAGTACACCAGAGCAGTGAAAAAAGAGGGAAATACTGCTGCACAAAAAATAATGAATGAGGTCTTTGTCACGGCAGATGTATCTTGGCGCGGGCTGGGAACCATACCCGGGAGCGGATTATCAATTGCAGGGAAATACAGTCATCTGGATGCAGAGAAAAAATATGCGGTTTCGCTGCCCCAACAAAAAGAACACCCCGGCTGTATCTGCGGCGATGTCATGAAAGGCAAGAAAACTCCAAATCAATGCAGCCTGTTCAAGCAGCAATGCACCCCGGAGAATCCTGTCGGAGCCTGCATGGTGAGTGCAGAGGGATCGTGTGGAATATATTTCAATTTCGGCAGGATTCATGGCCGATGACCCCGCCCCCTGTAATACAAAGTGCGGCAGAAGCATTCAGCCTGTGCTGCGACTGGCAGGAGGGCATGGGCAAGACTGCTGTCAAAGATATACGAGTGTGACATTTTCACAAATTATCTCGCTGGTATGTTCGGAATTATTTTGTGTTGCAGAACTGCTTATTGAAAAACCCAAGGTTTCGCTCAGCTTATTTGCTGATCGAAACCTTGACAGTTCTCCTCCATACAGGCACTGTAAACTGCTCATCAAGGCAGAGAAGTCCAAACAGTTTTTCATTCCAATTTTTATATCAAGTGGGCATATTCTCCCCGGTTTGTTAAACTAATTAATAGCACCGGCATGAGATCACTGTTTGATATCCAAGCCTGTTTTTAAAATCGCACCCTAAAAAAACTTGAGCTTTATTTTTTTTCTATTTTGTGTATACTTTGAATATATATGGCGTATCTGAGTTATAACGACAATTTTTATTCACAGCTCAAAATCGAGTTTTCTCCAAAATTGAACGCCTCCATGTTTTTCAGAATACTTGAACTGGTAGAGTTCCCTCTTTCGCCTGATGAAAATACAGTGATAAAATTTGCCCTGACCGAATTGGTCACCAATTCAATCCGTGCGCTGCATGAAATAAACAGCTCAAGAGAAATTCAAATTGCTTTTGAAATAAATGACAATTATCTGCGGTTCAGCATTATTGATCATGCCGGAGGATTTGACCTGGCTCGTTTACCCTATTCCCTTGAAAAATCAATAAACAAGTTGAATGTTCTGGCGGATGATTTTCAAACCTACAGAAAAAAGCACTCATTCAAACGTTTCGGGATCGGGTTGATTTCGGCAAAGCTTGTCTTTGATGCCTTCCATCTCTCTTTTTTCGATGATCATGAAAATCCTGCACCCTGGAATGGCGTGGGCAGTGTTGCCGGCACGAAAATTACCGCGGCAAAAAAAATTGATCCGAACTATCAGGAACATGCAGAGATTCCATTCATGCGCAAGACAAAACGGTACAGTATCTTTTTAAAAGCAAAAATTGACATGAATAATGATGCGTATCTGATTAATATTTCCGAAAGCGGAGCACAGTTTCTTGTGTTCAAGGAAAACGGGTATAAAGAGGGCGGCCGCATCTCCCTGGAAATTCTCTCGGAACATGGAAATGACAAAAACATGACCTGTGATGCGGTAATACGCTGGATTGATCCAGGGAATAAAATTGTACAGTTGGGAAGTGAATTTATAATAACTCCGGAGTTTCCCAAAAAGGATCTGGAAAAGTTTATTAAAAAAATAGAACAGGAACCAAAGCTCATTCCCGGTTTGGTTGTCATCGAAGGCGTATAAATGAAATCGACTCATATTGAACTCGCTCACGGCAACGGGGGAATCCTTTCCCGCCAGCTTATACAGGAAATCTGTGTCAAACACTTCGGCAACAGCACTTTGAATTTATTAATGGATAGTGCAGTTATTGATATTCGGGCAGGGAACATTGCATTTACCACCGACAGTTACGTTATCCGGCCTGTTTTTTTTCCCGGCGGAAATATCGGCACTCTGGCGGTATGCGGAACAGTAAATGATTTGTCAGTGATGGGAGCTGTCCCCATCGCATTGAGCTGCGGATTCATCATCGAAGAAGGGTTCGCAATAAGCGAGCTTGATGAAATCGCATTATCTATGAGAGCCGTCGCAGACGCGGTCAATGTGAGGATTGTCACCGGCGATACCAAAGTCGTCGAGAAGGGGAGTGCCGACGGAATTTTCATCAATACATCCGGAATTGGCACCCTTGCAGCTGATGTTTTTTCTGTTACAAATCAAAAGATCGAACCCGGTGATGCAGTTATTGTTTCCGGAACATTGGGTGACCATGCTGCTGCAGTGATGACCGCAAGGCAGGATTTCCCCCTGAAATCATCAATAAAAAGCGATGTTGCCCCATTGAGCGCACTTGTCCGGCATGTCCTTGCATCGTGCAGACCAGGTGAAGTAAAAATAATGAGGGATCCCACCCGGGGAGGCCTTGCGACAACTCTGAATGAGTTTACTCCCGGTACCGGCTGCTCCTGTGTCCTGAATGAAAAGCATCTCCCTGTCCACGAAGAAGTCAGGGCAATATGTGAAATTACCGGATTTGATCCGCTGTATTTGGCAAATGAAGGAAAGGTGGTGATCATCGCCGCCTCTGATTCAGCCGGAAAAATAGTCCAGCTGCTTCATGAACATGATCTGGGAAAAAACGCTGCGGTCATCGGATATTTTGAAAAGGATGAGAATGAAAAAGTATATTTGAAAACAGATGTCGGCGGAACAAGAATATGCGACATGCTTGTTTCCGATATGCTGCCAAGAATTTGCTGAAAAAAACGCCGGACATGCAGTCCGGCGTTCACCTGTTTATTTCTGTTTTCTCACCGTTATGCGTGCGCTTCTTCTTTCATTTGTTCTGCGGCCTTGATAACATCTTCTGCAATCTTGCCGGTGATCGGACTGTAATGGTCAAATTCCATTTCAAAGGAGGCGGTCCCGGAAGTAATTGCCTTCAGGTCAATTGAATACCGAAGGAGTTCTGCCTGCGGTACCTGGGAACGGACTTCAAGGATACCCCCGCCGATCGGTTCCTGCCCCAATACTTTCCCCCGGCGGCTGGAAATATCAGAAAGGATGTCTCCAAGATACGTATCGTCGACATAGACGGTCAAATTGGCGACCGGTTCAAGGAGGACCGGCTTTGCCTTTTCCATAGCATCTTTGAGAGCGCCCCGTGCTGCAAGTTTGAAAGCCATTTCCGAAGAGTCAACAGGGTGTTCTTTTCCGTCAACTATTTTTGCTTCAATATCAACAATGGGATACCCTGCAAGAATTCCATGTTCCATTCCTTCAAGAATGCCCTTTTCAACTCCCGGAATATATCCCTTTGAAACAGCGCCGCCGAAAATGGCGTTGACAAACTTGAACTGCTCTCCGCGTGCGATGGGTGCAATCTCTATTACCACTTTGGCGTACTGGCCATGTCCGCCTGTCTGTTTTTTATGCGCATATTCAGCACCGGCTTGTGCCTGAATGGTTTCACGGTAGGGAACCTTCGGCACTTTTGTTTCAATCTCTATCTTCTGTTTGTCCTTGATTTTATCGAGTATAATGTTGAGTTGAAGTTCTCCCATACAGGAGACAACCGTTTCTTTTGTTTCCTTGTTGTATTTTACCGAGAAGGTCAGATCTTCTTCAGCTGCACGAAGGAGAAGCTGATTCAGTTTGTCTTCATCTTTTTTCGACACTGCGGTAATTGCAACTGAATGGACCGGCTGGGGCAGGGCAAGCGGGGTAAATGATACCATCGCATCTGCCTGACATAATGAATCATTCGTTTCAGCTGTGTTTAGTTTGTGCAATACGCCTACATCTCCCGCAATCAGCATGTCGGTTTCATCATGTTTTTTCCCCACTGCGGTATACAGTTTCCCTGTTTTTTCTTTTTTTTCGCCGCGTGTATTGATTAATTCACCATCCGGAAGAAGTTTCCCGGATATCACCTTGATGAATGACAATTTGCCCGAAAACTGGTCGATACTTGTTTTGAATACAAAAGCCTGGACAGGGCCGTCTGCATTGATGGTGCATTCAGTTTCATTTCCCTTGCTGTCGACTGCCTTTACTGTTCTATAGGGAGCCGGAGCCGCATGAGTAATAAAATCGAGCAAATTGTGTACTCCATTATTTTCCAGGCCGGCGCCGGAACAGACAGGAAATACCTTGTTGTTCATGATTCCCTTGCGAAGGCCGAGGTCTATTTCTTCGTTTGAAAGATTGCCTTCTGCAAAGAATTTTTCGATAAGCGCATCATCACCTTCTGCGGCTGCTTCGACGAGCCGTTCTCTCATTTCCTGGGCGTATGGCTGCAGATCTGCGGGAATATCCTCGGCAACGGCCTTTTTTCCCTCAACATGTAAAAATGCTTTCATTTGAAGCAGATCGATAACACCTTTGAAATCCTTGCCTTTGCCGACCGGGACAATAACAGGAACAAAATTCACCTTGAATTTATCAGAAAGATCCGCAAGGGCTTTGTCAAAGTCTGCATGCTCTTTTTCCATTTTGTTGATGAAAATAATACGCGGGTAATTAATTGTATTCAATCTGCGCCAGATTTTAATGGTTTCAATCTGCACGCCGACATCAGCACCGACAAGTACAACCGCACACTCTGCGGCGCGGAATGCTGAAATGGTTTCTCCCATGAAGTCGCCGATACCCGGGGTGTCAAAAATGTTGATCTTGAAATTGTTCCATGTAACGGTCGATAGTGATACATGGATTGATACTTTCCGGGCAATTTCTTCATCAGTGTAATCACTGACTGTTTTTCCGGTTTCAACATATTCAGCTTTTGGAATCGCTCCCCCGTTAAACAGAATCTGCTCTGTCAGTGTTGTTTTTCCGGTGCTGCCATGACCGCATAGTACGATATTCCGGATTGATTGTGTGGTTAGACTCATCAGTTTCTCCTTTGATAGGGGGGATGTCGCACGTGAGTGAATAGAAAGAATATTCCAAACCTTTCACGCTGAACTGTTACTATAAACGCCGTTATTTTGTTTGTCAATAATTGTTGTCTGCAAATGTCAAGACTCCTTTAAAATGTCCCCCATTTTAACTCTTTAGAAATGTCCCCTTTTTAGGCTGAAGCAGGACTGGCTGCCTCCTTT
>JAFGJO010000066.1 GCA_016929065.1 Spirochaetales bacterium | reverse complement strand
CACAGGATCAGGGCTTCTCAGGATGACAACTGAATCTTGTGACAAGGGCGGAGCCGTTGATTATCTCATCTCCTGAGTTCCTTATCCTTATTCTTCCCGCCCAGAAGCGATTCCGCGCGCGCAATCGCCGAATTGATACCATTGGTGATGTTCTCATTTCCCAGTTTTTTCGCAAGACCGTAGTTCTCCAGCACTTTCTTCGGAGCAGGCTGAAGTCCGGACAAAATGATTGTCATATGATCCCGCTTTGAACGGTCGATGATATCCTCAAGCGCATACAGGGCAGTCGCATCGACCGCGGAGACTTTCCGCAGCCGAAGGATCAATATTTTTGGTTTTTTTTCGATCAGACTGATCTGGCTCCTGAATTTATCCGCGGCGCCGAAGAAAAACGGCCCATTGATTTCGAATATTTCCACATCGGGTGGCACGGTCAGACCGCGGATGCTCTCTGCGTCCACCTCTTCCTCGACATCTTCAATTTCAACAGCCTTGCTGGTCACGTATTCCGCGTTGGTCACACTGCTCATCCGCCGCATAAACAACAACGCTGCGAGTACAATACCAACCTGAATTGCGACGGCAAGATCCAATAGCAGTGTCAGGACAAAGGTAACAAGCAAAACAAGAATGTCGCTTTTCGGACTTTTAAGCAATTTGACAAAAAGATGGATTTCGCTCATCCGGTAGCTGACCACCATAAGAATACCCGCGAGCGTCGCCATCGGGATAAAAGAGACATACTCGCCAAGGAAAAGCATGATTAAAAGCAAAGTCACCGCATGAAATATACCGGCAAACGGGGTCGTGCCGCCGTTTTTTATGTTGGTTGCTGTCCGGGCAATGGCACCGGTTGCAGGGATTCCGCCGAAACAGACAGATGCGATATTTGCAACCCCCTGCGCAACCAGTTCCATATTTGACCTGTGCCTTCTGCCGGTCATCCCGTCGGCCACAACAGCGGAAAGCAGGGACTCTATTCCGGCGAGAAACGCAATCGCAACCGCGCTGGGAAGCAGTTCGGGTATTTTTAAAAAATCGATGGACGGAAAACTCAGCGATCCAAATGAGGCCTGCACGCTGCCGAACAATGTTTTAATTGTCTGGACAGGAAGGTTAAAAAGTTTCACGGCAAGCGTGGTGATGACCACGGCAAGCAGGGACGCAGGAAATTTCGGCCATAATTTCGGCAGAAGGATCAACAGCAGTACAGTAAAAAGGCCGATACCGGCTGCCCAGAAGTTGATACTGCCAAAACCCTGGGCATAGATTTCCAGCTTCCCCAAAAATTCTGCGGGAAGATTCGTCAATTCAAGTCCAAAAAAATCCTTAAATTGTGAGACAGCGATCAGCACAGCTATCCCGGTAGTAAATCCGACTGTGACCGGATAGGGAATATACTTGATAATCACGCCAAGCCTGAAAACCCCCATCAGAATTAGCATAATACCGGCCAGGATCGTGGCAGTGACCAGACCGCTGTACCCGTATTTCTGTATGACCCCGTAAATAATCACCACAAATGCGCCTGTTGGGCCGCCGATCTGGACCCGGCTGCCGCTCAACAATGAGATCAGAAAACCGGCGACAATCGCCGTATACAATCCCTGTTCCGGCTTTGCACCGCTTGCAATGGCAAAAGCGATGGCAAGGGGTAATGCAACAATACCGACGATAACTCCGGCAGAGAGATCGTGCAGAAGTGTTTTCCCTGAAATGCCTTCTTTGAGAACGGTAAGGAGTTTTGGTTCAAGTTTTGATCGGGTCATATGAGTTCCTTCAATAAATGAATGAAAAACGGATGACAAATCATCCGCCGTATGAAAACAAGGGAGAATTCTATGGCGAGTGGTTAAACCGGAGATAAATCATGATTACAGAAAAAATAATATCATAACATTCCAATTGCAATACAATTCAGAATAAATTTGGTACCTGTTATTCCCGGGGAAGAGAAACCGCAGAGCACTGATTTCACAAATTTTTATCTCTGTCGTGTCAATGAATAGTCAATAGTATAAAAATCTCTGAATGTTTTCAAATAGTTAAAAATCATTAAATAGGTGAATATTTTTCCCGGCCAGTACACTATTATTTCAGGTCATGGATTGGCCAGAAATGACAGCGACTGTTCTTGTTTTCCTTAATTTGACATACAAAAATTGTGTAAGTTGTCATGAAGATGAACATATTTACAATTTGAAATGAAACAAGTTATAATCCACTATAAAATTTCACAGATTCAGAAACCAGCCGGGTAATCTGTGAAATCTGTTGTTTTTATGTGTTCGGGAAAAGAAGGCAATATGGACTTTTATACCGCATTAGCAGATTATTACGACGAAATTTTCCCCCTGGAAAATCTGGTTGTGGAATTTGCAGAAAAAAGCATTTCAACATCCTCTCTCCGAGCAACCATTCTTGATATCGGCTGCGCCACCGGCAGGCTTGCGGCTGCATTGGCAAAGAAGGGGCATCAGGTAACAGGAATCGACCTGGATGAAAAAATGATCTCAATGGCGCAGGAAAACACAACCAATGCCCGGTTCCAGACCGCTGATATGCTGAATATTGGACTGTTATTCTACGAGACCGCCTTTTCCCATATCCTGTGTTTCGGGAATACACTGGTTCATTTGCCAAACCAGGAAGCGGTTGAAAGCTTTCTCTCGCAGGCATTCACATTGCTGGAAAAAAACGGAAAACTTATTGTTCAAATTCTCAATTACGATCATATTCTTGCAGAACACAGCATGATTCTTCCAGCGATCGAAACAAAATCGCTTGTTTTTGAAAGAAAATACAGCGAGAGAGAGGATGGCCGGCTTGATTTCAATACAAATCTTGTTATTAAAAAGACCAATTCTGTCTTTGCATCCTCCGTCCCCCTGCTTCCGCTGCAAAAAGATGATCTTGATACTTTGGTGCAGATGGCCGGATTTTCGGACATATCATACTACAGCGGCTTCAACAGGGAGAAATACCGGGCGGATGCCTTTGTATTGGTTGTTGAAGCACGGAAACCTTGAACAGGTATTTGGATCAATTCATTTCATTCGCTGGCTCCGGTGTTTCGATTTCATCAAAACAGCCGCGCTTTTTCCTGGACTCCTGGATTCCTTATAAACTCTTCTTCCAGCTTTCCTTATTCCAGTTCGGCGAGGCTGCTTTCAAAATCTTCAATGGATTCATCGAGCTCTTTTGATTTTTCACGAAGCATGGCAAGCGAGGTGATATCATCCGCAGCGGCTCTGGTTTTGATCCGGGCTGCGTCAAGCTTGAATTGTTCCAAAAGCGCAATCGACGAGGAAAGGCGCAGTTCGCATACTTCGCGCTGTTCTTCCAAATCCTGAAGCGCCTTGTGATGCCGCTCATACTGCTGAATGGATTTTTCATATTCCTTTTTTACCAGTGCTTTTTGTGCGGTTTTGTGCTTTTCGCGCAATACAGCCAGTTCACTGCTGATTTCGTCAGCCGAGACACTCGAGAGCAGCAGGGACAATTCGCTCTCTTTTTTTTCAAGTTCCTTCACCTGGCTGCAGAATTTGTTTAAAAAGGGTTCCAGCTCCCCGAAATGGTTCTTCAGCTCCGGTGATGCGGCAATCTCGGAAAGCAGTTCATTTTTCAGCTGCTCGGATTTGGCAGTAAAAACGGCGCCCGCGTTTGAGCTAACGGAAATATGAATTTTGCCACGTCCTTTTATAAAACCCAGTTCCCGCAGCTTGTTTTTTAAAAAAGCCCGGGCAGGCAGATTCACCGCACAGTGCGCAAGAAACCCCACCATCCATGCTCCCATCGGAATTAAAAACCACATAAAGCTTCTGTCGGTTATAAGATTAATACCTGCAAGATACAGATTTACTGCAAAAAAAGCGGTTCTGTGATGCGCCATGTTACCTTTTACACGCAAGAGCTCCATTAAAAAATCATACTGTTCTTCAGTTATGTTCGGATTGTTCCTGAGAGCCTTCAGTCTTTTCCATTTATTCCATACATTCTGGACATGATGGGCCATTCCGATCCCCCACCCCGCGATGGGATAGTATGCCCAGGGATGCTCCGGAGAGGTCAGAATGTTCAGCAGGGCAAGAAAAGCGGAACCCGCCAGGAATACAATCCCGTGCGCGAAAAGAGACGAGAACATCGAATGAAAGGCTTTTTCCGTCTTTTGCAGAGCGGATTTAAACCAGGTCTTGTCTTTCTCTGTTTTTTTCAACTTATGCAGACGTCTCATCCTTCGACTATAGGGGACAAGGAAAACGCTGTCAATAACGGGGAATACGGAAAAAAATCATCCTGGACAGATGACGACCGCCTCCTGTTTTTGTATTATTGAAATACAGGAACTATGCCCGGCAGAACCACTGTCTTGCATGAGCCGGCGGCATTGATTACAATATGATAAAAAAACAGGAGCCGGTATGTTATTTTTTCAAAAACAGATCATGATGCGGCGGGTACTGATTTCCCTTATTCCTGTCTACCTTTTCGCCCTTTACCTGTACGGCTTGTCGCTGGCAATTCTGACAATGGTTGTCGTTCCCCTCGCTGTTGCTGCAGAATTTATTTTCAAACGCATTGTCACCCCAAAAGAAAAAAAGGTCCAGGTCACCGAAGCAGTCCTGGTCACCGCCTTGTTGTTTGTACTCTCGCTCTCGCCGCAGGCACCGTGGTGGGTCGCTGCGATCGGCATATTGTTTGCCGTCATCATTGTAAAAGAGGCATTCGGAGGGTTCGGCAGAAACATTTTCAACCCGGCAATTTCCGGACGGCTTTTTATCTATATCACGTTTTCCGGATTCATGACAAATAACTTTATCACAGCAGGGAATTTCGGTATTGATGCAACCACGGCAGCCACACCTCTTGACGCTGCATCACAGGGACTTTTGCCCGACACTCTCCAGTTGTTGTCTGGAATCCGGGCCGGGTCATTCGGTGAAAGCGCAGTTATCCCCATCATTGTCGCTGCCGTATTCCTTATTATCACAAAGACCGCAAGTTACCGTATTATCATCTCAACAATTGCAGGCGCAGCGGCGGTTACCGCGGCATTTTACTTTGCCGGGATTTCCGGAGCCCTGCCGCCGCAGAGTGCACTGCTCTCGGGAAGTATTCTGTTTGTCGCTGTTTTTTTTGCCACTGATCCTGTTTCTGCTCCAAAAAAACCGCTCGCGCAGTGGGTATACGGGATCATTGTCGGCACGACTGCTATCCTGATCCGGCAGTTCAGCGGTCCGTTTATCGAGGGCACCAGCTTTGGGGTACTGATCGGGAACACCTTTGCATCGTTATTCGATGAAGTGCTGAAAAAGAGGGAAAAATGAATACAGAAGGGAAAATTTATTCCATCATATTCACCTTTGTGCTGAGTTTGTTTTTTGTCGCGGTTCTTGCATTCGTCTTTTTCACTCTGAAACCCACCATCGATATTAACAATGAATTTCAGCTCGACCGGGCAATCCTCAATGCGATGGGCGTTTCCTTTGAAAACAACGAGGCAGCCGTGACACTCTTCAACGAAAAAGTTGAAAAAAAGAAATTTGAAGATATTGATTATTACCAGTATACCGACGCAGACGGCAGCCGCATTATCGCGGTCATTCAGGACGGTGACGGACTCTGGGGAGAAATCGATATTGTGGTGGCAATCAACCCCTCTCAGCAGATTGTCACCGGATTTGATATTATCAAACAAAATGAAACCCCCGGGCTTGGCGGCAGAATCGACGAACCATGGTTCAAAGCCCAGTTCAAGGGAGAAAAATACAACGCAGAATCGGGGATCAGCATGGGGGACCCCGGCATCGGTGATACCGACAGTTCCAACGCACAGGTCGATGCGATCACCGGTGCGAGCCAGACCTCCCGCCTGGTGACAATAATTGTCAATGCCGCCCTGAAAAAACTCAGCCAGATCGCAGGAGGGACGACATGAGTGCTCCCCGTTTCAGGGATATTGCATATCAGAATTTCTGGACGAACAATCCCATTTTTTTGCAAATTCTCGGCATCTGCTCGACGCTTGCGGTTACCAATAATCTGTACAACACCACCATTATGTCAATCGGGGTAATTTTTACCACCGCTCTTACCAATACCACCGTTTCTCTTCTGAAAGCCCTCATCCCCCGCAAGGTGAGGATGATCGTTCAGACCATTATCATTGCGTTTTATGTCATCATCATCGACCTTCTGCTGAAGGCATTTCTTCCCGAGGTTTCAAAGGCCCTGGGGCCATACGTCGGCCTCATTATCACCAACTGCATTATTATGGGCCGCGCCGAAGCATTTGCACAATCAAATCCGATACGGCATTCTTTTTGGGACGGCTTCACCTCCGGAGCCGGATACATGGCGGTGCTCCTGGGCATTGCGACGGTTCGGGAACTTCTTGGATTCGGAACGCTGTATGGCTTCAGAATTTTGCCGGAGAGTTTTGTCCCATGGACCATCATGGTGATGGCGCCGAGCGCCTTCTTTCTTTTGGGGATATTTATCTGGATCGCCAAATCAGTCATGAACAGGAAGGAGAAAAAAGCATGAACGCACCGGACATTGCACTTCCCGTCCTGTTTTTCGCCTCCATTTTTACCTCGAATATCCTGCTGGCGAATTTTCTGGGGATGTGCTCATTCATCACCATTTCCAGCAACTTGAGATCGGCCCACGGGCTGGGCCTGGCCGTCATCGTTGTCATGTCAATCACCTCAATTATCAACTGGCTTTTGTATACATTTGTCATCAGTGTCTACAACCTTGAGTTTCTGGGTTTTATCATATTCATCATCGTTATAGCAGCAGTTGTACAAATGCTCGAAATGGTGATCGAACGCATTTCTCCGCCGCTGTATATGGCGCTTGGTATTTTCCTGCCGCTCATTACGGTCAACTGTGCCATTCTTGGAGTTGTACTCTTTATCCAGATACGGAATTATTCATGGGATCAGGCTTTGATATTCGGCATTGGGTCCGGGATCGGCTGGTGGCTGGCCATTGTGGCGCTCGCGGCCATTCGCCAAAAAATTGACAAGGCACCGGTTCCGTCCGGGCTCAAGGGCGCCGGAATTACCCTGATCACCATTGGGCTGATGGCAATGGCGTTTCTGGGATTTTCCGGAATGCTTTCGGTACAGTAGGAGGCACCGTGATTGCAGATATTTTTTTTGTGTCGTTTCTCACCGCGGGCATTAGTGCCGTACTGGCGGCAATCATTTCGGTTATTGACGCAATTGTCAACAATTACGGCGACATCACCATTGACATCAACAGCGGAAAAAAACAGCTCGTGGTAAAGGGCGGGTCCCCGCTTCTGAGTACCCTGGGTAAAGAAAAAATATATATTCCCTCCTCCTGCGGCGGCAGGGCGACGTGTGGAGTGTGCAAAGTGAAAGTGACTTCCAATATCGGCCCTCATCTTCCCACTGAGCTCCCCTTTATGAACGATGAAGAAAAAGAAATGAATATCCGGCTTTCCTGCCAGATAAAGCTTAAACAGGATATCAGTATAGACGTTCCTGAAAGCCTGTTTGCCGTACAGCGATTTAAAACAGAAGTCATCTCGCTGAAAAACCTTTGTTATGATACAAAAGAAGTCCGGCTCAAACTGCTGGAACCGAATTCTATTTCTTTCAAACCGGGTCAGTTTGCCCAGATAGTTATCCCGCCCTACGGAAAATTGAAAGAACAGACGATCCGTGCCTATTCAATCTCTTCACAACCCTCTCACAGGAATGTGCTTGAGTTTATCATCCGCCAGGTTCCGGAGGGGATTGCCACGACCTATGTGCACACAAAAATGCACGAAGGGGAACAGATTGACATTATCGCACCAATGGGTGATTTTTATGTCCATGACAACACCGATATCATGATCTGTATTTCCGGCGGCTCGGGCATGGCGCCGTTCAAGTCGATCCTGTTTGACATGTTTGAAAAACAGATCGAGCGGAAAGCAGTCTGGTACTTTCACGGGGGGAACACGCTCCGCGACATGTACAACATGGAACTGTTTCAGGAACTGGAAAAAAAATGGCCGATATTTCATTTTGCACCTGTCCTCTTCAAACCAAATCCACAAGACAACTGGCAAGGGGAAACCGGCCTGGTCACCGAAGGAGCGACCAACAAGTTTGGAAAAGAAATTAATCTTGCGGAACTCGCCGATGCTTACCTCTGCGGCAGCCCCGGACTTATCGATGCATCGATAAAAATACTGACCCAGGCCGGACTGGACGCATCAAAAATATATTACGACAAGTTTGCGTAAGGAGGAAATCAGATGAAAGCCTCACCGGAGTTTTTACAGGCACAGGAAAAGATGAAGCCGGGCGTCCTCACTTCTGACGGCTTTTTTGGAAATGATTCCAGACCGCTTGTCGACATTATTGCCGCGGATGAAACTTCCATGCAGCATCTGGGAATCACCTTTGAAAATGCAGCTGAAAAATTAATAAAACTCATCGCCGCCGCCCGCCCTGCACTCGGCAACTGTATTACGGTGGATAACACATGGGAGGTTTGTGTCGATGAAGCGCGCGGCGGTCTTCCCTGTCCATTCAGGGACGGACTGTATTCCAAAGGAATTATTACCGTTACAAACAGGGACTCCGGAAAAGCACTTGTATTCACCGATTTGTCTTTCCATTTGTTTTCAAAGCATCACTTTCTTCAGGGAAACGGATCACGCTTCCGGATTGAGCCAAAAGATTTAAAAGCGGTTCTGGACCTGTAATCCAGGAATAACCACAAAATTTACAAAATAATCAAACAGCACCAAAAGAATAAAGGAAAAAAGTCAATAGAGCGTAAAACCCTTCCAAAAAGCGGAACTGTCTCACTTCTTTTTTCATGTCCCTTTAGTGTATTTCGTGGTTCATCTTAACCATACAGATGCTCATATTCATGCAGCAGTTCGAGCGTTTTGTTCTTGCACTGGCCGCAGACCGTTCCGATCTTCGTCCGGAACTGGAGTTCCTCATAATCATGAGCGCCGGCTTTAAAAGCTTCCAGAATATCCTTGTCGGTCACATTCATACACTGACAGATAATCTTTGCTTCTTCATGAACAATTTTATCTTTCTGATTTGTTTTCGTATAATAATCATCAATGGCCGCCCGCAAGGCCCTGTCCCCCAGCACCGAACAGTGGATCTTGTGTTCCGGTAACGCCCCTAGCTCTTTGACCACATCCTCCGGCCGAAGCTTATAGGCGTCTGAGAGAGTCATTCCCTTTACCATTTCCGAGAGCACAGAAGTGCTTGCAATCGCACTTGCACATCCGTAAGTCTTCCATTTACAGTCGGTTATTTTATTGTCTGACACTTTAATCGCCATCAGCATCTGGTCGCCGCATTTTATATTGCCGACCATGCCTCTGCCGTCGGGATGAAACGCTTCCTCGTTTTCCAAAATATTTTTGGGATTTGTAAAATGTTCTTTTACCGTCTCTGTATAAACCCAATCCAAACTGCTCATTATCTGCATCCTCCCTCATATACCGTTGACATGTTCCGCACGCGGCTGATAATCGGCGGAACCGCTTCCAGTACATAATCAACTTCTTCATCGCTTGTTTCACGGCCCAGACTGAACCGGATGGAACCGTGCGCCAGTTCCGGCCCCACCCCTGTGGCAAGAAGCACATGCGACGGCTCAAGGGTTCCGGTGGAGCATGCGGAACCGGTTGACACCGCGATTCCCTCCAGGTCAAGGTACAAGAGGATCGCCTCGCCCTCGGCCCCCTGAAACGAAACATTCAGGGTATTGCAGAGCCGGTCAGCCGGATGCCCGTTCACCAGTATATCGGGAATGCGGTCCTTTAGTCCCGATTCCAGCCTGTCGCGCATTGCCTTTACCCTTACTATTGTTTCATCCATTTCTTTTTCCACCATCTCCAGCGCTTTGCCCATCCCGATAATGCCAAGTGCATTCGTTGTCCCGGCGCGGCGGCCCGCTTCCTGATGCCCCCCGTGAATAAACCGGCAGAACGGTTTGGCCCGCCTTGAATACAGCACGCCAATGCCCTTGGGGCCGTAAAATTTATGCCCGGAAAATGACAGATAATCCACACCAAGGTCGTCAACATGAACCGGGATTCTTCCAATTGCCTGCACCGCATCGGTATGAACCAATGCACCATACTCATGGGCGATCTGCGTCATTGTTTTAATATCCTGAATGGTACCGATTTCATTGTTCGCAAGCATTAACGTCACAAGACCGGTCTTTGCAGATATTTTTTCCCTGAATGCATCAATACTGATTTTCCCGGCTGCATCGACCGGCAGAAAATGGACAAGCTTTCCGTTTGATTCCAGATACTGTGTTGCTTCCAGCACACTCGGATGCTCGATTGCAGAAGTGATAATTTCATTCCGTTCATTTTTCACGCAATGCGCATGACATCCCGAGCAGGTGTACATCTTGATTACCGTATTGTTTGACTCAGAGCCGCCGCCGGTAAATACCACCTCGTCGGGTGCCGCACCCAAAAAAGAGGCGGTCAGCTGGCGAACCCGTTCAACCCTGTTTCGCGCACGGCGGCCTGGCTCGTGCATACTGGACGGATTGCCGAAAAGGTCAAACGCCTCGATCATCTCCTGCTTTACTTCGGGATGAAGCGGGGTGGTCGCGTTATAATCCATGTACACAGATTTTTTCGCCATCATATGCCTCCGTGTGCTGTTTTGATATTTTTATTCAGCTGAAGAATTGTTTTTTCAGGAATTTCGTTTTCCAGTTTTAAAAGGTCTGCAAGTGTTCTTTTCTTTAAATACATCCCCACTGTATCCTGAAGTTCGTTCCACAATCCGCGCAGCGAACACAAGTCCAGACGGGAACAGAGTGCATCGTCATCAGTACATTCTGTCGAGAAAACCGGCCCGTCAAGTGCGGATACAACCTCATAGACCGTGAGGTCTTCGGGCTGTTTTACCAGTACATAGCCGCCCTCGGGGCCGCGGACCCCCTGCACAATGCCTGCATGCTTTGCAAATTTAAAAATATTTTCCAGGTATTTGAAGGAGATGCCCAGCTTGTCTGCGATGGAGTGCAGGGAAACCGGCGTCATGTCCGGATTTTTGGCGAGTTCCAGTAATGCCCGGAGGCCGTATCGTACCCGTGTGGATATTGTTACCACGACACTCTCCTTTTATAATTCAGATTATTCATACCTGTTTAATAGGAAATATAATAAAATTCCCTTTCAGGATCAAGATTTTTTACTGAAAAAAACAATCCTGATAAAAAAAAGAAAAAAGAGCACCTGGAATTCCAAGAGCAGCTTTGCAGAACGTGAATATATAAACCACAGATTACTCAACTTAAGTGCAACAGGATGAAATAGACGACGTCCCTCGTTGCGGAAAAACATCCTAAACAACAAGCCGTCTGTAGATTTTCATCAGACTGAAATCCGACTCTTCCTTTGCCCAAATACTGTCAAAATATTCAAGCCGTTTTCGCAGGATCGCGTCCGAGTCATTTTCCCACCGGAACATCGTTTCAGGGATGATGCTTACTGCATCGAGCAGAGCCGATGCTTTTTTCACATTATCCATAAGGTTGGTATTCCGTATCAGCAAAGACTTTGAGGCAAGAATCGCTTCTCTCAAGACAGCAGTATAGGCTGCATGCATCGGTCCGGTTATTTTGGCCATAATAATTACTCCATAAAATAAAAGGGTTATTCCGTTTCATCTGGAATAACCCCAAGTTTCATTTTTTAAAAAAAGCTATGCCAGCGGTTCAAAATCCTCTTTTGATGCGCCGCAGACAGGGCAGACCCAGTCATCCGGAATATCATCGAATGCTGTCCCCGGTGCAATATCGCTGTCCGGATCGCCTTTTGCCGGATCATAAATGTAGTCACATACCGTGCATTTGAATTTCATGTGGCCCCCTTTTCTCCTTTTCCATCCTCAAAAACATCCGGTAGACGCATGTTCATTTTCATATGGATGAAAACACTCCACTTTATTTTGTTTATGGAGCTGCTCTATCTTATACATTGTTTCTGGTTTTCTGCAAGGTCTATTCAGCCTTTTCAAACATTCCGGAAATGCCCGGTGTCAATTATTTTTTCAGATCTTCCAGTATTCCGCTCAACAGGGCGACATGCCCCATTTCTTCTGAAATAATGTGATCAATTTTTTGTTTTCCGGCCTCATCGGGCACCATGTTTTTCATCCCCGAATAAAACGCAATGGAATCCCTTTCAGCACCAATCGCTGTGTGCAGAATCTCCTCTCCGGTATTCAGCCCGCCAATCAGTTTTTCAACATCCGCTTGAAGACTGAAAACATGCCCGCGTGCATAGGCCTTTAAGTACGCCTGTGCTTCTTCGGATCCGGCGTAATCATCTGTTCCAGCTGCTTTTAATTCGTCGCGCAGTGCTGAAAATGTATGAACATGTTCCATTTCCATTTCGGCAAGCATGGCAAACTGCTTTTTCAACTCTGCATCATCAACTTTCTGCGCTGCTTTTGTATAAAACACATTGCCGTTTTTTTCTATCTGAACGGCAATATCAAATATTTCCTCTGCATTGAATATAATTCCCATGAGTACTCCTAATCGCTTTTTCTCATGCCCAGCTCACGGTCAAGCATGTACAGGGCGCCGGTATTGTCTTTTGCCATTTCCAGTTTTACCACATTATCTGTTGCATTTGCTTCTTCTTCCACCTGCTCGGTGACAAACCACTGCAGAAACACTTCGGTGGCATGGTCTTTTTTCTCGCGTGCCAAATCCACAATTTTTCCGATGGAAGCAGTCACTTTTTGTTCGTGTGCAAGGGCTTCCTTGAATGCCTCGAGCGGGGTTCCCCAGCTCTTCTTCGGCGCGTCAATTGCTTCAAGCTCAATACGCGCACCGCGCTCCGCCAGATAATGAAAAATCTTCATGGCATGGCTGTTTTCCTCGCCTGCCTGCATTCCCATCCATTTTGCAAAACCGGGAAGGTTTTTATCGATAAAATCCGCTGCCATGGAAAGATACAGATACGATGAGAACATTTCCATGTTGATTTGTTTGTTTAATGCTTTTTTTACGTCTTCATTCATGATTAAGCTCCTTTTTCAATTATACTTCTGTTAGTCACAATACCTTTATTATGAGGTTTTTGCGTTCCCGTATATATTTTTAATATATAACTATTATGATATAGCGGCAACGAAGAAACGGGAAAAAATGAGTAATTGAACTGGCAAAAGAAGATGTTCTGTTTATTGTTCCGGGTCTTCCTCTGTCCCGAACCAGATGCAGGCAAAGTTACGGTAAATTCCTGTGCCTATTGCCTTCCATTCGGTTTTTTTCCATACACCGTCATTGATAATGACCGCATGATGGCCCGGGCTTGATTTCCACCCTTCAAGAGAATCTGCCGCACCCAGATATCCTTTTGCATACCAGGCTCCCCGGGCAATTTCATAGCCGCTCCCCTTATACAAGGTGAGCTCCCGGGGTTTATCCCACATCACTTTCGCGGCCTTGTGGTCGGGGGTATAACAGCCGCCGGTCCATGGCCCGTCCGACGACCAGCTGTGGGCATTGCAGGGTTCTTTCCAGTCGTGAAAAGCCAGATCGCGCACATGGATTCGGGCGACAAATGACAGGCTTTTCGACCAGGGAATTGAGGGAAGGCCCTTCTGTTTGCGGTAGGCAATGACAAGGTCATAGAGTTTTTTTTCCTCGCTGGTAGGGACGGTTGCAGACGGGCCTGCAGAGAGCATCTCTTTTACGGTCAGGCGGTCATCGGCACCGGCCGCTGAGCGGCTGCCGTCTCCATCCGCAGTGCTTCTTCCGGACAGGCCGATACAGGAATTGCTGCCGGAAAGACAAGAAGAAAACAGAACTATTGATAAAGTGAAAAGTAATATATATCGCATGGACATGTTCTCCTTTTTCTTCAAGTACAGCAACTATCCGGGTATCTGCTGATTTTATTTTTTGCGTCCGGAAAGCAGAACCGTTTACTGCCGCATTGTCCTGTCGGCATTGGATATCAGATCGAGTAATTCTTCCAGTCTAAATTCACCGGTCAATGTGGTTCCCGTACTATAGGTATTCAGTATTTTGTCAGCTTTTGAAGTGCTTATTTTATTGATTACCGTCACCCCGAACCCCACTTCAGTGGGTGATAATCTTGAGATAATCACCGAAATTTCAATACCCTGGATACTTTCATTCGATGTCCCCTTTGGGTTTTTTTTGGATTTCAGTGAATTAAGTTCATCACTGGTCCATCCAAGAAGGTTGCCCGCCTCTGCATCTTTGTATAATGCCAATGTATGGTTCTTCAATCCTTCCTGTGCCTGTGAATAATCAACATCAATTCCGAAATAGACTTTGAATTTTTCAGCTATTTTTTGAAATTGAATTTTTGAGAAAAAAAGGTAGAATGATTCTGCATTATAAAACGTTCTTACCGGATCATCTGCCCGTGTCAAGATTGGATTTTCACTACTATACCGTCGCTGTTTCACTATCTGCTCGATCCAAAACAACGTTGTAAAATCCAGTGTCAATTTATTCACGACAAAGGTCTTGTCTTTCAATCCCATATAATCACGTTTTGTAAAATGCATGCTCCCGCAGTCTGCAAGCATTAAGACCATAAGCAAAATAATGCCCACAAATATTGCTTTATATCCTGCGCTTATTCTTTTCTTTTTAATCATAAGCTCTCCATTGAATTAATCTAAAAATCTTTTTATACATCTGTTCATAATTTACCAAGATCGTAAATATAAACACGGTCATCTTTCGCGCCAAAGGCCAGCTTTTTTCCATCGTCACTGAATTTCGGAGGACTGGTAACAGAAACCGGTAATTTAAAAACCGCCCGCACTTCTCCTGTTTCGGAATCAATTAATCTGAGAATGCCTTGGTCAAATAAAACTGCAATCAATTTGTCATCAGGGCTGAATTCAATCCACATAACAGCTTCTGTTACATACCTGAATTCGCGCAGAAGGTTTCGTGTACGGGTATCCCATATTTTAATGACATTATCCGCCCCGCCGGTCGCCATGACCTTGTCATCGGAGCTGAATGCCGCGGTATGTGTCTGCAAAAAATGTCCGTCAAAACGCTTTATTTCTTTTCCGGTTTTCGCGTCGAGAAACTGTGTTCCGAAATTCTTTGCCGCTGCGATTATTTTTCCATCATGGCTGTATCGAAGCGAAAACACCGGTTCAATCGACGTGGTCAATATTTTTATGACATCCACATTCTCCCACAATTTTGCCCGGGATGTGATATCCCACAACCGCACTTCTCCATACATTCCTCCCAGAACAACCGAGTCGCTGTCCGGGCTCATCTCCGCCGATGCAAGCATCTCGCCAGGAGCAATATCCGCCGAAATAAAATCACCGTCAGGATAGCCGCGCAGCACCGCGGCGGTTCCCACGCTCAGGCCCAACGCCGCGACAAGATCAAAAGAACAGGAAACAACATATTTTTCATCGTGGCTGATCCCCACAAAGTCAATTTCGGAGAGCACCCCTCCCGATTCATCAGTAAACGCAGATTCCATTTTATTGGTTTTAAGGTCCCATTTTATGACATACTTGTCACCACCACCGGATATCAATGTTTCTCCATCCCTGCTGAACGCGACCGAAAGGACATCACCTTCATGCCCTTCCAGTACCCTGCAATCCGCAGGCCAAATAACTTTTGTTGAGGCTGTATTCCGAATAACAGGTGTTGACGTGCAGGACAGCAAAAAGCAGAAACTCAAAAAAGAAACAATCAACAGCACCCTTTGTACCATAAAACGCTCCCTTTATGCCCATAGTAGATTCAGTTCATATCGTAAGTATCTGATATTTTTTCCGGCTGTCAACATTTTTTTTGATAATTTATAGATTACAATATTGTCGAGTTTGAGCTATTCTTACATTTCAGGGAAAAAAGCTGTCACACAGGGATTATACCTCTGCCTGATTTTCATGAAACGATAAGGAATATATGCTCCCCCCTTCCCCTCATCCGATTCATCTATTATAATGTGACACTCATAAATCCAGTTTACAGAACAGTTCCGGAGGACTTATGGCAGAAGAAAAACTGATCGTCATTCACGGCGCAGGGACCGATTCCATCGGCCTGGTCGAAAAAATCACCCGTCCCATCGCTGAAATCAGCGGCAATATTGTGGATCTTCGCCAGGATGTGCTTCACGGCCTGTTTATTATTTCACTGGTCGTGGACCTTGCCGGAGCAAAAGTAACAGTAGATGGATTTAAAGAGATTTTAACCGCGATCCGTGAAAGCACCGCTATAGATCTTTCCTATGACCGGTTCCGCCCCATTCCCCGCGACCCGGAAAAGAAAGGTCTCTTGTGTATCCTGATTGGAGAAGACGGACCGGGAATCGGCGCGGCAATTGCGGAAACTCTCAAGACCTATAAAATCAACATTGAGTTCTCCCAGATGGTCGCCCGGCAGCACATCTTCCTCATGGAACTGCTTTTGGACATCAGTCTTTCCTCCATTCCGCTGGAAAATCTCAAAAACGAGATAACCGCGGTGATGGCAAAAAAGAAAATTACCGCCCTGCTGCAAGAGGAGGACATTTTCAATAAAAAGAAGCGGCTGCTCGTTTTTTCGATCCATAAAAGTTTTTTACCCTCAGCATTAATGGAAGAATTGTGCCGCCAGACTGGGCAGAACCCCAACCAGATTAAAACCGAATACACCGGCACCGATCTGCTTGAAAAAGCAGGGGAATATCTTGACGGGGTATCAGTTGATGTAATCGAAAAGATCGTTTCCGATATCCGCCCCACCCGGGAGACACAGGAGCTTGTACAGACGCTGAAAACCATGGGCTACCGTATTGCGCTGGTCACCTCCGCCTGTGATGTGTTTGCAGAACACTTTGGAGCGCTTTTGGGTCTGGATGCGGTTGATGCCGCTTTGCTGCCGGTGGACATCGATGACCGCAGCATCTCAAATGAGGCGGCCATGCACAATGCGATTGAACCGGCAAAAAAAACAGCCGAGACCATAGCCGATGAGCTGGGTATTGATCATACAGACATTACCATACTGTCGGATGAAACTTTCGATACAGCAGGCACACCCGGGCTTGCCGCCGAGATCAGCCTTAAACGCATTCTGGAGTATATCAACAGCGGCGCATTGATAAAAAAATACATTCCCGGCATCTGCGGGCTTTTCGGCCAGCCCGAATAAAGGAGCATTGATACTCATGAGATCAGATATTGATATCGCGCAATCATGCGAACCAAAACATATATCAGAAATAGCAGCGGCAATCGGCCTGTCGGCTGACCAAATAATCCCCTATGGCCATTATATGGCAAAAGTTCCCACAAGTGTGGTCGGGAAGTTTGGTCAGAACAAACAGGGAAAACTCATTCTGGTCACGGCCATGACGCCCACTCCGATGGGAGAAGGAAAAACAACGACAACGATCGGACTTGGACAGGCGCTTTCCAAAATAGGAAAAAAAACATTGATTGCAATCCGCGAACCATCCCTGGGTCCCTGCATGGGCGTCAAAGGCGGTGCGGCCGGCGGCGGATTCTCGCAGGTACTTCCCATGGAGGAAATCAATCTCCATTTTACCGGAGATCTTCACGCAATTACTGCTGCAAACAACCTGCTCGCCGCGCTTTTGGACAATCATCTGCATCAGAAGCGTGAACCGTATCTCAATTTCCGCGACATTATTTTCAAACGCGCCATCGACATGAACGACCGCAGTCTCCGCGATATCATCGCCGGCTGCGGCGGCCGGGGAAAAAACGGGGTCATGCGCGAAGAAGGCTTTGAAATCACCGCGGCGAGCGAGGTCATGGCGACCCTGTGCCTTGCAAAAGACCTGGATGATCTTAAAACAAGACTCGGAAATATTATTGTAGGGTATGAATCTGTATCCAAACCGGTTTTTGCACGCGACCTCAAAGCCGGGGGTGCGATGGCAGCACTGTTAAAAAACGCTATGCTCCCGAATCTTGTGCAGACAATTGAAGGCACCCCGGTGTTTGTGCACGGCGGCCCGTTTGCAAATATCGCGCACGGCTGCAACACGCTCACCGCGACCCGCACAGCTTTGGGCCTTGCCGACTACATCGTCACCGAAGCCGGGTTCGGCGCAGACCTGGGTGCGGAAAAATTTTTCAATATCAAATGCCGGCTCGGCGGGCTCACCCCGTCTGCAGCAGTGCTGGTGGTCACGCACCGTGCATGGCTTTTGCATGGCACAGAAAACATCGCAAAGCATGTGGAGAATATCCGGCTTTTTGGTGTTGAGCCGATCATCTCGATCAACAAATTTGTCGGCGACCCGGAAGACGGGCTTGAAACACTAAAGAAAGAGTGTGCAGCACTCGGTGTGCCCGCCATGATCACCGACTTTCGTGAACAGGGCAGCAAAGGCGGCCTGGATTTCGCCGAAAAAGTCGCCGCACTTGCCGATAAAAAACCCTCATTCAAACTCCTGTATAAGGACGAGGATTCGCTGGTCGACAAGATCACCACCATCGCGACAAAAATCTATGGCGCCAAAGAAGTAATCTTTACCCCGGACGCAAAGCGCAGCCTTAAACGCATCACCAATATCGGGTTTGGAGCTTACCCCGTCTGCATGGCAAAAACACCGGCATCGCTTTCCGACAACCCAAAAGTTCCCGGCAGGCCAAAAGGCTTTGCCGTCACGGTCCGGGACGCAAAGGTGAGCGCCGGTGCGGGATTTGTCGTGGTCTACACAGGGGATGTTATGACCATGCCGGGGCTTCCCAAAGATCCCGCCGCATGTCATATTGATATTGATATCAACGGGAAAATCAGCGGTTTGTTTTAGGATTTCCCGCATCATGTTTGTGTGAAAGGAAAGCAGTATGAGCATTGGAAGAATTATCGGAATTATTCTGATTGCCGGAGGAGCAATTTTGCTGTTTCTCGGCTACCAGGCATCACAATCCCTTGTTGAACAGGGCATGAGTTTTTTCACCGGCAGATTCACCGATGAAACCATGATCTACCTGATCGGCGGCGGCCTTGCAGCACTATCAGGCGTTTTACTTATTTTATTCGCACGAAACAAGTAAACACTATTTGGATTTATTTTATTTTGCTGAACCGTAACACTCCTCGATTGCTGTTTTACTTTTTTTTATTTCGCTGTCTTGCTTTATAAAAGGACTTGGTCTGTATTTTTTTCCGTACAGGGATGTCCTCTCTGTATTTTCCGTGGTTACTATTTAATCCGCAGTTCATTTCACCGCTTCCTTGAATGATCATACATTTTCTGTCATGATTGCCCGGTGATGTCCCTGAAACCACATACAATCTTTATTCTGATATTTCTCTGTCTGATTCCTGTTGGAATAAACGCTGATGATATTCCCGAACTCCAGCTGTTCATGTACAACGACTCCATGGGAACAGGCTGGGCGCAGGACTGGGACGACCACCGCACCTTTGGGGCAGGCGCCGCGTATTTCATCGGCGACCCCGTGAAACTGGAGTCGGATTACATGATTGTTATCCGGGCCATTTTTGGGGTAGAGTGATTCAGGCTGGGTTCCTGCCTCACATTCCGGGGCGCTTCGAAATCCCCGTCATATTAATATGACAGCGCACATCTGTATGGGACGCTATTAAAAACGATTCCCCTCTTTGCTCTTCTCCATGTGATGAATAAAGTTTTCCAATTGTTTTTATCAAAAAAATACAATAAAAATTGTCCTGATACGTCTATATAGATAGAAGTAAAAACCTGAAATAGATTGGAGATATGTTTAATGAGTGATCCAAAAGAAATCCGCCGAACCGCAAGGATTGCCGGCATCTTCTATCTTGCGCTGGGATTGACCGGCATGTTCAGTATTATGATCGTCTTCCAACAGTTGGTGATCCCGGGCGACATGGAAGCAACCATTGCCAATATTACGACGTCCGGCAGCTTGTACCGGCTCGGTTTCGCGGGCAATATAGCAAGCCAGATAATTTTCCTTGTTCTCGCGATAATGCTGTACCGTCTGTTTGTACATGTCGACAAAACACAGGCCCGGCTCCTGGTGGCGCTGGTCGTCGCGAGCGTTCCCGTTACATTTATCGCGATGCTGGCCTATCTCGCGCCGACAATCATCCTGAACAATCCCGGATATCTCGCCGCGTTTAATCACGAACAACTGAAATCCCTTGCGATGATATTCCTGGATATCCATCGCATGGCTTTCCAGATGGTTGAAATCTTCTGGGGGCTATGGCTGTTACCGCTTGGTATACTGATCATCAAATCCAGGTTTTTTCCTTCAGTTCTGGGCATTCTTGAGTTTGCCGGCTGTTTCGGATATGTGCTGGCTTTTCTCGTCAAATTCCTGCTCCCCGATGGTTCGCCGGTATTGGAGCTCATCGCGAAAATCGCCGTATTCGGAGAAATCCCCTTCATGCTCTGGCTGATCATCCTGGGCGCCCGTTTTCCCGAATCCATTGGGAAAGATCAGGAAACCACGGGACAAGCGACAATGGCTCACTCACAGGCTGTTGAAAGTCCAGGCGGGCTATCTCAACAGCCTCAATAATTATTAAATTTGCACAGAGTTGCCCTGAAAAACCGTACATTAATTCCCGTTAACGTAAACTCAATTATCAGAGTTATAATCAAAATTTATCATCATAAATTGGGCCGATAATATTCCTGAATCCTTTACAATATGATCCTTATCACTTACATAAGCGCCCACCCCGTCATATGTGGGGTGCATGCTTGTTAAAAACCGGCCATCGGTATTGTAGGTATTCCCTGAAAACTCGGTCATTGCGCCAACCCCGGTCACAAGATAGCCCATGGAATTGGGTATAAGATAATTCCCCGAATATCCGGTATGAGTGGTAAAAAGTGTCGGCACGCCTTCGACCGTAACGGTGCTGTTTCTTCCCGGCCCGCTCGTTATTTTACCGGGGAGCCCCACATGCTGTACCCGAATGTCACCAAACCCTGGAATTGTATTATCTGTCCCGTCAAGGGTTTTGATTACCACCCCCCAGGATCTTGCTTTGGCAACACTGTAGGTCGCGCTGCTTTTTGCCTGAACAACCCATTTGCCGCCCCGGTCATAAATACCGGTATTTCCCACATCAGCCGCATAACACGCGGTAATATAATTATCCTGATAATTGTCAAACGGAATAATCTCTGCGCCCCCTGCGGTAAACGCATACCCGGCAGGACAGTCCACCTCCGCTTTGGGGTTAATGCTGTACAAACCGTCTTTTGAAATATATTTTATATATCGCTGAACTAAGTCTTTGGTCATATATGACCCGTCGGCTTTTTTTAATCGTATTCCCACGGCATATGCAATGGTATAAAACATCCCGCTCGAAGCAGAATGGTTCTTTGATTGGACACTCCATCCATAGCCCCAATCAAATCCTTGTTCCGAATCATACACAAAACGCGGATAACTTTTTATTAATAATCCACCTGTATTTAAGGAAGGATAAGATGAGGCCACACGCGCCCCTCCGCCGATGAGGACTTCCTCCTTGTCAAGCAGCGCGGTTACAAAGTCTCCGGAATCCACGGAATAAGCATAATGTATCGAGGTCTCGATTCGTCCCTCCATATATGCCAGGCCTTGCGCATCATAGTCATAAAAGGGTCCCAGTTGGCCGGTGGTCACCACACCGCGTGCTGCGACGGTTTGCCCGGTCGCATCTGCCAAATCCTGGGGGAGCGGGAATGTTTCCCGGGTCGAAAGCGAACAGGAACCGGCGATGACAACAATTAACAGTATTAAAAATATTTTTTTCATAATACCCCCTCCAAACGCAGAATTATAGAAATAAGCTGAATTATTGCACAGCCTTCCACACAGCAGGGCCATCAACCAAATGAATCAGCGGCTGACCACAGATATATTCTTCAAGGAGCCTTCCTGAGGGTACCACAAAAGGGCCGGATTTTTATGGCGGCTGTACCGTGAAAGCGGTTTCCTTATTTTTATCCCGTGAAATTTATGATATACTGAAAACATGGTATGTTCAATCAGCAGTGACAACCAGAGTCAGTGACAGCCAGGCAGACCAAAAATGGAATCCCCACAGGGTCCAAAAAAGAACCGAAAAAAACTTGCACTCATTGATTTTATTCTGTTTTCTGCCCGCCATAGATACAAAAAATACCATATTTGTAGTAACAGTCGACATTTGTAAAGCCGGCTTTTTTCAGCCAATCCAGTTGTATATCCAGTTCCTGATAATGATTCTCGGGTTTGTGCGGCGCTTTCTGCGGGATATCGGAATAGTCTTCCTTTATTCCCGCCCTTTCCTGCTGCCCGATAATCCACTCTTTCCAGAGTGTGTAATACCATTCGTTTGTCTGTTGATTTCCGCTCAGACAGGTATCAATATTGATAAAATGCCCGTCCGGCTTTAAAAGAGAATTTAATGTTTCGAAAAACCGGTATTTTATTTCGTGCTGTATATGGTGAACGGCAAACGACGAAACAATAAAATCGAACCTGGTTCCAAAAACCTCATTCTCCATGATTTCTTCGAACGTGACCGTATAAAAATGACAGCCGGCAATATGTTTGAGATTTTCTTTCGCAGCGGTAATCATTTTTTCAGAACCGTCACACACATGGAACGTATTTTCAGGAAAAAAGGAGTGGATATGTTTTGCAAGCACTCCGTCACCGCACCCCAAATCAAGGAACGTATTGCCGGCTCGGCTTTTCCCAAAGTGCCGGATATGGGAGATGAGAATGTTCATGAGCCTGTCCCGGTCTTGCAGAATAATATCGGAAATTTCCAGATACTGTTTATTGTAGCCTGACTCTTCCCATTTACGTGTTAAATCTGTCACTGTGTATCATCCTCGTCATATCATATTATTTTCCGGCACAAGCAATAAAATCCATGCTGATGTTTTTCACTGTATCATTTTTCCAAAATCTCTGTAAGGCTGTCCCGGGTCCTTTTGCTCTCCTTCTCTCAAGGCAGGTGATAATTCCACCGAACCAACCAAAAGGATATCCTTCTCCAATCCATCAAGTTTTCCTTCAAATTCTTTACTTGAAACACATCCCGAACACAGTACAGCGAGTATCAACAAAAAGCAGTATTTTTTATTTTCAATCTCTCCTATCCGCTCCATTATTATTTGCTCCCATTTTGTTCCTTTGGCATAAACAAGAAGCTCTCGTAATACTTCTTTTTCCTCAGGAATTTTTTCAGCAGTGAGTAAAAATTCCTGTGTTTCAAACGAGCCCGTTTTCACTTTCTCATATTTTTAAGAACCGATAGAATAAAGTCCCGGCACTTCAACAACAGGGTCCCCTGGTGCTTTCCCTTGCGCTGAAAACTGAAATATATCTCTTCCCGCCTTAAATGAATAAAGTTTATAAATACCTTCAAATAAATTAAATTATTCTGAACCTAAACGTAATAATATTTGTTATCCGCAACAACTGTAATGACCATTATGAGAATTAAATAAAAATGCCTGTCTGAATTTGTCCACTAAAAAGGCAGTAAACAATTACCACCTCGTCTCCAGAGATTAATAATAAAATGACAAGTTATTATTATCAATCGATCAAATGGTTCTGTTTTTATAAATTATGCGTATTAAATCCAGGAGGCGGTTGAATATTGATTTTACCCGTTCCAAAAACCAGTTTCCCCGGGCAAGCATTAATAGTAATCCGCGACCGCCTCAATAAAAGCGGTTCTGGTTTTTGCCTTGAGAATTTTAAACAGTTTTTTATCATCGCCAAAATATTGGCCAAAATATTTCCAGCAGTCTTTCATTTTGTGGAGCAGGTGGGCATCCCCGGATAAAACCTGTTCATATTGTTTCCGCAGTTCCTCCTGAAACACAAGAATTTGTTTTTCCCCTTGTGCACGGGAAAAGGGCGTATTGCTCTTAATCTCTTCAAAAATAAACGGCCGCGAAACTGCAGCCCTGCCGATCATGACCGAGTGCAGCGAAGGAATCCCGGCGATGAGTTGGTGATACTCTTCCAGGCTGTTGATATCTCCGCTGTAGCAGACAGGACAGGCAATTTCGGAAATAACAAATTTGACAAAATTACGGTCGCAGGTTCCCGAATACTTCTGGACTGCGGTTCTGGGGTGGATAATGAGTTCTGTCAAAGGATATCGGTTGAAAACGGGGATAAGCTCTATAAAATCATCTACAGTATTCAACCCCAGCCGCGTTTTCACCGAAAAGGTACAAGGTGAACGTGCCATCACCTGGTCAAGGATGCGGTCGATCATGTCGGGATAAGGAAGCAGGCCCGCTCCCTTTTTTTTGGCAACAACAGTCGGATAGGGGCAGCCGGTGTTCCAGTTAATTTCATCGAATCCAAGATCAAACAGCTGATTGCTCATTGCAGCAAAATCATCGGCATTATTGGACATGATCTGCGGAATAATGTTCATGCCTTCCAGTTTTTCCAGTTCCTTGAGGTCCCGGTTCTTGAATTTCCTGTTTTTGTTCGTTGTCAAAAACGGGGTGAATGCTTTATCAACTCCGGTGAAATGGCTGCAGAAGGTTTTTCGAAAGAGATAATTGGTGAGCCCTTCCAGTGGTGCAAGATATAATGGCATGTTTTTCTGCATTCTCTTTATGTATATCTTTTTTCAACTTTTGTCATCAGCCTTTCCTCCAGGTAATGATGAGCTTATTGTTTCATGCGGTTTTTGTTACCGGTTATTGCCTGTTAGAGTCAATTCCCCTATTATTTTATGATGCAGGCAAATCGGGTATTGCACTATATTTCACCATCTCCTGCTCCCCCGGCAAATCTCGCACTCGAAGAATATCTCGTTGCAACGCTCCCTTTCAATACCAATGCAATAATTTTTTACCGCAACAATTCTTCTGTCATAATTGGAAAACACCAGAATCCATGGAAAGAATGTAATGTGATCACGGCCCGTAAAAAAAATATCGGGATATATCGCCGTATTTCCGGCGGGGGGACGGTGTATCATGATGAGGGCAATCTGAATTATTCATTCATCATGAATAAAGAATCATATTGCCAAAACAGTATCTATGACATCATTATTAATGCACTGTCGGAATTGGGGATTCCGGCAGAACGGAAAAATAAAAGTGATATATTCATGGACAACAATAAAATATCGGGGAATTCATTTTACTTCAGCAAAGAGAGGGTACTGCATCACGGCACGCTGCTGGTATCGGCAGACCTTTCCATGATCCGAGGCTTGCTGACGCCGGACAATACACACTATGAAACAAAAGCAGTGTGTTCACTCCCGTCGCCGGTGAAAAACATATCTGACACTCATCCAGATATCACGATGGACATCATACAGCAGCACATTATTGCTGCATCCATACATACCCTGTCCGGCACCCGGGAAAACTTCATCTGCCCTGATTCTTCCGATCCGCAGTATTCTGATCTGGTAGAAAAGCATGCATCAAGAGAGTGGATATTCCAGCGTACTCCCCCTTTTTCAATAACAGTTGATATGGCAATGAAAAAAGAAATGCAGAGAATCACTTTCTCTGTCGAGCAGGGAATGATCGGTGCGGTCTCCGGCAGTGACCGGGAAACAGCCTCAATGCTTGATGCATCGCTTGCAGGCCTTGAATACGATCCCGAACGTATTCTGCAGAAAATAAACACCTCTTCGCTTGCTTCAGCCGTAAAACAGCAGCTTTTTACATCATTTCAGGAAAAATTATTTTAGTAAAAATTAATTCCCCGGCAATACCCGATCCGGTTTTCTAATAGTATATTTTTACTAACATAAAAAGAAAGACAAATTGTGAATAAAAACATTGCCGCAGTAAACACTTCTGATTTTTTCAGTTTTAAAAAACACAGCACAACTTTCATGCTCTGCTTCCGGATGACCGGGGACATATTTTCACAAAAAGGGGAACATGATTTATGAGCGATCCATTAAACAAAGACCAGGCAGCTGAAAACAGGGAATGGGTTGAATCACTCGACTTTCTCTACAAGCAGGACGGAGAACAGCGCGTCCGCGACATGCTGCGCATTCTGCAAACCCGAGCCCAGGAATACGGCGTTGTCTATTATTGTCCTGGAAATACCCCCTACATCAACACCATCCCGGTGTCCCAGCAGCCGTCCTATCCCGGCAACAGGGAAATTGAACGGCGTATTAAAAGCATTATCCGATGGAATGCCATGGCCATGGTGGTCCGCGCAAACAGGGTCAAAGCCGGGGTTGGCGGACACATTTCAACCTATGCATCGGCTGCCACGCTCCTGGAAGTCGGATTTAATCATTTTTTCCGAGGCAGGACTGACACCTTTCCCGGCGACATAGTGTATTTCCAGGGGCACGGCTCACCGGGGATTTACTCCCGTGCGTTTCTTGAAGGAAGAATTACCCAGAAACAGCTCGAACACTTCCGCAGGGAAATCAGTTTTAAAGGAGGCCTCACCTCCTATCCCCACCCATGGCTCATGCCCGATTTCTGGCAGTTCCCCACTGTCTCGATGGGCCTTGGCCCCATTCAGGCGATTTATCAGGCCCGCTTTAACCGGTATCTTGAGGATCGAGGGCTTATAAAACCTACGGGGCAGAAAGTATGGGCGTTTTTGGGTGACGGAGAAATGGATGAGCCGGAATCCATGGGAGCGATTACCCTGGCGGCGCGCGAACGGCTTAATAATCTTATCTTTGTGATTAACTGCAATCTTCAGCGGCTGGACGGCCCGGTCCGCGGCAACGGCCAGATCATTCAGGAACTGGAAGCGGCTTTTTCCGGCGCGGGGTGGAATGTCATCAAGGTGATCTGGGGTTCTGACTGGGACCCGCTTTTTGAAAAAGACAGCTCGATTGCATTGATCTCGTATTTAAACCAGCTTCGCGACGGTGTGGCGCAAAAACTCGCGATTGCCGAAGGAGATTACACCAGACGAACTTTTTTTGGACAGGACCCGCTGCTTCTTGACATGGTTAAAAACTATTCAGATGAAGAACTCAATAAACTGCGCCGCGGCGGGCATGACCCCGAAAAGGTGTATGCTGCCTATCTCCGCGCGGTCTCGGAAAAGAATGTCCCCACTGTCATCCTCGCGCAGACGGTAAAGGGCTATGGGCTGGGAGAAGCCGGCGAGGGAAGAAACATCACCCATCAGCAGAAAAAACTGAATGAAGAAGAACTCATCCATTTCAGAAACCGTTTTTCAATTCCCATTTCCGACAAGGATGTGGCGAACGCACCGTTCTATAAACCCGATGACAATTCAGAGGAAATGAAGTATCTGCGCGCCTGCCGTGAAAAGCTCGGCGGACATCTGCCGCAGCGCTACGATACGGCCATGCCGCTTGCCATGCCGGCAGACGAACTGTTCTCGGAATTTTATAAGGGATCAGGAGACCGGGAAGAGGCAACAACCATGTCCTATGTCCGGCTGTTGACCAAGCTGCTGCAATCAAAAGAGATCGGAAAAAATATTTCGCTTATCGTCCCGGACGAAGCCCGGACATTCGGCATGGACGCGCTCTTTCGTCAGGTGGGAATCTACTCGCATGTCGGGCAGCTGTATGAGCCGGTGGACCGCGAGAGCTTCCTGTACTACAAGGAGGCGAAAGACGGCGTGATTCTTGAAGAAGGGATCACCGAGGCCGGGTCCATGGCCAGTTTCATCGCAGCCGGGACCGCGTATTCCACCTACGGCATCAACATGATTCCGTTTTTTACGTATTATTCGATGTTCGGGTTCCAGCGCATCGGCGATTTTGTCTGGGCAGCGGGAGATTCCCGCACAAAGGGCTTTATGGTGGGAGCGACATCAGGCCGGACCACGCTTGCCGGCGAGGGGCTCCAGCATCAGGACGGACAAAGCCATCTGCTTGCACTCACTGTCCCGAACCTGATGGCTTATGACCCGGCCTTTGCCTATGAAATTGCCGCGATTATAAAAGACGGAATCCGGCGTATGTTTGTTGAACAGGAGAATATCTTTTATTACCTGAGTGTGATGAACGAAGTGTATGCACAGCCGCCAATGCCCGAGGGAGCAGAGGAAGGCATCCTGAAAGGACTGTACCGGTTCAAAAAAAGCACCCTGAAAAAATACAAGGCAAAGGCACATTTACTGGGAAGCGGCGCCATTTTAAATGAAGCCCTCAAAGCCGCTGAAATACTCGAGAAACAGTACCATGTATCGGCCGATGTCTGGAGTCTTACCAGCTACAAGAGCCTGTATAACGACGCCATTGCCTGTGAACGGTGGGACCGGCTTCATCCTCAAGAGACACACAAAACGCCGTACCTTACCGAATGTCTTGACGACGAAGAGGGCGTGTTCGTCGCGGCAAGCGATTACGTGAAGGCACTTCCCTGTTCGCTCGCGGCATGGATCCCCGGACCATTTATCGCACTGGGAACCGACGGCTTTGGCCGGAGCGACGGGCGGGAAGAACTGCGCGATTTCTTTGAAGTGGACGCCCGCCACATCACGGTTGCAACACTCCATCTGCTTGAACACAAGGGCATTATCGCCGACAAAGACGCGCAGACAGCAATCAATAAATTCGGTATTAATCCGGAGAAACAGAATCCGGCGACAACATAAGGAAAGGAATAAACATAAGGAAGCCATGAAAACAGGAAAGATTTGGAAATGATTTTTATGAATACAGTTTGAAAGAGCTGAAAAAAACAGAATTAAATTGGATGGTATCCTTGGAGGGAGTATGAAAAAGGAAGTAGTATTGCCGGAAATTGCAGAAAACATTACCTCCGGCGAAGTGCTGGCAGTGCTCATTGCTGTGGGAGATACAATAAAAAAAGATCAGTCATTAATAGAAGTGGAAACCGAGAAAGCGGCGATGGAAATCCCCTCACCCATTGATGGAACCGTGACCGATATCTCTGTGAAAATTGGCGATACGATTAATGTGGGCGGTGTCTTGTGCATCATCGAGACAGAGAGTGCTGAAACCTTAGAGATCGCGGAGAAATCTGAACAAACAACAATATTCAAGCATACAACAGAAACAGATAAAAAAGATACTACAGTTATAAAAGAACAACAGAAAGAAAAAAAAGAAATGATTGCCGGGAGTATCCAATCAATGCCCAAACCACCGGACAAATCGCAGTCATTTACTCCCAAACCTCCGGAAGCTGTCAGTGCAGTAATCCCCGCTTCACCGTCTGTACGAAGATTTGCGCGGGAAATTGGACTGGATCTCTCGGAAAAAACCGGTTCCGGCCCGGCAGGACGCATCTCCATCGATGATGTCAAGAAAATGGCGAAACAAATTCTTTCCGAAAAATCCGCAGGAATTGTACCGGCAATAGCTGCCGGACCTGTACTGCCCGATTTCTCCCGCTGGGGCACTGTCCGCAGGGCGCCAATGTCAAAGGTGCGGACAATCACCGCCGAGGGCCTGTCGTCCTCATGGCGAAACGTACCACAAGTAACACAGTTCCATGAAGCAAATCTCTCCCTGATGGAAAACTTTATATCAAAACATGCAAATCAGGTTGAAAAAGCCGGCGGCAAACTTACTGTTACGGCGATCCTTGCAAAACTCTGCGCACTTGCCCTGCGAAAATATCCGCAGTTTAACGCATCGGTTGATCTGGAAAACCGGGAAATCATTTTCAAAGAGTATGTCAACATTGGAATAGCCGTTGATACCGACCGTGGTCTTCTGGTGCCGGTAGTCCGTGATGCCGATAAAAAAAGTATTCTTGAGATATCGACTGAAATTCAGGAAATAGCTTCACGAACCCGTGAAAAGAAAATCAAACCCGATGAACTCGAAGGCGGGACCTTTACCATATCCAACCTCGGCGGAATCGGCGGGACACAATTTACCCCGATCGTCTACTGGCCGCAGGTTGCCATCCTGGGAGTATCACGCAGCCGTGTTGTGCCGGTATTTGAAAACAAGAAATTTGTTCCTTGCACAATGCTCCCGGTCAGTTTATCCTATGACCACCGGCTCATCGACGGAGCAGACGGCATTCGGTTTCTGGACTGGATCGTAAAAACCATAGAAGATCCGTTTTCAGCCTTGTTATCGGGAGGAAGCAATGAGTAATTCATCCGCAACACAACTGGCAGTAATCGGTGCCGGCCCCGGCGGATATGCCGCGGCATTTCAGGCCGCGGATATGGGACTGGCAGTAACGCTTATCGACCCGGCTTTGAATCCCGGAGGAGTGTGTCTGTACCGGGGATGCATCCCCACCAAGGCGCTCCTGCACAGTGCAATGGTGATCCGCGAAGCAGAAGCAGCAAAAGAATTCGGCGTGTCGTTCGGAGCTCCCGGCATTGACCTGGACAAACTGCGCGGATGGAAAAACGATGTGGTCAACGACCTGACAAACGGCGTGGGCCAGCTGATGAAAATGCGCAAGGTGAACTTCATACAGGGAACTGCCCACTTTGTTGACAACAAAACCCTGCTGATAAAAAAAGAGAATGAAACCACCAAGACATTGGCCTTTGAACATGCTGTCATCGCGACCGGTACACGTCCCCGCCCCATTCCCGGGCTTCCGTTCTCAAAGCGCGTCATGGATTCAACACAGGCGCTGGAACTTTCCGACATCCCCGGGAAACTTTTGGTGGTCGGCGCGGGATTCATCGGCATGGAAATGGCAACCATTTATTCCCGGCTGGGATCAAAAGTCACAGTCGCCGAAATGCTTCCCGCGATTCTCCCGCAGGCAGACCGTGATATCGTGCGGGTATTTTCCAAAGCGATTGAGGGGCTTTTGGAAAACATTCTGCTCAATACAAAAGTCGAGGCAGAGGAAAAGAAAGATCATGTCCAGGTCAAACTCACCGACATGAATAATCCCGATCACCCCGTTATTGAAAGTAAATTCGACCGCATTATTGTTTCCATTGGAAGAATCCCGAACACCGCGGAACTCGGCCTTGAAAAAACAAAAGTTGTGATGGACAAACAGGGGTTTATCGAAACCGATTCGCAAAAGCGTACTGCCGAACCGGCAATCTTTGCGATCGGCGACTGTGTCGGCGGAGTGCTTTTGGCGCACAAGGCCTCCCATGAAGGGAAAGTCGCTGCCGAGGTGATTGCCGGGAAAAAAGTTTTCTTTGAACCCGCGGTCATCCCGGCTGTTGAATATACCGATCCCGAGATCGCCTGGTGCGGCCTCACCGAGGAACTGGCAAAAAAGCAGAATAAACCGGTCACGGTCACCCGTTTTCCCTGGGCGGCAAGCGGCCGCGCCCTCACCCATTCACGGAAAGACGGGATTACAAAACTTGTGATCGATCCTGAAACAGAGCGGATTTTAGGTGCCGAGATTGTCGGCATCAATGCAGGAGAGCTGATATCCGAAATGGCTTTGGCCATTGAAATGTCGGCGACCGCCCGAGATGTCGCCCTCACCATTCATCCGCATCCGACACTCTCGGAGACATTTATGGAAGCGGCAGAGATATTCTACGGGACAGCAACACATGTGTTCAAACCAAAAAGGGAATAGCGGGCTTTTCTCCCGCATCAGTTCTGCTGTCTCACGATATGAACTCCAACCGTCTTTGCAAACCGGAGCGCAGTCGGTTTTTCCACCCACACCCCGACTTTTGCCACTTTGACATCTGACAGACAAATTTTTGCAATTTCTTCTGCAAGGGTTTCGACAAGATTATATGACGAGTTCTCGGTAAAACTGATAATCTTTTTTTTAAGTGATGAATAATCAATGGTATCTGCAATATCATCGCTTTTTGCGGCTTTTGTGAAATCTCCAAACAGGGAAAGATTGATCAGAACATCCTGCTTTTTCTCCCGCTCCTCGGGCCGGATTCCCACAACACACCGGACCAGAATGTCGCGGACAAATATTTCATCCTGATTTTTTTGTTCAAAAGCCATAGGTGTTTCCTTTCATGAATGCACCGCCGTCGACAAACACAATTTCACCGGTAATAAATGTGCTTTCAATGAAAAACACTATTGTACGGGTAATGTCCTCAAGACTGCCGTGTGCGTGCAAAGGGATGCGGTCATAATACTGTTCAAAATATGACTCATCCTTTCCCTCGGGGGGTAAAATGAGTCCCGGGGCTATCCCGTTTACCCGTACAGCAGGGGCAAACTCAAGCGCACACATACGGGTGAGTGCTGCGAGCATCCTTTTACTCAAGTGATATGCCGCATGAAGTTTGTCGTATTCGACAATCCGGGTATCAAGAAAATTGATAATGACCCCGTCGTTGGTCTGCGCGGCAAATGCCCGCGAAAGGCAGAGCGGGGAAAATGCGTTGACATTGATATTCGCAAACAATTCCAGGTGGCTCATTTTTTGTATTGTTGAGGCCGGATATATTGAAGCATTATTGAGCAGGATATCAATTGGACCGGCAAGACCGTTTACCTTGTCTACAAGTTTTTCTGCCTGTCCCGGATTGGTAAGATCTGTCTGGATACAATGTACTGTTATGCCGTTTTCTTTCAGTTCTTCTGCAAGCTTTAATGCGGGCTCTTTGGAGGTGTTATAGTGAAGAACAATATGCGCACCCTTCGACGCAAGATCCCTGGCACACGCCGCGCCAAGGCGCTTTGCCCCGCCGGTTATCAGCACACGCTTATTTTTAATCACAAATTCTTTTTTCATGCCTGAATGAATGATAATTCGGTTTTGCCCATTAGGTCAAGGAATGGAATTACCCGCAGGGGGCTGCAACAGATAATACAGCGGATATGTTATTCGGCCGGCAGGGGCAATATCTGTTCATGTTTTATCACGCACGGCGGTCTTTATTCTTTCTGCTATTTCTGCGGTTTCAATTCGGGCGACTGCATCTTTCAACTGCGGATATGCCCCCATCGCAAGCGTATTGCTTTTTTGTTTTATCATCGCATCCGGTAATACTGCAGGCCTCAATTGCCTGATTAAAAATACAGGGGATACATTCAAGATATGTTTTCATTGGTCCTCTTTCAGCAAAAATTAATTGTCAGGCACCCCAGATATGATCGTTTCCGAACTGGCTCATCCACCGCTCTCCTGGTGACAGATATTTCTCCACTTCTTTTTTTTCAAATGATATCTTGTATGCATCCATGTAGTCCATGAGTACTTTTTTTGCCTGCAACAGCACAATACTTTTTTCCTTGCTGTCCGCTTCGTTTTTTTCACTGACATCCGGATGCCATTCCCTGATCCGCTTGTTGATTTTTCGTTGCAATTCCTTCACCGTTTCCGTGTCCTTCAGCCCAAAAAGCTCTTTGGCTTTCATGATATCATCATAATTCATGGTCGCGTACAGCTCCTTTCTTTCTTGCCCTGATAACCACAAACGATCCTTCACCGTATCCCTGTTTTACCGGTTCGACTGCATGCATCATATCAGGCATAGTGAAAACAGTCTGATTGTATTCGCATCCCCCGAATGAATTTCTTTCCAGATGTTCGGTCACCTCATCAACAGAATAAAATGTCGCATGGCGATAAAACACACTGTTTTCCCGGTATTTCTCGTACAATCTGCCGAGACTGCTTTCTTTATCAACAAAACCGATAACAACACAACCGGCAGGCGAAAGCACCCGGTATATTTCCCGAAACGCCGCATCCAAATCATCCAGAAAACATATTGTTGTTACCAGAAGAACAAAATCGTAATTCGCATCGGCATACGGCAGGCATTCAGCGCTCCCGTTATCCACCAGCACCCCCCGATGCTCGGCTATCGCCCGCATGTTTGCAGCAGGTTCGATTCCGCGGCGGATACCGAGCGGAACAGCGAAGCGACCGGAACCGACACCGATTTCAATACCAGTTCCCTCTTTCGGCAGCAGCATGCGTACTGCCGCGAGTTCAGACTGGTAGGCAAATTCATTTTTTTCGAACCATTGTTCATACTGCCTGGTATGCTCCTCGAACGGCTTTGTTATTGCCATACAATCTCTCCTTTAGACCGCGATCTTCCATCGATACACCACGAGCGGAAAAAAACATCCTCTTTCTAATTGATAATGGTTTTCATATTCAAACTACTCAATATATTCCTGTTTTTCAATATATTCCTGATAAAAAAAATATGGATAATAGACAACGAAACCGCATGAAGAGCCAGACGGCTTAGCCCCTCTTTTTTTTGCACATCAACAGTATCACCGGCAACCGGATACCACTTTTCCGCGAAATGGACGCGTATCCAAGTATTCCCCGGCGTATCCTTTTTTCCACAGGCACCCCCTGAATCTGTTTTCCCGGTTTCCTGTATTATTCCACAACCGGTATCTGTTTGTTTATTTATAATTTTCGGAGGATTGTTCACTGGTATCTTCCGGTTTACTTTGAGACAGGCATGCGTCCAGTTAATATCCGCGTTGTGCTTCCGGGAATATTTTTGCTGTTCATAACAGTTGTTATTGATTATGCTGTAATAATCATATCCTATACAATCTACATGAAGGGAAAATCGTAAAATGCATTGGTTGAACAGGAGTGTATATACCTTTATAAAAAAGACCATAAAAATATACCTCTCTACGTTTCTTGAGTTTAAAGTGTGGGGAAAAGAAAATATTCCGCCGGGGCCAAAGATATTTTGCTCCAATCATTTTTCTTCCACCGATCCGTTTTACATGATTACCATTATGGATGACCCCATCCATATGATCATCGGGCCGGGTTTTTCGCTCCCTTTTTTCAAATACATGCTCAGGCTGGGGAAACAGATCAACGCAATGCCGGAAAAAAGAACAACAGTCATCCCCACCGCAATAAACTATTTGAAAAACAACGAATCAATTTATATTTTCCCCGAAGGAGTCCTGAATGATCAAACACAATTAAATTCCTTTTTCTCCGGACTGGCACGCATCTATTTGTCAAATCCGGTCCCGATTATTCCGATCGGCATTATTTCTCCCCGGCGCTATGTAAAAGAAAAGAGCAGAAATATAAAAATAGGAGAAATTGAACACAAAACTTTAACTGTACTTACCGGCAAATTTTATGCAAATATCGGTGAGCCGTTGCGTTTCCCGGAAATTGAGAAAAACGGTTTGACAAAGGAAAATATCAACCAGGTAACAAATCAAATAAAAAGTAATATAGAGTTTCTTATTATGGATATAAAAAACAACAAATTTTGGAGCTGAAGGAGTTCGTCATGGCATTACAGGAAGAAATCAATGAATTATTCAATCTGATAAAAAATCATACGGATGAAATAGAACATATCAACTGTTTTATCAGAATGAAAAACGCAACCATATTCAAATATAAAATGGACAAACGAAAAGAATTCAGGCTCAAGCTGAGAGCAAAAGAGGAAGAACGGAAGCGGCAGGAAAAGAAAGAAAAAAAGAATCGTAAAAAAACCGGATGACGTATCATACACAAATCACAAGGCTCACAAATATTATTTCCTGTTCAGCAGTGATGTAAACACCGGCGGAATTTTTGCTTCAAAGGTCATTTCTTTGTTTGAAAACGGATGGTAGATGGTCAGCGATGCTGCATGGAGTGCCAGCCGCCCGATACCCTTCTCTTTTACCCCGTATAGTTTGTCCCCGACAACCGGACATCCTTTATCGGCAAAATGAACACGGATCTGGTTTTTTCTGCCAGTGAACAAATCTATTTCAACCAGACTGTATTGTTTTGATTCGCGGATAATTTTATACCCGGTTTTTGCAAGCTTTCCCCGCGCCGGATCATCCACTGAATACATTTTATGAATGCTGTTCTCGGCAAGATACGAAGTAATTACTCCCTCTTTTTGCGAAAGACTGCCATGGATTATTGCAAAATATTTTTTTTTGACGTTATCCCATTTTTCCTGCAAAAACCGTTTCGCCTGTTCACTCTTCGCGAAAATAATCACACCGGAAGTATCCCTGTCGAGGCGGTGTACAATAAATATCCTGCTGTGCGATTTCGAATTGCCTTTCTTTACATATTCATTAAGAAGAAAATAAGCCGTGTGTTCCTTTTCCCTGCTGGTTGCGATAGTCAGCAGACCGCTTGATTTATTGACAACAAGAATATCACGGTCCTCATAAAGGATTGCAAGCCCCTTCGGCTGGTATTTTTTGGGAGGACGTTTAAATGAATCCGGTTTGTCATTCATCTGAACATTACCTTATTCGGCCCTGAAAATCAAAACCGTATCGGTTGTCGTACTGCCATCCTGTTCCCGATATGGTATTTTTTCATAAAATGAGCGCGCATGCTTGTTGCAGCCCTGTTGTGCGGTCAGTTTCTGTTTCATGAGTCTTTTAATGGACATTTCATTTTAATTGTATGCCAAACCCGGCTGCCTGAAAAGCAATAAGGCATTTTGACAACCTTCGGAATCTGGCGGACAGCCGCTTGATAAAAGGGTTAATATTTTTCCAATTCTCCCAGATTGTCTTCTTCCAGATCATTGTTTTCGGTTTTCAGAAATTTCTGATTTTTAATTTTATAGACCCGCACTCTTGCGCTTTTATCCGGTGTTGTGTAAAAATTCGCATAGGTATTTTCAATATGCTTGATAATCTGTTCTTTTTTATACTCCGAAGTTTTATTGTTGTATTCACCGATACAGCTGTCTATAAGCTGACCGGTCCCGTCCGCATAATGGACTTTTGAGAGAATAATTTCTAATGCCATTTTTAACTCCTTTATTACTTCATGATATCCCATTGCCGACTATTACACAATCAGCAAACTGCAATAAAATGAAATTACTTTTTCTGTTTTTGGAACACAATGATCTGCACTGCAACTCATTTTTACACGGCTTATGGCAAAAAAAGATTTCCCCGGTTAAGCAAAAAACCCGGATCAAATATCCGTTTGATTCTCTTCATTTCCGCAATCCCATCATCTCCGAACATCAATTTCAAAAAATCCCGTTTTATTTTCCCGACTCCATGTTCGGCAGATATTGTACCGCCAAGCGAAATCACCTCTTTCGCAATTTCCAGATACAGTTCCTTGCCTTTTTCGAAGGCCTCGGTGGTTTCCGGAATAATATTGACATGGAGGTGGTTATCTCCGACGTGGCCAAACATCGCAAAAAATAATCCGGCAGGCCCCAGAATCCGGTCGTACACATCCACCAGTACAGTCAGCCGGCCATCGGGAACCGCGAAATCCGTGGAAAGCTTTGTAATTGTGCTGTTGGATTGACGGATATTCGCCACTTTCAGATTTATTGCCTCGGGTACTGCATGACGGAAATTTGAAATTTTTTCAAGTTCATGCGGCAAAGCAGCACTTACACTTTTATCAGGGTCTTCACCCAGCTTCTCCACGAAATCACCGCATTCTGAAAGCGCCGTTTCAAGTTTGTCTTCATCATTGCCGACAAACTCGACATATACAGCCGCCTCCCACGAACTGGTATCGAGCGGCAAGTGCCCCTGTTCAATTGTCTGTGCAAAATCAATGGCATGGCGATCGAAAAACTCAAGCGATGCAACAGAAACAAGAGGTAAATTCCCCCTGTTTTTTTGAATATGATCCACAAAACGCAATGCATTGCGGAATGAACCGAACGCAAACAACACACCCCAGGAATGTTCCGGTTTTTTGATGACGATCAGGCTCATTGCAGTAATGATCCCGAGCGTGCCTTCCTGGCCAATGAACAGGTCAAGGAGGTCCATCTCCGGTTTTGAATAATACCCTGCAGCATTTTTCACGTCACGCCATGGATACGAGGGGATCTCCCCGGAATACGATACCTCCCCGGGGCTGATTATTTCGAAACGCCGGCCTTGAATACAGCGGCGGGTCCGTGACAAATCCAGGATTTCTCCGTTTGCAAGCACTACCCGCATGCCGGTAATCCAGGGCCGTACCGGACCGTATAAAAAACTTCTTGCCCCGCTTGCATTACAACTGGCCATTCCGCCCAGTGTTGCTGATGTTTCGGTAAGTTCCGGCGGAAAAAAGTATGCATGTGAATGCGAAATAAAAGATTTCGCATCCCTGTCATTGCCTGCAGCTTCCACAGGAAAACCGTCAGTCTTCAGCAGTTCACGGAATTCAGCCAATGTCATTCCCGGTTCAACGGTGATAATGAATTCATCTTTCCCCGGAACTGTCTCAATTTTTATTATTTTTTTCATCCTGGCCATATTTATGGCATGTCCGCCGAGGGGGACCGCTCCACCGGTTATTCCTGTCCGTGCGCCTTGAGTTGTTATCGGTATATTTTTGGCAGCCATTTTTTTGACAATGAAAACCACGTCCGGTTCAGTTTCCGGAAAAGAGAATGTCTCGGCAGCACCGGTAAACCGCGATTCATCCCGCAGATACTCGTCTGCAACCGCGCTACAGGGAATAATTGAATATGCCATGGTTCATGATGATCGAATTACTGCTTTAACGCAAGCGACACTTTCCTGTTTTCATTGCAATCCTGCCTTATAGTAGAGATGGAATGTTATGGGCGTCTGCAGTACTTTATATGGCTCTTTCTGACTTGTTTCTATTCTTTTCGCAGATCCGTTTCAGTAGAACCGTTTTATTTGATACAGCCGTTCAGCGTCTGAAAATACTTTCCGGAGCAGAAAAAAATCAATGATGATCACCATTTCAGTCACCAGCAGGCCGGTCATCACCACGCTCATCCCCAGCAGGGTCACTGCGTAGGCCAGACTGCCTGCTGCCGCAACAAGGATCAGCTGGAGCATGGAGGCAACGAATACATTTGAACGGGGGGACATTCCCGTTCCCTGCCTGAGAAATGACAAGTCGGGACGGCGCAGTTCAAAAAGCATTGACGAACAAAATGAAAAAAGACAAAACCCGATGATCGCCGGAATGGTTACTACGAGAGTCTCCAGGGGCAGTGCAAAGATAAAATACAGCAATCCGGCCGAAAGGGCATATGAGGGCGCGGCGACAAGGATGTGAAGGAGCAGTTTCGCCTGAATCTGTACACGGCCGGAGACCGGGACCTGCAAACTCAGCATGAATGTCCGTTTCTCACGTGATATACCTGTTGCACTCACGGTCGAAACATCCAGAAGCAAAACCAGAATACCGGCGGCGGCAATCGCCATTAGCGGTGATGCTGTAACAATTGATACAATGATGGCGATGTACTGCGGCGGCCCGGCTATGCTGTATAAAAGCAATAATGCCGGCAAAACTGCAAGTTTCACCAGTATTTCCGTAAAAAAAATCGAATGGGACAATAAAACCTTCCACTCACGAAACAACAGGGAAAAAATCATGGCCCCGGAGCGGTGTATTTTGGGTTTTCCGACAGCCTTAATATTTTTCCTGACACTCATTTCCCGCCGCCATGATACGTGACGGATAAGCAGGAAGGCCGGAATATTCACCGCACCGGCACACCCCGGAATCAAGAGTGCATACAAAAGTCCGTTTGAAACATTGTAGGATGAAGCCACCCACATTGCCGGGGGGAATGCAACGATAATATATTTCAAGAAATCGGCAAGCTGCAGGATGAACATCTGGTTTTCTTCCACTGTTGCCGAAAGCAGTCTGTTCTGCAGAACGAGCTGTACTCCAACGAGCAGTATAAAAACACATAACAGGCTCACTGCCTCAAACACCAGCCTCCACTGCGACACATTAAATAACCGGTCCAGAAAAAAGGCGGCAAGTAATGCGATCCCCATTGGGAGGAGTGGAGAAAAAACAAAAAATGCCGCACTACCGGCAATGATCGATATCGGCTCACGAATATCTGCAAGATACGCCGCAAGTGCCGGTATGCCGAATATCAGCTGAATGGGCAGCAACGATACGTAAAAATAAAGGAATCGGGCGGCTGTAATTTTATTCAGAGATACCGGCAGCGTGTGCAAAAGAATTGCCCCAGAATCATGAAAAAATATGCGCGATGCACGGGGAATTGCCGTAAATAACATGACAATCCATGCCAGCAGGGATGCAATGAAAAAAACACTTTCGGGATGTCTGCCGAACAATCCGGCGATAACAAGATGCCGGTAAATCTGAAACAGATAAATACAAAAAAATGTTCCGGCAACTGCCAGGACAATAAAAAACAGCAGAGAAAAAAAGTAGTCCTTTTTCTGCCTGCTTTTTTTCAAAAAAACCAGCTCATATAAAAATGACTCCTGGATGCGGATAAAAAACAGCCTGAAAAAAATCACTGTGTTATCTCCAGAAAAATATCTTCCAGGTTGGCATTTTTATCGCCGCTTTTCCGCTTCAAACCGCGCAGCGTGGTATTTTCGACCAGTTCACCCTTTTTCAAGATACCCACTCTGTCGCCCAGTTTTTCTGCGACATGCATCATATAGGTCGATAAAATCACCGTGCATCCGTTTTTGACACAGGAACGGAGTGTTTCCTGGAACATGCGGGAAGACTGGGGATCAAGTCCGTTTAACGGCTCATCAAGAAGCATCACTGTCGGTGCATGCAGTAACGCAGAAATAACAGATATTTTCTGGCGTACCCCATACGGGTACAGGGATATCTGTTCACGGATATATTCCTGAACGCCGAACATCTCAATCAGTTCACCGGTTCTTTTGCGTGCATCGCCAGAGACCCGGTACATATCAGCAATAAATCCAAGAAACTGAAGTCCGGACATATTCTCGTAAAAAACCGGTTCTTCCGGGATATATCCGATTAATGCCTTTGCCTTCAACGGCTCAGCAACAAGGTCGATATCCTGGATAAGGATACTCCCGCTGTCCGGGGCGATCACGCCAGCAACCAGCTTTTGTGTGGTTGTTTTTCCCGCACCATTCTGCCCCAACAAGCAGAAGAGCTCACCCTTTTTCACTGATAATGAAAGGTTCGAAACCGCCCGTACTGCACCGCGATGGTAACTCTTACTGACATTGGCAAGCTCAATCATAATGCCTCCTTGGCTGCCCGCCTGCACTCAACCACTTAGAGTATAACAGATTCCGGTTTTTTTCCATTACTATTTTTCATAACTATAATAGAAAACTCTTTACAAAAATGCGGCAATGGATATAATGCAAGGACTGCCTGCGGGATAATTGCGCGTGATACTATTCGCTGAATTCCGCAGCGCTTTGGTGGAAACAGAAATCGCAGAGAAAGGATATTATTGTGGATACCTTCACACTTGTTCGGCCGGAATACTTGAATCATTTCGGATACCTGTTCGGCGGGCAGCTGCTCAAATGGGTAGATGAGCTTGCATGGCTTTTTGTGACCAGGGAATACCCCGATAAAATGTTTGTCACCAGGGCAATGAACAACATAGACTTCAAAACAAAGGTCAAGAGCGGTTCAATTCTGCGGTTTCACATTCATGTAGTGAAAAGGGGGAAATCATCCCTCACCTGCTGTGTTGAAGTTTTTGCCCAGTATCCTGGTACAAAAAAGGAAATTTTCGTGTTTTCAAATGATGTGACCTTTGTCAACATCGATAAAAACGGCCATAAAAGCATTCTGTAGCAGAAAATAATGACATATTTCCTGAAAATTTCCTTGTTTCATTGATCTTACGACATTATATTTTTATTCAGATTTAATAGTTGTTCTATCCGATAATGATAATGCTGACAATAGAGGGTATACGATACGATGAATTTACACATTCTGATTCTTGACACAACCACAACGATAATCAGTCCATGGAAAAAGGTCATCGCAAAAAATTATTTTACTGACGAAGCAGTCGGCGGCATCGAAGCACTTCGGAAAATAAAAAAAGATTCGATTGATCTTGTCATTGTAAACATCTCCCTGAAAAGCATGAATGGTGTCGAGGCGATCGGAAAAATTCGCGGCCAGCATGCCACCCTGCCCATCATTGTACTTTTTGAAAAAAAGGATATTCTGGATCTGAAACAGGCCAAAGCATACGGCGTGAACAGTCTGGTCGCCCAGCCGGTCGACATACGCGAGCTCCTGGTGGAAATCGGCCGCTTTATCCCCAGAGAACAGGGGGCTGCAGGCGAATTAAAAAAGGAAATAAAAGCAACGTCAGCCAAAAAAACTTCATCCTTTTCGATCACCTTCGAAAATCAGCCGGCGCAGGGATCAACGCCGGATGAGGATGCTGTCGTTGATATTGAAAAACGGTTTTACGACGGGTTAAGCGCCATTTCATCGAACAGCATCGACGAAGCCATCGGTATTTTTCAATCCTTGCTGAAAGTAACCCGCATCAAGCGCGAGTCATGGCGCAGATACCTGGAGGATGCCCTGTTTCAGCTGGGCCAATGCTATGCAACAAAGGGCGACTTTGACAAATCAAATTCCTATTATGCTGCATTTGTTAAAAAAGCGCCGCACAATACCAGTCACAAATCTGCATTGCTGTATTTGGGAAAAAATTTCCTGATACAGAAAAAGTATGACAAGGCGGCCTATTTTCTGACAAAAGTCGCCAACGCAAAACCGTTTGATTCTTTCTCCACACAGGCGAGAAAACTGCTAAAAACATTCAAAATATGAGCAGCCGGGTTATACTTTGGAAAACATTGACCGCTTTTTCCTTGAGTACGTTCCGGCAAGAAAATCTGCCTTGACCTCATTAAAACTGGTCATGATTGCAGAGTATACCAGGTGCAGGGAAAACCCCATTGTTTCTATGCGTTTTTTATGAATCAGCCGTTCATGTTCTGCGGACAGGATTCTTTCATAATTGCGCCCCACATAATACACCAGTTCACGCATGGAGTTCGGCCCCTGTTTTTCGTTTTCCATATCATGCGACGACATCCTCGCCATTGACACCAATGTTTCGGGAAGCAGTTCCCTGAAATACCTGACGATCAGTTTCTGTTCTTTTCGGACTGTTGTAATTTCCCGCACCATCTCATTCACAGAGCTGATCAAGGGCAAATCATCATGCGATACAACCGGCCTTTGTATTTTTTCAGGCTCTTTGACAAGTTTCGCTGCAGCCTGCGGAGACGCAGGTTTCCGGCCTTCATCCTGAAAATTTTCAGCGACAGGCACCGGCCTTTCCGGTTTTGGAACAACTTCCTTTTTTTGCCTTACAGGACGCCGTTCAGCGGGAACCAGTTCTTTTTTCACATTCGGGATTCCCTCAGCAATAATGGTGATGACTTCTGGTACCGGCGTTATTTTCTTTTCTCTCTTTTTGGGGAGAATAAATTTCACTTCCGGCTGTTTCTGCACGGGCTGTCTGGGCCGGCGTCCCGGAACCGGAAGCCCCATTGATTTCAGCTTTTCCTGCACCTGCCGCTCACTGCGGATATTGAATACATACTGTCCCGAACAGACAATCTTGAACACATCATCGAATACACGGCCCTTCTGATGCCCATATTGCGTTCCCTTTCGTATGGCCTCATAAATCCGATAATGCCCGGAGCTGTGTTTTTTTGAGTACACATATATCTTTGTAGCAAATTCCTTGTTGTCGACATAGGGCAGATACCGCTCATAATAGGCAAAACTCTGCTCATATTCATTTTTTCCGTCCAGAGGAATAACTATCCGTTCTACATCTTCTTCGGTAATCAGTATTTTCAGGCTGAACCCGTCAGTCTTTTTCTTTTTTGAAGGGCGATGCCGCCGGTATTCTTCACGAATATCAAAATGATACGACTCCTTGACCGTGGCTTCCTCAAAGAGCGTCCCATCAGTATACCCCTGCACGAGCGATACGACTTTCTTCAGTTTTTGATGTTTATACCCCAAGTGCGCTGCAAAGTCGTATAAAAACTCAACATTTTCAAGAGCGCTGTCCTTGTCCGGGGAGCAAAGCGTGACAATTGAATCGATCCTGCCCATGGTCGAGGCATCCCCGCCCCTGGATTGTGAACCTGTTTCAATCTTTTTATACTCGGATACCAGCTGGTCGATCCGGCCTTTCAGGTGGAGAGAAACCCGTTTGTACAGCTGATTGCAGATTTTCGCAAACACAGAGTCAAACACACCCTGGCTTTTACGGTAGCAGTGAATGAGCGCCGCACGCTCTTTGTCGGTATAACGAAGCGAGAGGTTATGGTATGCCCTGCCCCATTCGGCGGCACCCTGACGGCTTTCGCGGAGCATGATGTAGCGCTCCAGATCGACATCCCTTCCGTAGCGGATTTTTGGAAACAGCTTCTGCAGGACATAATCCTGGTAATCGGCCTTCCCGGCCTTTCGCCTGTTTCCCTGAAAAATATTGATGATTCTGGAATAAATTCCGGGCATGCAGTATCGCTCCTCTGTATGAAAAAGGGTATATCAGGATTTACAACAATGTCAACTGTTGCCCTGGAGGATTCCCTCCTGTCCGAAAGGACCTCTAAAAACCGAACGCTCCAAGTGCCGCTGCGGCCTGTTTTTGCCCCTCGGCGCCTTTCATTCCGAGCAGGTTAAAGGCGATGTTCTTGTATCCCTGCACCCCAGGCTGATTGACAGGATTAATGCCGGTTAAAAGCCCGAATACAGCCGCTGAATAATGTTCAATTGCCGTATGCATGCCGATATGAAAGGCGGATAACGAGGGCAGCCGCACTGCCATTGCCGGTACGCCGGACTGAATATGATCCAGAAAAAGAGCGGACATGAACCTGTTGTTGATGGCATGAAGCGACATATTCCCCGCCACCATATTGAGATTGTCCTTGTCAAACGCCGATTTCGGAATTTCAAAATCTTGCCCGATATCCCCGATAAAATGAAAGATTTCCATTATATTGCGTACTCCGCTTTTAATAAGCTGGCCGTTGGAATGGGCATCTGATGTATAAAACTCTTCCATGATATTTAATCCCTTTCCGTCTTTCCCGGTGGATTCCGGCCATAATTGACGGAAGCCAAGTATTTTCCCCCGGAAACAGGCCACATTATACGAATACACCCCGACAACCGCTCCCTCCTGAAACGCCAGAAAACGGCATGCAGTATTTTGTGCAACAATATCCTCACAGCCGGTGATCCCGTAATGGTACCCCAAAAGCAGCTCTTCAATATCCACACCTGCCACAGCGAAAGGGAACAGTCCCACAGGGGTAATACTCGAAAACCTGCCGCCGATATTTTCACCGATACTAAACTTTTCTTTTACCGCATCGGTAATATATTCGGGAGGATTAAACCCCCTTGGCCCAATCATGTCATGCAGGGCGCCCTTTTGTGGATCGGTGGTGGCAAAGATTGCGCCGCACTTGTCCATCCCTGTTAACCCCTCGATCACAATCCGGGCCGCGATCGCAGGCTCGGTTGTTGTACCGGATTTTGAGATGATATTGACGGCAAGCTTCCCGGGGAGAGCCTTCGCAGTTTCAAAAAAAGCCGCGTACTGTTCAGCCGACAAATGCTGTCCAAGATAAAATACCGGGATTTCCGGTTTGCCGCGTGTACATGCGGTAATCGTCCCTTCGATATCCGTGTATGACCCTCCGATCCCGATGACTACCAACGCGGAAAAGTCATGTGCAATGCGATCCCCCAGCTTTTTCATACCCTCAATAAAAGCAGCACTGCCGAGTGTTTCAGCCGCGTGGGTCAGCCATCCGGTCATCACCGTTTTTCCCGGCTCCCCCTGCGTATCCGTACCGCCGTCGCGGAGCATCAAAAAGGATTCAGACGCAGACCGGGCTGATGGATTGGTACTTTCTTTCAATATTTTGATTTTTTCGTTCGCGGCATCGAGAGCAGAGGGAAACTCGTCTTTGTTCACATAGGGACCCGGAACATGCTCCCCCTCTGGCAGAAACATTCCCTTGAGCATATAGGATACAGATCCTTGCTTTTTTGCAGCTGCGTTTGCTTTGGCAGTAATTTCAGCGAGAGAACTCATGACATCCCCCTTGAATGATTTGTTATGTTTCAAGGATAGGCAGTTTTGATTTGGGTGTCAAGGAAAGGGAAGCATACACAATATTCAAGCATGAGCCTTCCCGGAAAAACAGTTAATCCAGAATGATTATCTCGACCCTCCGGTTTCTCTTCTTCCCTTCTTCAGTGGAATTGTCGCCAATCGGTTCATAAAAACCGCGGCCTTTTATCTGAATGCGGTCCTGTTTCACAAAACCATGCGAATCAAAATAATCCGCAATTACCCTGGCGCGTTTCACAGAAAGATCAATACATGATTGTGCACTGCCCCACTCTGCGGTGTGCCCGACGATGAGTATATTCCGATTTGAAAATTCTGCAAGCAGTTTTCCCAGTTTCAATATTTTCCCGTCTTCTGCATCAAGCAGTTCGGTTGAATCCGGCTTAAACTGCAAATCATGTATCTGGATTCTCACCCCTCCTGCTGTCTGCTGTATAAAAACATCATGTATCTTTTGCGCTACAATCGCTGTCTCAAGTTTCTGGACAGTCTGTGCTTTTTCTGTTACTTCGGCAATATACAATTTTTCTGAATTTCCAATCAGATAGTTGCGAATACGGAAAAGGAGATCGGCGTCGGTAACCGGAAAATCAAACTCACAGATAAAATGATTTTTACTGAATGCTGCCTTGTCATCCCATTGAAAATCCCTTTTTTCCCAGAGCGCGGCATAATCCTGTGGATACCCTGAAAATTGTTCGCTGCTGCTGTTGTTTGGTTCTCCGGGATACCAGCTTTGAAAAACCAGTGGAGTGCTGTCCACCCAGACAAATTTGCCTTCAGTTTCCTCATCCGACAACCCGATCCATGTTGTGTTATGTATTTTTGATTTGCACACCATGTTTTCCTGCATGTCGTTTATGATCACCAGATGCCCTCCGACAGCAGCACATTTGTCACGGGCCTCATGCCAGTACATCTCTTTTTTTACAAAAACGTATGTGTGCCCGTTATAATAATAGCAGTCGGGAATCACCGTACCATTTGACTCGACTTTGGTGACCTCCAGTGTTGACAGGCATCCGAAAAACATTATTGCTGTAATCACCAGAATACATGTATTTTTTAACAGGCGAATGGCTTTCATTTCTTGTTCCTTTTCAGATTTAAAATCAGTCAAAATATACCATCTGCAGGAAGTTTTGTCACCATGATGATGAGTTCGTATTTACTTACCCCATTTATCCATATCAGGAAAAACACGAAAATATTTCGCGAAAAGCACGGTAAGGTCTTTGTCTGTATGCCGTGAAAGGATCCTGAAAAAATCTTCCTTTGTGGCAAATTTGTCGGTCATTTCCCGGTAATACTCACGAAGGAACGCGAAAAACACATCATCGCCGAGGATACGGTGCAGTTCCTGGATAAATGCCGGCGCCCGGCCGTATATAATTCGTGTGTAGTCGCCCCGGTCCCGGTAATCGAAAATGGCATTATCGATATACTTGTTTGCCACCTTGCGCACATTGGTATTCTGCTGCCACCAGGAAACAAACTCTGGATAAAATTTGGCAAGGAAAAGGTATTCACTGTACTGGGCAAGGGCTTCGTCCAGCCACGGTTCGGTGACTTGATCATTTCCCACCCCCCCGTACCACCATTGGTGCGCGATTTCGTGCGCGGTCAGGGCCACCAAAAGATGCGAATAGCTTTTGCTATACAAATCCATATGTGAGTGGGATATTGTACAAAAGCCGGAATACTCCATGGAAGAGTAGTAGCCGTTTTCGACAAGGACCAGATTCTTATACGGATACGGCCCGAATTTTTCCTGGAACAATCCTACTGCCTCTTCGCCCGCTTTCAGGCACGCGGCTGCGCCGGCTTCATTGCCGGTATAATAGTAGAGGGTAATGGGGATTTCCCTTGTTCCGCCGGTGAGGGTCTTGAATTCTTTGCTTGCAGCGAATGCCCATGAACGGGCTTTTTTGCTCTCAAACTTCCAGACATTATCTTTTTTCGAAACAAATCCATACCCGGCAACAATGACATCCTTTCCGGCATGCACCTGAACTGCATAGTCGGCAAGGGGATAGACGACCGGATCACCAATTGGATGAAACGGCCAGCGGCGGAACCCGACGCCCGGCTCCCATGGATTGAGCACCGGATAAAAATCTCCGCATTGAATAACATTTTCTGCATACGCGAAGTTTCCATACGGATGCATGTCTCCGGAATCAATAAAAAACAGATTCAGGGAATATTTGAGTGTCACCGCAATTTTTTTCCCGACCGCAACATCGCTTTCCAGCGGGATAGTCAGGATACCCTTTGACAAATCCGCATCCAGCCGGACCGGCGGTTCCCCGGTGATTTCAGCCGACTCGAGGATCATGACGTTTTCGTATCCATCCGGTTCAACACAAAATACAAGCTCAGGGATCGGTTCCTGCAGAGTATTCCATACCTCGACTTTCTGGATGACTTCAATGCGGTGCTCGTCATATTTCAGATTGATATCCAGGTCATAGCTCGGATACAGAACATGCTGCTTCTGGACAGAATTGTATTCCTCGGCACTCAGCTGAGTCTGTGATGAAGAGAAAATAAACAATAAAACAAGGCCACAGCTGATGCAGACAACAAGCAGTGCTGCAGCTGATATCAGAATAATTCTCATACAAACCACTATACCACACCGGCCTGCACACCTGTCAACCATAAGCAGTCCATGACATATTTTTACAAACTTTTACCTTTGTTTCACAACAATTTTTTCATAGGGAAGTATGGTTGTATCATGTTCTAATTATCAACAAGGAGAAAAACCATGAAACAAACAAGCATTTTATTTATGATTGCCCTGATGTTTTTCTGTGTATCTATTGCAACTGCCGCGGCAGTGCCGACAGACAAACCGCATGTCCAGGTTGTTTTTGTTCTGGATACCACCGGATCCATGAGCGGACTCATCCAGGCGGCCAAAGACAAAATATGGGCTATCGCCTCCACTATAGCCACCGCTGATCCGGTACCGGAAATCGAAATCGGCCTTGTCGGCTACCGTGACCGGGGAGACGAGTATATCACCAAAGTTTCTGATGTTTCCCCTGATATCGATGCCATCTATTCCACCCTCCTTGATTTTGCCGCAAGCGGCGGCGGCGACGGCCCGGAAAGCGTGAATCAGGCCCTTTGGGAAGCGGTGACAAAAATCAAATGGGATAACGACACACAGACCTACAAGACAATTTTCCTGGTGGGAGATTACCCCCCTCACATGGATTACAAGGACGATGTTCGTTACCCCCAGGCAGCAGAAAAAGCAAAAGAAAAGGGCATCATCATCAATACTATTCAAATGGGCGATTATCACGAGACCACGCCAATTTGGAAACAGATTGCATCGGCCACCGGAGGCGACTTTTTCCAGATCGCCCAGTCGCAAATTCATACCCATTACACCACTCCGTATGATTCTGAAATTGCCGATTTGTCCCGCAAATATGACTCCACCCGCGTTTTTTACGGAACCCGGGATGACATGGCAAAGGTAGAGAAAAAAGCTGAAAATGAAAGAAAAATTTATGGCGCGTCAAAAGATGCAGAAATTGCACAGCGGAGCATCTATAATATGTCCGATGCCGGAAAATCCAATTTTACCGGAGAAAACGAACTGGTGGATGCGGTCGCGAGCGGCAAGGTAAAGCTCGATTCCATACCCGCAGACAACCTTCCTGATTCCATGCAGAAGCTGTCTAATGAAGCAAAAGAAAAGTTTATCGCCGACAAACTCAAGGAAAGGCAGGAGTATGAAAAACAGCTTGCCGCGCTCAATAAAAAACGCCAGGAATATATTCAGGAAGAAATAAAAAAGAACGCGGCAAAAGAAAAGGACTCTTTTGACAGCAAGGTATTTAAAAGTCTTGAAGCACAGACAGCCGACAAGGACATGCGGCTTGGCGCAGAGGTCAAATAAAAAAAGCCATTGGTATGGTTATGCATGCCGCACCTCCCATGGGGTGCGGCTTTTTTTTCGAACAAGGCATACTAACCGCATCCTGAAATCTGGATTTAATGAGTGATACGAGATACAAACTGGAACATCTTTTGTGAAATTGCTTTCATATTTCCCGTATTTCTGATACACTGTTTTTATCGATGGGAAAGAAATAATATGAACGTTTCATTATACTCCAAGACATTTCAATATTTTCATTTTACCGATATTCTTCCCATCGCGAAAAAATACGGCTACAGCGGGATTGAATTTGACAGACTGCCCAAAATGGGCGCGAGCCTTCTACAAGAATATACCGCAAAAGAAGGCATGGACATTGTCGCAATACACAGCGCCGCACATGTCATGCAGGGCTCAAATATTGCAAGCGGCAATGCAGACAAACGCTTTGCCGGAACCAATGCGATTCTTGAGGCCATCGACTACGCCGGTACCTGCGGCTGCCCGGTAGTCCAGGTAAAAGGAATGTATTGCTGGCCGTATTCTTCCCCCTATAAAGGGTTTTGGGAACGAGCAAAAAAAGAATTACAGCACATTTCGAAAATTGCAGAAGCGAAAAACGTCAAATTGGCGCTGCAGGTAAAACATACCATCGCCTATCTCATTAACAGTCCATGGGCCGCCATCGAAATGATCGAAGAAGTCGGCTCGCCGGCACTGGGTGTGACGTTCGATACCGGTATCTTCAATTTGATGACCCTTCAGGCGACTTCCTTGGTGGGATTCATCAATATTCTGAAAGACCATATCATTCACGTACAGGTCAATGATAATGACGGCACGACCGACCAAAAGCTTCCCCCGGGCAGGGGCAATATCAATTGGGATGTCCTGCTGATGGCACTTCGGGACATCAATTATTCCGGATACCTGTCGGTCGATCTGGAAAACGGCTTTGAACAGCGGGACCCCCACGGGGCATCCTGGGAGAGTATTCAGTTTTTAAAAGAAAAACTTTCCGCAATCAATTAAGACACCAGAATACCGCATACTGTATCTGCAGAACTCGCTGATTTTATTTTTGTGCCAGATCAAACCGGTCCGCATTCATTACCTTGTTCCAGGCTGCGATAAAGTCATTAACGAATTTGGCCTTTGCATCGTCAGCTGCATACACTTCTGCGAGAGCACGAAGCTGGGCATTGGAACCAAAAATCAGATCAACTCGGGTCGCCGTCCACTTTTTTTTCCCGGTAACGCGGTTAACCCCCTCGAACTCATTTTTGTCTTTCGAGCTTGCCTTCCATTCCGTGTTCATGTCCAGCAGATTGACAAAGAAATCATTGGTAAGTGATTCCGGTTTTGCGGTAAAGACACCATGTTGTGACTGTTTGTAGTTGGCATTCAAAACACGCATGCCGCCGACAAGAACGGTCATTTCGGGTGCTGTTAATGTCAGCAGCTGGGCTTTATCAAGCAGCAGATGCTCGGCTTCTACAGCGTAATTGGCCTTTTGATAATTTCGAAACCCGTCTGCGCACGGCTCAAGCACGGCAAATGAATCCGCATCAGTCTGCTCCTGCGTTGCATCGGTCCGCCCGGGTTGAAAAGCAACAGTGACATCATGGCCTGCATGCTTCGCAGCTTTTTCGATTGCCGCACATCCTCCCAGAACGATCAGATCTGCAAGAGAAACTTTTTTCCCGTCTGACTGAGCTTTGTTAAAATCGTCCCGAATTTTCCTGTATGCCTGAAGAACTTTTTTCAGCTGATCGGGCTGGTTGGCCTCCCAATCCTTTTGGGGCGCAAGTTGTATCCTCGCCCCGTTTGCTCCGCCGCGCATATCAGAACCGCGGAATGTTGCCGCTGATGCCCAGGCTGTCTGGACCAGCTGAGGGATGGACAAACCGGAGGACAGAATCATGTTTTTCAGTTCTGTGATGTCTTTTTCATCAATTAACGCATGATCAACAGCCGGGACCGGATCCTGCCAGACAAGTTCTTCCTGTGGAACTTCCTCACCCAGATACCGTGTTCGCGGGCCCATATCGCGGTGGGTCAGTTTGAACCATGCACGGGCGAATGCATCGGCAAATGCCTCCGGATCTTTTTGGAAACGACGTGCAATCGGTTCATAAATTGGATCGAACCGCAGCGACAGGTCGGCGGTCGTCATCATCGGCCGGTGTTTTTTTGCGGGATCGTGTGCATCAGCAATCATGTCTTCTTCGGCGACATCCTTTGCATACCATTGGTTGGCGCCTGCCGGACTCTTTACCAGCTCCCATTCGTATTTGAACATAATATTCAGATAGCCCATATCCCATTTAGTCGGGTTCGGCTTCCAGGCACCTTCGATGCCGCTGGAGATCGTATCACCCGCTTTCCCGCTTCCAAAACTGCTCTTCCAGCCAAGTCCCATTTCTTCGATGGGGGCTGCTTCCGGTTCCGGACCAACATGCGATGCATCACCAGCACCATGACATTTGCCGAACGTATGCCCGCCGGCAACGAGTGCGACGGTTTCCTCGTCGTTCATCGCCATTCGTGCGAATGTTTCGCGCACGTCACGGCCGGACGCAATGGGGTCCGGATTGCCATTCGGCCCTTCAGGGTTTACATAGATGAGCCCCATCTGGACAGCGGCGAGCGGATTCTCAAGGTCTCTTTCGCCGGAGTAACGCTTGTCGCCAAGCCACTCGCTCTCACCGCCCCAGTAAATATCTTCTTCCGGTTCCCAGACATCTTCCCGTCCGCCGGCAAACCCGAAGGTCTTGAAGCCCATCGACTCCAATGCACAGTTTCCCGCGAGGATCATGAGGTCGGCCCAGGATATTTTGTTTCCGTATTTCTTTTTGACCGGCCAGAGCAGACGCCGGGCCTTGTCGAGGTTTACATTGTCAGGCCAGCTGTTTAAGGGCGGAAACCGCTGGGTTCCCGATCCGGCGCCCCCGCGGCCGTCTCCCATTCGGTATGTGCCTGCACTGTGCCAGGCCATTCTGACAAAAAGCGGTCCGTAATGGCCGTAATCCGCCGGCCACCACTCTTTGGAGTCGGTCATCAGGTTGTAAAGATCTTTTTTTATCGCCTTTACATCGAGTTTTTTGAATTCATCAGCATAGCAAAACCCTTTGGCCATGGGATTACCCTTGCGGGAGTGCTGATGAAGAATCCTGAGGTTCAACTGGTTTGGCCACCAGTCTTTGTTTGAAGTTCCCCTGCCTGCCACGGCTTGAGCTGTGCGGCCTGTTACCGGACATTTGCTTTCTTTACTCATTGTGTTTGCCCCCTTTTATTTTTTTAATTTAGAACTGTTTAATTCGAAATAATTTGACGGTAAACCAATAAATTGTTTTTATTATCGGGCTCCAATTGCCGGCTTGGCGACACATTTTCATGAGACCCGGCACCAAAGCCCGGGAAGCCTCCGAACAATCTATAGTATCATATCATCGCATAATGAACAATAAATTTACATAAATTCCGGGTGTGATCCTGCTGAAAAATATACAGTAAAGGACTATATGACCGGGGATGTGTTTTTATGCAATCTTTATGATTGTTTTTTAATACAAATTAATTATCATACACAACAAGATAAAGAGAAACAGCGAAATTATTTTCTTTTATTCATCATCAATTTCTCCCAATATAAAAGGAACACCTTCAATGCAACCTCCCCGCATGACGGTTGTATATAAATAATACTATACCTATTTGGAGGCAGTAGAGTGTTGGTTCCGCCTGTCCTGCTCGAAATCTGTGATTTGGTGCGGGGTTCAACAAAGTCGCCTGTGGTGACCCTTCGAGACGCCCGACTACTACGCTGAAGTGGTCGGGCTCCTCGGGTTGACAATACGAACCATAAAGCTGCTTGATGTTTAATAACCAATAAATAAAAAAGTCGTCTGTATTATTAAAAGTACAGGCGGCTTTTTATTGTCAGCGCAGCGTCAAGACTGCTATTCGTCAGGGGAAGTTAGTCAAGCGTTTTTCGCGTTCTGCCAGGACGGCAGAACGCGATACTATTTCTTTGCGACTAATATTCCAGATTTTTTGGCGATAGAATTCAATGTTTTATCCATCGTAACGAGCATTCCGCTATTTCTTCTTGCTGTTACCAAATAAAACATGTCATACACTGAGCATTGATTTCTAATTCCTTCGTGATACGTTTCGCGCCAAAGATCGCTTGAGCTTGTAAAATCATCAATAAGGTTAATGCAGAACTCAATTCCCTTTAAACATATGTCGTCAGTAAATTGGGCAAATCTGCGGTACTTCCAGAAGGCGCTTGTTACTTCAGAAATAAACGTATCTGGCGAAACAACAATATCAGCTTCATGTATGATCTCCAAAAACAGTTTAGCTTTATCTTTTTCTAAGGCTATTTCGATTGCTCCACTTGCATCAAGAACAAGTATCATCGGCTGTCCCTATCCTCGCGGATAATTTCTTCCGGAGAAGGAAGGCCAGAAGTGTCAATGCCTAACCCAGTGAAGGATTTAATTATTTTCGCGCGTCTATTTTTATTGTCCAGGCGTTTTTCAAGGCCTTCCTTGAGCAAGACAATTGTTTCTTGAGCTAAACTTCTATGCTCTTTTTCTGCAATGTAAGCAATCTTATTATATAATTCTTGGGGTAAATCTCTAACTTGTAATGTTGGCATACCAGTCTCCTTGCATGCAATATACTGTATTTCTGCATACAATGCAAACGGTTTTGTCAATTTATAAAAGGACAAAACCCGGTTACTGTTTACAAAGTGGGAATGAAAAAATGATTATGGATCGATAGAAAAAAAGCCAACCCATAAACCCTGGAAACAAAGCTGTAAAAAGATAAGTTTGTGTGGTGCTTGACGGCCTCGACAGTGGTTGGCTGCCGGGTGATGGGCAATGTCATTTACGGGACGCGCAGTTGTACGCAGTACGCCACTATCATTCATAATGGGTCCACATTCGAATTATTTTAACAGCTTTTTCTTTTGAATATACTTGATAAATAAGTCGATGTTGAATGTTGATTCTTCTTGAATAAGCACCTGATAGATCACCAAGTAATTTTTCATAAGGCGGGGGTGTCTGAAAAGGATCATCTTCAAGGATATTTAATAGCTTCTCAACTTGTTGTTTTAAACCAAAACGAGATATTTTTTTGGCATCTCTTTGTGCTTGTTTTGTAAAATGTAAGGTATACATTTATTACCAATCTAACTTTTTTGAACTCTTCGATAAAGATTCTGCAAGCCCTTCTTTTATTGATTCACGCATTCCAGGAATTGATGATAAATATAGAGTTTCTTCAACGGCTCTCCAGTCTTCTTCAGAAAGTAAAACAGCAGATCCGGTTTTACTTGTAATGATAACAGGTTTATGAGATTCCTGAACTTCTTCAACGAGTTTATAAAGTTGCTTTCTTGCATTAGTAATATTTATTGATGACATAGCGTACGCCTTTCAGTACGTAAAATATAATTGAGAATAATGATATTGTCAATAGTTTTTTGGCGTATTGCGTACAACGGTCGGGAGTGAATCTCTCCGCACACGGAAGATTCACTCCCGAGTTGAAGGACACCGCCGTGCAAAAATTATTCTCCTGGTATGCAGTTTGAATAATTTTCCTGTGCCTGTTAAAAGGTTTACAATACAGGTGTATTCCACAACTCTGT
>JAFGJO010000065.1 GCA_016929065.1 Spirochaetales bacterium | reverse complement strand
TATAATGCCGTAAATGCGCACTTGCCACTGAACGTTCTGGCAAAGAATATATAAGGAAACCAAGAATTCAGGAAAAGAAGAATTTATAAGGAAAAGAGGAATGCAGGAACAGAAGGCGGCTCCGCTATTGTCATGGAATTATAATGCCGTAAATGCGCACTTGCCACTGAACGTTCTGGTAAAGAATATATAAGGAAACCAAGAATTCAGGAAAAGAAGAATTTATAAGGAAAAGAGGAATGCAGGAAGAAGATAAATATCTGTCGCTCTGAATAGGCTGCCTGGTAAATATAGATATTTATTTACCAGGTGTTTGGGCGCCATCAGGGAAACAAAAAATATTTCGCCCCCTTCACAGCTTTTAAAGGAATTACTGTATGATAAGAAAGGGGCTGTCCAACTTATTGGACAGCCCCTTATGAAAATTCATTATCGGTTATTTCTTTATAAGGATGAATTCAACGCGGCGGTTTTTCCATCTGTTTTCCTCGTCGCTGAAGGGGATGATTGGCCGTGAAGCACCGACACCAACGGTGGATATACGGCCTGCTTCAATGCCCTGTTTTACAAGAGCCTGCTTGATTGCCTCGGCCCGTTTGGTGGAAAGCGGCAGCAGTTCTTCCTTCTGTTCTTTTTCAGAGCGGGCTTTGTCGTACCAATAAACACTCACTGCATGGCCTTCGATCTGGATCTGGTAGGTGCTGTATTTTTTGAAAATCTGTGCCAGCCGTTCGATTGTCCACAGGTTTTTGTCATACGCACCCTTTTCAACATTGGTAAAGTCTGCTGTATTCGGCGCGAATGTGATGCTTGGAATTCTTACATACAGCTTGTCGCCTTCACGGATAACCAAAACATCGATCGGGATGATTTTATCGATGACTGTCGTGTTCCCGACCAAATCGGTGAGGGTCAATGTATAGGCATAATCCGAGGCAGCCTGAACAAGTTCCTTTTTGCCTGACATTCCGTCCCAGACAATATTGTTTGATGGTATTCCATTCCCCGAAAAACTGGTGAACAAAACTCCGGTCGGGTCCCTGATATCCATCCTCCAGGACAAAACGCCGGTGAGGTCGGTAACCTTTGTCTGTATGGCCAGCTCGTCCTCGACTCCGTCATTGTCGGGTGAAAACGGCAGCGGACTCATGCCAAGATCAACATCGGGCCCGGAGATATCAAGTGAGAACGGCGTGCTTGTCTCAAACGGCTTGTTCCCCTTTGTATACTGCACTGTCATGACAGCGGTGTAGATTCCTTCGGGTGCGGGCTGGCTTTTGTCTGTTTTTCCTTCCCAGGTTATTGTATCACCGGGGGGTGTCGTGCCGGTGAAGGTTTTCTGCACACCGGCTGTTTTGTGGCGCAGTTCGATCGACCACGTTGAGATGCCGTTTTTGTTCCCGATAAACAAACCAAAATCGATGTTGTCTTTTTCCTTGTCATTATTCGGCGAGAATGCCTCCTGTTCAAGGGTGATGAATATCGGAGTGGGGGTGGTGTCAATCTCGATGCCTGCTACTGTATCCTCGGCAGAGTTGCCTGCCAGGTCGGTCGATGAAATCGTATAGACATAGGTGCCGTTCGGAAGCCTGTTGCCATTGTCGTCTTTTCCATCCCAGGTGATGTTTTGGGCCTGTCCCTTCCAGAAAAAGCTTTTTACAATTTTACCGGCCTTGTTGACAATACGGGCTTCCCAAAGCGTCTCATTTGAAGTTTTTTGTGCTATGGCAATGGTATCCTTGAGCGTGTCATCGTCAGGAGAGAAAAGTGTGTATTCGCTGCTTGCAGCGACTGTCGGTGCAACAGTATCAATAATAAACCCGGTGGTTTTTGCAACAGGGTTATTTCCGTTTATATAAAGCAGATTCAGTTCGGCGGTGTATGCTCCGTCCGGGGCCGCTGTTCCGTTATCCTGTTTGCCGTTCCATATTGTATTTGCCGGGGCGGTTTTTTTACCAGTATACGTTTTGACGGTTTTCCCTGCTTCTGTTTTTATTGTCATTGTGTATGAGTCAATGCCGTCAGTTACTTTCAGCTGCGGGGCAAAGGTAATAGTGTCTTTTACCCGGTCCCCGTTGGGGGAGAATGCTTCCTGGCTTGCACTGAACAATACCGGAGTTTCCTCGGTGTTGATTGAAAGCTTGAGGGCGGGAGTAACGAACGTGTTCCCCGCGCGGTCGGTTGATGTTACGGTCATGGAGTATTCGCCGTCCTCAAGGAGAGATCCTTCATCACCCTTGCCGCCCCAGATGATTTTCGATTCCGGCTTGCCTTTCCAAAGGTATGTTTTGACTGCATCTCCGGATTTTGTATTGATGATTGTTCCTGACCATATGTCCTCTTCGGATGCAGCGGCCGAGACAGTGACAAAGTCTTTTTTTCCGTCATTATTCGGTGAGAAGACGTCATTGTCCGCGGTGAGTTTGACACTCGGCGGAGTCAGGTCAAGGATGATATTCGGTGCCTCAATTTTTGGATTGTTGCCGTTTATATACAGAACATCGAGTTTTGCATTGTAGGTGCCTTCATCAAGAAGGGTGCCGGTGTCGTTTTTGCCGTCAAAAACGAATGATGTTGCAATTGTATCTGCACCGGAGAATGTCCGGACTTTCTTGCCCGATTTGTCGGAAAGCACAAGACTCCATTTTTCGATTCCTGAAGTCACGCCGATAGAAAGCGAGAAATTGACCACATCTTTTATCCTGTCGTTGTTGGGTGAAAAATACGCCGTGTCAACGGTCATATTGATGGGTGTGGCAACGGTATTAATAATTATGTTGTCGACCTTTTGCCCGGTTTTATTGCCTGCCCGGTCGGTGCTGCTTACCGCAAAACTGTATACACCGTCGGGGACAAGCATTCCTTCTTCGTTTGTACCGTCCCAGGCCAGGTCTGCCGGAGCGGCGTTTTTCCATTCATAGGTTTTAACCACCGTGCCCCGTGCATCAGTGACAACGCCGGCCCAGTGGTCTTCTTTTGAGCCGGAAAGTTTTATCGGCAAAGAATCTTTGTTCCCATCGCCATTTGGCGAGAAGACAAGGTAGCTTGCCTTTGGTTCTGTCTGCGGGGCGGTTTTGTCGACAATCACTTTCTTTTTTGGTGTTTCAATGGTATTGCCGTTATCGTCCCATGCCTCGATATGCCAGGCAAATAGGCCGTCCCCGACAATTTCGCCGGCTTCATTTTTCCCGTCCCAGACCAGTTTTTCCGGTATGGCCACGCCGCTTTTCACATACAAAATGCGGTTCACGACATTATCCAGTTCCAGGTTTTCGGGCCGTTCTTCCTTGTTCCCGATCGTGCGGACGATGTTGCTTTTTTCATCAGAAATCACCAGCTTGTACCCTTTGACAAACCGTTCATCTTCGATACTAACCGGCAGTTCCAGATTGTCCTGGATGCCGTCAAGGTTCGGAGAAACATACAGCGTGCTTTTGTCAGGGTCATCATCAGGAATTCGGGAGGACGCTTCGGGGGTAACCGGATTCACCTTTACCTTCGGCGGCTTGTCGTCTTTCATGCCCAATGCAATATTAATCTCGGCGCCGCCGGCCATGACGCCGTCAGAGAAGGGTGCGAATGCGAGGTTTGTCTTGAAATCGCTTTTGCTCCAGCCTTGCTCCTGTAAAAATCCGCCGTTCCCCTCAAGGTCCAGCTGGAACTTCAGGGAAAAACCAAACGCAAATGGAAAACGGTCTGTCGGAGTATCGAACAGGCTCCGGTAATCGGTCTGAAATGACGCTCTCACCAATGCGGTGTGAAGGATATCAATTTCCAGAGCAGTGAATAACAGCATGTTTTGAACGCCCGGGGCAGAAATGTCTGCCATAAACCCGATGGAGATAGGATCGGATTTGTAGGCCTTGAATGACAGTCCGAGTGCAGGGGTGAATGCCTGCGGAAAATTACCTGCGTTAACGGCGGGCAGGTACGCCTTGCCCATGGTGCGCATCGCAATGCCCCACGAAAAATCCTGGAGACCCAGGAGTGTGCCCGCATTATGAATGAATCCGATATCACCGCCGAGTCCCCAGTCGAAGGTGCCGGCCTGGTCTCCGATCGCGCCGTTTATCCCGATACCCACAAGCAGATTGGGAAACAGGTCTTTTGAAAAGGTGGCATGCATGCTCCCGTATGTACCGATGTTGACGGTGTTCAATGTGGAAGAAATGAAATTGCCGTTTATTGATACAACTCCGGCATTGGTCGGGATACTCACCCCGGCGGTGAGTGCATTGCCCCAGCCGGGATCGGTCTCCGAACCTATAATTCCCATATATCCGAGATTCAGCCTGATGCGCTGTTCCAGAGCAGAAGAAGCCGGATTGAACATATCCGAAGCAGGAGCTTCACTGACCGCGGTCTGCGGCCCGAGGCTGAAAAAAAACGGCGAGTACAATTCCTCGACATGCTGGGCTCCGAGCGGGAATACTGCGATCAGGAACAATACAGACATGATGACGGCTTTGGTTTTTTTCATTTTCTTCTCCGGTTGATGAAATTTAAAATTCGTGATTATGGTGACTGAACGGGAAAATAGAACGGGTGCAGCAGAACGCCGGACACAGCGTTGTTTTTTTCATTTGACTATTACACATGCTATAGGGGAATTTACTTCTTTTTTATAAAAATATCAATTATGAAGGAAAGCTTTCCTTTTTATAGTCAGTGAAATCAGGTATAATTTATCAGTAATCATCAATATGGTTGAACTCTGCATTTTCAAGCCACAGGTCGGGGCGTTCATAGTATTCAAGAATTGAGCTCAATAACGAGTAATGTGCATCTTCCTGTTTTCGTAAAATGCCAAGAAGCGTTTTTGCTTTTTCATCGTCAATTTCGTTTTTTTTGGATTCATAATAATTAATGCTGTCCTGTTCTGCGACCAGGCCAGTTTCGAGGATATCGACAACTGTGCTTTTATCATCAGAAAAGGTGACCCCCCCGGATTTCATCTGTGTGAATACATTCTGGACATCTGATATAAAAATACTTTTCGGGCGTTCCAGAGAAGAGTCTTTCAGGTTTTTTATCATCTGAAAATGTTTTTGTTCTTCTTTCGAAAGAAATAAAAGGATTTTTTTAAGGGAGCTGTCAGTTAATTTTTCCGCGCTCTCACGGTAAAAAACTTCACCGTCCTGTTCAAATTGCAGTGCATAATTGAAAATGTCCATGCTGTTCTCCTTTACATTTTGCGTCTGGAGTATTATACCCAAACAAGTTTTTTCTCTTATCCTAAACATTAAAAAATAATGCGTACCAATTCAAGGAAATTTAACATAAAAAAAGCAGGACTATTTGCGGGAATTTGGATATGATGGGTTCTTGAAAATACTGAATAACGGGAGGCTGAATAATGGCAATGGTTTGGCAGAAAAAAATAGCAATTCTGGGCGGTGGAGGAATGGGAACCGCGATTGCCCAGATCCTGGCAGACAAGCAGTATGCAGTCAAAATATGGTGTTTTGAACCTGACGTTGCATCTGATATCAATACAAGCCACCGCAATGAAAAGTTTCTTCCCGGTTCCGCCTTGAAACCTTCCATTACTGCCTCTGTAAATATAGAAGAAATAACCTGTGATGCGGAGGTGATCCTGTTTGCGATTCCCTCGGCGTTCGTACTGGGTATCCTCAAACAGATCCTGCACCTTGAGAATATCCGTGAGGGAATCGCAAAAATAGGAATTCTCACAAAAGGGTTTGTCGAAACGCCGAAGGGCATTATGTTGATTGTCGATGCCATGGAGCAGTATCTGCCCGGTTCCTACAAGGGAAATCTTGTGTATCTTTCGGGCCCCTCGCACGCCGAGGAAATCGTCCGCGGAAAACTTACCGGCCTGATGAGCGCGTCATTAAACGGCAAGGAGTCGATCTTTTTCCGTCACTTGCTCTCGGGAAAAAATCTGCTGGTCTTTCCCACGCTCGATGTGACCGGCGTACAAGTCTGCGCAGCATTGAAGAATGTCATCGCCATTGGGTTCGGCATGGCGGACGCCCTTAAAGAAGAACAGACTGTGTTCGGCAATAATGCCGAGTCGCTGATTCTGGCCGCCGGGTTAAACGAAATCCAGAGGGTGGGAATTGCCATGGGGTCGGCGTATCCCGAGACGTTTACCTCAATAGCGGGTGTCGGCGATCTTGACGTGACCTGCCGCAGTCCCTACGGCAGAAACCGTCGTTTTGGCCGTGAAATAATCCAGAAAAAAATAATCGCGGGTTTCAAAAATATTGATGACCTGACCGGACATATTGGCAAAATCGGCTATTTACCCGAAGGCGCGTTCGCGGCAAAATACATGCACCAGCTTGCTGAAAAACATAAATTGCGGCTGCCTATTTCCGAAAGCATTTACCGGGTGCTCAACCGCGAAGCCGAGCCGCGCAAGGAAGTCGAACACCTTGTGCGGACGATTGCCCAATTGTCACGAAGCAGGGGTGAATAAGAGAGTACAGCCGCAGGGGACGAGGAAAAAACACGATTATGCCGATCATGTTAATCCTGTCTGGAATATCCCGATTCCTCTGTTGTTATTTATGCGGATAGTGAATCTGCAATATCAACGTAAAAAGAAAAGACAGGATCAACAGAATGAGAAAATGGGATTTTGTACTTAAAGAATTAACATCTTTTGCTTTTCATGTTATTATTGATTTTATTATAAATCAATTATCAGTCTGAATGGATAAAGGAGAAAAAATGTTCGCAGGAAGTCTTGCAAATAGTAAATCAGATAAAAAAGCATTGCCGCAGGCGATTGTCCGGGGACTGGAATATCTTGAACAGAATGATATTGCAGGCATGGAGCCCGGGCGGTATGACATCGACGGTGATGACCTGTTTGTTCTGGTCCAGGATTATACGACGGTATCGCCGAATGAAAAACGGCCGGAGGCACACGACAAGTACCTGGATATTCAGTATATCGCCTCGGGGAAGGAAGTGATCGGTTGGGGTGTGCGCGGCGGAGATGTCACTGTTGCCGAGGATCTCCTGGCTGAAAAAGATATTGTGTTTTTTAAAACAGTCAAAAATGAAACAGCGTTGATACTTGAACCGGGGATGTATGCCGTGTTTTTTCCGAATGACATTCACCGGCCTGGGTGTCTGTTCTCGGAACCGGCGGCAGTACGTAAGGCTGTTGTAAAAATAAAGATGGGTGAGCTTTGAGCCTGATTTCATTAATGTACCATGCACTCGATACAAATGGAACTGTCCCCGGATAACGGTTTAAAGCCGTATTACCACGCCGGCCGATACCGGTGAAATAAAAAAACGCGGGATACCGGAAACATGCGAAATCTCATCAGAACCGGTACGGCCGGCCTTCCATTCCAGGTATTCCTTCCATGACCGTTCGCCGGCGCTTTCGATGAAAATATTGCTTAGACTAATCACCGAAAACAATATACCGACAGACAGCGACCAGTACCGGATGGCATCAGTATTTTCAGGAAACAGGGTATCGGAAAAGGCAAATACAGTTATTCCTGCTGCTCCGAACGCAAGAAAACCGATTGCCTTGAAAATTCTCCCGGTTTTTTCGGTACTCGAAATTCGAACAAGAAATTCCTCGCCTGCCGCGGCTTTTGTATACAGGTCTTCTTCTGAATACTCCTTCATGTTCCGGTACAGGTCCGGGAGGGTCTCGCTGTCGGGCGGGAAAAGTGCGATGAGAATACCGGGAATCAGAAACACCGAACTGATCGTGGCGGAGATAAATCCGCCGAAGATAATCTGGGGGAAGTCAATTAAAAGACAGCCCAGTGGATCATTATGAGAATCCATTTGCTCTATAAAAGTATTCATGGACAGGTACATTGTTATTGCCCCGATGGAAATGTATGTCGGGACCATTAACAGTCTTTCAATGCGGGATGCGGACTGGATCTCATCCAGATATTCTCCTGTTTTTACCACACGTTCACTGTCCGCCGGTTGGGCAATTATTTGTGGACAAACAATGCAGCAAAGAATGACGAGCCATGGTACGAAACGGTTTGAAAACATAATTGGTTTTCTCCTCAAACAGTGTAAAAAATAAATACCGGTGCAATAATCATATGGTAATTATAGACTACTATTCTATGTAATTCCATAGCACGGGTAATTGTCACGGCAGGGCGGGACGGATCGGCCTGGTCGGTACATTCTTGACAAATAAGAATAATTCCTATTTAATAATTCTATGCAATTGATAGAGAGGGCATTTCATCACGAACGGGAACAGCTCAGGCAGTGCGGTTTAAAGATCACAACCCAGCGGCTGATCATCCTGAAGGAACTGATGAACCACGCCGATCATCCGACTGTCCACATGATACATGAGGCGGTTAAAAAGGAACTTCCGGCGGTCTCTGTGGATACGGTGTACAGGACACTGCTTTCTTTTTCTGAAGCCGGATTGTGCACCGTGCTTGATGGAATGGGCGAGGCACGCCGTTTTGATCCGAAGAGAACGGTGCATCACCACTTTATCTGTAATAATTGCGGGAAAATTGTTGATTTTGCATGTACTGAATTTGATAATTTGCAGCTCCCGTCTGTATTTAAAAAAGGTTTCACTGTTGAAAACAAATCAGTTCGGTTGTCCGGGCTCTGTCCGGATTGCAATAAATAGTTTATCACAAGGAGGTTTTACCATGAGTAAGACAAAAGAAAATCTGGAAGCTGCGTTTGCCGGTGAGTCCATGGCCAGAAACAAATACACATACTTTGCGAATGTTGCGCGCAAAGAGGGGTATCACTATATCGCCAAAATATTCGAGGAAACAGCGTTCAATGAAATGCGGCATGCAAAAGACCATTTCATTCTTTTGGAAGGAATTAAAGATACTATCGGAAATCTGCAGGAGGCAATCGAAGGTGAAGATTACGAGACTTCTTCCATGTATCCTGATTTTGCAAAAGAGGCAGATGCTGAAGGTGAAACAGCTGCGGCAAATCTTTTCCGCCAAATAGCAAAAGTGGAAGCCAAACACCGGGACCGCTATAAAAAACTTCTTGAAATGGTAAAAGACGGAACCGTCTGGAAGCGTGAGAAATCAATTAAATGGAAATGTGATGTCTGCGGGTATATTCATGAAGGCACCGAGCCGCCGGAGAAATGTCCCTGCTGCAAACATGGTAGGGAACATTACGAGCCGGCAAATCTTGAATTTTAATTTGCCATTGGCATTGGATGTGAAAATCCGGTTGGATATGTTACCTGGCCGGATTTTTTATTATCAGCCGGGCGATAATTCCGGCAAGGATCACAATGATTACCCCTGCCGTATTCATGAGAAAATCAAGGATATCCGCATGCCTGCCGGTCAAGGGCTGAATTAATTCGATAATCCCGCCGAGTAACATGCATATCACCGCATTTACAGGAAAGTATATAGCCGGTTTTTGAAAAATTTTTTTAAAAAACAGAATACCTGCTGCCGCGAGTACCAAATAAGCAGCAGTATGTTCAATTTTATCAAAGAAATCCCAGTCGACCGGAGGTTCCGGCAACCCGGGATACAGCGAAAGAGCAGTAATGATGACTGTGCAGATGGGGAAGAGAATATATGAAACAGTTTTTTTTACAAACATGAGCTGTTGTAGCTGAATTTGCGGCATTGCGTCAAGGGATGAAGTTTTGATAAAACAAAGAGGGGACGTATTGTTTTTAAAGTTCGCGCATAGCTCACAGAGCCCGCGAAGGTGTTGAAAGAGTGTTGAATGTATTCCCGAGTGTGTTTTTCCTGATGAGAAATAAAATATCTAAGGGTGCTGCCTCCAGTATTTTCCGAGAGCATCATAGAAATAGCAGAGCCGCTCTTCCCTTTGCGGCCTTCGCGGGATATGTATTCATTATGGTTGACTATATCACTATGATAGAGTAACATTGCACCATGGCAAAAGAAAACAAAAGCAAATATGCACTTCTCGGATTACTCAATTTTGTACCCCTTTCGGGGTATGATATTAAAAAATGGACGGATAACAGCCTCAGGTTTTTCTGGAGCGAGAATTACGGTCACATCTATCCGCTGCTGAAAGAACTGGAAAAAGCAGAACTTGTCACCAGACAGAAAGTGGATTCAGAGAAAGGACCCTCAAAAAATGTTTTTACGATCACGCAAAAAGGGACAAAGGAGTTTCTTGCCTGGCTGAAACAAAATGAGAATCCGGAAACATACAGAATTGAAATACTGTTGAAGCTGTTTTTTTCTTCAAAGCTGGCACTTAATGAAATTATTGTGAAGCTTGAAAACCATATTCATCAACAGGAGCAATTATTATCCGAATATAAAGAAGTAGAGAATGGTTTTGATCATATCAAGGACAAACGGATCAGACTGTCAGCAGAGATGACCATGAGCTATGGTTTTATGCATGCAGAGATGAATATCAACTGGGCCCGCGATACAATTGCAAAAATAAAAACCTTTAGATAAGATCTTGATGCAGCATTCGACCTGACGGGTGAATAGAAAAGTGTTTTTTTTCTTGACTATATCAATAAGATATACTATAGTGATATATATCATTTTGATATAGTTACATCGTTTCTGGATGAGGAGGAAAATCATGAAAATAACTGTATTAAACGGGAGCCCAAAAGGGGAGCTGTCAGGAACTTTAAAGTACATCGAGTGTTTGAAAATCATGCATCCTGAACATGATTATGAAATATTCCATGTGGCACAAAAGATAAAGAGTATTGTCTCCCAAGAAGGGAAATATCGGGAGATTCTCGCTGCAGTGAAAGAATCTGAGGCCGTGATCATCAGTTTCCCGCTGTATTATCTACTGGTTCACTCGGGATTAAAGCAGTTTTTTGAATTTGTGTTTGAATGCAATGATGAACATGTGTTTGCCGGTAAATATGCTGCGGCTATATCAACGTCAATCCATTTTTATGACAACACAGCACATACATATGTTGAAGGGGTTTGTGAGGATATGGGAATGCAGTTTGTGGAAGGTTTTTCACCAGGCATGCAGGATTTCATCAAACCTGAGGGGAGAAAGCAGTTTGTGTTTTTTGCAGAAAAGTTTTTGACGGTTGTTTCCCAGAAGCGCAGAATATCCAGAAAAACAAATCCAGTTCAATACAAGCAGACGGTGTATACCCCCAAGACAATAAAAAGCAAGGAAAATCAATCCGGCAGGAAAGTGCTCGTTGTTGCGGACCGGCTTGATGAAAACAGCAATCTCCTGAAAATGGTGCAGCAGTTTCAGTCCTGTTTCAGGGAAGAAATAGAAATCGCTGAACTCTCGAAAATGAAAATCAATGGCAGCTGTCTGGGATGTCTGAAATGCGGGTGGGACAACACCTGTGCATATGCGGGGAAGGACGATTATATTGATTTTTTCAGAAACAAATGGATGGCGGCTGATATCATCGTCGTTGCGGGTACGGTAAAAGACCGTTTTTTGTCCTGGGAATGGAAACGGTTTATGGACCGGAATTTCTGGCGGACCCATTCTCCGGCGTTTCGGGGCCAGCAGATCGGCATGATCATCTCAGGACCGCTTTCGCAGCTGGAAAATATAAAAACCGTTTTTCAGGGGTATTTCGAAGTCGGGCTTGCGAACATGACCGGCTGCGTCACCGATGAGAGCGGGGACAGTATCACTATTGATCAGGAACTGTCGAATCTTGCAGGCGATCTTATCCATGCTGCAGTGGCAGGCTATAAAAAGGCAAGAACATTTCTGGGGGTCGCGGGATTAAAGATTTTTCGTGATGACATTTACAGCGATTTGAAAGCGGTCTTCAGGGCGGATTATAAATATTACAAAAAAAACAGATTGTTTGATTTTCCCCAAAGAAAGTGGTCTGCACGGATTCTTGGGAGTGTCTTTTATACGGTGATGAAAATATCACCGCTGCGGAAAAAGCTTTTTGGAATGATTCCAAAGGGAATGGTAATGCAGCATGATGTAATTCTAAAAAAACTCCGTGAAAAAAAAGAAAAGCAGCGAGTAACGCAGCCGCTTGCACTGCAGGATGCAAAAGTATAGGAACCACAAGATAAACAAAAAAATAAAGACATGAAAGTCTGAAAAAAAATATCAGTGCTTTTTATCATTCTGATTTTTCATGTCTTTTTTATATTTTTTGTGGTGAACAATAATATTTAGCGTATTGTCACTCCAATTGAAAACGACATCGTATGAAGCCAGTTATTGGTATACCCGTCGCCGACTTCCGGATTTTCTGCAGTACCCTTTGCGCCGCCGCCGAGGTATCTGATATTCATGAATGCCTCGATTCCGTTTTTGAACCGGAAACCTGATTTTATGTTTGCATCGAATATTGCTCCCTCAAAAGGATATGCAGCACCATTAAAGATCGCGCTGGATGCGTAAAAGCCGTCAATCTCTGCGCCGATAAACAAACCGGACGGCCAGATATACCGGCCTTTTACTTTCAGTATGGGAACAGGACCAATGTTGTCGGTTCTGACTGAATCTGCTCCGTCAGAGGAAGCAAAAATAATATTTGCATTGCGTATCTGGAGAGACAGACCAGCCGCAAGTTCAAGGTTTTCATCATTAATAAAATAGTAGAGATAGCTGAACCGGTAAAAAGTAAAGCCGTAGGTGAGATCCATGGCTGTATCCCCGGCAAATGTTGTCCCGTATACGGTCACCGGCTGGGTTAATTCTGTATTGGTCGCAAGATCAAGCGGCTGATAGAGAAATGTGAAAGAGTGATTTTTAAATAACGTGAGTTCCACACTGTATCGGGTGAAGGGGAACAATACATCCTGCCCTCCGTCAGCCACATAATCAAAATTGGTTCCTGCATTCCCGAACTGAATGGTGTGGGACATCACCCATAAAAAACCCAGTTCAGCAGAAGCCTGAATATGAAACCATGTATCAGGATCATTAATTAAAGATTCACTGTCTGATGCAGCGAATACTGACGAGGAACTTAATAACAATAAAACAATACAAACAAAAATTGATTTTTTCATAATTTTATTTCCTTTCTGTATAAAAGGTATCTATGACTTCAATAATATGCAAGGAATAATTTTAAGGATGGAAAATGAAAAAAACAGGAACACAGGAACAGGGAAAGGGGGAATACACATAGTTTTTTATCCAGTATCTGCTTTCTCTTGAAACAGAACAACATGCCGAAGCAATTTTAATTCCATTAATTTTTCCTTTCGTGATATTTCGTGCGTTTCGTGGTTAATCTTTTCTGATTCATCATTCAATACGCCCCGATATTCTGCCCGTCCTCGCCGGTGCCGTTTGCCGGTGAATATTTTCGCAGGGCCAATCCGTCATCAGCGGTAAAGGCAATTCCGTCCGGGCCAAGGATATCCGATAGTGTAATTGGGTCTGGTTTCTCTGCCAGATTGAAAAGGGGATCAACCCCGATCATATCTGTTGAGGAATAAATACCGGGATCATCCCTGCACTGCCAGATGATGTTGTATCCGCTTTCGACAACCGCATACCCGTCAGCCCAATAGCTTGTAGTACAATATGCAATAATATTGTTTTTTACAACACCGCGTGCAGCATCGTTAAAACCGATTCCATGAAATTCAATTCCAAAGATGGTGTTATTGAGTATATGAACGCCGCCGGTTCCGTATATACAAAAGCCCCAGGAACTGCCGCCGGCGAACACATTTTCCCTGAAAATGATGTTGCGCATACTCTGATGCGATCCGCTGAGCATTAATCCCTGATGATACATGCCGATCCCGATATTTTTTTCAACTAAAATATCATGAGCTATCTCTCCGTTATTGTCGAAAGTCTGAAACAAATCCACATGAGATACACCGATTTCTGCTTCTATTGTCCCGTGCATGATGTTCCTGCGAATAATGTTGTTTTTCCCGAAAAACCTGAAATAGTCTGCATCGCCGCCATCCGGTCCCCGATACAGCCGTTCTATTTCATTGTCTTCCACGAGCCAGTTTTCTCCATTTATACAAATACCGGCATTGCACCGATAAAAATAATTCCCTTTTATATGGATGTTTTTAGAATATTTTCCCCAGGTACCCATGATTCCATTACTGTTGATAAATTCTTTAATAGTGTTGTCTGCGATATATTGATAATTCCCGCTCACCCACACACCCGAGCCAAGCCAGCCGGAGATGCCGATATCGTCAAGGATGGTAAATCCGATAACACCGATACAGTTGCCGTACAGCTGAAAGCCCCTTATTTCTGCAATACCGACAGCCTTGAATACAAGGTATTTTGCAGACGATCCGGAATTATTTACCGCCACTCTTTCAGGGTACAATCCTTCATGAACAAATACTGTATCACCGGGGCCGGCTGTATCGGCTGCATGCTGGATCGTCAGCCAGGGTTTTTTTGCTGTGCCGGGATTGCTGTCGCTCGCATCCGGATGCGTATTATCGACATGGTAGTAACGGTAAGAGACCAGTGCATCGGGATTCACCGGCTCAACCTCCGGGATTGGGCCAGTCGCTATCCGCGGAATAAAGCTGCAGGAGGAGAGAATGAGGAAAAGTATCATGAGAATGTTTTTTATTGAATTTTTATTCATGTCTGAAATATACTATCACAGAGGAAAAATAACGGGAAGAATGTTTAATGAGAGAAACAGGCAACAATGAAAAGCATTATTCCGGATGCCTGGTGAAATTGGCTGGAACAGGGGCTGGGGTTGTTCAGGGTTTTATTGCATTGTCGGCGGATATACATTTTATTTTTTCCCGGATTTCATAGGCCGCTGGGGTGAAGATGGAGAAAATGTTGTTTCTGTCACGCCATATATCATTGGCCTGCAGGGTTAAAAACAGATGACATGGATAAACAGGATTTTCTCAGATTCATGGAATCTTTATAAATTCTTTTCCCGTCTATCCGGTCCCGACACCTCCACATGGTCCAGGCCTGAACACATCACCAGGTTTCGCAGTAATGAATGATACATGAACGGTGTTTTCATGTTTTTCCCGAATATCTTCCATCGCAGTTTGTTCACCAGTTTTGAATAGCAGTGAACAGCATTATCCGGATGACGCTGCAATGCCTCAGATAACAACAGTGCGCTTTCAAACGCATAGCTGATCCCCTCGGATGAACTGGGGCTGATAAATCCGGCCGCCTCTCCGATGAGAGCAATATTATTTTTCCCCGGGAAAATGTGCGATTGTTTTGTCGGGCGGACAATAAAAGCGCTGTGTTTTTTTATCGGCGTTTCGAGCGGGAAACCAAGCTTCATCAGTTTTTCCTTGAGTAGCGTGAATTTCTCAACCGGTTTCGCGGCGGCATCCAGTGCGGCACCGACAATAAGCGTTCCGTTTTTTGGAATGGTCCATGCATAGAAGTCAGTGATGTCTCTGTCAAAAAAAGCGGAGAAATAGGGAGTGTTTTTACTGACGGTGAACCATTCCTGAATCGCGAAATACGGCTGTGTTTTTAAGGGTGAAATTGTTTTCCTTACCTTCGACCGCGCGCCATCGGCCCCGATAAGTGTTTTTGTTTCAATTGAGCAGTTTTTATTGTTTTGACGAAAAAAGAGAGTGATTCCATCGTCATGTTCTCTCAACTCCTGAAAAAGACATCCCGAAAACACATCAACTGAGGAAGGGATTAAAGAAAAGAGCCACTGGTCAAACTTGTTCCGGTCCATATTGATGTAGTGGCGTTGATAATACCGCTCCCGTTTTGTGTTCAGGTCAATCGTCCTGACAGTGAAAAGCTGGGGGTCAACGAGGACTGATTTCGGCAATCCCAGCCCCAGCCGTGCAAGCAGTTTTTGCGCGTCCGGTGCCAAAAGCCCGCCGCAACATTTTTCTGTATAGTCTTGTTCGTCATCTATACTTCGTTTGTCTATAATCGCAATCTTCAACTGTTTTCCCAGCAGTCTTGCGGCTGTTGCACCAGCCGGTCCCGCTCCGATTATCACCGCATCGTAAATCACATTCGCTCCTTTACCTACTGCAAAATATAGCACATCCGTCTTTTAAAACACGAATAGTGAAAAGAAATTGGTTTTTCCAATTGTATTCTGCCGGGGTTTTGTCTATGATTTGTGTATCAGAAAGTAATTGTCTAAAAAATAAACATCGAAAAGGGAAGAAAATGAAGGGAATAAAAATAATCAGAATGATAATTATTTCTCTGATGGTATCAGCCTGTGTCAGTTCCGGCAATACGGCTCTTCGCCTGGTCATTCAGGACTGTTATGTCTTTGAAGGCCATACGTACTTTCGGGTAAAAAAGGAACTCCACTGGCACGAGGCGAAAGATCGATGTGAAGCAGTCGGCGGGTATCTTGTGGTGATCAATACAAAAGAAGAAAATGATGCCCTGAAACGGTATGTCGTGGCCAATACGTGGATCGGTTTTTCTGATGAAGAGACCGAAGGAAATTTTGTTTGGGTGAACGGTGATCCGGTGACATTTACCGACTGGGCAAACAGTCAGCCGAGCAATGGAGACGGACAGGAGCTCGATCAGAATTACGGACATTTCTGGGACGGGGTTTTTTTTCGATGGAATGACCTCGGAACATTCAGGACTGCCTGGTTTTACTGCGAAATTGAGACGGCCATTGAAGATCCAGTGAAGCTCGCGAAAATATTGTCGTACCTGAAAGGCGAGGGGGAAGCAGTTGTCGCGGTTGAATCAAAAAAAACGCAGCAGGTCCAGGACCTGACAAAACAGGTTCAGGAGAAAATAACCAGAGGGGTGACGGTTCATCAGAGTCTTCAGGGGATAAAAATTAAAATAGGGGCGCTGCAGTTCAAAGCGGATACAGCCGAGCTGCTGACGACGGATATTGCTGTGCTTGAAAATATTGCCGGACTTTTAAAACAGTACGACAATCAAAAAATAATGATTGTCGGACACACTGCCAAGATTGGAAGCGAAGATTCCTGCCGAGTATTATCCGAAAAACGCGCTGAGGTGATTGCCGGGTTTCTTGTTAATAAAAATGCAGTACGAAAAGAAAATATCATGACAAAAGGGCGTGGATATCTTGAGCCTGTTGCGGATGATGCAACCGAAGCGGGCCGCCAGAAAAACCGGCGGGTGGAAATAATTATTCTGGATGTAAAGAATTAATACCGTTGTTGTTCAGCTGAAATTTACCGGAAAAAGTATCGGTTGCGATCCCTGCAGTAATATGTGTCGATAACAGAAAAGTTTTCCGGAGCTGCCTGCCCGTAAAATAGGTGCGGTCCTTGTCGTGTGCCCAATAATCGTTTTTTGCCGTGAAGGAGATATCGAGTAGTATCCACTCAGAACCGGAGAGGATCGATATATAAGGCGGGTGCCGCTGCATGGTATGTTTATAATACTGCGTCGCCCTAAGCTCATGCAGCCTCTTCTTCTGTATCGAAATAACTTATTGTTCGGGTGGGTTTTAATCCGCAGTTTTGAGAGATGTCCGGAAAGAGAAATAACATTTCCCGGTGTGCAGTATGTTACATATTTATATGCACGATCTTTGCTCCGGTGAATCCATTGAACTTTGTTGAGGATGCGGTAGAATACGCACCGATGTTTTCAGTATACAGATAATCGCCGATTTCAAGATTGTTCGGAAGATCAGCCGAAAGAGTAATCCGGTCAAAACTATCGCAGGTGGGGCCGACGACTGCGCACACTTCATGATCGCCTTTCTTGAAGGCTTTGAAATTGGGAATCCAGTGGTCAAAGACAACGGCAGAAAAGGTGTGATACACTCCGTCATTGATATAATAGAATATTTTCCCGTCGCGGCGTGCTTTGCCGATGATCTCGGTAACCAGGGAGGCGGCCGTGGCAACCATAAACCGGCCCGGCTCGGCGAGGATTTCGATATCTTCCGGAAACAACCTCGTTATTTCCGAAGTGATTAACACAGCCAGCTTTTCAAACTCCGGAGTGAATGCATCATATGGCACCGGAAATCCACCGCCGATATCGAGTAGTTTCATTTTATCGTATCCATGGACCCGTGCTGCCTTGAAAATCCGGGCTGCGATGGTTAATGCCTTGGAATAGTTGTCGAAGTTGGTACACTGGCTGCCGACATGAAAACTCAATCCCTCGACAGTAAGCCCTGACTCGTGCGCTTCCTTTATCAACGGGACTGCATCTGATACATCCGCACCGAACTTTGAGTTGAGTTCCACCTGCGATCCGATATCCGGAACTTTAAGCCGGAGTATCAGACCGGCAGTGCTGCAGAATTTCGCGATTTTTTTTATTTCCTCGCTGTTGTCGAATGTCACCAGGGGTTTATACTGTTTTATTTTTTCAAGGGTCGTCCGGTCCTTGATCGTATTGGAAAATATGATCTTGTCCCAGACATACTGTTTTTTTTCCATACTGTTAAATGTTTTGAGGTACTTGTACACCTGCATGAACTCATTGTAGGAGGCAACGTCAAAACTTGAACCTTCTTTGAACAGGGTCTCTATGATCCCCTGAGTTGAATTGGCTTTCAGTGCATAATAGCATTGCACCCGGGGGAGATGCTCCTTGAATGTGTGGTAATTATTGCGAATTTTTTCATGGTCAAGGATAAACAGGGGAGTACCATGTTCCTCGATTAGTTGGGTGATCTTTTTATCCATCAGGATTCCTTTGTTTTTATTCCTCTGTAGGGAAGGTTTATTATGCACATGAAATGTCTCAAAGCTTCATGGCAATTTCATCATCAGATCCTTGAGCTCGTCAACTTCCTTGTTGTTCTCAAGATACGACTTGATCAGTTTTTGCCGCAGTTCATCACCCCGGTCATAGAGCCGCTTCTGCTTTTTCGGCTTTGCGTTCTTGAGAGTGTAGGCGACCAGCAGGGGGAATGCCACGGTCACATCAATATAGGCAGTGACCGTCTCATCCAGCTTTGTCGGGTCAATCTTGCCCCAGCTTGCAGCCTCGCTCGGCGGTGCACCGGAAAGGCCGCCGGTATCGGGCCGGGCATCGGTAATATTAATGTCATAATCCTGGCCGCTTTCCGGGATCATCAGGATTTCCTGTATTTGCGGTTCAGTCTGGAGCATGAAGTTTTTCGGGCTGCCGCCGCCGATCAACAGCACGCCGGTTTTCCCGTTTTCGTATTTTTTTGCATTCAGGATAATGGCTGTTGAATCGTTTACATCAATGCTTGGGTTAATCTTGAGTTTGAACTTGTCTTCCATCCCTTTTGCCTCGGCAAGCAGTTCCAGCCCCGCGACATTCATCCCGATGGTGGAATCGCCGGGGGAAGAGGTGAAGACGGGAATGCCATTGCGGTATGCAGCGGCAATAATACTCACTTCGCCCAGATTGTTTTTCTGTTCAAACTCGTTTATTGCCCGGCCAAGATGGTGGTAGAATTCTCTCGTTCCCATTTCCTTCTGGAACTCGGGTCTCAGCATGATTTTACGGAGACGCCGGTCGGTTTCCATCAAAACATCCTCGTAATCAAAGAGGATGTCATAAATGCGGGTGACACCCTTGTCGCGAAGATCGGCATCATCGACATTATGACTCCCCCGATAAAGGGGCATATTGAACGCAAAATGCAGGTCATGATACATGTTCGCGCCGGTGGAACTCAGCCAGTCAACAAACCCGTGGTTCATCAGCGGGATGATTGTGGATGGTCCCAGCCCTGCAGGCGTTAACGCGCCGGCGATACTCAGGCCGATGGTCACCTCATCTGCAGAATATTTGTCTCTCATGAGCTGACATGCCGCCCGGAGCCGTCCGCCGTTATAAGCGTCCATGTTGTCAATAATGGCAGTAATATCGCTTTCCGGACTGATAGCTTTCGGAAGAACCCTTTTCCCGGAAAGATACTCATTCTTGCCCGGACAGTTTGCCTTTGAGTGATCCGTATGATGTATTTTTTTCTGATTCATGGTCAATCCCTTCTGTCTGTGAAGAATTCCGGTTGTGTTTTTCTACTGTATGCATGGAGCATCACATTGTCAAGAAAATTGTACAGATTTTTGGAATGAAAAATACAGAGAAGAATTAATGAAGTTTGTGGATTATGCAAAATAAATTTGCCTTTTTGCAAAACTGGAGTTAAACTGGATTTATACGGACAATGTTATACAAGGAGGTGATGATGACCTCTGCCAGCCGCGAAATATCCCTTGGATTCTCACCGGATCAGTGTGAAGAGGGATGTCATATTATTTATCTGTACAACGATGATTATGAACGAAAACGCACGATGGCGAGGTTTCTGCAACAGGGGCTTCATGAAGGGGAAAAAGTACTCTACCTGACAAGTGAACTGTCTCCTGCGGAAATGAAACAGGAACTTCAGGCTCTTGGTGTTCCTGTCGACAAGAACCAGCAGGATATCGATGTCATCACGGCGCATTATACCCATTGTCCTGATTCCTGTTTTTCACCGGATTTTATGCTTGAAATGGTCAGCGATTATTATGACAATGCAGTCAAACAGGGCTACAAGGGTGCCCGGGGGGCTGGTGAAATGTCATGGGCTCTTGTTGACGGCAGGACCACCGTCAAGGATTTGCTGAAGTATGAATCGAGTCTCAACGCTGTTCTGCATGACCATCCGTTAACCACAATCTGCCAGTATGATGCACGCCGTTTTGACGGTGCAGTGATTCTGGACATGATGAGTGTTCATCCAATGATGATTGTCAGGGGCCAATTGGTGAAAAATCCTTATTTTATTCCGTCGGAGTCATTGCTGAAGAATTTTGCGGATAAATCGCCGGGAATGAATCCGGGAGGAAAAAAAAGCGGGCACTCAAAACAAAGAGTGCCCGGCTGAAATAACAATTAAAATAATTTCTTATCCCTTGACCTGTTTGATCAGCTCCGGGATGACCTCGAAGAGGTCGCCGACAATTCCGTAATCGGCCACATCAAAGATCGGCGCGTTCCGATCGGAGTTGATTGCAATAATCATGTCCGAGCTTTTCATTCCCGCAAGGTGCTGAATCGCGCCGGAGATACCGCAGGCAATATAGATTTTCGGGTTGACGGTTTTCCCGGTCTGTCCCACCTGGTGGGAGTAGGGAATCCAGCCCGCATCCACTGCAGCGCGTGAGGCACCGACAGCCGCGTCAATCTCTTTTGCAAGTTCGTGCAGGAGAGCGAAGTTTTTTGGATCCTTGATCCCGCGTCCGCCGGAGACGATAAAATCTGCTTCTGCAATATTGACGGTATCGGATTCTTCCTCGACAAAGCCGAGCACTTCAATTTCCGCCTTGGGAATTTTGATGTGGCTCATGTCGATAATCTGGCCGGTGTGTCCTTCCTGAATGCCGGCTGCTTTCATGACCTTGTGCCGTACCGTTGCCATCTGCGGGCGGTGGTTCTGACACAGAATCGTCGCCATGATATTGCCGCCGAACGCAGGCCGTGTCTGTTTTAATAGCCTGGTATCGGGATCGATTTCAAGTTCGGTACAGTCGGCAGTGAGTCCGGTGCGTATCTTGGAGGCAACTTTCGGCAGAAGCGAGCGGCCCATAATCGTGCCGCCGCCGAGGAATATCTCGGGCTTTTTTTCATTCAGTATTTCTGTAACCAGTTCGGTGTGAATGTCTTCGGCAAAATCACCAATTGCCGGATTGTCGATCATCCAGACTTCGTCCACACCGTGAGCAATAAGTTCATCTGCGAGTTTTTTCACCTTGTTTCCAAGCAGAATCGCAGAAAGCGGGACATCATGAACCTTTTTCAGCTCGAGTGCCGCACCGATGATCTCATGCACAACAGTTGACAATTGCCCCATGCGGTGTTCCGCATAGATACAGATGCCCTTGTACGCTGATACATCGTGGGCTTCGAATGTCTGACGGGTAATGACAATCGCCTGATATTTTTTACACGCATCAATACAGGCGCCGCAGAAGGTGCACTGTTCGTTGATGACGGCTTTTTTATTGACAAGGGTGATCGCTGCAAAAGGACATGCGCGGATACACAGTCCGCAGCCGATACATTTCTCGTCGATTACTCTGATTGAACTCGACATCGCTTAGCCCTCCTTCTTTCGGCCGAACCGGATGCCGGCGCCCTGAAGTTCCTTGATGAGCTCATTGACAGCCTCTGATGCTCCGCCCTCAAATATCTTCCCGCCTTCCGGTTTGGGCGGGGTAAAGATTTTCACTACTTGTGTCGGTGAGCCGGTGAGGCCGAGCCGCTGGGTGTTGATGTCAAGATCGGGAGCTCCCCATACTGTGATTTCCTTTTTCTTGGCATTCATTTTTCCCCGAAGTGACGGAAGACGCGGTTCATTGATTTCTTTTACCACAGTCATCACGATGGGTAGTTTTACCTTAAGCCGGACATACCCTTCCTCGAGCATGCGTTCGAGAGTAATATACCCGTCTTTGATCTCTTCGATTTTTCTGACATCAGTGATGTGCGGGATGCCCATATTCTCGGCAACTTCAGGACCAACCTGTCCGGTGTCCCCGTCGATTGCCTGGCGTCCCATCAGGATGATGTCTGCGTCGCCGAGCTTTTTAATACCGGCAGCGAGTGTGTAGGCAGTTGCCAGCGTGTCTGCACCTGCAAATGCGCGGTCAGACAAAAGAATTGCCTCATCGGCGCCGACAGAAATCGCCTCTCTCAGTGATACATCCGCCTGCGGCGGTCCCATTGACATGACGGTAACCGTGCCGCCGCCCTGCCGTTCCTTGATCCGCACGCCTTCTTCCAGCGCATAGACATCAAACGGATTGATGATTGATGCAACGCCTTCGCGGATGAGCGTGTTGGTTTCCGGATTGATTTTCACGTCTGTGGTATCCGGAACCTGTTTGATACAGACAACTATATTCAAAGCTTACCCCTTTTTCCCGCGGACAGATTCTTTGATGAGGTTCATCGCAATCACTTCGCGCTGGATCTGGTTTGTTCCTTCATAAATCTGGGTGATTTTCGCATCACGCATCATTTTTTCAACCGGATATTCTCTCATGTAGCCGTAACCGCCGAGAATCTGCACCGCATCGGTCGTGACGCGCATCGCAGTGTCGGATGCGAATACTTTCGCCATGGAAGCGTCTTTTGCAACATTTTTTTCACCGGCATCGATTGTGCGTGCAGACTGATAGGTGAGCGCACGCGCTGCTTCGATCTGTGTGGCCATGTCAGCGAGCATGAACTGAACACCCTGAAAAGCGGAAATCGGTTTTCCGAACTGCTTGCGTTCCTGGGAATACTGGAGGGCTACTTCGAACGCACCCTGTGCAATCCCCACAGCTTGTGCCGCAACACCCGGGCGTGACTGGTCGAAAGTTTTCATTGCAACCATAAATCCCATGCCGTCTTTGCCGAGCATATTTTCCTTGGGTACCTTGCAGTCCTGGAAAATAAGTTCGCGGGTTGAGTTTGCCTTGATCCCCATTTTTTCTTCTTTTTTCCCGAACTCAAAACCGGGATGGCCTTTGTCAACAAGAAAGGCGGCAGAACCGCGTGCGCCACGGGTGGGATCGGTCAAGGTAATGACAGTGTAGATAGCAGCATCGCCGCCGTTGGATATCCACTGTTTTGTGCCGTTCAGCACGTAATTGTCGCCGTTTTTAATAGCGGTTGTTTTTATCGCACCCGCGTCACTGCCCGCATCGGGTTCGGTAAGCGCGAATGCGGCGATGATTTCACCGGCAGCGAGTTTTGGAAGATATTTCTGTTTTTGTTCTTCGTTCCCGAAAAGAATGATTGGAATGATTCCGAGTCCGCTTGCAGCATATGCCAGTGCGATACCGCCGCAGGCACGGGAGAGCTGTTCCACGACAAGACTCATTTCAAGGACCCCGCCGCCGAGCCCGCCATAGGCTTCCGGGATAAATACGCGGTACAGGTCTGCGTCGCCGAGCACTTTTACGATTTCCGAGGGAAACTGCTCTTTTTCATCATATTCATGCGCGATCGGCCGGATTTTTTCATCGGCGATCTTGGCAGCAAGAGCCTGAATTTCCCGCTGTTCTTCTGTCAAAAAATAATTCACTGTATTCCTCCACACAAATGGTTTTTTATTCTTGTCAGCCCGGAATTGAGGACCGGGCGCACTTCTGTTTTACAAACATGTGCCGCATCACTTTCAGACCGTACAACTATAAAAATTACAGCCAAGACCCTGCAGTATTCGTAAGATTACTATAGATGTCTTTTTAATATTGATTTTTTACAGGGGTAACGCCCGAAGTTATGAACGAAGGTCTATAATAGAAAGAGTCCTGTTGGTTGTCAAGTGGCTTTTTGCAAAACAAACCGGTGATATCGGGTGAAATTATTTTCACGAAAAGGGGAAAAGGGGGGGATGGCATTGACTTTAAATGGATTAATAGGCCCGGTATACGGCAACAGTCTTTGAAAACTGATACAACCCGTTTTTATACACTTCGACGGTGATCCCGTTATACCCGTATTCCAAATTCGCCCGGAAAAAAAATGTGGTGCTCGACTGGGTATCAATATAAGTGTTGTTCACTGAGAAGTCGATATCAATATCATCGAAATAGTCATATGCAATGGAGGTATAGCCGGAAACGGGGATTGATGAATGAAAGGTGATGAAGTCGTCCTCCGGTGTTGTGATTGATACATATTCGAACGGAATGGCACATCGGGAGAGAACTACCAGTCCCAGGAAGGTTAAAAACCCGAGCAGTAAAGAAATAAACCTTTGTTTTTTCATGGCATTTTTCCATCCCTGCACCGCCTCTGGTTTGCCTCCTGGAAAAAATAATCTCCGGGGGGTGCAACAGGCTGATAAGGGTGTCTTTTCTATCAGTCTGTATATTAAACACAAAGCTCTTGGAAAAATGTTACATTTTTTTCATGCATTCCTGGTGTGGATGTTTTGGCGCAGTCAAAACTCCTGACAATCAGAGCGATAGTTTTGGTTGTCATTTTCTTACAATTTTGTAGGTTTATTGATATAATATTCTGTTTGACATTTTTACTTCTATACTATACACACAATATATCAATCCAAAAGGAGGCAATAGATGGCGCATGGCAAATCAACCGATTGGGGCGCGGACAAGGCAATTGGTTTTAAAACCAGAATCGGAATAATTCTTTTCGCTGTTTATGGCACAGTGTATATGTTGTTCATCCTTATTAATGCGATCAATCCAAAAATGATGGGACTCGAATCATTATTCGGGTTGAATCTCGCCATTGTATATGGTTTCGGACTCATCATTCTTGCGTTTTTAATGGGAATTACCTACAGCATCATCTGTACGATGAAGGAAAACTTCATGAACAAACCAGGAAGCGAGGAGATCAAATAATGTTGTCACCTGAATTATCAAATCAACCAGAACCCATTGCGGTATTTCTTTTTCTGACAATTGTCGGCCTCGTTCTGGTGCTCTCCTGGTATTTTGCCAAGAAAGCGCGTTCAGCAGCCGGATATTTTGCAGCGGGCGGCTCCATTCACTGGATGGTCAATGGCGTGGCATTCGCTGGTGATTACCTTTCTGCAGCTTCATTCCTGGGAATCTGCGGGATGATCGCGTTTTACGGGTATGACGGATTTTTATATTCGATAGGGTATCTTGCCGGATGGATTGTTGCAATGTTTGTAGTTGCAGAGCCGATGAAACGGCTGGGGAAATACACTTTTGCGGATGCGCTTGATGCAAAGTTTAACTCGAAAGGCATCCAGCTTGCGGCTGCTGTAAGTACACTGATTGTTTCCATGTGCTACCTTATCCCTCAGATGGTGGGTGCCGGAACGCTCGTTGAGCCATTGCTCGGTTTGCCCCATTTTGTGGGTGTGCTCATTGTCGGGGGGGTTGTCATTGTCATTGTCTCGACTGCGGGAATGACCTCTACCACCTATGTCCAGTTCATCAAGGGTGGCCTGTTGATCGTTTTTTCGGTCGTTCTTGTCATGCTGGTTCTTGTAAAGGGTTTCACAGCACCGGATTTGGCGACGATTGATGCAGCCGTTGACAAGGGGAACATAACCATCGCTGATATGTCTTTTACTGTGACGTCCTCGTACAATGCAGAAAATATAAACAGGACATTTGTTGTCCTTGAAAAAAACAGTGAAAAAACCGTCTGGCAGCTGATGGAAGACGAAGGAAAACCAATAATACGGGAAGTCCCCTTTCAGATGACAACAGCACAGGGAGAGACCTTTTCAAGAATTTTTGCAACCGGCTTTGTCTCAAAAATCGTGCAGGATGGAAAAGTGGTGAAAGAGACCGGATCCCTTGACCCGCTTTCCTATTTGAGAACGTTTATGGGGAGTATTATTGCACCGCCGGCCAAAATATCCTACGATGCTGACGGCAGTCATTATACTGTCTGGTTTCACAATGAGCAGCCGGGTTCGCAGCTCCTGCAGCCGGGTGCCAGCAACAAGTTTAAACTTGATCCTGACAAGGGAGCCACTCCGCAATCAATACTGAACTTTATTTCGCTGATGCTTGCACTGTTCTTTGGAACGGCGGCACTCCCGCATATTTTAATCCGATACTATACAGTCCCGAGTCCAAAAGATGCAAGAAAATCAACAATCGTTGCAATTGCGGGAATTGGATTCTTTTATATCCTTACTCTTTTTATGGGGCTTGGAGCCATGTCGGGCGGCGTCATCAACGTGCTGGACTCAAACTCCGCAGCACCGCTTTTGGCGAAATCATTTAATACGGTGATTTTTGCCATCATTTCTGCCATCGCATTCGCCACAGTACTGGGAACAGTCTCCGGACTGATTGTCGCCTCATCGGGTGCGATTGCTCATGACCTTGCCGACCGGTATCTGGGATTAAAAATAAATGATAAAACAAAGGTCATTATAGGAAAGGCAGCGGCAGTCGGTGTCGGTTTACTTGCCATTGTTTTGGGGATTTTGTTTCAGGGGATGAATGTTTCATTTCTGGTAGGATGGGCGTTCTCGGTTGCAGCTTCGGCAAATCTACCGGCAATACTGATGCTTCTGTTCTGGAAGAAAACCACGAAGCTGGGCATCACCGTATCGATTTTTGTGGGGATAGCATTATCCCTTGCCATTATTCTGCTCTCACCGGACATGTATGCGGTGTACGGCCTGAATCCGGATACTGCGCTTATTCAGTTGAGCCAGCCTGCAATTATCTCGGTACCGATGAGTTTTCTGACACTTATTATCGTCTCCCTCTTTACACAAAAACAGAAGGGAACTCTTGAAAAAGTATAATAAGGAAACAGCAGTTGACACATCCCCCGGAACTCCCGGGGGATTTTTTTTGCGAGGAAATGAGGAAGGGAAATAATGAGATAATGAAGGCAGGAAAGACAGGAAAAAACATATAAATAAGATGAGGGGCCAACCCAATATCAAAGATATTGGGTTGCCCTCATGAGCAATTATTTATTTTTAATCCGCATTATTTCTCTTTTTCCTGAATTTCTGGTTTCCTTATAAATTCCTTTTTTTCTTCTGTTGTCCAATATACACAGCTGTACTATACTGTCCGTATGCTGATAAAAGAGTTTGATGAGTATATCCGCAGTTTTCTTCCCTTCGCTGAAATGGCAAAAGCAGATTCAGCCCTGAACGGCCTGCAGGTAGGGCGGGAAAATCAGGAAGTAACAAAAATTGCCTTTGCCGTGGATGCTTCGATGGCCACGTTCAAACAGGCAAAGCAGGAAAAAGCTGACCTGCTGTTTGTGCACCATGGCCTGTTTTGGGGATTTGACCGGCCGGTCATTGGCAATATACGCAGCCGCCTGAAATATCTGTTTGATCACGATATTGCCCTGTACGCGGTACATCTTCCTCTTGACGTTGCCCCGGTTGTGGGCAATAATGCCGGCATAGCGGACGCGCTTGAATTGACACAACAGGAACCGTTTGGTATCTATCACGGGGTAAAAATCGGGATCAAGGGCAGGCTCGCAGCCTCGGCTTCGCTGGAAGAGATCAGCAGTATGCTTTTCGGGAATACCGGAATACACCCCGGGACTTTGCCATTTGGCAAAGATCAGGTGTCAACAATCGGTATTGTTTCCGGCGGCGCGGCGATGAACGCGTTTGATGCAATTAATGACGGACTGGATCTATACATCACCGGTGAATCATCGCACACGGTCTATCATGAATGCCTTGAAGCAGGGTTGTCGGTGATTTTCGGCGGACATTACCGCACCGAGGTGTATGGGGTACAGGCAATTACAGAGAAGTGCCGGGCGGATCAAAAGCTTGAAACAGTATTTATCGATATACCAACAGGATTGTAAGTGAGGGAACTTATGAACAGGGAATTAATAAAAAAACTTTTTCCATTTGTCATTACCATTGTGGTGGTTATTATTGATCAAATCTCAAAACTGATGGTCACTTCCTCCATGCACCTGGGCCAGACGATTGAAGTCCTGGGGGATTTTTTCCGGCTTCGGTTTATCAGAAATCCGAATGTCATTTTCGGGCTCGGCGGACAGCTGCCGGATTTTTTACGGCCGGTGCTGATTGTTGCAGCCCCAATCCTTGGCATGGCATTGCTGGTTGTTTATTATTTCAAGTCAAAAGATCTTGAGTTTGCCTACCGGCTCCCGCTTGCGGGAATCCTCGGAGGCGGGATCGGCAATGTCATTGACCGGCTTTTTCAACCGGGCGGAGTGGTTGACTTTTTTGATGTCAAATTTTTCGGAATATTCGGCTGGGAGCGGTTTCCGACATTCAATGTTGCAGATTCAGCAGTGACGGTGAGCGCTCTTTTTATTTTGGGAATCTATATTTTTCATGAAATCAGAACAAGAAAACAGAAAAAAAATGAAAATTAAAAGGCCGCTGTTTCTGGCGACCGTTCTCATCAATACCGTGATCCTGGGTGTTCTCACCGGCGGCGGATTTCTGGTGGCCAATGTTTTCTTTAACGGGAAAATCCCTGTTTCCGCAGTGCCCTATGTGATCATCGGTTTTTTTCTTGCCGGTTTGTTCGGCACTGCGCTTGCCTCACGATGGTATACCTCGCGGATAATCAGGGAAAAGGGCCTGCTGGAAGATGAGCAAGAAAAGAAGAAGATTTCACACAGAGGCACAAAGCACACAGAGGGAAAAAAACAACCGTAAAAGCATAAATAATAAATAAATATTCTTTTTTCGTGTTTGACTATTTTCTTTTATGGAAGCTGTTTTATTTGACTGACAACAGCTCTGCGTTTCTCTGCGACCTTTGCGTGAAAACACTTCAGGTTAATTCCGGCTCTTGATTTTCAGATACTGATTCAAAAGCTTTGCGGAAACATCTTCTGGGTATACATCCAGTACATCAATTCCTGCGTGGCGCAGGCTGTGAATGGTCTTGCTTCGGCGTAGGATGAGGTCGGCGGCTGCCGCTTTTGTATAAATGGAGGTGTTCTGGTCGACGACCGCCTCACTGGTGATAAAAAGATTTTTGTCGCGGATACAGACCAGCATGATTTTGTGCCGTTTGCTCATGACCGAGAAAAGCTTGTGGTACAGGGCGAGATTGGAGTCATCGATGATATCAGTGAGAAACACCACAAGGCTCCGCTTGGTGAGCTGTTTGCTTAAAAATCCAAGTGCATACTGATAGTTCGGTTCTGAGTGTTCAAACTCGACTTCTGACAAAAGCAGGCTGAGTTTTTGAATGTCGTTTTTGTTTTTGATCGGCGGAATATAATGTTTTATTTTCTGGCCAAAGCAGGTGAGGCTTACCGGGTCATAATTTTTGATTGCGGAATAGGCAAGGATCAGGGCTGCATCGACTGCATAATCCAGGAGCGACATCCCCTGAATTTCGGTAGACATGATTCGGCCGCAGTCGATACACAAGGCAACTTCCATTGTGTTTTCAATTTTATAGACACGTGTAATAGGTTTCCGCCGCCGCGCCGTGGCACTCCAGTCGATCCGGTTGAATGAATCGCCGGTGATGTAATCGCGGAGCATTTCAAACTCGCGGCCTTCGCCGAAATACGCGCTTTTTTGAAACCCCTCATGCTGCAGCAGCACTTTCTGGGTTATTTTGAATATCTGGTTCATCGGGCGGATAAAGGGAGGAACCCGAAAACTCACTGCGCAGGGAACCGTGTGGTAAAACGAGACAAAACCGAAAAGCGAACTGCCTTTTATGTAGATGTTTTCTGTGGTGAATGTTCCCCGCCTTTTCGGAAACAGCTCCATGGTAAATGTTTTCTGGTCTTTGGGGCCCACCCGGAGTTTTGTTTTGCTGTAATCCCGCTTGAACGAAATGTCAAAATCAAAGAGAAAAGAGAACTTCACCGGGAGCAGGTTATTGTTCGTCACCTCGAGCTGAAACACAGTCGGGGCATGAAGTCTGCATGTTTCGGGGATTGAAAAAGAGAGAACGACTTTTTTGCGGTACCGGGGGCTGAATACTCCGTCAAAGAGGAGAACCACCAGCGCGAGCAGATTTGCCCACGGCCACCACATGCCGAGCGTTGGCCAGAAAAATGCCAGAATTATCAATGCGAGCGGCAGAGCAAAGAGAACGATAGTTTTTCGTGCAGGCCAGGCGCTGTTCTTCATCGGGGGACTTTTACCCTCCCCAATACCGACCGGAGAAAGTCATCGGCTGAATGGCCTTCAAGTTCCGCAGACGATTCAAGAATGATGCGATGACGGAGCACGGGAAAACAGGAGTCTTTCACGTCGTCCGGAACAACAAACTCCCGGCCCCGGATTGCCGCGAGTGCCCGGCTGATTTTCAGCAAAGCGATTCCCCCGCGCGGGGACGCACCGACCTCAATGCCCGGTGTTTTTCGGGTTGTATCGATGATTTCATAGATGTAATTGATGATCGAATCTTCCACATTTACACTGTCCAGCGAGTCTTTGTATTCGAGCAGGTCTTTTTTCGTGCACACCGGTTTCAGCGACGTGTCGCCCAGCCGGGACGAGTCAAATCCCTCCTTGAACATTAATAACATTTCCTTTTCCTGCCCGGCAGACGGGTAGCTGACGATAATTTTGCACATAAACCGGTCAAGCTGTGCTTCGGGAAGCGGGTACGTGCCTTCAAGCTCAATGGGGTTTTGGGTCGCGATGGTGATAAACGGATCATCTAGTTTGTAATTTCTGCCGTCGATGGTCACCTGTCCCTCCTGCATTGCCTCAAGCAGGGCTGCCTGGGTTTTTGCCGGGGTACGGTTTATTTCGTCGGCCAAAAGGAAATTGGTGAATATGGGGCCCTTTTTTACAACAAAGGCATTTTTTTCATAATGGAATACTGTCGTTCCGATAATGTCGGACGGCATGAGGTCAGGGGTAAACTGTACCCGTTTGAACTCAGCTCCCACTATATAACTGAGCGCATTCGCAATGAGTGTTTTTCCCAGGCCGGGCAGGCCTTCCAGAAGAATATGTCCATTGTTCAGCAATGCGAGGACGACAAACTGTATGACCTCTTCCTGCCCTTTGACAATTGTCTGCAAAGAGCTGCTCAATTTTTGGTGGAGGCTCTGGAAGTCTTTTGGTGTTTTTGTTTTTGCCATGATGATGCTTCAACTCCTTTCAGTTTTTTGATCAAATGTTCCCGTTCAGTATCCTGTTTTTCCAGGTTTTTTCGCTTTACCAATGTCGAGAAAAGTTTTCCTGCAACATTCTGGAAACGCTGTTTTACCATGCTGTGCAGTTCGGTTGTATCTGTACTGTGGGTGCGCAGCAGACGGCGGAGCCGTGAATAAAAGAACTGGTCGAGAATGTCTTTAACTATAAAACTTTTTCCTGTCTTTTCATAAAAATCCCCGGTGGCTTCAAGATGGTGTATCAGAGACCGCTGCAGATATTTTTCGCGGTCAACGATCGGGCCAAACCGTTTCCGATTTATGATGATAAAAACAAATGCGAGGATAATTATCTGCCACAGGAGCAGCAAAAACATTCCGTTGAACAGGAAAAAGTCTGATTCTTCGGATTCCCATTTTTCTGTCGATGTTTGATGGATCTGCTCAATGACAATGATCTGGTTATAATAGTCTTTGACCAGATTATTGAAAAACAGTGCATTATCGCTCTTCAGTATATTTTTATCCGTGATCAAGCTCGTATTCGCAATATGGATTATTTCCCCGCCATGTACTCGTTCATATGCGATGTATTGGTGTTGTTTGTAATAGGCAATCGGGGTGACTGCATTCCGGCTTGTCTGCATTATTTCATAGTCAAGCGGTCTGTCGGTGGCGCAGAACAGGTCGTTGACTTCGGCAGTGAATTGCCTGCCTGGATACACTCTCAAAAGTTGCGGAGAATCATAATCATCCGCGTAAAAAATAATACACCTTCGGCCTTCTTTTACCCATTCCCGCAGCGCGGCGATCTCGATTGTTTCGGGTTTTATTTTTACGATACATGAAAAGTCATCGCGGTTATAATTGAATAATTTTATTTCGGGAAAATACCCGAGTTTTTTCAGCAGTTCAATTGAAATATCTGTTTCCCATGCTGAGAGATAGCGGTCAAGATCTTTTTCTTTTGGTTCGTATGAACCGAAAAACGAGACGAGCAGGTAACCGCCGTATCCCAGGATTCCTGCGAACAATGACAATACGACAAACAGGGGGATGAGCCGTTTCATTTTGGCGTCCTCCCCGTAAAATTGGCTTTAAACAAAAGAAAACATTCCTCATAATCAGATTTGAGGGCATCATACCCGTCAAACAGAACCCGTTCGCTTTCCTGTGCAATACGGCTGAATGCTTCCTGCTGGCCGCTGTCTTTTATCGCGGCGTGGACAGACCGGTTGGTGAGGTTTTTTGCCCGCAGGATTTTTTCGGCGATCAGGATCAGAATCGTTGCATTATGCAGATAGCAGATTGCCTTGCCGTATTCCTGATTTTTCACCAGCGCGGCAAGTTTTTCCGGCTGGAATTTCAATTCAGCGTAGGTGTCCTCAATGATGTCACGGCTCGCCTTGATGTGGCGTTTGCCGGTGATAAAGCGAATGAGCAGATACATACCAATCATTACACCGGCAGAACATAATGAAATCAGCAGGATGCGGATAATGAGGTTGTTGTCTGTCAGCCATTTGCCGATGTTCCCGAACAGGGCATTCATCATCGCCTGGTTGTTCATGTCCATGATTTTATCTTTCCGGATTGCTTCAAGTGCGGTATCAACATCCTGCTTTTGAGGGAGTGCGCGAAGAGGCCGGTCACAACTGGAAACGGCACTGCCGATGGCCATGATGAGGAACAGAATGAAACAATACCGGGAAAATATTTTCATGAAACGGGCGGTTCCCCCTCATGTGGGATGCTCGAGATAAACGATTCGGCCAATTGCTCGGCGCCATATCCCTCGGTCTTGATTTTTTGGTTGTAGAAGATAACCACGTTGAATGCGTGGGAAAGGCTTTCATGAACGATAATTGCCGGGATATACATGGCGGCAAGCATGATGGGCATCATCATGAGCCAGGTGTCGCTGGGTGCGCCCTGTGATGCCGAGATTGCCATGAAGATGCTGAACGGGATGGCAAAAAGAAACATGACAAAATACATCAGGGCAGTGAGGATAATTTGAAATAAAAACGACACGCCCAGTACCCGGAAAAAATTCGGTTTGATGAGTTTGAATGACCGCATAATGGATTTCCATGCGCCGTGATTTTCAACGACCATGCATGGCACTGCGGGGCATAAAAAAGTTTGAAGCAATGTCATAAACCCGCCCAGTACAACAACTGCTCCAATAATGCCGAGCATGGACAACACTGGGGAAATTTCTGCCAGGCGCGACAGGGCAAAGATAGATAAAAAGTATAAGGCAAAAAACACTCCATACAGAATGCTGATCAAAAGCAGATAGAACAGATACCGGGGGATGAGCCGCAGTTTCGAAAATATTGTTTTCCGAAGAAGTATCGGCTGCTGGAGAAATCGTTTGCTGAATACATCAGAGGCGGTGAGGACATAGACGATGTAAATTAACAGCACGATAAAACCAAGTATCACGGCCACCGCAATCATCGCGATTCCGTTCAGAATTGTACCGGCAAATGCGCCATCCAGGAAGTTTGACCAGATTGACGGGCCGATCCAGAAAGAAATTCCTATTATTCCCCCGATGCCTGCAATAATCAGTCCCGAGAATATCCCGATTATTTTCATCGCGTCCTTGTTGAATACTGCCTTGATGGTCCGGTCAAAAATAGTCCCCAGGGTCATTGGCCGCAGTTCTGTCATTTTCGTAGTCCTCCTTTGAGTTTTCGGAGCCATTTTGTCTGCTTTTTTTGTTTTCGTTTTATTTTTGACAGCCGGAAAAACCGCCGGATAAATGCAAATTGGGCATACAATACGACAATAAGGAAGGAGACGACTGCAATTGCGATTTTGATGGCAATAGGAGAATATGAGGCAGAAATAAATCCTTCAATGAATGCGGCAATCGTAATGAAGATAGCCGCCACAAGGATAATTGGCATGACTTCCTGGGCTTTATTCTGTATGGCGGTTGTCCGTTTTTCCTCTGTCGGCAGAATCATGGACAGGCCGATTGAAAGGCCTGCTCCGGCTGCAAGACAAATCCCCAAAAGCTCGAATGAGCCGTGGGCAATGATAAATGAAAAAAGGTTTCCCCCGTGTCCGTGCGCAACCACGACACCCAAAGCCCCGCCGATGATCAATGCATTCTGAAAGATGATAAACAGCGTCAATATGCCGAATGTGATTCCCAGCACAAAGCTGAAAAATGCAATTGAGACATTGTTGATGATATAATGGCCGGCCATCTGCACATTTTCTTCGGCGGTCCGGATTGCTTCTTCTGCGAAGGCATGCTGCATGAATGCCACTTGACCCTCGCCGATGATTGCGGCTGCCTGGTCGGGATTGAACAACACATAAAAGAATGATGCCAGGCCGACCCCGAAAAACAAGAGGAAAATGATCCCGATGGGGAGAAGATTTTGTACGAATGCATGGGGGAACTCATAGGTAAAAAACCTGAGAAAGCGGGAAGGTGATTTTTTCGGCGGTGCGTATAACAGACTGTGGGCCTGCAGCACAAGAGTATTGATGTATTCACAGGTGTCGGGGGCAAGTTCTAGGGTTTTTGCGGTCTCTGAATCGGTACAGATTTTTCTGTAAAGGTTCGGAAAATCGCGGGCATCATCGGAGGAGAGGCGGCGATATCCCCCGCGCCGGATCGCCAGTATGATGGTGCGGATGCGTTCCCAATGTTCTTTGCGCTCTTCAATGAACTTGTCAGACAGTGTTGCCATGGTGATGCCTTGCGTAAATTTCTTTTACATACAAAAGCGGGTTTGTATACAAATTCCCGTCCTGTATCTTTTTCCGGATTGTCTCTGCCATTCCCGTGACAAGCTGTGTCCGCCGGGGTTCGGGGATGGAATGATATTCATTCAACAGCCGCCCAATGACATAGAGGTCCTGTTCCGACAGTTTCTTTAAAATTACTGTTGCGGAATCAGGGAGTACATCCCGGAGCTGATGATTTTTCCGCCACAGAAATGCGGTTTCAATGGAAAGAAGTTTGTTTTCCCTGATAACGACAGTTCCTGCAGCCAGGTCCCCGATCCTCCGGTACTCCTTGCTGACAAGCATGCTGATCGTTGCGCCGATAAACACAGTAAAATCCTGGTCAACAAACCGGAGAAAATTGCGGAGGATAATTGCCGGCAGCTGGAGCCGTCCGCCCTTTACCGGAATGACCCTGAGCCTGAAAATGAGTTTTCCGATGGTCCGGCCTTCCAGGATGATCTCCTGGACCATGTAATATCCCCAATACAGTACAAAATACAGCAAATAATAGAAGAATATGCTCATCGCAGTAAACATGGCATCATCACTGTTTTCCGGGAAAAAAAAGCTGAAACTGAGGACTTCAGCGAGCCATTTGAGTAAAAAAAATAGTACCCACAAAATTCCAAAATCTATTAAAAAAGATGCAAACCGGATCAGCGGGGTGGCAATCTGGTATTCCAGTTTTATTTTGTCAGCGGTTTCGATGGTGATAAAATCTTTTTTATAGTTCTGTTTTTTCTTCTTTGATTTAATACTGCAATCCTTCTGCTGTTCCAGTCATGTATACTATAACACTTTTCCGGGGAATCTGTTGCAATAAAACAGTGTGTTTAGTAAAACTATATCACAGTATTGATTAATATCAAGAATATCTTTTTTGCCGCCATCGTATTGGATACATCTTTTTACCATTCAGGCTGGAGATATTGATAACGCTGTTTTATGAAAAAAAGTTTAATACCCGTCTGACATTGCGATATTCTGGTCTTTTTTGCAGAGTTCATTATAAACAAACCCGCGGTTTTTCAGTTTGAGTTTGACCTCATTCGGGAATGGCAGGGAACGCCAGAAAATGCCGCGTACTTCACGCTCCAGTTTTTGAATTCCGTCGGATTCCTTGGTTATCCACAGTATATAATCCCGGATGAATGCATCCTTGACATCACCCCTCTGTTTTGTTTCGGAAAACCACATATAGTAGCGGCCGGTAAGGCCTTCTTCCATCCAGCGATGCTGGGCGCGTTCCTTGGCAACCTGCCAGCGGAGATCTCCCAGGGCCGAAACGACGGTCGGCAACAAAGTCTTTGGAAAAATGGGGATTGCAATTCTGCCGCGGCTTGTGGAGCGGTTATATTTTTCAAACGGCTGCCAGCATATGCCGACCTCACCGTAATTGGGGAGAAGCAAAACATTCGGCACGATTCTGTTGTCCTGTTCGCGGTAGCGGCGAATAAATAGTCCCGGGTCAAGTGTTTCAACATCAGCCATAATATTAATGACGTTTTCTCGGATACCAAGCTGCCGGTCATTTGCATAAAAGTAGTTTTTCAACAACACCGGAAAGTGATTTCCCTTTCTGCCGACACACAGTTTTGTCATCTGCCGCAGCGCGTTGAACTCCGATACAATGGTCGCAGTATCCACAGAAGAATCGATATCCATTCCTTCGGTGCGGCGTTCCAGTTCTTCAAGCTCCTTGTCTATACTTTCGATCGATGAATAAGATCGTGCCATGTCACGGTCGATGAGTGAAAGCCGGCGGAAGATATCATTGATTTCAGTGATCAGTTTCCGCTGTTCGCCGTTGAAACATGTCTTAAGCCCGCCCAGGTCATCACGGATGTCATGCTGCAACAGGCTTTTCACCTTGTCCAAAAGAAAGCTTTCCGTCTCATCAAGCTGGACGACCTTGTTCCTGAGGACGGAAATTTCTGCATCGCGTTGTCCGCGCCGTTTTTCCATTTTGTCGATTTTTTTCTGAGAACTGTCCAGATTTTTCTGCTGGACTTCATCAGTCGCGGACGGCCGTTCCTGGCCGAGCGCGATGCGCAGCAGCCATTCATCCTGGTAATAGACTGTTTCGCCGGTATTGTTTGGAATATTCACCTTGGCAAGAATCATCCGCTGTTCGTTGGAGAGAAATGCGGGTGATACCATGCCGAACCGCAGCATCAGCATTTTGTAAATCGGCAGTTTGGTATTGATTTTTGCCGCGATAAACGAGAGCATGTCCCAGAATGCGGGAATGACCCTTCCACGGAACATTGATTTGTCTTCTGGTGTTTGTGCTTTCAGGAACTTACCGAACAAATCATGGAAGCGTGCAGCTTCTTTCCCTTCGCCCGAAAGTGCTTTGTTGTAAAAATCCTTGTCGCCGAACGCCGGATGCGGATTGCCGAGGATTCTGGAGATTTTTTTGAAATCTTTTTTGAGAGGGACATCAGTCATGGGATCAGGAGCACTCCCCCTGTCTCCTTCAAACAGATTGTCAAATTTTGGAGGCGTTTCTTTTTTGTCTTCCTGAATTCCCAGCAGGCTGGCAATTTCCGGATCTATAAAATCATTTCCCATAATAGCTGTAGTTAACAATTGGGGAGAAGGCGGGAAGCTAACCCGGCGAATCCCGTAATGTGTCCGCAATAAAAAACAAGGAGAAGGTGGGAATTGAACCCGACAATTCCCGAAACTGTTCCTCAATAAAAACGTGGAGGTGGTGGGAATCGAACCCGCGGCCTCATGAATGCCATTCATGCGCTCTAGCCAACTGAGCTACACCCCCGATAGGTGAATAATAATGACAGGAGCATGCAAATGTCAAGGTCTTGACGAAAAAACCCCAAAAGTTTTGTATAAGGGATCAATGCGCATACTTATCGCCTGTCCGCCAATCTGTGATTTTTACTCGACGCCGCACCGAATGGCTGCATTGGGGACGGAGGTTTTAAAAAACCGCCTGAAGCAGCATGGACATATCGTAACAAAGATGAATTTCCCTGCCTATGGGTACTCGACTGCTGTGCCTCTGCCCCGGCCCGTATCATATCTGAAACCGTTTATCATTCCCCATGAAACCGGGCCGGTAAGTTTTTTTACCCAGTACAAGAGGTTTGGACCGGATTTTCCGGTTTGTGCTCAACAAATTGTTCAGGAACAACCTGATCTGGTCTGTATATCCCTCTTTGCGTGGGCGTATGCAGAGGAGGCCGTGGAATTATCAGCAGCGATAAAAATCCTCCGTCCCCGGTTGCCTGTCATTTGCGGCGGCAGTGGTTTGAGTGCTTTTCCTGAGTATTTTATGAAAGAAAAAAGTATTGATTTTGTCATAACAGGGGAAGGTGACCGTTCTTTGGTGCTGTTGTGTGCGTTATTGGAAAAAACAGGGACGGAGGAACCGCGGTTTTTTGAAATTCCTGGATTGTTTTGGAAACAGGGGACAGAAGTTTGCCGGTCTTTGACGCCCCAGGTTCTGAATAATGAGCCGCAACCGGCTATTGTGAAAACTACAACGCTCAATGGGAAACCGTTTTTCTCTGTTTCCCTGGCACGGGGCTGTCCAAAACAGTGCCGTTTCTGTACTAATTTTATCGTTCAGGGACGGAGGTTTCGAAAAGCCCCGCTCCAGAGCGTAAAAGAACGCTTCCTGGCGATTAAAAACCAGAAAAGTGTTCCTCCGTCCCCGCTTTTTCCCCATTTTAACTTTGAAGATGATAATCTGCTGGTTGATCCGGATTATTTTATGGCAGTGTTACAGATCTGCAAAGACATTTTTCCACAAGCAAGTTTTTCAGCGGAGAATGGCCTTGATTATCAGCTGTTGACCCTGGAATTTCTGGAAATATTGAAATGTTCAGGTTTTACACAATTGAATTTGTCGCTTGCATCGGTTTCAGATTCAATTTTGAAAAAACAGGGACGGAGGCTGGCTCTTGACCGCTATACCTCCATTGTCAAACGGGCAGCTGAGCTTGAAATCCATTGTATTACCTATTTTATAGCTGGTTTCCCCGAAGACACACCGGAAAGTATTGCAGAAGCGCTCGGCTTTCTCGCGGTTCAGCCGACACAAATCGGGATTTCACCGTTTTATGCAGTTCCGGGTTTGCCGGGATTTGAAGATGATTCCCGGTTTCGGGACTTGTCGCCGCGATTGAGCCTTGGTTCATCGATGTATCCCTGGAATAATTCGCTTTCCACGCGGACTCTTGTCACTGCATTCCGGCTTGCACGGCTGATAAACTGTGTAAAAAGGGGACGGAGGATTTCGCAATTTGTTGATGATTGTATCGAACAATCGTTTCAGAAAAAGATGCTTTTCACAATTGTCAGAGAAAATAAAGAAAAAAAGCTGGTTGAGGTAGAGAATATGGATGAAAAGCTGCTTGAGTTATTCTTCTCCCGGTGCAGCACCCCTCGGGCAATCAGTTACCAGTGAGTGCAGCGGGGATTATTACCCAAAAACACATACTGTTTTTGAATTCTCCACGCTGTATTCACTGCTGTATGCCTGAATAATGCTTTTCACCACTGCCAGACTTATCTCTGTCGCGTGTTCCTGTGATCGCACACTGTCCGCCAGGGAAAAAGCCTCAAAGAGATGAACAAGATGTTCCTCTGGAACAGGTTGTCCCGTATTGCATACCTCAAGTCTGATCCTTTCCTTGCAGGGGTGAACCGGGAAACAGCAGACTGTTTCTTTTATCTGGAAAACAATATTGTTGTGCCTCGTGTTATCGGAGTATCTGTTTTTCAAACTGGAGTTCAGTTTGCAGTGTGTATTGTTCAATATTGCTACAATCCCCGAAAAAATTCCGGCTTCAGACTGATTTCTCCTCTCATGGCTGCTTGGATAGTTGACAGGATCCGATCTTTATCATGAGGAAGCCGTCCTTCAATCGGCAGATAATTTGATGCGTGGGTTGCCCGAACGTAGGTTCTTTTCAGATCGAGCTGTGTGATGATTTCGTGCAATTCAAACAGCAGTTCAGCCGGGGAGAGTTCCTGAAACCGGCCGTTCTCCGCGTCCCGGGCAAGAGGGGTACCGGGGATGAGCATGAGTGAAAGAAATGCGAGAAATTCAGGCTGCATTGCATTGAGTGTATGGGCCGTTTCTATGATGTGCTCTTTTGATTTTTCTTTCCCCCCAAGACCGAGCAGTACCATTATATCGGTTGAGATTCCAGCGTTTTTCAGCTTTTCAATTGAACTGATCATTCCGGTGACCGTGGATTTTTTTTTGCACCGGGACAACAGTTCCTGACTCCCTGTTTCGAGTCCCATGTAAACAACCCTGAGTCTGCGTTTGCGCAGCGCAGCGAGTTCAACATTGGTTCTGCTTACTATACTGAAATCATTTGTGTACGATGAAATACGGTTTATCTGCGGAAGTTTTTTATTGATGTGATCAAGTATGGTAATCAGGTTGTTCTGCGGAATTGCCAGGGCGTCGCCGTCAAGCAGGAAGAGTTTCCGGGCATTCGGATAGACCCGTGCGTATTCATCAACATCGCCCAGAATTATTTCAGTCATTATTTCTGAATATTTTTTCACCTTGTAAGCTCCGCAGAATGTGCACGTATTGGCAGAGCATCCGGTGGTCACCTGTAACAAGAGGCTTCCTGCTTCTGACGGCGGCCGGATAATCGGTTCGATTAATGGCATGGGGAAAATATAGCACTTTGCGGGGACGGAGGATAGCAGTGGAATTATTTTTTTTGCTCAAGGAACTCAAAGCTGGTGTTTATCGTATTAATTTTTGCTTTCTCTGTCATTGTGTTTCATCCTTTGTGTCACTCTCCTGTCCTTTGGATGAAAATCCTGTCTTCTGACTTGCCTGTCCCGGGCAAAATCAGTAAGATAGACAATTGTTGAAAAACAGGAGGCATCGGTGAACGCATCAATCGGAATAATCGGCGGCAGCGGTCTTGAGAACTTTGACAGCGGAAAAATTATCGGAAAAGTGGATATCCCGACCCCCTTCGGCATGCCGTCGGATTTATTCACTCTTGTTGAATTGAACGGAACAATCGCCGCAATTCTTCCACGTCACGGGAAAGGCCACCGGATTCTCCCGACAGATGTCAACTCGAAGGCGAACATGTGGGCCTTTAAAAGTCTGGGAGTTCACACTATTTTTGCAGTCAGTGCCGTTGGTTCTCTTGCAGAAGAGTACAAGCCGGGCGAATTTGCCGTGACAACAAACATAATTGACCGGACGCGGCAGCGTCCTGCGACGTTTTTCGGCGACGGGATTGTCGGTCATGTTGCATTTGCAGACCCGTTTTGCATAAAAACACAGGCACTTATTATAGAAGCCCTCGAGCAAACCAGCCACCCCTTTCATAAAGAGGCAACACTCATTGCCATGGAGGGGCCTGCATTTTCATCGAAGGCAGAATCGCATATGTATAGAAGCTGGAATGGCCAGATCATCGGGATGACCGCCTTGCCAGAGGCAAAACTCGCACGGGAAGCGGAGATGTGTTATGCCTCGATCGGCATGGTGACCGATTACGACTGCTGGCGGGAACATGAAGAAAGCGTCACGGTCGAATATGTCATGGAAACCATGAGAAAAAATGTCGACGGGATAAAAAAACTGGTGCCGCTTTTGATTGAAAAACTGGCAAAAAAGGATACCTGTGTATGTCATTCAGCAGCAGCCGGTGCAATCATGACAGATCTGACGATGGTTCCGTATGAAACAAAACGGAAGCTTGATATTTTTTATAATAAATACTGGGGTAATCGCTGATACTCCCTATATGGATTATCAGCGATTACCTGGAGTTATATACAAAAAATTATTTTTGTATATAACTCCACAATATATTGGAAGACAATTAAAATCTGAAGATTTTAATTGTCGACTGAAATTTTTTTATGCAGGAAGAAAATGAAAAAGAAAATACTGGTTATTGTACTGCTTGTCGGCGTGATACTGCTCAATATTGCGCTGGACCAGGTGTCCAAGATCATTGCCCGGCATGAGCTGGAAGGACAGGGGACAATGAACATCGTCGGTGAAATATTCATTATGACTTATGTTGAAAATGACGGGGCGTTTCTGGGTATGGGGGGAGATCTTCCCGAACCGTTGAAATCGATACTGCTCACCATTGGGCCTCTGATCGTGCTGATCATCATGGCCGGCATGATTTTTATTGACAAGGATGCTGTGCTGTTTAACGGACTCATAAAAAAAGTGGATTTTACCATTGCGGAACGAATTGTGATGGCTTGCATCATCGGAGGCGGGGTAAGCAACATTATGGAGCGGCTCGTGTCGGGCAAAGTGGCCGATTTTCTTAATTTCGGAATACCGCCGGTGGACTGGCTCCGCACGGGAATTTTGAATGTTGCGGATTTGTCTATTTTTTTTGGAGCGGTTGTCTTTTTGATTCTCCTTTCGATTAAGGAACAAAAAATCAAAAAGCAGAAACAGCAGGAGCACGCTGTTCAGCCTGCAAAGCCAGAGTAAAACGAATCGTGTAATTATAACCGGCGGGATGTGATGACTATCGAATATTCAGACAGGAAAGATATTTCCACAGAGCAGCTTGAGCGGTTGTTTTTGTCGGTTATGTGGGAATCGGGAATGTTCCCCGCGAAGCTGGTACAGGCCTGTCAGCATTCTGATACCGTTTTTTCGGCATGGGCTGGAAGGACATTGGTTGGATTATGCTCTGCGGTGACGGACCACAGTTTTTTTGTCTATATTCACTGGCTTTTGGTGATGCCGGAATATCAAAAACAGGGAATCGGAAAAAAACTGCTTGGCATAATGCAGGAAAAATACACACATATCCCGCGGATTATCCTGAGTTCATATACAGCGCAGAAGGAATTTTACGTACAATGCGGATTTCAGGAAAATACTGAAACTGTTCCCATGATAAAAAGCAATCAAATTTAAATAGCATTTTGTATTGAAAAAGAAAATTGAGGTTGTATGATTAAAACATGGGGAGGTTTCATATGCGTTTACCAATCTTTATGAAATATTTATTCATCGCGGGTTTTGTGATTTTATCGGCATGCACCCCTCCGAATAATACAGTGGTATATAATGGGTCGCTCATTATTTCAGAGGTGGGGAGCTGTCCGTATTCCAATATTTCCAGCTGGCTGGAGGTATACAATAATTCAAGCGAAGTGGCGCAGTTAAGTGACTTCAAGCTTCGGACTGCCTCGAGAATGGTAAATTCTCCCTATACATGGACAGGTCAACTTACATTCAGTCTGCCAAGTCTTCTTATTCAGCCGGGTAGTTATGCAATTATACGCGGGAAGATAATGGAGGACACAGTAAACGGTGAACGTATCGTATATGTTGTTAGCTCCACTGATTTGGTGCCGAACTGGGTATTCGACGGCACATATGTTGGGAGCGGGATTGTTGAATTATTGAAAAATGGAGTGACCGTTGATTGTGTGAAATTCGGCAGTACAACCATTAATCCGACAACTGCGAATTCATGGGCAGGAGGAAATGCTCCTGAGCTGCCTATTACTACGGATGGTTCAGGCATTTCCAACTATGGCAAATCCATTTCCCGTGACGGTTCACTTTCAGACACAAATACTGCCGCGGACTGGACGCTTCATGATTATGCTACTGCCGGCGGCCCGAACGATGTGCCGGCCGGCGCGGTGGATGCCGATGAAGACGGAATCCCTGATTACTGCGAGGCAGAAGCCGGTAGAACCTTTGCCGGGCTCCCCCTGTATGACTGGGGCGCGCGGACCGGTGTACGGGATATTTTTATTCATATCGATCATATGGACAGTACTGATCCCGGGGTGATGCCCCGGAAAGAAGCTCTCGATAAAATGGTCGCCGCATTTACCGCAAAAGGGATTGCAATTCACTTTGACGTGGGGAACCTGTATCATCCGGCTGCGGGGTCAAACCCGACAGATTATGACCTTGATGATACAAGCCATCTTGTACCGTTTTCAGCCGGAGTTGCTCTTGGGCTTGAGGCAGGAAAAGCGAATCTGTATGAGTATAAATATACCTACATGCCGCTGGCAAAAAAACAGGTCTTCCATTATATGCTGTATGCATACAGCCAGGAAGCGGACGGTGCAGGCGGTTCCTCCGGGGTAGCGGAACTCAACGGGAATGACCTTATCATCACCCTGGGGAACTGGGGGCTGAATGCTTCTACTCAGGAATATCTGAATCAATTGATAAATTACCAGGCGAGTACTATGATGCACGAATTCGGGCATAACCTGGGTTTATACCACGGCGGGAATGTCAGTACCAATTATATGCCGAACTATTACAGTATCATGAACTATATGTACCAGCTTTCGGGGCTCCCTACACCGGGAGACAACGAGGGAGACCGGTATTATTATTTCCGGCGGTATTCTTTGTATTATCCAAGTCAAGATCCGGACTTTGATGAATACCTTCCGAATGGTTCATTTGACCTTACCAATAACCGGTATGAAACATCATTTATTATGGATTACTCTGATGGATCAGGCTCCGGTATTGATGAGACTGCCGCGATGGAAGCAGATGGCCTTGGACGTTCAACCACTGACGGCATTGATTTTGACGGGAATGGAGACAGAACAGGCACGGTGAATAAAAATTTAAACGAAGATCTCTGGGATCATGACAGCAATTCTTCTACCGCGATGGTGCCTCTGTACAGCACGTTCAGTGATTATAATGACTGGTTAAATATCAATCTTTTTTTTCAGCGGTCCTACAGCGGTGATGTAACCGGGGCAACTTCGGAGGATGTTTTGCCGATTGCTCCTGATCCGGTCGGCAATGATCGTCAGGAATATATTGTCGAGACCCTCACTCCTGACTCATTTAGGAGATAAGGCTTTTTTTAAATAAATATGGGGACGGAGGATTGTTTTCGAGGATGATTACTCGTTGCGGTCAGTGGCCGGCGGCGGAGCCTCTGAAAATGAGGATAGTTTCTCATACAGTTCAGGCGTCATGTCAATCTTTACCGCATCAAGACTTGGGCGAAGCTGCTCGACACTCCTCGCGCCAATAATAGGCGCCGTTACTGCTGGATGGGCGAGTACCCAGGCCACTGCCAGACTGATAGGACTTGTTCTGGTTTTTTCAGCATACTCTATAAATTTTTCCGCCGCATCCCGGTAACGGGGCAGCCCAAACCTGCGTTTGTATTTGTCGTTTTCATCAAGCCTGCCGCGGGATGTATCCGCAGAATTCAGATATTTTCCGGTCAATAATCCGCCACCGAGCGGACTGTAGGAAATAACGCCGAGATTTTCATCCAGGGCCATTGGCAGAATTTCCACCTCAGCCTGCCGTTTTACCAGATTGTACATCGGCTGAATGACCGACGGGGGACGGAGGTTGTTTCGTTCTGCCACCCGAATTGCTTTTTCAATCTGCCAGGCAGAGAAATTTGAAATGCCGTAATAGATAATTTTCCCCTTTTCCATAAGAGTGGTGAGCGTGGACAGTGTTTCTTCCAGTGCAGTGTGTTCATCCCAGCCGTGCAGAAAATAAATATCGACATAATCGGTGTGCAGCCGTTTCAGGCTGGCCTCGATAGCAGCGGTAATATGCCTGCGCGAGCTGCCGCGGTCGTTGATCTGGTCGGACATTTTGTTGTATACCTTTGTGGTGATCACCAGCTCATTCCTCCGTCCCTGTATGCACTTCCCGAGAATTGTTTCTGCAATTCCCCTGCCGTAGACATTTGCAGAGTCAAAGAAATTTATTCCGGCATCACAAGCGGCAGAAAAAAGACGCTTTGATTCCGCCTCATCAGCCTGATTCCCGAATGTCATGGTCCCGAAACAGAGTTCAGACACCTGAACCCCGGTTTTCCCAAGAAATGTATAGTTCATTGCACACTCCGTTGTTTTATTGTTATTCTCCGCTTGCGACTTCGGAAATCTCTTCTGCTATTTCCTTTGTCCCTGCGGCTGCTTCGGTTAATAATGATGCGATGTTATTTGTTGTCTTTGACTGCTCTTCAATCGCTGTGGTAACATTTTCCGATAATGTTGAAATATTTTCGATAATGGAAATGACCTTGCCGACATTTTCGGATGTCGTTTGGGTACTCTCCTGGATGATTTTGATGATCCCATTGATATCTTCCGTGGACTGTACTGTTTTCTTCGACAGGTCCTTGATTTCACGGGCAACAATCGAGAAACCCCTGCCGGTATCCCCAGCGCGGGCTGCTTCGATCGCGGCATTAATCGAAAGAACGTTAGTCTGTTCTGCGATATCGTAAATCACCTTTGAAAAACCGCCGATCTTGTCGGAATGATCGCGCAGCTGTGCGATAAGTGAATTTGCCCTGGTCCCGAGTTTTACCGCCTGATGGACAATTTCCAGAATATCATTGATGTTCCCGGAGATGGTATCGATGCTTCTTGCGGATTGTTCCGAAGCGGCGGATATATCATTGACACGGTCGCTGATCGTAACGCTGTTTTTGGAAATGGTACTTGCTTTTGATTTCAGAACCTGCAGGGTTTCCTCCAGGGAATCACGGGTTTTTGACAGCTCGTTGATAAGAAAAATATTGTGAAGTGCGCTGCTTAAAATATCCCTGTAGAGGGGGTAAATATTGCTTTCAATTCTGGCATTGTTGAGAATAAGGTGCCCGATAATGCTGTCATTGACATACAGCGGCAGGATAAGAAAATTGAACTTGTCCATGAGTGTCAGCATGGAATCGGGAAGAAGATTATGGGTAAAGAAGGTTTCCTGTTCAGTGCTTTCCTGAAGCAGGTCGTGATCCTGGTCATGTGCAATGAGAAGCGTAGATGTCTGCGGAAGCGGATCGGGGAATTTGTACGTGTGAATTTTGTCGTAGAGAACTAGAAAATAATTGTCAATCGAAAAATCACTGATCCTTCTGCTTAAATTTGTCTTTAATTTATCCAGAGCGGTCGTGGAAATCATGTTTGTTGAAAGTTCACGGATAAAGCTCATTCTGCTTTCAACCACAACCGATCTGCTCATGAATTGGCGGCGCGTGTATTCACTGATAATGATTCTTGCCTGGTCAAGCTGATGCAACCCCTTCAGGTACTCCGTGGAAAACAGCTCATATTTTCTCAGATGGTTGCGCAGGATTGAAATACACCCCTGCCATGCTTTTGTGTCGCCGTCTGAGCGGACTACAAGTGACAGTATCGATTCGAGTTCGGAAATAAAATGACCTTCCTTCTGTTCGAATACGTCTTTCTGGAAGGCCTCGATAAATTTGGCGGAAAAAGCCATGGAAATAATTTCTTTATTGTCTATGTTCCCGATATTCGTTATGAGATGGCCGGCAAGTTCCTGAATAATTATTTCGTTGAAGGGTTCTTTAAAAAGCTCGGATATATTCTTTATGTGCTGTCTCTTTAACCGGAGCGGATCATCTGCAATCTCGAATTCCTCACTTTCCTCGTGATAGGTCTGGGATTGCAGGGTTTTCAGCATCCCGCACCCGCACGATTGCTGTATTTCGAACCGTGATTTCAAAGGAGTTGCATCCGGAGTATTTTTTCCGTCCATAAGGTCGATGAGAATATCAACGGCTTTTTCTCCCTGTAATTCGAAGGGCATTGCCACACTCGTCACAGACGGCGTTGAACAGATACCCTGTTCTGAAAAATTATAGCCGGTTACGGCAAGTTCATCAGGGACTGAAATATGGGATAGTTTGCATGCGTCGAGCACCCCGAAAGCCACATTATCAGAAATGGTGACAATAGCTTCAATATCTTTGCCGTGCTGGAGATTTCTTTCCTTGCAGAGAATGTTGAATCCCGCGATTCCGTCCTCGTGCGTGAACCCCACGCAGGGGGTAATAAGCTGGTTGTCTTTCGGTATCCCGTGCGCGGCAATCGCATCAAGATATGCTTTGTACCGTTCGATTGCATATGCATGGTGTTCCGGTCCCCTGATAAATCCGATTTTGGTAAACTTGTGAACGGTGATGAGGTGTTCCACTGCGTCACGCATCCCGCTGTAGGTATCGATGGCAATCACCGGGTAGTTTTTTATTTTTAATGTTAACGTCACCAGGGGAATTCCGGCGTAATTGTCGTAATAATCTGCAAATTTATCGAGATCTGATGAAGCCCATGCGATAATCCCATCCACCGTGTTTTTTCGGACAAGATCATAAATGCTGTTGGCAGGATCCCCGTCAAGTTTGTTCCCCAGCAATGTAATCAGATTGACATTTCTTCTGGCTGCTTCGTCGCAGATCCCTTCCCATATCTTGATTCCCACACTTGTCGTGAGTCCGCGGATAAGAAATGCGATGGTTTTTCTTTTTTTTTGCTTTGGATTGAGTTCCATTATTTTCCCTTATTTCAGAGACTATAATGCTAAGTATAGGATTATTGAGCAGCTGATGTCAATTTTATTTGGATTATTGACAATGCAGGGGACGGAGGATTTCTGTTTTTCAGGAAATATGGGTTGCGGTTTTTGTTTCCATGGGGACGGAGGTGGGTCATCAATCTGTTGTAATTGGTATTAATTCCGGGAACCCGCTTGTTTTTGCTGTCTCAACATCGCCGTTTCCTATATCTTTAATGAGCAATCCCTCAACATTCGGTAATGATTCCAGAAACTTCAGTCCTTCATCATATCCTTTGACAAATGCCGCTGTGGCAAGTGCGTCTGCCTGTTCGCAGGTCGATGCAATCACTGTCACCGAAGCAGTACCTCTTGCGGGGTACCCTGTTTTTGGATCCAGGAGGTGATGATAAATTTTACCACTTTCGCGAAAGACACGTTCATAATCACCCGAGGTGACCAATGCTATTTTTTGGCCTGGCTTTCCAATTTCTACAATACCGATGGGTTTTAGCCGACCCTTTTCAAATTTTCCTGATTCGAAGGGAACTCCGGGAATACGGGGCGCCCGAAGTGCGATTCTCCATAGGGCACCGTTTGGTTTTGTGTTTTTAACGATTATATCTCCACCGCCTTCGATCAAATAATTGTTGAAGCCATGGTCATCAAAATAGTCGCCTATTTCATCAATAATCGTTCCTTTTGCGATACCGCCGAGATCGAGCTGAATCCCTGGTGGCAATTGTATGACCTCTGAATCATCCAAATGGATTTTATTGTACCCGATTTTTTGTAACCCGGCCCGAATTTCGTCAGGAGTGGGAAGCCGCCCCCCCTTGTCAAACGCCCAGAGCGAGGTAAGCGGTAAAATAGTTGGATCGAATGCACCGTCAGATTGTTTGGCAATAAGAATAGAGCTTTTTATTATTCCAGCGAGTTCAGGGACGGAGGATATCTTTTCTCCGTTATTAAGCCTGTAAAGAGGGCTCTGTTTATCCCGATGGTCATAAATTATCGCTTTTTGAACAGCAAAATGATAGTAGTCATCCCAATCAGGTGGTTCCCAGGTGAAAACCGTAATGTTATAGTCGATTTTTTTAATACTCAGATGGGACAGGTCATTATGAAACGAGGGACGGAGGTTTGGTTCTCCAAAAAAAACAAGTATCGCAATGACAATGCCGAAAAGCGCAAGGATGATAACTACTCTGTATGATTTCATAAGATGAACAATCTATCGTAAAAAACTTTTAGGATCAAGGGTGAATCACCTGTCGCGTGGGAGCCGTGTTTGAGGGACGGAGGTCTTCCTTGTCATCAGTTCCAATATATTTAAACCAGTCAAAATCAGCAATTAACCGTTCCCCGGTCTCCCCGTCCGTCGCATATATCCCTATAAGTGTCCCTGTGTGGTGTTTTCCAATGTGTACACCTTCATTCGACAAAAATGTAGCGTCATTTACTATCCCAAGGCTCATCCAGTTATGATTGTCTCTACTGTACAGACATTCCCTTTTTTGGCGTGTCACCAGCATTTGTAGATAGACAGTAGTTTTAGAAAGAGGGATGGAGGATCCAATTAATGACGAAATATCGTTTCGATTTTCTTCAGCTTTTATAATTAATCCATTTTCAAAGGTAAGGAAAATCTTGATAAAGCAGTGTCTGCCATGATATGCAACCAGGCCGGCTTCATGTCCGGGAAGTGATGGATTAAATTGCAATTTTACTGTTGCAGTGAAAAAAAAGTGTTGCTCTCTTCGTAGAAGAATGTTTTTTGCATGAAGACTGCCAAGAGGTGCATTTGCAGCAATAAGTCGCAAGTGTCCAGGCCGTGCTGCAAGTGACCAAAGTTCATTATCAGGATTTCTTACAAATTGCCATGCGGAGTGAAGAGTTGTTGAATCAAAATCGTCAAGAGAGAAGCAGGGGACGGAGGATTCCGGCAAATTGGGGCAAATCTGTTTTGTACTGGGGCCCTTACCATTATTTACAGTAAACCAGCCGTCATTTGTCCATTGAACTGGATCCAGGGCGGTCTCGCGGCCAAGAGTAGTAAAATTCCCATCATTTTTTCGACTGCATAAATAAACCATCCACCAATCACCGTGTTGTGTCTCGATCAGTTTTCCATGTCCGGCACGCTGAATCATCCCTGACGGATCGGTCTGGACCATTACCGGGTTATATGGGCTCGGCTCATAGGGCCCCAACAGTTTGCTGGCCCTTGCAGCGGATACCTGATGGTCATATCCAGTCCCCCCTTCCGCAAGTATACAATAATACCAGCCATCTTTTTTCAGAATATGTGGGGCCTCGGGGCACGGGAGCCCGGTTCCCTTCCATATTGTGACCGGGTCTCCAACAGATGCCGTGCAGGTGTCATTCAATTGTACTAATCTTGCCCCGGGATTGAGAACTATATAATGTTTCCCATCGTCATCAATGAAATGACTTGGATCAATACCATCAATATCAATGAAAATCGGATGAGAGTATGGACCTCCTGGATTTTTACTGGATATCACAACCTGTCTACGGATGGTTTTACCGGCTGATTCGGTTACATGCCCGTTCAGACGAAGTGTCACAAAAATATAGAAGGTCCCATCATGAAAAGAAATGTCGGGAGCCCAAAATCCATGAGAGTCTTCAATTCCTGTCAGATCAATCTGATCGTTCCTGGTCAATGCATGACCAATTGTCCGCCAGTTTACCATATCTTTGGAGTGTGAAATGACGATTGCAGGGAAGTATTCAAAAGTTGAGTTCACCATGAAAAAGTCGTCATGTACCCGTACAATTGATGGATCGGGGTAAAATCCCCGCAATATTGGATTGTGATACTGTCTGTTCTGGTTCATGAATTCCTTTCCAGCAAATGATCTTATCCCGTGTTTATTTTCAAGTCAATTATAATTCCTCCGTCCCTCTGCGGATTTTTTAAGTAGATTTGCAATTTAGTAAAGAATTCATACAATAATAAATAGAAAAACAATGCAGGAGGTCTGTATGATTCCCCCGGTTGAAGATCCGCGATGGATAAAGATACTGAAAGGCGAGATAAACCATAATTTTAAGGCAATTGCGGCAGGATTGATGATTTCCAGACTTTCAAGATCCTTGAAAAGTGATTCGTCATCCAAAGCATTGAAAAGTTATTCAGCAGAGATGAGAAGTTTTTTTCTTAAATATGAAAAGGTTTTTAATGAAGATATAAAAACATTATTCGGAGGAGATTAATATGCTTGTTACAATTGAAGAAGCCCGAAAATATATAGAGTCTGGAAAAGTGCTCAGTCTGGCTGGCGATGAAGCATTATTATCCAGGTTACCGAAGGGAAATTGGATTGGAGGAACTATTCCTTATTTTATTGGGGACGGAGGTGGTGAGTTTTCCAGGGGAAAAGTCTTCATTACCGAACTTCCGGAATATCTGAAGCTTGAAGCAATAAAATATTATAATACCGCCACTCTCGAAAATATTCCGATAGATGCAAGTATTAATGGATGTTCAATTATCATTATTCCGGCAAGCAGTGATGTCCATATTCAATATGCTGAAAATGCGTCAAACTATACTGACATATTCCTGAAACCAATCATCGGGTGGATTTCGGGAATAGATTTGGCTGATTTGGGCAAAGAGACCCCAAAAGTATTTAATGGATTAACTGGTGAAAAGTCCGATAACAAAGCTGTGGTCCTTCATGGATCATTGCCGGATAATTTTATCGCCCAAATCGGCATCATAAATTTATTTACACAGGGCACAGGCGATACCATCACTTTCCCCAAAAAGGGATTTTCTGTAAAAGATTGTTTCGTTAATAATCAGCAAATCAATTTTGCTGATTATCTAATGAAGGGAAAGATCGATACAAAACTTCCCCTTGTGGCTGATTACCATGGATCGATGATCAATGTAAGTTTTCAGGCAGTTGATCAAGATACACAAACGGTAAATTTCTATGCGCCGGTATTCCCCGGTGTCGAGTATAGAATTGCCGCGCCTGTTCGCAATTATATTGAGGAGTTTACATCATGTATCCCAAAAGGATCCCTGAAAACGGTTTTTTCGTGTAATTGTATTTTGAATTATCTGTATTCAGAGCTTGAAGGAAAAAAAACCGGAGATTTAAAAGGGCCTGTAACCTTTGGTGAAATTGCCTATCAGTTATTGAATCAGACACTGGTCTATATGGAAATTAAAGAATTGTAAATAAAAGGGACGGAGGCACGATGATAATTTCATATTATTCTGAATATGAAATTATCATCAGTGCGAGTATTTTTAGAACATAGGATTTTGTCTCGGCCGGTATGAGATTATTTTTATACAAATACCAAAATGTCCGGTCTTTATCTGGATTATTAATTTGTTTTAATGCATATACTATCGCACCATCACCTGCATTATATGCTGCCAAAATCAGAAGGAATGAGTCTTTACCAAAAATTGAGCTGATATCATTCAGGTATAAGGCCGCAGCCTCGGTGGATCTTTTCGGATCCATTCGTTCATCTACAGATTTTGATATAATCAAGCCGTAATGCCGTGCGGTCGCAGGCATGAGCTGCCACATTCCTCGTGCGCCAGAAAACTGGTTTTGTGAGAATGGGTTAAAATGAGATTCTGCCCAGATTATATACGAGAAGTCTGTTGACAGGTTGTTATTTTTTAAAATTGGATCCACAATCGGAGCATAATTTTGTTTCTTTTTCAGTGTGTCCCCGTATGTGGGGTCATTTCTCACTTGTTCTGTAGTTTTCTCTATTAGGGTCATGATTTCTTGATCTTGAGGAACCATTCCTGGTCCGTGCACTTCCTGAAGCCGTTGAATCTCTTTCCGAATATCAATTTTACCCATATTCATGAAAACAAGAAAATAGAGTAAAAGGAATATAATAATTGCACAGCCAGAAATTACAGGTATGAAGAAAAAAGGGTTTCGTGTTTTTCTAAGCAAGAGAGGGAATGAAATGAGTTCACCTCGAAACTGGAATGCGGCAGTTTTCTGACCAAGTGAAATAGTATCATTGTTTTTAAGTTTAACTTCATCTGCTATTCTGTTTCCGTTCACAAATGTTCCGTTTGTTGACGCTAAATCTTTGATGAAAAAGGAATATCCCTTTCGGTAAATTTCACAATGAGTCCCGCTTACATGCATGTCTGAAAGAGAAATATCGGAGTTAGAATTTCTGCCAATGATTGTTTTACCTTTTTGAAGGGTAATCTGATTTCCTGCTGGCAGAGTCACGAGTAATTCATTCATAGCCTTTAATATAATATCAAAATATGGAAAAAACCTAATATGAAACGGTATTTGGGGACGGAGGATAAAAAATAAAAAAGCTGAACATAATAACAAGAATAATGATGCCCCAGTTCAACTTTACAAATAATTAATTATTTTAATCAATTGTGATGAACCCTGTTTGTTCGAACAGCTATTAAATAATCGCTGAGAAAAAAGTACTGAAATTATTCGACTTTAGAAACCTGCAAATGCTGCTTTTACCAGATGTTTAATTCCTGTATTTTAGAGTTGAAAGAATAATAATCAACAAAGTCAATTAATCTGTGATCTGTAATTGCTGCATCATATATTGGGGAAATAATAGAAGTAACAGAGTATCCGGCGGATCAACGATTTTATAGTTGGAGTGTTTATAATGGTTCAGTGCGCAGTATTCATACAAAAAGATATCTTTTACCAAATTTGCTTTTTGCGGATTGTGAGTAATATATTCAAAAGTTGAAATAAATTGGCGTACACTTTCAATAATTTTACTTGTAAAACGATCATACCATACATGCCCCTTTAATTTAAATGTGCTGTTGAATCGGACAGCAAATACACTTAATATCCATTGCATTATTCGGGACAAATTCTGACCTTTATGGGGTTGAAGAATGAAATGGATGTGATTCCCCATTATACAAAAATGATAGATTGTGAAATTGAACTTTCTTTTTGCACGTGATATAGTTTCAAGAAATAATTGCTTTATTACCTCAGAGTGAAAAATCATTTCCTGTCGATTCGCCCGAGCGGTGACGTGATACTTTGCATGCTCCCGTAATTGTCTTGGTTTTCTCATGATGCACCTCTTTTTTCTTTATAATAATTTTTATAAATACAATTACATATGAAATTGGTATGGTGCTTTCAAAACATTAAAAAAAATTAGTATAACTATAAAAAAAAGAGCCGCTTTTCAGCAGCCCATTTTTGAAAAATATCCTCCGACCCTGTTAGCCAATGGCTTCGTGCCCCGTTTCACCAGTTCTAATTCTGATACATTCGGTCAGGTTGGTTATGAATATTTTACCATCGCCGATATTGCCGGTTTTTGCACCTTCTATAATTGCCTTCACTGTCGGGTCAACAAAATTGTCATTCACCGCAATTTCCAGTCGTATTTTCTTCAGTAAATTGATCTCAGAAATTACTCCGCGGTAATTTTCAGTATACCCTTTTTGTTGTCCGCACCCCAGTACTGATGATACAGTCATTTTATGCACCTCTGCAGCAAAAAGGGCTTTCTTTACATCTTCAAGTTTATGTGGCTGTATTAATGCTACTATTAATTTCAATCCTCCGTCCCTCCTTTAGTTGATTATCTGAAAACCATTATAGGCTTCTCCGCCATGTTCACCAATATCTAGACCTTTAATTTCTTCGGCTTGAGGTACGCGGATACCAATTGTCGCCTTCAGGATTCCCCATACAAGTGCAGAGCCGCCAAAGGTAAATGCTCCAACTGCCAGAACACCAATGGCCTGGGTCGCGAGAAGTGAAAATCCACCGCCAGCAAATAATCCATTTCCAGTTGGTGTTCCGGTGATACCATCGATTGCGAAGAGGCCAACTGCGAGTGTTCCCCAAATTCCGTTCAGGAGATGGACTGATAATGCACCGACAGGGTCGTCAATCTTGATTTTATCAAAGAATAAGACAGCCAGAACCACGATACAACCTGCAATCAGTCCAATTATTGCGGCTCCTGGTACACTGACAAACGCACAGGGTGCAGTTATTGCAACCAGGCCTGCTAAAGCTCCATTTAAAATCATGGAGAGATCGGGTTTCTTTTGGATAACCCACGAGGTAATAGTTGCGCTCGCAACTGCCATGACAGCCGCTGTGTTCGTTGTCACAACGATATGTGCAATTGCGCCTCCGTCCCCAACAGCCATCGTCGAACCAGGATTAAATCCAAACCATCCAAACCACAGAACAAGGGCTCCCAATGTTGCGGTTGACATATTGTGTCCAGGCATCATGTTAGAAGTCCCGTCCGCACGATATTTCCCATAACGAGGTCCCAGGAAAAGTACCGCTGCAAGTCCAGCCCAGCCACCCACAGAGTGAACGACTGTAGATCCGGCAAAATCAAAAAATTTCATGGATTGAAGCCATCCGCCACCCCATATCCAATGGCCGGTAATTGGGTACATAACAGCTATGAGTATAAATGAAAAGATGATAAAAGAGTGAAATTTTACTCTTTCTGCAACAACACCGGACACGATGGTCGCTGCTGTTCCTGCAAAGGCTAATTGAAAGATAAATTTCGCCCAGAGAGGCACACTTGTCCATGAAAGTGCTGTGTATGCTCCAGTGTATGCTTCATTTATCATTGGGCTCGCATCCGTCCCTGTGACAAAAAATACTCCTTCAAGTCCGATAAATTCATTACCATTACCGAACATCAGACCGAAACCAATGATCCAGAATGATATCGAAGCGACTGAAAAAACAATAAAGTTTTTTGCCAGGATATTCACGGTGTTTTTTGCCCGGCATAACCCTGATTCCACCATCGCAAAACCAAGATTCATGAAAAAGATTAGAAATGTAGCAAATAGCACCCAAACCGTATCAAGTGCTATTTTTAAAGTTTCCGGAAGTGTTAATGTGGTCTCAGCAACTATAAAAGAAGCCGAAATCAAGAGGAAAAAAATAACAAATATTCCTCTCTTCCAGAGTCTGTTTTTTATAAAGAACATACAACTCCCTCCTTGTAATTTTCCAATGCTCAATATTTATACTGCAATTGATATGCCAATATTGAGAAAAACTGATAATCAGCCGTATTTTTTGAAAAAAAAAGCCATTATTTTTCAAATCAGCTCTGAAATTGTGGATATTTATGGAAAAAATGAAGGATTTTAAATAGCAGCATAAGAAAATTATCTATTGAAAATCTCTATATGCTACAAATTCGTAGGATCAACTCTGAAATTTTACATATTGGTTACAAAATTGTATTTTCTTTTCATTCATTTTCAGTGTATTTGAATTTCCATCGGGTGGAATCCTCCGTCCCCGTTATAAGGGAGCAATCACCGATGGCCATAAAAAAAAGCAGGCCTTTTACAGCCTGCTTTTTTTACCATTTAATAGTTATAGATCATGCACCAAACAGTTTTCCGATAAATTCAAAAACCTGATCATTTATTGAAATACAAGTACCCACGAATACAATACTAACCATACTCATCAGCTTGATAAGAATATTAATACATGGGCCGGAAGTGTCTTTGAAGGGGTCACCCACTGTATCGCCGACAACTGCAGCCTTGTGTGCATCACTTTTCTTGCCGCCGAGTGCGCCTGCCTCAATATATTTCTTTGCATTATCCCATGCACCGCCCGAGTTTGCCATCATAATGGCGAGTACAAAGCCGGCGGTCACTGTTCCGGCGATCATTGCCAAAACAGTGAATGGTCCAAACAGTATTCCCACGACAATAGGAGTAATAATCGCAATTAATGAGGGCACAATCATTTCACGCTGTGCACCTTTTGTTGAAATCTGAACGCATCGTGCGTAATCCGGTTGCTCCGTCCCCTTCAAAATACCGGGTTTTTCTTTAAATTGCCGTCGGACTTCATCAACCATCGCATATGCTGCACGTCCCACCGCACCCATTGAGAGAGCTGAGAAGATGAACGGGAGGAGTACACCGATAAAAACACCAACCAGGACGGTCGGTTCAAGGATGCTGGCCATTATGCTGTCAACAACAGTTTTCCCATCAATTTCTTTGGTAAGAACAACACCTTGTTCGATAAGAGCTGTGATTTTTGCAGAGCCTGCCTGAAGCTGGTTGTTCAGGAACTCAATAACCTTGTGGCCGTATTCAGCCAAGAGTGCAAGTGCGGTGAGTGCAGCGGAACCAATCGCAAATCCTTTTCCTGTCGCTGCAGTTGTATTTCCCAGCGAGTCAAGAGCATCAGTTCTTTTTCTGACTTCCGGATCCATATGAGTCATTTCTGCGATACCGCCTGCATTGTCTGCGATCGGGCCGTAAGCATCAGTCGCGAGTGTAATGCCAAGTGTTGAAAGCATGCCCACTGCCGCAAGGCCGATCCCGTACAGACCCTGGAGACCGCCGCCTGCAAAAAAGAAAGCACCGAGTGTTCCAAGAACGACAGTGATAACAGGAATAGCAGTTGACATCATCCCAAGCGAAAGTCCGCCGATTATAATGGTTGCCGGGCCGGTTTTTGCTGTTTCTGCAAGTGTTCTGGTCGGTTTATAATGATCGGAGGTGTAATATTCCGTGAAATATGCGATGATATTTCCGGCGAGCAGCCCCACCATAATTGAACCCCACAAGCCAAGGTAATTCGGTAGCATAAAGTAAATGATAAAGAAAGAAGCGATCGCGATCAGCACGGTACTCGAATAGACACCGAATCGGAGTGCACCGAGCAGAGTTTTCTGAGAAGCATCATCTTTTGCTCTAACCAGGAATGTTCCGATAATAGAGGCAATGACGCCAATTACCGCAATAAAACCTGGCAGCTGAATGAACGTCAGAGTAAGATCGCCCATATTCATGGCCAAAGCAGCAACGGCTCCAAGCGCCATGGTCGCAACGATTGAACCGACATAACTTTCATAGAGATCAGCACCCATACCCGCAACGTCACCGACATTATCACCGACATTATCAGCGATGGTGGCTGGATTGCGCGGATCGTCCTCAGGAATTCCCGCTTCAACTTTTCCCACAAGGTCTGCGCCCACATCGGCAGCTTTAGTGTATATTCCGCCGCCAAGGCGTGCGAACAATGCAGCTGATGAAGCTCCCATCCCGAAGGTAATCATGATTCCGGGAATATCTGAGGCAGATTCCAGGCCGAATTGCATCGGAAGGAAAACATACTTCAACAATACCCACCAGATGGACAGGTCGAGGAGCCCAAGCCCAACAACGACCATTCCCATGACGGTTCCTGCGTTAAACGCAACACGAAGTCCTGCATTGAGACTTTTGCTTGCAGCCCAAGCAGTCCGGCAGTTTGCCCGTGTCGCAACTTTCATGCCGATAAAGCCTGCCAGAGCAGAGAAAAATCCGCCGGTAATGAACGCGATTGGTACAAAGTGTGACAGCAATTTCTGTCCACCGTTTAGCATCGGGAGTATCCACGCAATAAAAGAGAGAATGGCAAAAAGGGCAATAAAAAATATGGCAACAACTTTATACTGTTGTTTAATATATGCCATAGCTCCTGAGTGAACATGTTCGGAAATTTCAGCCATTTCCTTTGTCCCTTTTTCCTTTTTCATTATCCCGATGATAAGGAAAATTGCGAAAATAAGCGCAGTGACAGATCCGACGAGTGTGAGCCACATCAGATCAAATCCTTCCTTGACTTCAACCGGTGTACCTTGTTCAGCAAAAAGTGCAACCGGAACAATGAGGAGGAACAGCGCTAAAACGAGAAAAAGACGCTTATTCATAAAAAAAACTCCTATAGGGTTATTGATCTCTGTTTTTGATCCAAACGGTTTTGTGAGTAATACCGTGGTAACACACAATAACAGGAAGAAAGAGTCGGAAACAAAAACGTCTGAGATTTGCGGTAAATGTAGTATGCACAGAGAAATATGTCAAGAGTATTCCGGTTCTTGAATTCAGGGGAAGCCTTGATTTGTCTGTGATTTTTTAATAATCTTAGGACTGTGTATTGGGGACGGAGGATTTCCCAAAAAACAAATTTGTTCCAATTTGAGGCGTCACATGTTTGAATTCAACAGTATCACCGCATTAGTTGTGTTTATTGCAGCATATATTCTCTTTGTCGTACTTCCTTCAAAAAGACCCTATATTGCAATTGGGGGGGCTGTGATTTTACTCATCACCCAGTCTATTTCGGTCATGGGTGCCCTCGAATCCATCAGTTGGAATGTCATGGGTATTTTTATCGGTACCCTGTTCGTTGCAGATGTATTTATCGAAAGCCGGGTTCCGGCATTTGTCGCCGAGCTCATTGTCCGAAAAACCAATACTGTTCAGTGGGCCATTTTGCTTATCTGCATTCTCACCAGTTTTATTTCGGCTTTTGTCGAAAATGTCGCTACTGTTCTTATTGTCGCACCCATCGCCCTTGCGTTGTCCGACCGCCTCAAGATAAGCCCGGTCAAAATGCTGATTGCCATAGCCATTGCCAGCAATCTGCAGGGGACCGCGACATTGATCGGTGATCCTCCGAGCATGCTGCTTGGGCAGGCGGCAAATATGAATTTCAATGACTTCTTTTTTTATCAGGGCAAGCCGAGTATTTTTTTTGCAGTGGAAATAGGTGCTGTTTTCTCATTTTTGGTATTATATCTCTTTTTTAAAAAAAACAAGGAGCCCATGCCGGAGGTCGCTGTGGAGAAGGTGACTTCATGGGTTCCGACAATTCTTCTTGTCGCCCTTATTCTTGGACTGGCATCCATGTCGTTTGTCCCCGGATTGCCGGATTACAGTGCAGGTGTTCTTTGTATGGTCGTGGGAATTGTCTGTCTGGTCTGGAAGGTGGTGGTCCATAAGGGACCATTCTGGGATACTTTGAAGACACTTGATTGGGAAACAACGATTTTCCTTATTGGTGTATTTGTATTGGTTGGGAGTCTGAGTGCAACTGGATGGATCGATCGTATGGCCGACGGGTTATCACACCTTATCCAGGGGAATCTGCTGGTCGGTTATTTTCTAATTGTGGGGGTCTCTGTTGTATTCTCGGCTTTCGTCGACAATGTTCCCTATCTCGTGGCGATGCTGCCGTTGACCGCTTCTTTGTCTGAAAAAATGGGAGTGCCGGTGTCGCTCTTGTTCTTTGGATTGCTGATTGGGGCTAGTTTGGGCGGAAATATTACACCAATAGGGGCTTCTGCGAATGTTGTTGCGTGTGGAATGCTGAAAAAGCGGGGGTATACTGTCAAATTCTGGGAGTTTATCAAAATGGGTTTTCCATTTACCATCGTCGCAACAATCGCCGGTGCAATCTTTGTCTGGTTTGTCTGGGGGCCGTGACACCTTCCTGATAACTATGTTCCTCCGTCCCCCAAAAAACCGTCATTGCAGGTTCTTTTTTAACAACCGCCTGTTTACAAATTTAATTATTTCCTGTACCAAAGGCGCAATAAATACAAACGGCAGCATATACAGCCAGTCTGTTCCGGTTAACGGTACAGTTTTAAACACAGATGACAGGGGCGGAAAATACAGTACTGCCAGTAAGAGCAGAAGCGATCCGCTGGTCGCCAGGATCATTGTTTTGTTTTTGAATATCCCGATGGAAAAAATTGATAGCAGTTCTGATCGCGAAGTAAATGCCCGGACAAGTTCAGAGCAAACGAGTGTGGCAAACGCAACCGTCATTGCGATCGGTACTCCCGGTTCGCCAGGATGCCGGTTCAGGGCAAACACATATGCGCTGAGTACTGCTGCTGCATCCGCGACGGCAATCAGTAAAATTGAAAAAGTCATGCGCTGGTTGATTACAGGTTCTTTTGGTGGACGTGGCGGCAGTTTCATGATTCCTGGTTCTCCCGACTCAAGCCCCAGGGCAATTGCCGGTGCTCCGTCAGTGATAAGATTCAGCCACAGCAACATGAGCGGGGAGAGCGGAATCGGCATTCCCAATAGAAGAGCAGAAAACATAATGAGGATTTCACCGATATTGCAGGCCAGCAGGTACAGCACAAATTTCCGGATATTCGAGTAAATGATGCGTCCCTGTTCAACCGCTGCAACAATGCTTGTGTAATTGTCATCGGTAAGAACAACATCAGCTGTTTCTTTGGTAACATCGGTACCTGTTATCCCCATTGCAATACCGATATCGGCGCGTTTTAAAGCAGGTGCATCATTTACTCCGTCCCCGGTCATCGCCACCACATGGCCTTTTTGCCGCAGCGCATCAACGATTTTGACCTTGTGCTGGGGAGAAACCCTGGCGAATGCATCGGTCTGCTCGACAATAGCGGCAAACTCAGCATCGCTGAATGAGTCGATTTCGCTTCCCGAGAATACCTTGCCGTTTTCGGATAAAAGGCCGATTTTTCCCGCGATCGCCGCTGCTGTTTCCTTGTAATCACCAGTGACCATGACTGTTTTTATCCCGGCATCCTTTGCCGTTTTCAGGGCGGCAATGACTTCTGTGCGCGGAGGATCAATCATGCCCAGCAATCCAAGGAAGATGAGATTTTGTTCAATTTCCTCAGGTTTCGGCTCTTCGGGGACGGAGGATACCTGCGAAACAGCGACTCCCAGCACCCGCAGCGCCCGTCCGGCCATTTCTGAGTTTTTTGCAAGCAAACCAGCCTTTTTTTCCGGGGTCAGAGGCTGAATTGTGCCGTTCTGGTAGATTTTCGAACAGCATTCAAGGAGCATATCGGGAGCACCTTTTGTAAAGGCGATGTACCCGCTTTTCAGTTCGGGGATGACATTTTCTGCCATAATTTCGTGAATGGTTGTCATACGTTTCCGTTCCGAGTCAAACGGAATCTCGGCGATGCGGGGCAAGGTTTCTCCCGCTTTTTCCTTTGTAAAGCCTGCTTTTCCCGCAACAGTGACCAGCGCCCCCTCAGTCGGATCCCCGGTAAGTACCCATGTCCTGGAATTACCGGTTTCATCAGGCCGGATGTGGGCGTCATTGCATACCAGCGCTCCATACAGGAGGCTTGAGAGGGACGGAGCTTCTTCTACAGTAGCCTCATGTTCATCGATAAAAAATTTTCCCTCCGGTGCATACCCGTCTCCGGTGACCGTAAAACCGGTATCAGCTGTGACAATTTCCTTAACGGTCATGGCATTCTGGGTCAGGGTGCCGGTTTTGTCGGAACAGATGACGGTTGTGCATCCAAGGGTCTCGACTGCGGGAAGTTTTCGAATCAAAGCGTGACGCCGGATCATGTGCTGCATTCCCAAAGCGAGGCAAATTGTTACAACTGCGGGGAGCCCTTCGGGGACCCCGGCAATGGCAAGGCCCACCGCGGTCATAAAAAGCCGCTGGAGGGTGTCGGTATTATTTTCCAGATACGCGCCAACCCCTTGCTGGAAAATCATGGCGACATTGGTATCACGGAGTATGCCGATGATCAGGATAAGCAGACAGATTCCAAGCGCGAAAATCCCCAGCCATTTTCCCAGTTGATCAAGCTTTTTCTGAAGCGGTGTGGGTTCTTCCGTGTATGATTGGAGCATTTCCGCTATTTTTCCCATCTCTGTGTTCATGCCGGTTGACACAACAATACCGGTCCCCCTGCCGTAGGTAACCATTGTTCCCATAAATGCGGTATTGTGTTTGTCGCCGAGGGGAATATCCTTGTCCAGCACAACCTGAGCATCCTTGTTCACCGGATTGGATTCGCCGGTCAAGGATGATTCATTGATTTTAAGATTCACGGATTCACTTAGTCTAAGGTCAGCAGGGACATAATTACCGGCCTCCAGGATGACTATGTCTCCCGGTACCAGTTCTCGTCCGGGAATGGTGAGACGCTGGCCGTCGCGGAGTACAACTGCATTTGGTGCAGCCATTCTTTTTAAGGCAGCAAGAGCATTCTCTGCTTTTGATTCCTGGATGATTCCGAGAATGGCGTTGATAAGGACAATTGCCAGTATTGCGCTGCCGTCGATTGGTTCCTCCAGTAAAAAGGAAACAATTGCCGCGATGATAAGGATGATGACCAGAAAATTATTTAATTGATTGAATATCAGGCTGAAAAGTCCTGCCCGTTTTTTTTCAGTGAGTTCGTTGAATCCGGATTTTGCCCGGCGGGCTTCAATGTCAGATGCAGCAATGCCTTTTTCTGTGCTGGTGAACAGTTTTTCTGCAGTCTCGGTGATCGGCAAATGGTGCATTGTTTTGTTTCTCCCTCAAAAGATTGAATATTGAATCCTATCGTATAATAACAAAAAAATCAAATAATTCAATATTAACTATCCGGGGACGGAGGATTTCTCTTTCTCTTGACACTGTCCATTCCTCCCCGATAGCATTGGCTACTATCAACATATAGGGGAATTCCATGGAATATAAAATAGGATGGATCGGCACGGGTGTCATGGGAAAACAGATGTGTCTGCATGTCCTTACGGCCGGAAATACAGTAACGGTATACAACCGGACACGGGAAAAAGCCGGGGAGCTGATAGCTGCCGGTGCGATCTGGGCCGAATCACCAAAGGAAGTTGCAGCAGTATCCGATATTGTCTTTACGATCGTAGGGTTCCCGGATGATGTTAAGCAGGTTTTTTTGGGGACGGAGGGCGTTCTTGCAGGCGCAAAAAGCGGCTCCATTCTTGTTGATATGACCACGAGCATTCCCGACCTGGCAAAAACCATAGCAGCGAAAGCAAAATCACAGGGAGTTGTTGTCCTTGATGCACCTGTTTCCGGCGGAGATGTGGGTGCTCGCGATGGCAGGTTGGCGATCATGGCCGGCGGTGATAAAGAGGCTTTCAAAGCGGTACTGCCGGTGTTTGAAACATTTGGAGAACATATTGCCTATATGGGACCGGCCGGAACGGGACAGCACACAAAGATGTGCAATCAGATCCTGATTGCTGCAAATATGGCGGGGGTTGTTGAATCTCTTCTATATGCCCAAAAAGCAGGACTCTCACAGGACGAGGTAATCGCCATTGTCGGAAAAGGAGCAGCTGGTTCGTTCAGTATCAACAAAGTGGCACCGCGCATTGTCAAAAATGATTTTGATCCCGGATTCTATATCAAACATTTTGTAAAAGATATGGGGATAGCGCTTTCAGAATGCCGCCGAATGAACCTGTCGCTTCCATGCCTGGCTCTGGTGTATCAGTTCTATATTGCTGCGATTGCAATAGGCTTTGAAAATCTTGGAGTGCAGGCACTGTACCGGGTCTGTGCGCGGATGAACGGTATGGAATAATGGACCAATAGCGGGACGGCCGTTGGATGGGGACGGAGGATTTCATTACTGTACATTGGCTTTTTTCCAGTTCGCAGGTGCGATGCCGGTAAAGCGTTTGAACACAGAGGAAAAGTAGAACTGGTTGTTGTACCCCAGACTCTGGGCGATTTCAGCGATGGAGTATTCATTGTTTTTCAGCAACCCCATTGCTTTTTCCATCTTCAGCTTTTCATGGAGTTTCTGTGCCGAACAACCCAGAAAATTCTTTGTGCGCCGGACGAGAGTACTTACTGATACCTGGAGGTCATTGGCAAATTTATTGATATCTGTCGGTTCATCAATATGTTTGTACAGACAGTCAATGATGGTCCGGGGGCTCAGCCGCTGTCGATTTTTTGCGTCTGCGCGGCTGTCGGAGCCTGAAAAAACAACCGATTTATCAATATCATCCCGCAATAAATTTTTAAGCAGCGCGCGCTGTTTTGCACTCTCGCTGAACCGGTCATCGCTTTTTGAAATACGGATAATCGAGGGACTGATAATCATTCTCAGCGTGTCATACAGCGGAATATCCATCGGTCCCAACTCAAACAGAATATACCCTTTATAAATTTCGCGGTAATTACAGAGCTGAAACATCAGGGAAAAACGTTCTGCGGGCAGGAATTTATCCGAGAGGAGACTGAAGACCGGAATATCCATATTATAATAATCGATACAGGGGGTATTTCGTGTTACATGAACCGCGGTGATTTTCCCATTCTTGCCGGATTTATCCGGTTCATCATAGACAACGACGAAGGCTCCCGGAATTTCAAAATCGCTTAAATGAGTTTTAAAGAGATCCTCAAATTCGGTGAAATTGTTGACTGCATTATAATCTGCGGCAAAATAAGCCATCTTTCCCAATTGATAGGTATTTCGAATCCCCACCATTGTCAGGTAGTTCGAGGAGAGACTGATCATGATCCTGGCTTGATGAAAAATATCTTCCGCCAGGCTCACCTGCTCAGGAGTAGCAGTGAGTTCAGCAATAAATAACTTCCGCATTTCGGAAATGATGACATGGAGGGTCAGTATTTTTTCAAGAGGATATTTTATATCAAAAAAATATTTTTTTAACGCGTTGATAAACCCGTCGGTCGTAATACGGGAAAGATCGCTGTTTATGCATGATATCAGGTCTTCAATATGCGACTGCAAAAAATCAGGGTCATATAAGTGGATGATTCTGGTGATTCTCGTCATCATTGCGGTGTCTGTCAGGCTGATGCACTGGCCGATTGGCTGTTTTTTTACCTGCTGCATTTTTTCTGGCTGGAACGGGGAAACATCTGTTCCCGAAGTATTGCGGCAGCCGCAGGATTCACGGACAAGCAGCTCGACCGGCATGCGGGTCAATGGTTCCGGCTGTTTTCCCTCCATTTGCAGAAGAAGCTGTTCCATCGCGGAATGTCCATATCTGAAATACATCGGGTCCACGGTGGTGAGCGGCGGATTCGACCGAATTCCCGCAAAGGTGTTGTTGAATCCGATGACCGCAATATCTTCAGGAACCTGGATCTGGAGGTTCTGCAGAATATCAGTGAGCCTGTTCGAAACAATATCGCTGATGGTGACAATCGCCTCGATTTCCCTTTTTATTACAAGTTTTCGCTGTGAAAACAGTGTGTTCACCGCCTTGTAGATTTCCTTTGTTTCGATTGAATCGAGGATGTACACCAGATCCTTCCGGAGGGGAAGATTTCGGGATTCCAAAAATCTGCAATACGCATTATATCGTTCTTCATTATAAAAATTGTGTGAATATCCCCTGACATCTCCGATAAATGCGATTTTTGTAAATCCGTGGACGTCAGTGAGATGCGACATGATTTGTTCCATGCCCTGTGCATTGTCAATCATGAAAGAGGGGATTCCTTTGATTTGCATTCCGATACAGGCAACGGGCATCGAGCCGAGGGAGGTGTGGAATTGCTCCACCTCGTCAAAAGACATGACATGTGTCAGTGAGGACGCCCAGGAAATTACTCCGTCAAGATTAACTCTGGTGATATACGGAAAAATCCTTTTATAATATTTGGAGGCATTAAACACATCTCCAACAGAATACTTCACCCCGTTGCAAAAGTTGATGAGGTTGACATCGAATTCCTTCGCAGCGGCATTCACCCCTGCAACAAGTTCAAGTGCCAGGCTGCTTCTGAAATCCGCTACACTCAGTAATCCGATTGTCGGTCGATGAGAATTACCAGTTTTTGATTTTGATGCGTTGATCATTGCAATGAACTATTTATAGATGGTATCCATTATCAGGGTACTGTCAATACCTGAAGTGAGCATTTATTATAAATGAAAGCCCTGAAAGTATATTCATTTGACGCAGGTTCTAACATGAAGGAGTATCAATTTATCGTCCGCGCACATATGGTGTCAGTTATCTTTTTAACACTTTTTTCTTCACACCATGAATTATTTTATAGGGGCTGTTGAGTGCATACTCTTCGATCTTTTCCATCGGCAGCGGACGGGCTGTTTTTAGTCGGAGTTGTGCTCCCGCTGTTTTTCCTGCATTAATAATGCATTTTACCGTCTCCTGTGTTTTTTTGGATGGGTCAGTGAACACAATTCCTGCAAGTGCGGTATTCTCCTCGTTTTTCAGCCAGCAGACAATACCATTGATTTCGGCGAGCCGGGAAAAACAGGAAAGTGTCAGATGCACCGGGAGTCCGGGGGAAAGTGTTTGAAATCCGGGGACTTTCAGCAGGCAGCCGGTTGCCGAGATATCCTTCAGTTTTCCCCCGTGTGTTTTATTGTTTACCCGCATCAACGCAGAGGTTTGAATAACAAATCGGGGCGATGTCTGCAGTTTTTTTTCATTCTGCTCGAAAATTAACCGTTCAGTATCGGACATTCCGCCTTTTTCCAATCGAAGGATAAGGGCGCTCAAGGCTTTTTTTTCGATAGCAGAGATATGGATAAACTTCATGCCATACCCTTTTTTTAGTGTTTCGTCAGCAAGTTCCTTCATCCGGACCACTTTTGCGTCAACTAAAATCCGATAACCGGCGCATCGAATACACATCGGGTAGGGTGTGTGTTCTTCAAGGGGTTTTTCGGTGATCACAAAAATACCGGTTTCTGAAATGTCAAGGATTTCAGCACTGATACGGCCCGGCTTGTAGCCTATCTCGGCTGTGTATTCAATGCTGTAGCGGGGAGCCTGTGTCCACCATCTTATTTGCGGGTTAAAATAGGGCGCAATCAACTCCCGCCGGAAAAATATGCCCGCAGCTACAGAGATAATGAGATTATACGCAACAAGCGCACCTGCTGCATAATAGGGACGGAGGATGAATATGATACTATTGGACGCAACAAGCAGAATGGAAGCCACGATAAAGCAGTACCAGCCCCATTTCTTTACCGAAAAAATCGATACAGCCGCGATGAAATAGATTGCAAGTAGTATCCAGTCAAAAATTGACAGTTTTTGAAAAATATTGATAAATCCAATGATTGGATAATTGGTAATTATCGACGCCTGCAGGAGGATGAAAAAAGGTGAAACAATATAACATAATGAAACAAGCAGGATGATCCAGGGTTTTTTCGGCATAATACTTCGCTTTCACTGCCTATTGTAAAAGATAATCTGGTACTGTGCAAATCATTCTGAAAAAAAAGAGAATGATGCAGCAAAAATATATGAAACAATTCCTTGAAAAAAGGATGGGAGCGAATTACATTTAAGGGTATCCTATGAACAAACAACCTGTTTTTTCCTTTCGTATAATAAGAAAATATTTTCTGTCAGTGCTTTTGTTGTCTCTTTTTATTCTTGTGTCGGGATGTTCTTTTTTATTTCTTGGTTCAAAAGACGATTTTCCCTCTGTCTTTTCAAAAACAGATACAGTTCTGGTGGTGGTCGAGGACGGGTTGTACGATCCGCTTTTTTCTGAGTTGCAGGTATATACCGATGATCTATCCGTTGCCGGTCTAAACACAGTGGTGACGGTATGGCAGTCAGGTACCTTTGAAGAGTTCCGGTCGTTTCTTCATATTACCGCAGATGTCAAAAAAGCCGATTCGGTGATGCTTGTGGGCTCACTCCCGGTTGCCTGGTATGAAATGAACGCGGAAGGACGGTATGAGGTATTTCCTAGTGATTTGTATTTTATGGATGATGAAAGTGTCTGGTGGGATTCGGATAACAATGGACTGCTTGACCATCATACGAAAATAAGCGTGACCCTTCCTGTTTCCCGGATTATTGGATCAGAACAGGAATTAAAAGGTTATTTTCATAAACTACACAATTTTCGGACAGGAGAGATTCGTCTCCCTGCATCAGGATTTATTTTCAAGGATGATGACTGGTTTGATTTTCAACGGGGGTCCAGTTTTGGATTATCCCGTATTTATCGTGATTTCGAGATAGCAGAATCCCCGGTGATTACCACCCGCGACGAATATGCCTGGCGCCTTACCAATGACGGAGCAGAATTTATCAACCAGTGGATACACTCCTATCCCCGGGCCCTGTATGTCATTGAAAATAATCAGTATCGCCAAATATCACTGAATGATATCAGTAACTGGAATTTTAAGGGGCATTTTTATAATCTTTTTGACTGCAGTGCTGCCCGGTTTACCGAAGAAAATATCGGTATGACTTACCTTATGAAAACTGATTACGCTATGGCAATATTCGGTTCCACTAAAGTGGGAGGGTGCTATCAGCCGCTGGTGTTCTATGATATTCTTTCAAGAAAAGGCACATGGGCAGATGCATACAAGCAATGGTACAATCACTACGGCAATACGAGTGACAGCTGGTTTCTGGGAATGGTGATCCTGGGTGATCCATCGCTGGAAGTTCATTCTGACGGCCCGGTATACCGCATGATTGATATGTCGCTTCCTCCTGAACCTGTTCAGGAAGAGATTGATTCGCTCAACGATAAATTCCGGGATTTTTTTGATTCATACACTTTTTGATAAAAACCACATGCTGTGTGGAAGCATGATCATTAAATCATGATGATTCTTCGGCGAGTACTGCTCTGATCACATTAAAAAGCTCATCCTGATTAAACGGTTTCTGCAAAAATCCGGATGCTCCCATTTCAATTACATCTTCGACCCGCTGGTCCTTTCTGAATCCTGACATGAGTACCACACGGGTGGAGGGTTTTATCTCCATTATTTTCTGAAAAACATATTTGCCCGATTCCCCGGGCATTACCATATCAAGAAGGACGAGATCAATATTGTTGATATGCTCGCTGAAACATGCAATTCCGGATTTGCCGTCCTTTGCGGTGAATACAGTGTATCCTGCTGATTCCAGGATTTTTTCAACAGATTTTCTGATCACAACCTCGTCTTCGATGACAAGAATCGTTTCGTCACTGTGATGTAAGGGACGATTCTCGCACTGCTTCTCCTGAACATTGGCAGACGGTTTTTTGATTGGAAAGTACAAATGGACCATGGTTCCCTGATCCGGTTCAGAATATACATTAATATGTCCATTGAAACGCCGAACAATACTGTATACCATTGCCAATCCCAATCCGGTTCCCTTTCCGGTATCCTTTGTTGTGAAAAACGGTTCAAATATTTTTTTCAGGATTTCTTCCGACATTCCCACTCCAGTATCTTCAATTGACAAACACCAGTACTCCCCCTGATGTACATCCACCAGTCTGTTTCCGACGGGTTTGTCGAGAACCGATTTTTCGATATGCACAGAAAGTGTCCCGCCCCATTTCTCATCCGCGCGTTTCATAATTGTCATCGCGTGTGAGGCATTAATACAGAGATTAAGGATCACCTGTTCCAGTTGGGCGATATCAGCATTGATAATGGCCGGGAATTCGGGCAAATCAAGATTGAACTTGATGCTTTTATCGAATGACTGCCTGCATATTTTTAAAACATTCTTCACCGATTCCACGACATCCACCTGAGTGAAATGAACTTCCTTTCTCATGGAAATTGTCAACAGCTGCTGAACCAGAGAAATCGCCCTGTTGATTAATGTGGTGATCATGGAAAACTCTTCTTCAAAATCATCCTTTGTAAAAGTGCTTTTTGATGGGAGTATACTCTGGTTCAAAAAGCTTATTGTGGCGAGTATCCCACCGAGGATATTGTTGAAGTCGTGAGCAAGGCCACCGACCAGAGTTTCGACGGTTTCCATCTTTTGTGCCTGTACCAGATGCTGCTGGATTTTTTCATGTTCAGTAATATCATTGACCTTGATAACTGCTCCGCGCACCTCATTGTCAAGCAGGGGGAAAATGGTGATGCGCATAAAATGTTTGCTCATCACTTCCCTCGGCAGTTCAACCACACTTTTTGCTGAAATAACTTCATCAAACGAGTTTTTATATTTTGAAAGAACGGATACGGCATTCCACAGCAGTTGACCGGGGTTACACTTTGCAAGTTCCGGAAAAAATAATTTTGCAGCATTATTTATATAGGTGATTCTTCCATTGTTGTCGAGCGCAATCAATGCCCCGGGGAGAGAGTCTATGATGCTTGTCAGATGTGTCTGAAGGCGTTTTGTTTCACGGAACAATAATGAGTTTTCAATTGCTATCGCGGCTTGTCCGGCCATCGCATTCAGCAAATCCAGCTCGTGTTCGGTAAACAGCCCTGCTATATGATGATTGCTTAAATAGAGTATGCCGATCCGTTTATCGCGGCTGATCAGGGGAACGCACAGAATTGATTTCAAGCCGTATTTTATAACAGTGGGATCATTCCGGAAAGTTGCATCCCTTCGGGCATCGCTTATCACCAAAGGCTGGCCAAGATAGTCCGCTTTTGAAACAACACCGGGACTTGAAGGAATATCTTGGGCACCCGAGAGAGCAATATGGAATTTTGAAACCAGTCTGGACCCTTCGAGTAAAAAAAGTTCTCCCTGCTCTGCGCCGACAAACTGAATCGCATGCTGCAAAACTTCATCCATCAACACTTTTATATCATCAATAAAGCTTATTTTTTTACTGATATCGATAACCGTATCGAGTTCACGGGTAGTGGTAAAGCTGCTGCTGTTTTCGCTTTCATGGCCCAGCGCAGAATGTTTGTGATTTTGGTCTTCGATCCGGTTTTTCAATTCAAGGATTTCCTGGATGCGGCGCTCGATTATTTTCAGCTCATGGGATGTCTGGCATTTTTCAAGGATTACGTAGGCCTTCTCGAGCTGGTTGAGTGATTCTATTGGATCTCGTTTCATCAGAAATTCACCGTAGCGGAAATGAAGCATCCCTTTATTGTAATCCTGCGGACTGTCAGAAGCAGCTTGAATCCCTTCTGTGAATATCTTCCTGGCTTTTCGTGCATTGTGCAAAACAATCCAGTGATACAATGCTGAAATCCGGAAAAAGAGTATCCTGTGGGAAGTGTAGGATTTTTCAAGGGCCCGGCATTTTTTATAACAGGTCTTTGCCAGTGCAAGTCGTCTTTGACGCTCTTTTTCATCTCCGGAAAACGCAATATACCGGTCGAGAAGCTCCTCCAAAAAGAAAGGATAGATTCGGGCAATAACAACAGGATGTGTTTGTTTTTCCTTTTTTATTATAGACACAGATTCATTAAAATACTCCTCAACTTTCTGGTAATTGCCGCAGCGTGCATATGCCTTGAGCAAAAACAGACGGACATAATGGCCGTTTACTTTGTCAGAAATCGCAGCGAAGGAATGGTATGCCTCTTCAAGTATTTTAATTGCGGTATCATTATTCCCCAGGTAGTATTGCGCAATACCTTCGAATAAATCTCCTATGCTGACAAGGATTTTATTTGTGAACATTGCACCCCGGTTTCTCACTTCTTCTGCGAGCAGCAGCAGATCCTGAAACTTGCCGTGTACTTCATACACCTGGGCCGCACAATTGGAAATTTCCTGCAAATAGGTGCCTGTATGTTTTTCCCTGAGAATCATCATGGCAGCAGCCGCTTTCTCATATGCATCTGCATTAAAAGTAATACTACCGCTTGCTGCCAGGTATAGAGCCTGCAGAATTGGCGGATTACCCAGTTGGTGTAACGCATGGTCAATACGGGCCAGAAATTTATGTATTCGTTTGAAAAACATTCTGATCATCGGAGGAGGGCCGTCAATTGAACCCAATACAGCACAGTGCGTTAAAAGGAGTTCCAGCCCTTCTTCGCTTATTCCTGCATTGTCACAATAATTGAGGGCGGTGAAGTGGGAATAAATGAGCAAATCCTGTTTTATCGCCCACAGACATACCCATCCGATCATCTGGAACAAAATCTGACGCTGATATTTCGGATTATTGTGTTCTGCGGGATTCTGTTTAATAAAGAAAAAGGGAAAGCGGGAATGGATAAATTGTTTGAACAGTCCTCCCAAAAGGCGCATTCCAAGCATCGGGGTGCTTTTCGGAACGGTAAATCCATACAGGGATAATGCTTTGGTCAGCGTATCAATCGCCTCGCCATAATTGCCTGCAGCCACTTCTGTATAGCTCAGTTTTTTATAGAGTTCACTGCGCTGCTGTAAATCGGTAACCAGTGATAGCGCCATTTCAAAATTCTTCCGCGACGCTTCATAATCTCCCTGGTGCTTCAACGATTCGCCGAGCTTTTCATGCAAATTTGTCTGGTTAAAATCTTTGAGTTCCGGATGTTCATTGAGAGATTTAATTGCGTCAGAAAAAAAGCGCACCGCATCCTGGTGGCTGTTCCGCTCCTGTGCAAATTCTCCTGCCTTGATACTGAACTCAATGCTTTTTTTTGTATTATTTGAATTATTATAATGATGCAGTATTTTATACACTGCACCCGGGTCATTGCCGAAAATCTTTTCGTAGTAGGCACCCAGGATTTCATGATACCTTGAGCGAATTTCTTCATTCAGCTGATTATAGAACATTTTATGAATGAGATCATGGCTGAACAAAATCGATCCCTGCCCCGAAAGCAGTATTTTGTTATTTTTTCCGGTCTCTATTACATCGAATAGTGTGTCGATATCAATGTCAGTGCAGCATTCGGCAATATGGTGAAATTCAAATTCTTTCCCGAAGACAGCGGCAATTGACAATACATACTGTTCTTCATCAGACAAATGGTTTATTGTATTCAATAGAACACTGGTCATATTTTCTGTAACCGGGAGGAGTGCAATTTTGTCGGTATGTATTTTCCAGCCGTCTTCATAGATAATATTTTTTTCGCGCAAAAGAAGAAGGATAAATTCCTTGACAAATAACGCATTTCCTGCGGTCTTGGTGTGTACTATTTCTGCAAGATCGGTTACCACAGAGGTTTCTTCACCGAGCATGGATGAGATGAGCTCTGCAACTTCCTGTTTTGAAAGATTGTCAATCGAAATGATTTGTGTGGTTTTAAAATTTTTAATTTTGCTGATATATTTTACTGTTTCATTGTCTGTAAAGTTTTCAACCGGGCGCATCGCGGCAAGAAACAGAATATTCCCGAGATTTTTTGATTCAGCTATTTTACACAGAAAACGCATGGTGTTTTCATCTGCCCATTGCAAATTATCAATAAAAAAGACGATAGAAGGAAAATGTTTGGCTATTGCATGGAGAAGCCGTTCAAAAGTATCTTCAAACAATGTCCTGGCCTGTTGCGGATCTGTTTGGCCGATATCTGGCTCTGATTGAACATATTCTTTGAGTTCCGGGATATAGGGAAGAAAAAGGAATCCAAGATTGCCTATCGTATTTTGAATCGAGAGTTCGACTGCAGAATGAATCTCTCTGGGAAACATCTCGATAATCTTGAAAAAATTATGCATACATCTCGTGAGACTGGAATAGGGGAGCGGGGTCTCAATTTCCATAAAACTGGAAGAAACAAAGAGCCCTCCGGAATAAATGACATGTTCACTGAATGCCTCAACAAGGCGGGATTTTCCGGTTCCTGGATTTCCTTCAATGACAATCAGTGCACCTCTGTTTTCCAATGTATTCTGATAGATATGGTGAAGACTGTTCAGCTCCTCATTCCTGCCGACAAAGGAGTGGACATCCCGGATATCCCCTGTTTTTTCGTACATTGCCGGGGTGACTGACTCCTTGTTTTTATTCCGGGAAAGCTCTGTATACAGGTGCTGCAGTTCTTTTGAAAGGGATTCCGCGTTTTTATAGCGTGATGAAATGTCTTTTTGCATGAGTTTCTGAATAATGAGTTCGATCTCGGGCAGGACATGTTCATTGTATTCGCTTATCGGCTGCGGATGTGAGGCAATATGCATGTGAAGGAGTGAATAAATGTTCTCATGGGAAAAAGGAGGCCTTCCTGCAAGAATTGTGTAAAAAATTACTCCAAGTGTATATAAATCAGTATGGGGGCCGATTGGCCTTTTTAGCACACCACTTTGTTCCGGAGCCATAAAGCTGAAGATCTCTGACCGCCGGAGCTGGAACGCCTTGTGAATATCACGGACAAGATGTATTCCAAAATCCGCGATGGTTACTTCGATTTTATCATCTTGCTCGGACAGAAAAATATTTTCCGGTTTCAGGTTCCCGTGAATCATGTTATTTGAATGAAGAAATCCGATTGTCTGTGCAATCGGGATTGCGATTTTTAAAAAAGTGATAGTATCGATTTCAGGATGTTCTGTTAGATATTGCAAGAGATTTATACCATCCAGTTTTTGGCGTACTATGCAAAAATGATCTTCCACTTCAAAAAACTCGATTATTTTTGCAATATGGGGAATCTCCTTGTCAGCGAGATAATCAACCTGTTTTTGAAACAGGAGCAGATTATCCAGATATCGTGTTCGTTTATCTGCAGGGATTTTTATAAGGATAAACTCTTCATGAGTTTTATTATGCCTGACAATCCATGTTTCACTCAGACCACTGTCAGCAAGCTGGGTTTCAAGTGTAAATTTTTCTGAAAAAATGGCTGTACTCATGAATGGTTCTCCAGTGTTCGTCTTGGTTTCCCTGTGTATTCAATATCAATCACTTTTAACGGAAGAAACGGAATGTTCTTGTTGTCATGACGCTCTACTGCGACAACTGCAGATGGCAGATTTACCATTATATGTGAAAGGATTGTCAACTGATTGTCTGAACATTGAAACGGGTCGTCCAGCATGAGTGTCGTTAAAAGTGAAGCAAAATTTGGATATAATCCCCTGGCGTCCTCAAGTATTGGTGCAAGCTTGTAGAGCGTTTTGGTGTGAATGCCAATCCGATAATTCCATTCTTTAAGCAATGCCTGTAAACGAATATATCGCTCATCATTACCCTGAATCAGCGGCCGTCCGAATCCAGGGAAGAATTTATTTTGCATGAGGAATGCTTTCACTACAGTTTCCATGCTGTTTTTTTTCAATCTTGCCAGTAGATCTTTGAAGAAAGATGAGCATTGTAAAACAGCACCGATGCCGAATATTTTTCCGTTTGCGGCAATGTGGCCTGCAGCAATGCATGCCGAAAGCGGTGCATCCTGGACAGCAGCATAGGCGCCGGAACGGATGCTCCAAATACGCGGATCAGGATAAATATTCAGGCAGATGATCGTATCTACCAGACGGGTTTCTTCTTCGGTTGGTTTTCGTCCAAGTACCCATAATAGAAATGCGGCGGTTTGGGAAAAAGTACCTCCCAACGTATTGGTCACATCTTCTCCGCAGTATATAAAGGTGTTTTTTACTATGCCGCCGAGAGAAGTGGTAATCCTGTTATATTGTTGTTCCAGGTGCCGGAGCCGGTTTTTTTGCAATGCTGATACATCCATGGTTCTGCTATACCCTCTCTTTTTTTAATGCCAGAATATCTGGATGATATTCATACGTTCCATGAGTAAACCACGTGGGAAAATCTGTCCAGTGTTGTTCATACCGTTCGCATACAAAACCGAGCATTCCTATTCCATTTGCGAGCATATAGACGCCATGACCCTGAAGAGGAGAAAACCCGAGGTCCAGAAGGGAGGACGCAAATACACCGTAGAGTCTTGGCCACTCTCCGGCTCTTTTTTCTACGCTTTTGCCCAGTTTCAGGAAGAGCCGCAATCCCGGACCGTCAAAATTGTTTTTATACAATAAAGAGGTTAATTTTTCTGCATGAGAGTCTTTTTTCCCGTATAATGTACCGTACCCGAAAATACTGCCGTGTCTTGAATACTCCTTTTCAATACGACTGTACGGAATCTGTTTTATTCCTTTATCCCGATGCTTTTTGCGGAGCTCTGTAATCATCTCCATTACGGTCTGGACTGCACCGCCGCCTTCCTTTTTTCCGGTTGATGCGCACAATCCTGCGATTAATGCACTCCCCGCTGGTGCGCCGCCTGCGGCCGCGGACATCGCAGCGCGGTTGGCCAGATCCCGCGGGCCTGAATTCATGACCGATGACAGCAGCAGTGATAAATGCAGTTCCTGGCTTTTTGTCGGGAGATCACCGGTGAATGTTAAAAAGAGCAGTTCAATGAAGTTTTTGCTTTCGAGGAGTTCATTATAGAAGTCAAATCCGTGACAAAAACTGTATTCAGGGTAAAAAGAATTGTCAGGATTCGGGGTTTCCTGCCAGATTGAAGTGCGGATTTTTTGGCTCAACGTTTTCAAAGACAATTCCTCTCTTTCCAAATCTCTCACCTGCTCTTGTTATACCCCATGAGAAAGCCGAGATTTCATGACCGTACAAATACAGAGTACTGTCCGGAGTTAATTATCTTTTTTCATATACTGTTTTACTGCAAGAACTCTTTCCAAAAAAGGAGGTTCTTCATCTCCGTCAATAATGACATCGATCACTGTCGGCTGTTTTTCTTTTTGAATTATCGGCAAAATTTTACACAATTCACCCGGTTTTGTGACACGATATCCCTTCGCACCCATCGTCCGGGCAAACTGCACAAAATCCGTACTGTGGTATTCTGATGATAACCCCTTTCCTGAAACAGCTTTGTTTCCATGATACACCATTCCCCATCGGCTGTCATTCAAAATAATCCAAATTGCGGGAATTTTGTACTCAACCGCTGTATGGACTTCATTTCCGTTCATCAGCATGGAGCCGTCCCCGACAACAGCGATTACCTGGCGAAGCGGCGCGCCGAGTGCTGCGCCGATAACGCCCGCAGTCGCATGCCCCATCGAAGCGAATCCCAAGGGGATAATAAACCGCTGCGGATGCCGAAGTTTGAGATAATGAAGTGTCCATGCATAGGCATTTCCGGCATCGACAATAATCACTGCATCCTTTTCGATACAAATATTGAGATCATGCATGACCCGCTGCGGTTTCAGCGGAATTTCATCAGAAAGGAGTTTTTGCGGCTTTTGAACCGATCCCGTTTCTTTTTTCAGTAAAAGAACATTTTCTCTCCGCTGTCTGGTTTCTTGCTTCAGTATATTTTTTCCGGCCGAATCAATACGGCATGACATACTGAGAAGAATTTTATAGAGTTCCTTGATGACAGCTGAAACATCTCCCACAATACCGAGACTGACAGGAAAATTCTGCCCGATATTCTGTGAGTCCACATCAATTTGAATGAAATACTTGCTCGGGAAAAGCCGGGGATTCCATGATTCCGTGGTCCATTCTCCCAGGCTGCTTGCGATAACAACCAATACATCAATATTTTCTTCGAGCATATATTTTTTTGCCGAAAGATTTCCTGCAAATCCGAACACTCCCAGGGAGAGCGGGTGATCCTCCGGGAACAGCCCTTTTCCCTGGGGCGTGGTGACAACCGGGCTTCCGACAATTTCAGCGATACGGATCAATCCGTCGATGTGCTCACCGTATTGAAATCCGCTCCCCAAAAGGATTAATGGTTTTTTTGCATTGATCAATATCTCGGCTGCTTTGTGAATTTGTGCAAAATCTATGGCCGCGTGGGAAATACGGTATTTTTTGAAATTTGTATGAACGTTTATTGATTCAAATATATGACCTGAAATATTTGAAGGGATACTGATGTGTACCGCCTGTTTTGACTCAGCCTGTGCGACACGGAGGGCGCGGACAAGGATTTGCTGGAAGGCTGCAGCATCAGAGATGCATGATGAAAAACCGGTAAATTGGCCGTAAATGGCGACTGTATCCACACCGAATTCAGAGCTTTCCTGGACCGCACCCTTTCCTGCTGTATGTGTTGCCGGCTGCCCGGTAATTGCCAGAAGCGGAATATTGTCCATTTGGGCGCAGGCCACCCCCGTGAGCATATTGGTCGCGCCAGGGCCGGCTGTGGAAAGGCATACCCCTGTTTTTCCTGTCATACGGGCGTACATATCAGCCATAAATGATGCACTGCCTTCGTGCTTGCACATGATAAAACTGATTTTTTCTGATTTATCGATGGCTTCAAGGAGGGAGATGACCGTGCCTCCGGAGACACCAAACACATATTCAACCCCTTCTATCTCCAGGTACTCAACCAATACTTCAGCACAGGTCTTCTGCTTGAGTTGTTTGAAATTTGTAATACTAAAGTCAATTGGCGACATTCTGTTTTTTCCGGGATAGTGGAAAACAAAAGATATTGTCAAATATTTTTGTAAATCCCCTGAATTTAATCTGACATTTGATGAAACAATAGGGAAAGGATTATTATATGTCAATAGCGAATTTTTAACGAAAGTGACAAATAAATGCTATGGTAAGTGCAAATAAGGAAAAACTATTGGAAAAAAAGTAGGTATACATACTATCTGGAATATGTTACCATCCATACAGTAAATTTACACAGGGGCTGCCTGAAAGTTAATAGGACAACAGCCCTCCCATTATTAAAACTGACCAAGAAATATCATTAAAAGTGATATGCAGAAAATGTTTCGCTTAATCCATCTGCAATCGTAACAGCAGGATGGATACTAATCCTGTGGGTATTTATGGAGAGTATAATGCGAAAACTGAACTTGGATCAGTATAAAGCACGAATATTGATTGTTGATGACAACAAAGACAATCTTATTATGTTGAATACCATTCTTTCGAAAACCGGATATCATATACAAACTGCGCTTGATGGTAAATCTGCAATCGAAAAAATACTTGAAATAAGATTTGATCTTATGCTGCTCGATGTGATGATGCCGGAGATGGATGGATTTTCCGTACTGGAGGTCGTCAGGGAAAAGTTTTCCATGATGGAGCTCCCGATTATTATGCTCACCGCTGTATCTGACAATCCCCATATCATCAAAGCACTTTCACTTGGTGCGAATGACTATGTGACCAAACCATATGATTTTTCAGTCATCCGTTCCCGTATCAGCACGCAGATATCCCTGAAAAAAACGCAGGAAGCATTAAAAAAGAGTGAAGAGCGGTATGCGCTTGCGGCCCAGGCCACGATGGACGGGTTATGGGATTGGGAGATAGAGAAAAACGTGATTTACTACTCGCCGAACTGGAAAAAGATAATCGGCTATGGGGAAGATGAGCTGGAGAATACCCCGGAGATTTGGCTGGATCGTCTCCATCCCGCAGACCGGGGAACCATGACCCTGGCGTTTGAAAAAATGCTCAGCGGCAAAATAACCAGATTCGAAGAAGAACAGCGGATTATTCACCGGGACGGCAGTTACCGCTGGGTCATCACAACCGGTATTGCGGTCCCGGATGAAACAGGTGAGATTATCCGGCTGACCGGCTCCATGAGCGACATTACCGACCGCAGGATTTATAATGCTGTGACAGGACTGCCCAACCAGGTGCTCCTGCTCGACCAGATTGAACGCCTCTTGCGGCAGTTTAAAAACAATCCAAACCAGCAGGCGGCCCTGATTTTTATTGATCTGGACCGTTTTAAACTCATCAACCAGGCGCTGGGAATTGTTGTCGGCGATGCGGTACTGGCGGAAATTGCCTCACGTCTCAATGAAACAATCGGCCCCGAGGACATTCTTGCGCACTTTGGCCGCGATGAGTTCCTGCTTTTGGTCCCCGATTTTCATCATTTAAAATATATCACCAGTCTGGTGATGAAAATCAGAAAAAACATTGCGGCCCCCATCTCATTACCGCAGCTTACCGAGGAAATCATCGTGACCTCCAGTATAGGAGTGGTAATTGTTGATGAGAAATATGAGTCAGTACAGCGGACCCTTCAGGATGCAGAATCCGCAATGCAGCGGGCGAAATCTGCCGGAAACAATAATTTCAGATTTTTCTGTGAAGATATGTACCGCGAAGTCAAGGAGCGGATGAATATAGAAACCCTTTTGCGCAAGGCTATCGAACGCGACGAGTTGATCCTGTTTTATCAGCCCCTTGTCAATGTATATAATGGAAGAATGTTTGGAGTTGAGGTACTTGTTCACTGGAAAAATCCGGAAAACGGGCTTGTTCCTCCGGGACAGCTCATCCCGCTTGCAGAAGACAATGGAATGATTATTCCAATTGGAGAGTGGATACTGGAAAAAGCATGCACCCAGTTCAAGGAGTGGACCAGCGATGGCCTGGATATTCAACGCCTTGCAGTGAACCTTTCACCGCTTCAATTCAACCAGGAGGATCTGGTGAAAACCCTGAAACGAACGCTTGAAAAAACAGGTGTTGATCCCCGGCGGCTTGAGCTTGAAATTACCGAGAGCCATGCGATGACCGATCCGGAGACATCAATCCGCATCATGGAACGGCTTAAGGAACTGGGGGTATCTCTTTCTATTGATGATTTTGGTACCGGGTATTCTTCGCTCTCCATGTTGAAACGGTTTCCGCTTTCTACCTTGAAAATAGACCGCTCCTTCATAATGGATGTTCCGGGAGATGATGATGCGGTTGCCATCGTCCGTGCGATTGTGGCAATGGCTCAAAGCCTGAAATTTGATATTATCGCCGAAGGAGTCGAAGATATCTCCCAGCTGGAGTTTTTGAAGAATTTGGGATGTGAAAAATATCAGGGTTTTTTATTTTCACGGTCTGTGCCGGCTTCGCAAATTCCTGACATGATCATCAAATCAAATCGTGAAATGGCAAGAGCCTGATATTCTTCGCACCCGTTCCAGCTGCTCTCTTGACAGTCTAACTTCTCCTGTGATAAATTTTTTTGATATCCTGCCTGTATAAAAGGCATATAAAAAAGTATCTGAATCTTCAAACGATGTGTCTTGTAAAGAATATTAAGGAGAAATAAAATTATGTCCGGACATAGTAAATGGGCGTCCATTAAACATAAAAAGGGAGCCGCAGATGCAAAACGCGGCCAGCTTTTTACAAAAATAATCAAGGAATTGATCGTCGCTGCCAGAATGGGCGGGGGTGACATCGAAGCAAATCCGCGTCTGCGTGCAGCAGTATTGAAAGCCCGCGGAGCAAATATGCCGAAAGACAATATTGAACGTGCAATCAAGAAGGGCTGCGGTGAACTCGACGGGGTAACCTACGAAGAACTCACTTACGAGGCTTACGGGCCCGGCGGTGTTGCGATACTGATTGAAATTCTGACGGACAATAAAAACCGTACTGCAGCAGAAGTCCGGCATATGTTGTCCAAAGGGGGCGGGAACCTGGGGGAAACCGGATGTGTTTCCTACCTGTTCAAACGCAAGGGTGTCATTGCCTATGATGCGGCAAAATACACGGAAGATGATATCCTCGCCGTTGCTCTTGATGCGGGAGCAGAGGATATTTCGACCGAAGGTGGAGCCATCGAGGTCATGACTGAACCAGATCAGTTTGAGACGGTCATGGATGCACTTGCCAAAGCAGGATTTGCACAGGAAATGGCGGAAATCAGTATGGTTCCGGACACAACAGTCAAACTTGATCCGGAAAAAACAGAAAAGGCAATGAAATTAATCGAAACAATCGAGGACAATGATGATGTGCAGAGTGTTGCATCTAACCTCGAAATGCCGGATGAATGAGAGTCGTTATTGGAATCGACCCCGGCCTGCAGAATACCGGGTATGGTATTGTCGGTCAAAACGGAAACAGATTCCATCATATAGAACACGGAACAATCATCACCTCATCCGATCAGTCTGTCGGCGACCGGCTTCGGAAACTGTTTCATGAAATAAAAAAGTTAATAAAGAGGCATAATGCAGGGGAAGCAGGTATTGAAGATATCTACTTTGCAAAAAATGCAAAATCATTGATTCCTGTTGCGTCTGCAAAGGGAGTTTTGATGCTTGCCTGTGCAGAATGCGGCATTCCGGTTACCGAATATTCGCCGCTTGTAATCAAACGTGCAGTGACGGGAAACGGGCGGGCAGAGAAGCAGCAGATACAGGAAATTGTCCGCCTGATTCTTGGGCTATCCAATGTTCCGTCCCCGGACCACGCCGCAGATGCACTTGCTGTCGCGATTTGTCTTCTGCAGCAGCAGGATTTTGAAAAGCTTGTTGAAAAGTCAGCAGAAAAAAAGCGGCGATCGGCGGCAGAAAGGAAGCCAATTGTTTAACAGCCTGTCCGGCGAAATCACCTTCAAGGACACCTCAATGATTCATCTGCTCACCGGCGGCATAGAGTGGGCAATAGAGTCGACGCGGTATACCTGCGATCAGCTGCCGGAACCGGGAAATATTGCCCGCATATTTGTCTTGTTATACCACCGCGAGGACAGCATGAAGATGTTCGGTTTCTCCTCGCAGGAGGAACGGTGTCTGTTTCTTTCATTGATCAAGGTTGACGGGGTGGGACCAAAACTGGCTCAAAAAATATTGTCTTCGGCCCAGCCGGCGAATCTGATGAAGGCCATACAGAGTGAGGATTTGCCTTTTCTGGAGTCGATTCCCGGACTTGGAAAAAAGACAGCACAGAAGCTGCTGTTGAATCTTCGGGGAAAAATACTGCATGATGACACGCAAGGTGAAGCATCGATTGTTGATGATCTGGTTCCTGCTTTGGCGGGAATGGGGTTTGATAAAAAGAAAGCACGAGAGGCAGTCCTGCAGGCGGATAAAGAACTGGGAAATACCGCGCGGTCATCCGCAGAACATGAGCAGGAAGTGCTGAAACTGGCAATAAAACTATTGGGAAAAGAGCGGGCAAAATAAATGGAAGATTCGCGTATATCGGATGGGACATTCAATGACATGACGGATATGGAGGAGCATACGCTCCGGCCCCTTTTTCTGAAAGAATTTGTCGGCCAGGTAAAATTGAAGGAAAATCTTGGGGTGTTTATCACGGCTGCAAAACAACGGAAAGAGAGCCTTGATCATGTATTTTTCTCGGGTCCCCCGGGACTGGGAAAAACCACCCTTGCCGGCATTATCGCGCATGAGCTGGGGGTTGAACTGCGTGCAACGGCCGCCCCCGCACTCGAAAAATACGGCGATCTGGCTGCAATTTTAACTTCAATCGGGCGGCATAATATTTTCTTTATTGATGAAATTCACCGGTTAAAACCGGCGATAGAGGAAATGCTGTATACAGCCATGGAAGACAATGAGATTGATGTGGTGATCGGGCAGGGCCCGGGCGCGCGGAGTATCAAAATTCCTCTGGAACCGTTTACATTGGCAGGTGCAACCACACGTCCCGGGCTTGTCTCGCGTCCTTTACATGACCGCTTCGGCATCCGTATTCGCCTTGACTATTACGGAAGCGAAGACATCTCGAATATATTGTTCCGGTCAGCCGGTATTCTGGGTGTTTCATTGGCTGAAGATGCAGCCCGGAGTATCGCCCGGGCTGCACGGGGAACCCCCCGTGTCGCGAACAGAATTCTCCGCCGCATGAGGGATTTTGCCCAGGTATGGGGTTCTGGTGATGTGGACCCAGCCATTGTAGAAAAAGGACTCGCCGCGTTGGAAATTGATGATGCCGGGCTCGACAAACTCGACCGTGAAATTCTCCAATCGATTATCACCAAATATGACGGGGGGCCGGTCGGCTGTGAAACCATCGCAATCAGCGTCGGTGAATCTGTCGACACCATCGAAGATGTTTACGAACCCTATCTTATCCAGAAGGGATTCATCATGCGGACCCCGCGCGGAAGAGTGGCGACAAAAAACGCCTATCTTCACCTGAAACTTCCGGATACCAGGACCAATGAAGACCAGCAGCTTCTCTTTTGATCTTCCAAAACATCTTGTTGCCCAATACCCGTCCGGGCAGCGGGAAATGTCCCGGCTCATGCAGCTTGATCCGTCAAAACAGGAAATTACGCACCATATGTTTCAGGACATTGTCGGCCTGATCCCGGAAGGAACGCTGCTTGTCATGAATAATTCCCGTGTCCGAAAAGCCCGGATTCCCGGAATGAAAGAATCCGGGGGGACGGAGGCTGAATTTCTGTTTATTGAAGAGACAGAACCGGATGTCTGGAACGCTTTGGTGAAAAAAAGCCGATCCTATAAAAAAGGAACCACTGTTGTGTTTCCCGGGGACAGGACTGCTGAGGTGTCCGGCCACCTCGAAGGCAAACTTCTTCTGCGTTTTAACCTGCCTCTTGAGGAATCGTATTTTGAAACATACGGAAAGGTGCCGCTTCCACCGTATATTGACCGGCCGACAGTTCTGTCCGATTCACAGCGGTATCAGACGGTCTATGCAGATGCTCCCGGTTCCGTGGCTGCCCCGACTGCGGGGCTTCATTTTACCCCTGCGATTCTGGAAAAGCTGGCGGAGCGCGGGATCACGCAGGCATTTGTCACCCTGCATGTCGGCCTGGGCACCTTTCTGCCAGTACGCACCGAGCATATCGAGGATCATACCATGCATGAGGAAACGTATACGGTTTCGGAGTTGACTGCAGTGATGCTGAACAATGCTCTCGGGAAAAAGCTGCAAATCTGTGCGGTGGGAACCACAAGTATCAGAACGCTTGAATCTGCAGTTCACACAGATGAACAGGGAAACAGCATGTTCAAGGCCGGTACGTTTAAAACGTCCATATTTATTTACCCCGGGTACCGGTTCAGGGTTGCAGACATGCTGCTGACCAATTTTCATACACCGGAATCATCGCTTTTAATGCTTGTCTCTGCTTTTGCAGGAACAGATTTTATCAAAAAGGCGTATGCAGAAGCAGTTAAAAAGGAATACAGGTTTTTTTCCTACGGTGATGCGATGTTTATTCGATGCAGAAAAAAATAAACACAAAGGCTGTCGCAAGAAATCATTACCACGAAATACACGCAAAGAACAAGCAGGATGACAGGATATACAAGATGGTAACATCATGGTTTTAGTGTTATGCTTCGTTCGCGATGATATGGACCTTCAATCCAAATCCGTTCTGTTGATCCCGTTTTACTTTTCCCTTTGCTCGCTTTCCTTTGTG
>JAFGJO010000004.1 GCA_016929065.1 Spirochaetales bacterium | reverse complement strand
GGATGTGGATTCCGGAACCGTGCGTTATTATGATGGAGCGGGGAATGGAACGATTCTTCTGGATGAGTTTTTCAACCTGACGATTGCGGGGACGGCTCGGACACACAGTCTGAATGTAGTATCGCATATTTACAATACATTAACTGTTACCAGCGGAACATTCGCAACTGCAAACAATAATCTGGATATTGATGTTGACTGTATACAGGACAACGGGATCGTGAATGCTGGATCTGCTCAGATTACTATATTGAGGGACCTTATTCTTAATGGCGGTACCTTTAACGCAAATACAAGCCTGATACAGGTTGCAGAAGACTTTGATTCATCCGGCGGTGGAACATTTGCACCGGATACTGGTACGGTCGAGATTACCAATCACACACCGGCCGGAGCTCCGGATACCTCTGTGATTAATGGAAGCAATTCCTTTTACCAATTTATCTGTAACGCAGACGACAAGGTAATTACATTTACTGCAGGGACCACAACAACAATATTGGCAGCAGGTCGTTTTGAGATTGATCCAGTGAGTGGTGCAGGAAGTGAAATTACGATGCAAAGTTCAGCTACACCAGGAGCTCCGTATCCTGGTGGTCCTACACCGGATTTTGGCTTGGGTGCTATTGCACAACAGTGGTCGATTAATATTAATATTGCCGCATCCCGGCTTATCCAGCATGTGGATGTCGATTTAAGCTGGTCAACGAACTTTATTGTTATCGAGGAAACATTGGTAAACGTTGTCTGGTGCTACAACTGGGGTTCAACGAATCCGGTTTTGGAAACATATACAATAGACGATGAGCCGAATGGAAAAATCGATATTTATGTACGGACAGCTGCCACGCTGAATGATGATTTTACCGGGTTTAATGTAACCATCGACGGGTATTTGCTGGATACAACGTATACAAACGGATGCGATACTGGTACCACGCCGAACGACAACTGGTTTATCATCCGGCTCCGTCAGGACAGAACCACGACCGGAACGCGCGGACTCGATACAGACGCGACCCCCACCTGGAGGATCGATTCAAACTCAAGCCTGCTTGCAGACGGCACAACAAGCAAGTACGTGATGCTTTCCGGCGCAGAAGAGACCGCGACCGACAACGCTGCCCCCATTATCGGGTATTCGCTTGCAGCCGGCGGCGGGTATCAGGTGTTTGTCCATCTCTCGGAACCGGTCTATAATGGAGCGGCTCCGGCTGCATTAGTTCCGGCCAATTTTTCATTTGGCGGAAATCCGCCGACAATCCAACAAATAAACTCGCGGGAATATCTGCTTACCTTTCCTGCTGTGATTGATGTTGCCGATGTAATAGCCGGGACACCCGTCACCTATACCAACATTGTTGACCAGGTAGGATTAACACTTGACGCTGCGGCGAGCCCCTATGACCGGCGTGTGTCTGATATCATTCTCGCCATTCCGGGAAGCGAACCGGTGAACTTCACAATGTTTGACAGTACCCCAAGAGATCTCCCGACAGCGGGGATTGGGTATATCACAGTTTTTGATGGATCAGGATTTGTTCAGGATGATACTGTTGTTCAGGATATGACTGAAGACGCTCCGGGCAGTACAGCAACCCATATTGTGTGGGATTTAAAAACCAGCGGCAATTTACTGCCCGATACATTCTGGTATCCGGACCCGGCGACAGCTTCATTAGCTGCACTCACTATACCGGATGTGTATGGACTTGTTTCTTCATACAGAACAACCGCAGATGAGATTGCCAAATCAGGCAGTGCCTTTCCGGTCAATTGGGCTGATGCAGAAATTGTCAATGAAACCCTGTTTGAATTTTATGTGCGGTTTCCGAGCACGCTTTTATACGCACGGCTTGATGCGCCAACCGCCTCCAACTGGTACCGCAGTGTGCGTCCATTCGCGTTCGGCATCCACCGGCCGCAGGGACAGCACGGGACGGTCACGATTCACAAAAACGTTATAAATCCGAACAACAATGAAATTACCATGCTCCACTACATGCTGCCGCGCGCCGGAAACGTGACGATTCAGGTTTTCACCCTCGCCGGAGATGTTGTGCGGGTAATCCAGTCCGGCAACCAGGCAGCGGGCGAATATTCGGTATCGTGGGACGGCAGAAACTCCGGCGGCAGGATCGTCGCGCGCGGACTCTACTTCATCAAGATCGTCGGTCCGGATATCGATGAAATGCGCAAAGTCATGGTTGTGAAGTAGCACAATATTGACACCGCTGTTTTCTCCCGTTACAGTGGCCTTCTATGGAAAAGACAGTTACTTTTGCGGACATCAGCGGGGAAGTACGCATCCCGGCTTCAAAATCCCATACAATCCGCGCGTTGACCATTGCAACGCTTGCGGATGGTACATCGCATATCCGCCAGCCGCTTGAATCGGCGGATACCCGCTCGTGTCTGGAAATATGCAGACAGCTGGGTGCTGATATAGAAGTAAAGCCCGATGAATGGATTGTCACCGGTACCGGAGGAAATTTGTCTGTTCCGGAAAATATTCTTGATACGGGCAATTCAGGGACCACCCTTTATATTGCCGCTGCAACCGCGGCGCTGGTATCCGGCTATTCGGTGTTCACCGGCGATGAGCAGATCCGGCGCCGGCCGATAAACAGCCTGCTTGCAGCGCTCAAAGACCTGGGAGCAGAGGCCTTTTCCACCCGTCATAACGGCTGCGCTCCGGTCGTGATCCGCGGAAAACTCCAGGGCGGGAAGACCGCGATCACATGTCCGACCTCACAGTATCTTACCAGCCTGTTATTAAATTGTCCGCTTGCTGACGGTGATACAGAAATTAAGGTACTTGAACTGAATGAAAAACCCTATGTTGAAATGACGCTTTCCTGGCTCGACAGTCAGGGCATAAAATATGAACGCGATCCTGATATAAACTGGTTTAAAATACCGGGCCGTCAAAAATACAATGCCTTTGACCGGGAGATTCCGGCTGATTTTTCATCGGCCACTTTTTTCCTGTGTCTTGGCGCAATCAAGGGCGGCGGGGTCACATTGCACGGCCTGGATATGTCTGACTCCCAGGGCGACAAGGCAGTCATCGGGATGCTTGAAAAACTGGGGGCAGATATTTCAGTTGAGGGTTCATCCATCACGGTAAAGGGCGGAACACTGAAAGGCACAACACTTGATTTGAATGCAACCCCGGATGCTCTTCCCGCACTTGCAGTCACGGCCTGCTTTGCTGAAGGTACGACAGAGCTTGGGAATGTACCGCAGGCACGGTTGAAAGAGACAGACCGTATCGCAGTAATGGCAGCAGAGCTTTCAAAAATGGGCGCAAAGATAACCGAAAAGCCTGATGGTCTGGTGATCGAGAAGAGTGCCTTGCATGGTGCAAAGGTTCATGGCCATGCAGATCACCGTGTGGTGATGTCGTTGGCTGTGGCCGGTCTCAATTCTCCCGGAGAAACAATTATCGATACAGCAGAATCTGTTGATATCACCTTTCCGCAGTTTTTTTCTTTGATTGACAGTTTGAAGAAGTAATTTTTTAACTTTTTACATCTATTTTACATCTATTTTACATCTATTTTACATCCCGTTAACATCTTTTTTACATCTCTTTTGTATGTTTGTTTATATACAAAAGTCGAAAGACTGAAACCATTACAGAAGGAGTATCTATGAAAAAGCAAAAAATTATTGTTTTGGGTGTGGTATTTATTCTCGCACTCATTTCTTGTGCAGTACCAACCGGCCCGGCACAGGAAACAGCCGGCGCGGTTGTATTTGGTGAAACCGCAACTGCAGCTGCACGCGCAGCCTCGCCTTTAGATGTCGACGGGGCATTCGTAACGATCCGCACGACAGGGGGAACAGTTGTGATGAACAACCAGCGTATTTCGCTTGTTATGTGGCCGGACGGGAGTTTTACTTCTGAAGAAATTACCCTTGACGCCGGGAATTACAATCTTACCATGTTTGTGCTGGTAGATGACAGCGATACGCCCTTGTACGCAACACCCATTCAGGGATCTCCCAAGAGTCTGCTTGTAAATAATCCCCTTCCGATCGGTTTCTCTATCGCAGGCGGTGAGACGACAAATGTTGTTCCAGAAGTACTCGACATTACCGAAGAGGACAATCCGCTTTCATTTGGCTATACAGTATTCGGCGTCACGATTGTCGAGAATACCCTGTACAACCACATTACTCTCCGCGACACCTCGGTAGGTGCTGACGGTATCTGGCAGACCGATGATGATGAAATGACCTATTATTGTCTTGTCACCAATTATATTGACGGGATGAAAATAGAGACAGATTATGTGACTATCGGGGCTGACGGCATCTGGTTTACCGATGACGATGTTGTTGGTTCGTATGACCGGTATTACATAGACACTGACGGCCGGCAATACCGCAGAGTTGAATACAATGGTGCTGGCGCTGACGGTATCTGGTTTACTGCAGATGATGATATCAAACGGTACAAGTCGTTTACCTATTATACTGACGGCGCATGGGAATATGAAATCGACCATGGAGCCGGTGATGACGGGATCTGGTTTACTTCGGATGACGCTGTTATCTCCTATACCCATTATTTTGAGAAAACTCCGGAAGGTGTGCGTGAACGACATTGGATTAATGATGCCGGTGATGACGGGATATGGTTTACCGCGGACGATGTGGTATATGATTATTACTATGATACCTATGTCGACGGCCTGCGTATGGAAAAAATAAATATGAGACGCGGTGATGACGGGATCGCCTTTACTGCTGACGATTACATGAGATACCGGGAAACCTACTCGTATGAGGGGACAACCCTTCTGAGTGTTATCCGTTATGACGCGATGATGACCAGCGATCCATCGGATGATGAGATTCTCTTTGTGGAAAACAGAGAGTATTTTTAACGTATTTTTGTAAAATTGAGCCCGGAGATAATCCGGGCTTTTTTGTTTTCAGGAATAATGATAATGTTCTGTTTTGGGTTTATATTATGTGTCGAGGTGATAATGAAACGAATCCTGATGATTCTTCTGCTTTCAATTGGCGCATTGTCCGCGTTCGGCTCTTCCGGCGACGGAATCCGGTTTACCATTAATGATTTTTCCCTATCCGTCTATTGGCCGGATATGCCGGAGCCCTTTGACTGGAGCATGCACGATACGATTTATCTTTCGGAGTTTCTGAATACGAATTATGACCGGTTATCGATCCAGAAGGAAATGGTTAGATTCCATCTTTCTGAAACCGATAAATATATCGAGATATTCCACTATGTGGAAGAGATGGATAGCAAATCATCATCGGAAAAAGCATATCTGCCAAAATCTGCCGATATTTCGATGGAGATATCAAAGATTCTGAAACAGCGGTATGGTTTGTCTGACAAATCAAACGAGACGCTGTATGTGTATGTGGTGTTTATTGAAAATGAGTATTTCTTGCACGACTCGCCGTATAGAAAAAAGCTGGACTCATTTCTCTATGCGTCAGAATTGTACCTGACGCATCCCCTGGCCCTTCAGAATAATTTTCAGGGGTATGTGTTTTCGATTTTTTTCAGAAAAGAGGCCATGTACCGAGAGCTTGCAAAACTGGATATTCCCCGGTATGTGATGAATATCAAGTGTGTGTATGAAGACAAATATGATGCAATCAGTATTATAGTGGATTGAAAAAAGAAGAAAGTGTGATGCTGCAAAAGATAATCAAACAGATTGCGGTATTTTGGAGATTCACACGATGCCACCTGGTGTTATACACGCTTGAATATTGATATTGTCTCAACATGTGCTGTCTGCGGAAACATATCGACAGGGATAATGGATTCAGGAGAAAATCCTTCTTTTCCCAGATACCCGATATCCCTGGCAAGTGTTTCCGGATCGCAGCTGATGTAGACAATTTCCTGTATTGACGTATTGCGCATACCGGTTAAATCCCTTTGTCCGATACCGCTTCTGGGCGGGTCAGCGATCAGCAGGGATGGTTGATATTTTTTTACAATATCGGGGAACAGCCGGGAAAAGGAGCCTGTTTTGAAGCGGGCTTTCGGCAGATTGTTTGCTTTGCTGTTTTGTATGGCATCTTTTACCGCGGATGGATTTGATTCAATCCCGACCACCGTCATTCCCTTCCGAGCGAAAAACAGTGCAAGGCTTCCGGTACCGCAGAAAGCGTCGATCGCGGTAGTATGTTTTTCCCGTATAAGAGAGACAGCGGTTTCAAAAAGTCTTTCCGCCTGAATGGTGTTGACCTGAAAAAAGGACTGTGCCTGAATGGTAAAGGCGAGGCAGGAAACAGTTTCTGTAATACTGTTTGATCCATGCAGGGTGATTTCCTGTGTGATACGGCCGGATGTGTCTGTAACGCAATTGATAATCCCAGTGACAACAATTTCCGGGGTGATGCCTTTTATTTTATTCACCAGGATTTTCGCGAATCGTTCTCCTGACGCTGTTGGTTTGAATTTGGAATACAGTATGGTCATCAGGTTGTTGCCTGAAAATGATTTTCTGATCTGAATCCGCTCAAAGGATATTGCCGGATTGCTGTCTTTACCTGAGAGTACTTCAGCTGCGGCAGCGCATACCGCTCCTGCCAGCAAATCAATATCCTCTGAAACGAGCAGACAGCGTGCAATTGGAATGGCGTCATGACTCTGTCTTTTTAACAGACCCGGATAAATATTGTCTCCAATTTTACTTGTTGTGTACTGAATATTGTTCCGGTACTCCCAGGGATGATCCATCCCGATGCACTGCCCCACAATTGACGGATCAGTTTTCCCGATCCGCGAAACAGCATCTCTGACCCTCTGTGTCTTGAATGCAAGCTGGGACTGATAATCCATGTGCTGAAGCTGGCAGCCGCCGCAATCGTTAAAGTAGGGGCACTGTGGTGTGATGCGCTGTAAAGACGGGGTTGTAATTTCCAGAAGTTCCGCCCTGTAAAAGGATTTCTTTTTTTCAATGATTTTAGCTTTGACTGTTTCGCCCGGCAGGGCGCCGGCAACAAAGAAAACCATGTTGTCAGCCCTGCCCACTCCTTCACCGTCGTGGCCAAGGCCTGTTATAGAGAGCTGGATTTCATCGGGTTGTGTGTTCATTCTTTGGCTATCATTACCGCAAGTTGAGATAACGTCAAGCTTGTCTCAGCATTCTGTTGGCAGTTAATAAATTTACATGTTTCCCATTGGATTAATAAATATTTGTGCTATATTTCTATCCAGAGGGCAAATAAAGGTTTATTAAATCCATCAGCCAAATTGTCTTTTTTCTTTCGAACTATATGCTGTTATTCTTTGTCCAGGGCACCCCTCTAATTTTACATACTTTATAAAGAAGGTAATAAAATGAAAACATGGATTATTTTCATTGCTATATTGACAATGCTGTGTCTGTTGGCAAATTGTGAACTACCTGATATTTCAGGCCCGATGGCTCCTGGCTCGGATGGGCCCAATCCGACTACCTGGGCTGAACCGGAACCGGGCACTGGTGGAATGCTCGTTATGGTATATATTGATGGGGATAATGATCTGGAGAAGTACGCGCTTCGGGATATTAACGAAATGGAAGCTGCGAATCTGGGTAAAACTCCAGTAAGAATAATTGTGTTACTTGACAGGATTGCGAATGAGGATGCTTCAGACGGTGACTGGACCAATACACGATTATACGAAGTTGCACAGGATCCAGCAGGAATGAATAATACGATAGTATCTACCCGTCTTGGGGGTATGGGTTTGACTGTAGACGGCGATGAAGAACTGAATATGGGTGATCCTGCTACACTGTCTGCTTTTATTGATTTTTGTATTTCACAATACCCTGCATCCCGGCGGGCACTGGTTCTGTGGAATCATGGGGATGGATGGAAATACTATCCGAAAGATGAAGAGTCAGGAGCATCACGGGCAGTCTGTACGGACAACACGAGCCGTGAATCTCTTAACCTTTCCGATATCCGGACAGCGACTGCCGGAAAAGGACTTTCTATAATTGGATTTGATGCTTGTTACATGAATATGCTCGAGACTGCGTACGAGCTGAAGGACAATGCACATATTATGATCGGATCTGAAGATGTAGAACCGGGTAATGGCTGGGACTACAAAGCATTGCTTGAACGCTTTAATAATTCCGACATGAATCCTGCTGATTTCGCTGAAGCTGTTGTAACAACATATGGTGCTGCGAATTCCGTTTATAAAACTTCACTGGCAGCTGTTGATCTTGCAGCTATCGATGCTGTAATGAACAGTCTGAATAACTTTTGTGACGAGCTTGTCGAAACTCCTGCTTCATCAATAATTCCTGCAAGGGAAGCTGTGCAATCATTTCTGACGAAAGAATCTGCAGGATTTATTTTTTCTGAAAATATTGATTTGTATGATTTTGCATCTCGTATCGGCCTGCCGGGTTCGGACGCACTGCAAGCTGCAATTGACAAATTTGTATTGTACAACTGGTGTTATAGCGGAATGCAGTGTCATGGTGTTTCAATATATTATCCCAACTGGATCGAAAGCGTTATCTATGGAATTTCTTTTCATTATACAACAAAAATACAGTTTTCAGCGGCGTCGCAATGGGATGAGTTTCTGGAGTTAGCAGTGGGATCAGACATGTATGAACCGGATAATGATATTGACCATGCGCAGCTTTTGTGCAATGACATTCCGCAAAATCATACATTTACAGGGGGAACTGGACCGGATTATTTTCGCCTTGACGCTTTTGAAGGGGGTGTTTATACAATAACGCTTGACGGCGTGGACTCATCCTCTCCAGAATTATCGATATTTGGTACTGACGGTGTTACCGAACTTGAAACGCATAGTAGTTTTTTTTATTTCTCCGAGGCTGTCTGGACATGTCCTGCAACAGGTACCTATTATATTCAGGCCCGAAATCATTCTTTAAATGATGTCATGAATTATACAATTTCCCTTTCCAGCTCTCTTGAAACCTTTACCATTACTGCAACTGCCGGCCCGAACGGCAGTATTTCTCCCGCCGGAAATGTTATTGCCACACAGGGAAGTAATGTGACTTTTGGATTCCTGCCTGGCAGGCCATATACAATAAATGATGTATACATTGACGGAGTTCGAACACCTGTTTTTTACGATGCATACACCTTCTGTAATGTGCAGGAGAACCATTCGGTTCATGTAACCTTTATGCCATTCTCATCACTTGAAGCTGACGTCTATGAGTCGGATAATTCGCTTTCAAAAGCCAAACCGATTGCTGCAGGCGACATGCAATACCGGACACTGGCTCCTTATATTCCGGAAGGAGCATCGGATATTAGTTTTCCGGACGAGGACTGGCTCGTTATTTCCGCGTCCCGGTTTGTGTCGTACAGGATCGAAACCGCTTCTTTAGATGACAATACCGATACGATTCTCACGCTATTCAATTCATCCGGTGTACAGCTTGCAGAAAATGATGATGCTGATGGAACAATTCAGTCGAAGCTTGAGTTTGTCGCTTCCGCAGATGAAAATTATTATATCCGGGTGACCGGCAAAAACAAGGATACCGGTCGTTATTTGATCCGTGCGGCTGCTTTTGAAACGCATGATATTACTGAATGGTGCGGATACGGCTGGCTGAATGATGCAGCAGGCAGGTGGTCGGTTGAAGGCGATGAATATGTCATGAGGGGAATTGCTGACGGTGCTGTAGCGGCCTCATATATGGTTGGATGGTATGCAGACTTTTCATTTCAGGTTGATTTTTCTTCAAATGCTGGCTCAGGTGCCAGAACAACGGGTATTGTTTTTGGTCATCAGGATCCCGAAAATTATTATTTCTTTTATATCGATGATACAGGTTGCTATGGGCTCATCAAGAATGTTGACGGATATCCTGACCAGTTGCAATCGTCGACTGTCACCGGGTATTTGGAAACGGGTGCGGATGTGTGGAATACACTAAAGGTGACTGTTGAGGGGGATGTCATTTCTTGCCAGGTCAATGGAAGTCTGCTCGGGACATGGACCGAGCCATCTATTTCTGCAGGGAACATCGGTTTGGTGTCCGGGGATTTCCCGGACGCTCTTGCAACCGTTATCCGTTTCAGGAATGCGGTGCTGGAATAATTGGCTTACAGAATACTGCGGTCGTATTTTAAAAATCGAAAAGGTATAGCGGTGTTTTGTATACTGATCCGATAATTCTGCCCTTTACTACCGCCTCAGTCACCTTATCCGGGTCGGCAGGGGATTTCAAGATGATGCGTACCTTTCTGTTGGGAGCCAGCGCCGGGAATACGATCCATGCCGTGGTACCGGCGCTTTTTGGATCGACCGTAAAGTTGATGCGCCGGTCTTTTCCGCCCGAAATATTGATCACCGCCTGGGACAATGTCCCGTCGGGTGGATTCGCCACCTTTCCTTGAGGGCTGTGGCCTCGCACCATAATGAGCATTGCCTTCCCGTCGTCCCACTCGGCAATAAGGGTATAGCGTCCTCCTTTTTGAAGCAGTACCGGTATTATCTTGTAATAGCGTTCCCCGTCAAACTTGTACCCCGGATAACGGGTCTTGATTGAATCAGAAGTCAGCTCGACCCATGTGTTTCGCGGAAGGAATTCCTGGTTTGGTTTGGTATTTTCCTGTGCAGGGGATGCAGCAATACATACTGCAAGAAACAGCATACTTATCCACAATTTCTTTTTCATAGGCCCTCCGGTTTTCCGCACTCTTTCTCCTTTGAATTATACGAAATAAAAAGTGTATTGCAACAACCATCAAATCATTTCATACTGATGCAGCATGGAACCAAATGACTCTGCATTTAGAAATCCTTACCGCTTTGTTATATTAATCGTCTGTATTCTGGCGGTATTTGCCGCGATCGGACTGGCGCGGTTTGGGTTTTCAATGCTCCTGCCGCTGATGCAGGAACATTTTGACTTTGACCCGGTCCTTGCCGGTTCACTTGGAACCGCGAATCTTGCAGGCTACCTGATCGCATCGCTTGTGGGCGGTATTATTGCGGCAAAGACGAGTCCGCGTGTTGTCATTGCCGTATCGCTTTTATTGGTCGCCTTCTCCATGCTTGTTACCGGTTTGGTGAATAATTCCTGGCTGCTATTGCTTGGCAGGTTTTTTACGGGGCTTGGATCAGGCGGTGCGAATGTGGTTGCCATGGCATTGCTTTCAACATGGTTTGCGAAAAAATGGCGGGGGATCGCATCGGGATTTGCGGTGACCGGCTCAAGTCTGGGGCTTGCAGTATCGGGCATTGTTGTTCCCTGGTTTGCAGTCGCATTCACCCCGGAAGGCTTTCGCCTCTCGTGGGTGCTTTTTAGCATTATTACTTTCGTAATTTTTATTCTGGGCGCAGTCTTTCTAAGAAAGAATTCCCTGAATGACACCGCGTCTCCTCCTGATAATAATGAACAACAACAAAAGCCAAAAGCAAGAATACTTAATGTGATTATAAATCCAAATCTCTGGCTGTTCGGAACACTCTATTTTTTCTTTGGATTTGCCTATATCATTTTTGCACATTTCTTTGGTGTATACCTTCAGGCAGATGCAGGATTCTCCCCGGTACAGAGCGGGAATCTTTGGAGCCTGGTTGGTATCGTGAGTGTGGGAAGCGGTTTTATATGGGGATTCGTATCTGACATGATAGGCCGGAAGCAGGCGCTTTGTATTATCTATGCGATCCATGCAGGAGCGTTTTTTCTTTTTGGTTTTTCCGGCTCACCCGGATTGCTGGTTTTTTCTGCAGTGCTGTACGGCATTACCGCCTGGAGCATCCCGGCAATTATGGCCGCTGCTGCCGGAGATTTGTTCGGGCCGGGAGCTGTCCAGATTGGTTTCGGCGCCATGACGTTTCTGTTCGGGATCGGGCAGGCCATTGGGCCGGTAGTCGGAGGAGCGATCGCAAAAGCCGCGGGCAGTTATTCCCATGCATTTATTGTGGCATCGGGGGTATCGGTTGTCGGATTGCTGTTGCTGTTGGCAGTAATTTTTTTGGGAAAGCGGAAAATCTGAATGAATATATAAAAAAACTAAATTACTATCTATGGCTTTGCAGTTTTAAAAAAAATCACTATAATAGCCAATTAGATAGTTTCCATAGAAAACCAACCAGGAGGATGGAAATGAGGTATCTGATTATTGTACTCTGTGCAATGATTGAATTGTATGCATGCGTTAACTCGGGGACGGAGGAAGAAATGAGGCTTTGTGTAAATCAGCTTGGGTATATTCCCTCTTCTGTAAAAGAATTTGTTGTGGAAAACCCCTCATTCCGTCAGTTTGACGTACTCGATGCTGAATCAGGGCAAATAGTATTTACCGGGACACTTGAGGCGGAAAAAAAATGGGAACCGGCAGGCAGTGAAAAGTTCGCAAAAGGTGTTTTCTCTGAAGTGACCCGGCCCGGGAGCTATACTATAAAATGCGGGCAGGCGGAATCTTCTGTGTTTGTTATAAAAGACGATATATTCACCGATGCGCTGAAAGCTGGGATAAAGTCATATTATTATCAGCGCTGTTCGGAAAAACTGCCGGAAGCATATGCGGGCAAATGGGCGCGGGAAGCGGGTCATCCCGATGTGAACCTCAAATTTCATGAAAGCATGAATAGAATGGGGACACTTGATTCTCCAGGCGGCTGGTACGATGCAGGAGATTACGGCAAGTACACAGTAAATGCCGGAATCACTCTGCTTACAATGCTGATGTCCTGTGAATTATGTCCGCATATCCTTGATCTTGCATTGAATATACCGAAATCGGAACTTTCCTCTGTCCCTGATATCGTTATTGAAATGAAATACGAGCTTGATTGGCTGAAAACGATGCAGGATGGGGATGGAGGAGTGTTTTTTAAAATAGGGCCGAAGCAGTTTCCGGGGATGATAAGACCGGAAGCAGATCATCTGAAGCGGTATGTCATTGGAAAATCGACAACTTCTGCTCTCAACTTTGCGGCGGTTATGGCCAAAGCGGGAAGTTTTCTTCGTCCATGGTATCCTGATTATTCAGCTGACTGTAGAAAAAGTGCTGTTAGCGCTTATCAATGGGCGGAAATGCATCCTGATATCCCGGCCCCTGATGAGGGCGGCGGCACCGGGTTGTACGGCGACAGGAGCTATGCCGATGAGTTTTTGACCGCTGCGGTTGAATTGTATCTTTCGACAGAAAATAAAAAATACGGTGATTATGTGAAAGAGAATATACAATCATTTTCAATCGAAAAACCTGCTGCCTGGGATGATATTGCAAACTTTGCTTTTTTCGAAGTGGTGCATAACGAGGACAAATTCGATAGTGCAATTTTTAATTATGCACAAAGAGCCTTGATCGAATTCTCGGATATAATTTTACATCGAATGGAAACGAATGTTTTTTCCATCCCGATGCTTCAAAGTGATTTTATCTGGGGCTCAAACAGTGTTCTGCTCAATTACGGAATGACTGTTGCGGTTGCCTCTCGGATTAATCAGGAACAACAATACAGGGACGCGCTGCCGTTATTCCTTGATTATATTTTCGGAAAAAATCCGACCGGGTATTGTTTTGTCACCGGATTCGGAAAAGTATCCCCGATGTTCATTCATCACCGGCCGAGTGCGGGAGACACCATAAAGGAACCTGTTCCGGGATTCCTTGTCGGCGGTCCGAACAAAGACATGCAGGACGGGAAGGCCAATTACCTTCGTGAGGAACCCGCAAGGGCATATACGGATGTTACCGCGAGTTTCGCGTCAAATGAAGTAGCCATTAACTGGAATGCGGTGCTGGTGTTCATGTTGGCAGCTGCCTGGAATTCTTAAACTATTTTTCATTTTGAATTTTTATTAATGCAGCCCCAATGGCAATAGTGTATTTTTTGCTTTTTAAGATATTGTGTTTCAGAAAAATATTCAATGCAGCGTTTAGATTCAGCAAAGAGGAGAACGTGTGATTCAATCATAACCGGATCATAAAGGTCGAACCGTGGCCGGGTGTACTGGAAACAGCAATCGACCCGTTGTGCCTCTCGACAATTTTTTTACATATTGTCAAACCAATTCCGGAACCTTCATATTCACTTTTCCCAACCAGCCGGGTGAATAACTCAAATATTTTTTCCCGGTGTTTTTCATCAAAGCCGATGCCGTTATCCCTGACGATAATTTCGTGCTGCCACGAATTCGGATTACGCCCTGAATTTTTTTCCGGATTTGGGTTCCTGGAAATAAAAATTGTCGGTGGTATCCCCGCCTGGTGATATTTCAATGCATTGCTGATCAGGTTTTGCATTAATTGCCGCATCTGGAGCCGGTCCGCCATTATTACAGGTAACTGGGTAACTGTTACCTGGGCGGCAAGTTCATGGATTTTGATCTCGAGATCAGCAAGCACTTCCTTGACCACAATGTTCATATCGGTGCTTTCAAAGGATATTGAACTGGTGGAGACTCTTGAATAGGTTAAAAGTCCGTGCAGCAGTTCCGACATATGCTGGTTGGCGTTCTGCATGCGTGCCAGATAATCTTTTCCCTTTTCCCCAATTGCATCACTGTATTCTGCAAGCAGTTTTTCGCTGAATACTTTGACTTTGCGCAATGGTTCATTCAGATCATGGGAGGCGATATAGGCGAATTCCTCCAACTCCCTGTTGCTTCTTTCCAGTGCTCCTTTTGTATTTTCCAATATCCCGACTGTTTGCTCCAATTCAGCATTTTTTTGTTTGAGCAGGGAATTTGTTTTATTCCAGACCAGTTCAAAGATAATACCGAGGGTGATCACTGCGCCCAGGGAACCGAAAAATCTGGCCAGGGTGGCAGGGTCATATGCTGCGCTGAAAAACGGAAAACCAGGAATGCACACCGCCAGGACAAGGATTAAAAAATAGACAAGAGCGATAATAGTACCCGTCACGAGCCCTTCCAAAAAGAGGGCAGAGAGGGGAAGGACATATTGCCAGAGGTACCCGGAATTGTCTGAGCCGCCGGTAAAATAGAGAAATAAAAAATAGAGGGCAACACCCAGGATAAGGATTCGCGAACTGTTATTGATATTCCGGGTGATCATATAATATACGATGACAAAGATCATTGACGCTACCAATCCAAGAATGGCAATGAATACAGGCAGGGAGCCCGTGCGCCAGGCATTGATCCCGAATATGACGGAAAAACTTGAAGCCATAATATAGATCAGTTTCATTGCCAGTTTTTTACGGGCCCGGGCATGATCCGGTTCTGATATCTCCAGAAATGATACGAAAAATCTTTTGATCAGGCTGGTACGGTTTTTCATGGTGAGGGTAATTATATTGTACTAATCATTACCTGTCAAATTGTCGGAGATGCATCGTACGGGAGCGGAAGTACATTGATGTTGATTTTAATGGAAATGTCCGATGGAGTCTTGATAGAAGCCGGACGGCCATGCAGCAGGTTGTAATCGAAAACTTTTTTCAATTATCAATAGTAATAAATTATACCCCCGGGGTAATCAGTCCCATCCCGGCCAGGACTGCTAGCCCGGCCGACAGGGTAAAAACCGATACAACGGTAGTAAGAACGATAATTTCTGCTGCCAGCTCCCGGTCGCTTCCCATAGCTTCGGCCATACTGAATGATGCAACTGCGGTGGGACAGGCCGAGAGAATAAACAGAATTCCAAGTGCTTCGCCTTTGATCCCAAAAAAAAGAGCGGCAATAATAACCAGGACAGGGGCGAACAGTACTTTTAAAGTAGTTGCCAGGACTGCGGGAACGATTGATTTTCCTTCGCGGGAAAACCGGAGTGTTCCGCCGATTCCCACCAGAGAAAGCGGGAGTGCGATACCTGCAAGAAGACTGATTGCGTTGTCGAAGATGCTGGTGACATTGCTGATTCCCGGCTGGGCGTTCAGCGCCGCGAGCGGTTCACGAAACAAGGCAAACGGCAAGGCGCAGACTACCGCAATAATCAGGGGATTTCTGATTATTTCAAAGAGAACTTTTTTGGGATTTGTTTTTTGCTCTTCCAGTCCAAAATAACTTAATGCGACAATCGAGAGAATATTATATGCAGGGAGCGCAAATGCCAGAAGGATGGCTCCATGTGCACTGCCGGTGAGGGGAAATGCGCTATTCATCACCGCGAGCCCGATGATGGCAAAATTGGAGCGAAAGGCGCCCTGAATAAATGCTCCCTGGCCCTTGCGGTCTTTCACAAAGAGAAAGGACAGTATCCAGGCAATAATAAAAACCAGAATTATTGACCCGACCACAATTCCCGCTTCGATTCCCGAGAATATCTGATAGAAATTTGATTTTGATATATTGATAAACACAAGGCTTGGAATACACACAAGAAAAACAAACTTTGAAGTGAGTTTGATGAACTCTTCGGTAATAACACCGATTCGTTTCAGCACAAATCCAAGCGCAATGATCAAAAATGAGGGAACGACGGAATTGACTGCATATAATAGATGTTCCATGCAGGGGATTATAGAGGAGATGCGCCGGATCGGCAATACCGGCATGCAGGCGGTAAACCGGATTTTATTTGAATAATACAGATGATAATGGTATTACCATTCAAATTACTTGACAGGAGTTCCTTTTTAAAACTAAGCTTTATTCATATTTGTCTGAAGGAGCTGATGATGAAGTATCAAAGAATATTATGTCTGGTACTTGTTATATATTTTGTTGCAGGCTGTGCATCAGCTCCACCATCACTTATTTCCAAAGCAGAGTATGAAAGGCTGGCTGCGGCTGTTGAAAAATGGTATACCATCGCACAGAATAAAAATGAGATAATTCTGACGAGTAAAGAGATGTGCTGGTTTTATTATGGAACAAGTCTGCCGGCAATGACAAAGGCGGAGTACGAAGCTTTTGTGAAAGAGACCGGCTGGCAGGGTCATTACGTCATACGAATCGTGTTTGTTCCCCGTTGGACAAAAGAACAGCTATGCACAGCCGATGAAAGTAATTTCATTATGTGGGAAAAGCTTGATGCATTGCCGAAAAAACATGGGGTGAGCCATTTGAGACCGGCGAGGGGTCATTCATTTATTCCAGAGACTAAAGAAGATGAGGCAAGGGTGGCTGCCTATGATAAAGAATATATGGCCATACGAACCATGCATGTTGACACCCCGGAGAGCAACACTAAAAATTACAGCATTTTTTTGATTCATAACAATGATGATTATGATATGTATTGGGAAAATGAGTCTCCTTCATTCAGTTTCAGCGGCATTTTTGATGAAGAGCCGATCAAATAAAGTAATGAGGAAATTTATATGAACAATCTGAATGGCAAACTTGCCTTGGTAACCGGCGGAGCTTCCGGCATAGGCCGGGCGATCAGTCTTGAACTTACATCGCTTGGAGCGGATGTCATTGTGCATTATCATTCCAGCCAAAAAGAAGCAGAAGAACTTGCTGATGAAATACAGAAAAACAATGGCAGGGCTTCCTGTTTCGGTGCTGATCTCACCAGGGAAGATGAGGTAAAAAAGCTTGCGGATTTTACCGCATCGAAACGTTCCCCGTCTGTACTGGATATCCTGGTAAACAATGCTGGTGATATGATCAAGCGGACACCATTCGAATCGATGCCGCTTGCATTTATTCAAAAAACAATGGCAGTGAATCTAGAATCCATGATGCTGCTTACCCGCGACCTGCTTCCGCTGCTGCGGAAAGCAAGCGGCGCGAGTGTGATTAATCTTTCTTCACTCGCAGGACGGGAATCCGGCGGTGCCGGAGCTGTTGCCTATGCGGCGAGTAAAGGCGCGATTATCAGTTTTACCCGTACACTGGCAAAACAGGAAGCGGTTTACGGCATCAGGGCAAATTCGGTATGTCCGGGATTGATCCTTGGATCACGGTTTCATGAGATCCATACCCCAAAGGAAAAACAGAAGGCCATTATAGAAAATATTCCGGTCGGCAGGGCAGGAACCTGCGGGGACGTTGCCCGGGCGGTGGGATTCCTTGCATCCGAGTATAACGGTTTTATTACCGGTATCAGCCTTGATATTAACGGCGGGGTTTATGTTGCCTGAAACAGAAAAGTAGAATATCTTTATCAGGAACTGAAAAACAACAGGAGTAATTATGTCAGATAATTCCTATACCAGACCCTCTTGGGACGAGTATTTTATGGAGATTACCAGGACCGTTGCACAGCGGGCCACCTGCGACCGCGGAAAAAGCGGTTGTATTATTACACGGAACAAACAGATTTTGGTGACCGGGTATGTAGGATCTCCTCCCGGGCTTCCCCATTGCGATGAGGTCGGGCATCAGCTGAAAAAGATTATTCACGGAGACGGCAATATTTCCCAGCATTGCGTGCGGACCATCCACGCAGAACAGAATGCTATCTGCCAGGCCGCGAAAACCGGTGTTTCCATCGAAGGGGCAACGCTGTACTGCAAAATGACTCCCTGCAGGACATGTGCGATGCTGATCATCAGCTGCGGGATAACAAGAGTTGTCTGCGAAAAAAAATATCATTCTGGCGAAGAATCGGAGCAGATGTTCGCTGATGCGGGGATAGAACTCATTTTTCAGAATGATAAAATTGAACGGTATGAAAACCAGTAGGTGCCGGAAAATCGATCAAGCTTTTCGCAGCTATTGCGGAAGATACGGAATGGCCTGAAATCAAGTGTAATTTTTTGACAGCCTTCTCCTCAATTTTGGTTTTTCCATGCCAGGATTATGACATCTGCAACTCCAGAGCAGTTCTGCGCCTCCATCCCGTGAAAAGTCCTGCATTTCCTGACTGAATGCCGTGTGTTTTTCCGTTTAATAAATTTGTTGTTGAAATACTGAAAAAAAAGAATAGACTCTTATTGACGACAAATGCAGTATGGAGGCCCAATGCATGAAGCTGTATGTGCGCTATTTTCTAATGATGTTACTCTTTCAGTTTTTTCAGTGTAGCCTTTTGCCGGTCAACAGCGCGCCTGTGGAACTGATCCCTGTTTATAAAGGTGACGGATCGATTTATGATATTAAAACCGGCGGCCAGATAACAATCCCGGAACAAAAGCTCCTGAACATCCTCATCCTGCCGGAGGGTTATACACAGGAAGATCTTGACAATAAAAAATTTGACCGTGATGTCGAAACCTGGATGAATGAAACCAGCGTCGTGGAGCCGTTTTTGTCTTTCAAGAACGCATTTGTCGTTTGGCAGTATAACACTGCCTCGAAGGAACATGTCGTGAAAGGGGGCGGGAAAAAACAGACGGCGTTTGGCATTACCGTGGATGCATCCGGAGAGCTTGTTCTTGAGTTTGATGAAGCAGCCCGGAAAGTCTGGGAAATTGGACGAAAAACGAATATACTCAGGGATGATTTTTATCCTCCCGGAGGTATTACCGGGTATCTCAATATGAACCTGATTGTCGTCATCCTCACTTATGATCCTCAACTTGATCGGTCGGGTTATTCAGGGTGCAGCCGCCGGCTGGCTAACCCGCAGAACAACAAACAACTTCTTTCCACTGCGATTTCCCATAATCGTCCCCATGAATTTCTGCACGCTTTCGCGCGTCTGGGGGATGAGTACCTTGCCGAAAATCCCGGTAACGATCTCATTGCCAATGCGCAGTCAGAGACATCACGATTTTTGTACAATGTCGTTAAAGACCCGGATTACAGGACCGTCCCCTGGCGTCATTTGTTTGCCGGCGGTGAAATAAACAAGGATGTCGGCGGGGTGGTTGGTATATACGGCAACGCAATCAATGGGTACCACTCAGAGGCCAAATGTCTGATGAATGGCACCAAAGATAATGCACAGGTTTATGGCGGAAACGGTAATCTGCGGGTGACCAACCGTCTGTGCAACTGGTGCAGGGAGATCACGGTTTTCAGGCTGTATGAACGGCTTCATGTTTTTAAAGATCCATCCACCGCCTTTGCGATCTGGATAAAAGACTACCGCTTGAAATTTTACCGGAAATTCGGATTCATGGTACCCGAAGTGATTCCCCAGGTGAACAGCAACGGGGCGATCATACCTGAGGTATCGCGATAAATGGATGGTTTCGAATTGGATAAACAGATACTCAAGTGCAGGTTCTTCAATTAATTACATAATCGCTTTATTTGAGATATTCTTTTAGCGTGGGTACATGTGTTCCCAGTTCTTTCGCGATGATTCCGGCAAGCGTTTTTGCGCCGTACTCGCTGAAGTGTGTGTCGTCTGCCACGCCTTTCGGGTACCATTTCAACTCATCTTTCTTTCCGTAGAGAAAATATTTTTTTGCTTCTTCCGGGCCGGCTTTTTCAAACAAGTCCTTCGATAAAGCGGTCATGTCAATGACCGGAATGTTCATTTCCTTGCCCAATTCAATCATGGCAGCAGGGTAGTCGGTGTGGGTGTTACGTATTTTCCCTTCCGCGTCAAAAGATCGGCGGTTGATGGGAGTTACCAATACTACATGGAATTTGAGCTTTTTCCCGCTCTCGATGAATATTTTAAGGTTTTCCTTGAAGGTCGTGAACGGCTCGGTATAGCGGTCTGGATCATCTTTTTTTTCATCGTTATGGCCGAATTGCACCAAAAGATAATCCCCCGGCTGGATTTCCATTTCAATCCGTTTTAACTGCAACTCGGCGATATAACTTTTGGAACTTCGGCCGGATGCAGCGTAATTTTTGACTGTAACCGCATCATTAAAATATTCCTGCAGAACCTGGCCCCATCCGGTGCGGGGCGCAAGATTGCGAGCGTAATGTGATGCAGTGGAGTCGCCGGCAATATAAATGCGGACGGGTTTGAGCGGTTCTTTGGCGGCAATTTCATAACCCGGGATTAATATCAGTGCAAAGCCCATAATGTAAAAAGCCCATTTGGATTTTTTTATGACAGTAAGCATCTTTTTTTCCTCCAAAAACTATCAAAGCATGTTTATTTAAAAATATTATCAAACTCTTTTATTAATAAATATATAATTTATGGTCAATTTGCTTTTTGAGTGGGAAAGAAGGGAAAGATTAATAGCTGAAATAGTTGAAAAATTGACGCTTATCGCGGATGTTTGATTCCTGTTTGATAAAATCAGAACACGAAAATACGGCTTGCAATGAGGAAAGAAAATTCTTTACAATGAAGGCAGGTTATGAGTATCATATATACCTGTCAGGATATTATGGGTTCAGATTATACAATTCTATCACAAATAAATTCCGTACATGATTTGAAATCTCTTCCGGAATACAAACTCAAACCTCTTGCGGATGAGCTTCGTCATTACATCATCGATGTCGTCAGCCGTACCGGAGGGCATCTTGCCTCGAATCTCGGCGTCGTAGAGCTCACCATCGCCCTGCACAGGGTTTTTGACTCTCCGGATGACAAGATTATCTGGGATGTCGGCCATCAGTCCTATGCCCATAAAATTCTTACCGGCAGACGCGAGGGATTCAAGAATCTTCGGCAATATAAAGGGGTGAGCGGTTTTCCCAAGCGAATTGAGAGCGAACATGATATTTTTGAAACAGGACATTCCTCCACCTCGATTTCCGCCGCTCTGGGGATACTCACCGGGCAGGAATTGCAGTTAAAAAAGGGTAATGTTATTGCGGTCATTGGTGATGGTTCTCTCACCGGAGGGATGGCGCTTGAGGCGCTCAATCATGCCGGGCACCTGGGAAAGAGGCTGATAATCATTCTGAACGACAACAAGATGTCGATCGGCCAGAATGTCGGAGGATTATCCGTGCATTTGACAAAAGTAACGACCACGCGGACATACAATATGTTCCGGCGTTATGTGGACAATCTGGTGAAAAAAATCCCGTTCTTTGGATCGTTTCTGCTTCAATTCATCTACCGGGTGAAGCGCAGTCTCAAGGCGTTTTTTTTCAGGGCAAATATCTTTGCAGATCTTGGGTATGAATATGTAGGGCCTTTAAACGGACACAATATTCATTCACTGATTCATGTCATGACCAATATTGTGAAAAACATGGATCGTCCGACGGTGGTTCATGTAGCCACAAAGAAAGGAAAGGGGTACAGCCACGCAGAAATCAATCCTGCACGGTTTCATGGGGTGGGAGCCTTTTCGATTCTCGACGGCGAGTCCGAAGACAACTCATCAGCCATGTTTACCGATGCATTTGCTCAGGCACTTGTTGATAAAGCACAGCAGCAGAAAGAAATTATTGCGATAACTGCTGCCATGGCGAGCGGTACCGGCCTGATCCATTTTCAAAAAAAGTTTCCGCAGAGGTTTTTTGATGTGGGAATCTGTGAACAGCACGCAGTCACCTTTGCCGCAGGTCTTGCAGCAAGCGGATTGCGCCCGGTGGTTGCCATTTATTCAACATTCATGCAGCGTGCAGTCGATCAGCTCATTCATGATGTTGCCCTGCAGAAACTTCCGGTCGTGTTTGCACTCGACCGCGCAGGGATAGTGGGGAATGACGGGGAAACACATCATGGTGTCTTTGATATATCACTGTTTCGCGGCATTCCGAATATTGCATTTCTGTCTCCGGCAAGCAGGGAAGAAATGGAAATAATGCTCAAATATTGTCTTGAACGTAAATTGCCATCGATTATCCGGTATCCCCGGGCAGTATGCATCACTGATTCTCCTGAATTGTCCCTGCCGATAGAAGAAGGCAGGGGGGTATTCCTGGAAAAAAACAGTGCAGATATTCTGATTGTGACGCTGGGAGGAACAATTCCTGAAGTACAGGCAACAAAACGACTGCTTGGAGAGCAGGGTATCGAAGCAGATATTTATAATTTACGGTTTATCAAACCAATTGACTTGGAATACTTTCTTGGTGTCGTTTCAAAATATGATCAGGTATTTTTCATTGAGGACGGTGTTCTGCTCGGCGGGATCGGTGAATATCTTGGATCGGAACTGGTAAAAAAATATCCACACAAGACATACACTTTGTTTGGGGTTCCGGATACGTTCGTAGAGCACGGCAGCAGGAGTGAGCTTTTTGAACTCTGCGGATTATCTCCGAACAGGATTTCAGAGCGGATATCGGGGGTGTGCGGCCGTAAGCCCGCAGTTCTCCGAGCCCGTAATAATCAGTGATTACCCGAAACGAATTGTTCTGTTTTTCCAATGCACCTGCTTTTTTATTTTTGTCAGAAAAACCGAACGGGAAAATATAATCACAAAAAAGACAACAAAGTAGGGAAAACCTGCTGCGGCAAAAATAGAAAAATTGCCAATCCTTTTTATCTGAAGAAGAATCTGCAAAACATACATAAAGTACAATATGAATGCAATCGCACTATTGCCCGCCGAGAAGGAAAAAAATAAAAAAGCAGGAAGCGCGGTGCATGAAAATATTCCGGTAATCCATAATGCCAGAAATGTGACTGCAGGGAAACTTGACTGATCTGATGCCCGTGAAAGATTTTTTAACCACCCCTGCACAAGTGACTGCATGCCTTCCGGGTACATGCGGAATTCGATCATTCCCTTCCCGCCAAAATTAAAAACCTTGATATTATGCAGCCGGCAGAGATGTGCAAAGGAAACATCATCGACCAGTTCTGTTTTAATTGCCTTATGACCGCCGGTTTGAAAATAAATATCTTTGTTGATAAAAATACAGGGACCAAAACAGCCGGTTGGAGTTCCTTTTTTTGAAAAAAAACCAAATGCATCAATCCCCGCCATTACGACAAGATTAAAAAACAGCGAGTGCTGCTCAAAAAGATATTTGATACGGTGAAATGGCTGGACCGATATTACTCCTTTGTGCTTCTGCGCGGCAATAAGCAGCGATGCCAATACATGCTGTTTCGGAGTTGTATCGGCATCCAGGAAAAGGAGCTGTTCTCCTGTTGCATTTTGAGCACCAATCCAGCATGCCCAGTTTTTCCCCTGCCAGTTTTTCGGCTTTTTATTTGCGCACAAAACACGAAAACCAGCCGCTTTGATAATTGCGACTGTGTGGTCTTCTGATGCATCATCAACAAACAATACTTCTTTTGGTTTTGGCTGTAGTTTTTTTATTGATGCGAGAAGCGGCATAATTCTGTTTTGTTCATTACGGACCGGAACAATAATTGATATTGTTGTCTTGTTCAAGATGCTGGTTTTTACAGAAGGCAGGCGGGGGATATGGTATAAGCTGAGCCAGCCGCACCACCAAAACAGAAGGGCAATGGCAGCTGCACAATAGAATAGCAGGTCTATTATAAACATCTTGGTGTATGATACTAAAAACATTAAAAGAGCTCAATCAATAATTTATGGTCATTTGTGCCGGTACGCGGAAAAGTTCATTGACATAATGATGTTGTTTGTCGTAGGATTTTTATCAGCAGGTCAAAGGATATGAATATATGAAGCGTTGTGCAATCATTGGCGGCGGCCTTGCCGGTTTGTCGGCTGCATTGTATCTCTCCAAAGATTCTTCCTGTCATATTGATTGTTACGAAAAAAACCTCGATTTTGGGGGGAAAGCGGGAACAATCTCAGCAGACGGATTCCGGTTTGATACTGGCCCGACTCTTGTGACAATGAGTTTTATCATCGATGAGCTATTCGGGTATTTGGATAAAGACAGGAGAGACTATCTCTCGTTTGTTCCTCTGGAAATTAATTGTGATTATTTTTATCCGGACGGAACCCGGTTTACCGCATTTACAGATCAGGAAAAATATATTGGAGAAGCCGCAAGAGTTTTTGGTATAACAGAAAAGTCAGTATCAGGATATTTATTGTATACCAAAAATATTTATGATCTGGTAAAGGACCTTTTTTTATTTAACAGTTTTCATGAAATTGATTCCTTTAAATCCATCCGGCTTGAAGACGCGGGGAAATATATTTCCGGAATTGATTCGTTTCGCAGCATGCATCAGGCAAATAAATCATTTTTTGACAATTCCCGTATGGTCCAGTATTGTGACCGGTATGCGACATTTAACGGTTCAAACCCGTACAAAACACCGGCTACCCTGAATGTTATCCATCATGTTGAACAGCTCGGGGCAGTCGTCCCCAAAGGAGGAATAGCAGCAATTCCGAAAGCTCTGACAGAGTTATGTAAAAATCAAAAAATAAATTTATTTCCGGGGAAAAAGGTTGACCGGATACTTGCAAGAAAAAACCGGGTGCATGGAATTGCCGTCGAAAACCGGAATATTGAGTATGATGTTGTGGTGTCAAATTGTGATGTTCGTACGACGTATGAACATCTGTTACGGAAACGCTGGCTGCCCGGTGCCGTGAAATACAGATTTGCAGAACCATCAAGTTCTGCACTGGTATTTTACTGGGGGCTGGGGATAACAACCCGGCTTGCAACGCATTCAATTTTGTTTTCAGATAATTATAAACAGGAATTCAGGGATTTGTTCAGCAGGTTTCGAATTCCTGATGATCCTACCGTGTATATCTATATTTCCGGACGGTTTGCTGCACAGGATGCTCCAAAAGGGTGTGAAAACTGGTATGTTATGGTGAATGCACCGCGATGTAAATCTCAAAACTGGCACAACGAAATACAGCGGACACGGCAGCGAATAATTGCCAAAATACAAAAACACTTTGGATTTGATATTCAAAAATACCTGAAAACCGAAAAAATAATGGCACCTCCCGATATCATGAGAGATACCGGAAGCTGGCAGGGAAGTTTGTACGGGCCTTCATCGAACGGGATGATGGCGGCGTTTCTGCGGCAGGGGAACCGGTCACGGGCAATAAAAAATCTGTATTTTGCCGGCGGCAGTGCGCACCCCGGCGGCGGGATTCCCCTTTCAATTCTTTCCGGAAAAATCACGGCCGGCCTTGTCAGGAAATACAGCTTATGATTGTTGCGAGGGATTCAAAGTTTCATGCCATATTTTTTGGTTCATATTTCCGTCGGTTAATGAAAAAGAATTTCAGCCATTTTTGGCTGGTTAATGATGTCCCTCAGACAAATGATGATATTCCGCTGGTTATGACACCCAATCATATGAGTTGGTGGGACGGATTTATTATCTATTGCTTTTTAAAACTGCGTACCCGGCGGAAGTTCCGGATTATGATGCTTGAACAACAGCTGCTGCAGTTTCCTTTTTTTTCAAAGCTTGGTGCTTTTTCAATAGATCCCGGAAAACCGAAAAGTGTGCACCAGACAATACTGTATTTCCATTCGCTGCTGAAAGATTCAAAAAACTGCATTGTGTTCTATCCCCAGGGGAAGATGGAGCCGTACTGGAAGCGGCCGCAGTCGATCCAGGCAGGTTTGACTCATTTTCTCAATTCACCTGTTATCTCACAAGTTCTTCCTGTTGCCAGTGTGATCACTACGTATAATGAAAAAAAACCGGAAATTATTGTCCGGTTTGGAGAAGTCATTTCCTCAAAGGAAATAGTGGCTGACAGGGAGCTGTTTATAAAAAAATATCATGATAATCTTTTATTGTGTGATGCAGCCATCAATAATCGCGATTTTCTCCTTGATTTCAGGCTGGAATTATAGCGTACCAAATGACAATGAGATTACGTATGTATCATATCGTGCGGGTGATGCTGTAGGATACCAGGCTTTCAAGGATTTTATGGGTGTCTGTGTTTTGTATTTCGATATTCGCTATGTGGCTTTCAATCTCTTTTTTCAGTGTGTCAACGATGGCAGATACTTTTTCACGAACCCGGTTTTTTTCAATCACATTACGGACATAATCAATATCAGGCTGTGTAATATCGGGGTTTCCAAAAATATGTAACAGTTTTTCCTGCTCTGTTGCAGAAGCCTGCTGCTGCAGAATCTGGTAAAAGACGGTTTTTTTGCCTTCACGGATATCAGAACCGACCGGTTTCCCGATATCTTCTGTATCCCCAAAAAGGCCCAGTTCATCATCTTTTATCTGGAAAATAATTCCGAGTTTTTCACCCAGGCTTTCCAGAGCGGAAATATTGTGTATGGAAGCCCCGGCAATCCGTGCTCCCGTGGCGAGGGGAAGCGCGATGGTGTATCTGCCGGTTTTGAATTTGTACAGGTTTAAAATCTCTTGTTGCGATATGTCAGCAGTTTTGGCATTGTATGCGCCGAAAAAAACATCCAGCATCTGGGCAGTGCCGACATATCCCATTTCACGCGTGATGTGCTCAAGAACCGTCTGTTTTTTATCAGGATCCAGAGAAAGGCCGGCAAGTAACGTATACGCGCAGAAAAATGCAACATCACCGGCACAAATTCCCATGGCCTCGCCGATATGAAGGAACTCATTGATTCCGGCCGCTTTATTTTCTTCAGCATACTGATAATAAAGAGTTGGCTCTCCACGGCGGGATGTATCACGGTCCATGATGTCGTCATGGATGAGTAATGCTGACTGGAACAATTCAAGGGCAGCAGCAGTTTTTACTGCTTCAGAGTAAAAATCGCCGTTAAACAGTTCATGGCCAAGGACAACCAGTCCGCCGCGTATCATCTTGCCTCTGCATGCAAACTCGTACAGTCTGTTGAGTGTATCTTTTCCGAATCGTCCGGTCGCCGCATATGCGGCTGACTCGGACTGCATGAATTCATTCAGAAAGTCAGATATTTCTTTTTTTTTCGCTGATAAATACTGAAACATGGTTCCTTCCTTATTTTAAACAAACAATAAAAGTGCAAGAAAGAATACAGCCTGATATCCCAGGTGGATTGCCGGGACAGCGCTTGTTATTTTTATCCTGATACATGTATACAGTAATGAAACGATGAACGCAATTCCTGCCCAGGCCAGATAGTTCTGGAGGGGAACCATTGTATTTTCCCACTGCCAATAATCAAGTTTTCCTGCAACCGGTTCCATGATGATATCAACCGCAACAGCCATAAGCGGAACGATGACAGGTATGAGAAACTTTTTTTTAAATAATAGTTCGACAAACGCAGCAGCACCAATGAGAATGATGAGCCAGTTCAGGCCAATAAGGGGAGGAACACCAAGCAGTGTTGGTCCAAGCGTTTTGCCATAGGTGTATGCACCAAAGATTGCATGTGTATGAACACCAATGATTTCTATCACGAAGGTAAACAGGAACGTAATTCCGCAAAACAAAAACAGTCTTTTTTCAAAGAACGGAAAAATATGAAGCAGTACCAGTATATTTATTAATAATAATGAAACAGGGGTAATGAAAATAAAAATAGTGCGGGTAGCGGGGATTACATGGCCGGCAATTCCGATTAAATAAATGATTGCGAGATTTTTTATCATGGAGCGAAAGTCATGCCAGAATATCAGGTGTTTTTTTATTTTCATGGGGATCACCTGAATATATTGAACACGAGCTGCATTAGTATTCGTGTTCGTGACGGTTTCACCCTGGTTTGAAAAATTAGAAATGGATTTTTCCAGATTTTTTCTGCAGTCCACAGATACATGTCTGCGGCGGTGCGGATGGGAATACGAAGCCGTTTGGGAATAAGGTGGAATCCGGCGTTTGCTTCATCCTGCCATGTTTTATACCGCTCGATTTCCCTTCGGATAAAACTCGTAAAAAGACCGGGTGCAGCCCTGGCAGCCGGTTCAGTCAAAGAAGAAAGTCCGCTATCGGTGAGCGGGAGGTATCTCCGTCCAAGCTCTGCATCCTCTTTGATATCACGAATGAAATTGATATATTGCATTGCCCGTCCCTGCATGGATGCTGCATATTCAGCCTGTTCCTGCAGATTTAAAATTCTGCACATAAACAATCCAATCACTTCTGCTGAACCGTACATATATTCTAATGTTTCTTCCATGGTATTATATTCGGTTTTTGAGAGGTCACATTCCATCGAATGAATAAATGCATTGACCCATTTTACAGAAAAACATTTCCTGTGCAACAAATCCACGAATGAATCAATAATGGTGTTGTTTGACGGCTGGCCTTGAACCGCCTGCTGGTAGTGTGTCTTGAATTCATTAAACCCTTGAGCATTTTGTGGAATGGAATCCACAAAATTGTCTGCAATCCGGACAAAACTGTATAAAATAAATACATCCTTTTTGACTTTTTTTGGAAAAAAAATACTTGAGTTATAATAGGTGGTGCTTCCCTGTTTGAACGTTTTCTGGAAAACGTTATTCATGAGGCTGTTCCTTTATTATTCTGTCTGCAAGCAGTTCTGCTCCGATTATTGCCATGGGCATCCCTATCCCCGGTTGTGTGTAATGGCCGGTATAATACATGTTTTTCAGTTTTTTATTTTTCCTGGAAGGCCTGAACAGGGCAGTCTGAAACAGTGTGTGCGAGAGGCCCAGAGCTGTTCCGTTAAAAAGATAATAGTGATGAAAGAAATCTCTTTGTGAAAATACTTGCTGATATATGATGTGCTTTTTTATCTGAGTATTGAGCTGTGTTTCAATATGGGAAATAATTTTGGCTGCAAAGGTTTCCCTGATGGTATCGGGATCATCCAGTCCCGGAGCGGTCGGCACCAGGATAAAAATATTCTCACAATTTATTGGTGCGGCAGTTGGATCTGTCCTGGAGGGGACACCAATGTAGTAGGACGGATTTTCCGGCCAGGCAGGCTTGTTGAATATTTCGGTAAAATGCCTGTCCCAATTTTCGGCAAAATAAAAATTATGGTGCTCAAGCTGTGGAATCTTTTTATTGAGTCCAAGAAATATCAAAAATGCCGAAGGGGCAAGAATGCGGCTGTTCCAGTATCGTTTTGAATAATTACGGTATTTTTTTGGAGTCAGTGCGGTGTCGGTATGATGATAATCAAGAGCAGAAACAACAATATCAGCAGATTCAAATGAGTTGGCTGTTTGTACACCGGTTGTTGTTCTGTCTGCACACTCAATACCGGTAACCTCCTGATTATATCTGTATTCGACCCCATATTCGCTGCCCAATGAAACAAGTGCTTCTACCAGTTTATAAATTCCTCCGGCAGGGTGATAGACCCCCTGTGTGATGTCTGCATGCGCCATCAAAGAATACAAGGCCGGTGTGGAGAAAGGGCTTGAGCCCAGAAAAACAGTGTTAAATTCCACTACTTTTTGGGGACGATGGTCGGAAAAATATTTTTTCACGAATGAATGAAGTGTATCGAAAATATTGAGGCGCAATCCGTCGAGGAGCAGCCGGGGTGATGCAAAATCCAGTATTGATGTATATTCCCTGTACAGGAATTTGGCGACTGCGATGGAAAACTTTTCTTTGGAGTTTTCCAGAAACCGTTTTAATTTGTGTCCACCGGAAGTCTCAAAGGAATCAAAAACATTTCGGTTATGTTCCTGGTCGCGGGAGATAACTGCCTCGCCCTGGCCTTCAAATATTATTTTGTAGGATGGATTGCAATGGTGAAGGGTGTAATAATCACCCGGTTTTTTTCCGAACAATCCGAAAAACCGGTCATACACCTCTGGCATCAGATACCAGGTCGGACCGGTGTCAAAGAGAAAACCACTTTTTTCAAATCTGCCTGCCACGCCGCCGGGTATGCTGTTTTTTTCCAGTACCACAACCTTGTATCCTTTTTTCGCCAAAAGGGCGGCTCCGGCAAGTCCCGCCAGTCCTGCTCCAATTATGATGATTTTTCTTGCCACTCATTACTCCAGCTTTCAATTATTCTGACATTCTTCATTATTGTAGAGAAGGAAGTGTTTTTTGGCAACATTTCTGTTTTAAATTTATTTTTCATGGTGTAATAATGTTGTAAATGCCGTGGAGCTTGTTTATAATTTCCTGATAAAGCGGAAAAAAACATAAAGGCCTTGCCGGCGGCTGTGACAGCAGCCTTTTTTATGGCAATTGAACAGGATGGGAAAATGGACTTAAAAGAAGATAAAAAATGGTTTCAGGAAAAAATACTGCAGCGTTTTTTACGTTATGTGGTGATCGAGACTACTTCCGACCGGCATGTGGAGGAAATCCCGTCAACGAAGGGGCAACGGCAATTCGCGGAATTGCTGAAAGAAGAGCTGCTTTCGGTCGGAGTGAAAAATGTATTTCTGGATGATAATGGATATGTGTATGCATCACTTCCTGCATCATTAACAGTATCACGGTCTGTCCCTCCGGTGGGATTTATTGCTCATCTCGACACGGCAAGTGATGCGCCGGGGAAAAATGTAAAACCGAGGGTCCATCATGAATATGACGGGGAGCCGATTGTACTGCACGATGGTGTTGTCCTGCATCCGGATGATTCACCTGACCTGCTGCGCTATAAGGGAAAAACCATCATTACATCCGACGGAACAACCCTGCTCGGTGCCGATGACAAGGCTGGCGTCGCGGAGATTATCACGGCGTTTGAATATTTTGTGCTGCATCCGGAATCTCATCATGGAATGGTTGAACTGGTGTTCACGCCGGATGAAGAGACCGGCCGGGGAACATTAAAGTTTCCCCGGGAACGGTTAAATGCCGGATTTTGCCTGACCGTTGACGGGGGTGGAGATGGGATACTGGAGGCGGAATGTTTTGAAGCTTATCATATGAGCGTCAGTATCCAGGGGAAAAGTATTCATCTTGGGGAAGCGCGTGGCCGGCTTGTTAATGCAGTAGCACTTGCCGGAGAGTTTATCGATATGCTTCCTAAAAATGAGAGTCCCGAGGCAACCGACGGCAGATACGGGTACTATGCCCCGATAGAGGTCAGGGGAACGATCGAGGAAGCGGTCATTGAGATATTGATACGGGATTTTGAGGACAGGGAATGCCTGCGCAGGGTCAAGGCAGTTGAAGGAATTGCCCGGCTGTTTGAAACGATGTATCCAGGAGCTTCCCTGCAGGTTGAAACGGCCAAGCAGTATGCAAATATGCATCAGTATATCAAAAAAGAAAAACGGGCATTCCTGCTGGTTCGTGAGGCGATTGAAAAAACCGGGATTGAATATCGGGAAGAGATAATTCGTGGCGGAACTGACGGTGCCCGTCTTTCGGAAATGGGTATTCCCACGCCGAATTTATTTGATGGCGGATTCAATTACCACTCACGGAAGGAATGGGCGGCACTGGATGCAATGGTGCGGGCAAGTCAAGCGCTGGTCTGGTTTTCCATGCTCTGGGCGGTGGAATCGTAAACGATTGCTTTTATCGCAGATATGTTAAATGGTAATTCTTGCCGCCGGGGTAATTTTGGAAAACATTGAATAAAAATTCAGACGGCTGTCTACGGCGGGTTTCAGCCGGTCTTCCAGACAGATGCATCCGATATATTTACTTCCCGCGTAAACAGGACAAAGCAATACATATGAATTTTTTTCACGGAACACTTCAACCTTTTTGATTGTTTCCGCTTTTGCAATAATTGAATGGTCACTGAACGCGTCGAGTGAATAATTTGCTCCTGAAGCAAGCCGTTCCGCCTGATTTTTTATCTTTTTTTCCCGTTTGGAGAGCAGTACCCATTTTCCGGACTTTTCCAACAATCCCAGCATTTGCATGATGGTTGAGAAAATATCTTTTTTTGTTTTTGCCTGAAGAAGGGAGAGGGTGATCAAATGAAGAATGACCAGTTCCTGGCGTTCATGTTCCAGAGACTGGAAATATGAGGAGAGTTCTCCCTTGTTGTCCAGAAAAGCCTTTTTTGCACCAGAGGCAATTTGCTGCTCGACAAATTCTTCAAAGGTCAGCAGCTTGAATGAATAAAATTCATCCTGTTGTTCAAATAAAGATTCATATCCGCTTTTTTTCTCTTTCATGAGATCAGTACCCAGTATCTTGATTTTTTTTCTGTTGCTTCTGGTGCTGTTCTTGTCGTCCGGCTGAAAGAACTTTTTGTTCATCCATTGAATGAATGATTCACGGGACGAAGCTGTCGGTTCTAACTTTCCTTCGGATTTTTGGTGCAGTTTTTCCGGATTGAGCCATAAGGCAAACAATTCCGGCAGATTCGCACAATTCTCCAGCCGCTTCTCGGATTTTGGTTCAAGCGCACGTGAGACAAACTGGAGCAGGGAATTGGGGAGGAGGGGGTTCATTTCCTGAAGCGGTGTGTATTCGCGGTTCAGCTTGAGCTTAAGAAGGGTATGCAGTTCTTTTGATTCGCAGGGGAGTCTGTTCGCAGCGAGGAGATAGGCAATCACTCCCAGAGCATAAATATCCACAGTACGATCGATCACTTTTTTTTCAAGCTGTTCCGGCGGCATATATTCCGGAATACAGTGATCGGGATGCATGATGCCGAAATTGGCGATGCGGATATCTCCATTCATCGTGATCATGATATTTTCAGGACGGATATCCGTATGGATGAGGCCTTTTGAATGCAGAAAAGAAAGCACCCGTGCTGTTTCAAGGATGATGTATGAAATAATCGGATGGGGGATTGATCGGGTTTTTTCCGCGATTTCAGAGAGCGGTATCCCTCCTTCGATATCGTAGACCACAAAATAGGTGTTATATGCCTGAACCATATCCGTTGGACGGATGATATAGTCGGGCGGCAGATTGGCAACAACTTTCATTTTATTGAGCAGCCGCTGTTTGTATTCGGGATCAAAAATAAAAAGATGGGGAATCAGCTGGATCATGACCGGCCTTTTCAGAATTGAATGCTCCCCAATGAATGAAATTTCCTTTTCCTGGGACATGATTTCATCAATGATTGTATAGCTGGCTATTGTCCGTTCATAACCGGCGATCCCGCGTGAGCTCAGCCGTTGAGACAAAATGCTTGTGATCACGGTGGCGAGGAGCGGGTATGCATCAAGGCAATGAACAAAATCTTTTTTTTCGATTGAAAGTACTGTCGCGGAATCACCGATGGGGAACGCATGCTGAACCCGTGATTTTTGATTGAACAGCACCATCTCGCTGAAATAATCGCCGACGCCCAGTTCCTGGTCTATGTTCTGAATATAATGAACCTTGACTTTTCCGCTGGTAATGATAAAAAAGCAGTCATCGGGATTATTCATCTGTACGGCTGGTAAGGAACGGGTTATTTTTTGTTCCTTGAAAAAAGTGGTGATCGACTTGATGATGTCATTTGGAATATAGGCGAACAGGGCATTGCCCTTCAGTATTTTTTCGATGTTCATAAATTATCCCTTTTTAATAAATATATCCCTTTATCATGAGATATTGATTTTCTGAGTTGATAGCTCAAAGGTACCCGTTGAAAGTGAATATACAGTATATTCCGCAAACAATAAACAAGGAATACGAGTGCGGACGTGAGGGCTATTGCACTTGCAATGGAAAAACTGTACGCCGAATGATTGTTGAATACAAACGTGCTGACAGCAGATATTGTGATATTACAGGCAAAAAATATGATATAGAAAATCAATACAGGTTTCTGGAAATCCATATAGTACAGGAGAATGCTGATGCAGGTAAAAATAATGTACAATGCACTTCCCCATGCTGCAATGCGAAAGGTGACGATGTCATCCAGGGAAAGCCCCAGCGTAGAAAATATCTGGGTTGCAAAATAACTGGAAATGAATACCAGAAACAACAGTATCTGCATGGTAATATAACTGACGGTCAGCAGATGATGATAAAACGCCTTCTGTTCCTCTTCGATCTGCTCGAATGGCGCCCGATGCCAAATTTGATTATAAAACCGGCGGTAATATTTCGAAATTGATTTTTCCCCGAAAACGAAAAAATACACAAACGCCGGCAGGGTAATACAGAATGCAAGAAAAAAACCAATATTGTAATCGTGGGCGATCGGGTACATTGCCGAAGCAGTACCGGGAGCGGTAATCCAGTACATGATTTTATCACTCAGGAAACCAAAAGTGCACAAAAACCCGATCGCAATTGCAATGGGGTCTTTCACTGCAAAACGGAATGAAGTCAGATTTACCCGGTACAGATGGGTCGCATCGTGAAAAGAGAGAAACCATTGCACAAAAAAAACAATCATCTGGGCTATTGTTAATGACAAAATAAATCCTGGCGGTCCGAATAATGCCTTCCCGGCCATCCCGGCAACAGGCACAAGAACAGACAGGGTAAAGAAAAAAACAGACAGCAAGGGAAAATATTTCAGTGATGACTGTACCATAAAAAGAAGCAAAGAGCAGGTGAGAAGGATAAAGAAAATAATGGCGAATATCTTGTAGCTTAATGGCAGTCCGAACGGAAGAAAAATGGCGGCACCAATAAAAAAAGAAAACACGGCAACCAGAGAGAGCTGTCCGATCAGGGATGCACGGAAAAGGTGGGGCTGAATAGAAGCTTTTTGAAACATGATATACCGCATGAGAGGAATACTGAGTGTGCCCGATATAAAAAGCGCACCGGTAAAAGCATACATGAGTGTGCCGTAATTGATATCAACCTCGGTTTCACTTTTGAATATATAGGAAATGAATCCTGCAAGTGCAAAGCAGAGAAACAAAAGCAGCCAGGGACTTGTAATGTAGATTGGTGTTTCCAGGTACTTTTTCTCAAGCTGCGGATCGGTCACATGTTTCTCAATGGCTGATAAATGAAATGTTATTTCCCTCATTCTGTTCTTTCATCCTTTAATATAGTGCACCGTATCAGATATAATTCCTGTACAATGATTCATACGTTTTATATCCGGTTGATTTTGAATAGTATAATTCAAAACGGCGCTGTGCTATCCGTGACATTTCCTTGTTCAGTTTTTTATCATTCAATATTATCTGGACGGTTTGTGCGATTTCGTGAGGGCTTCCAGTATTGATAAACAGCCCGCATTCTCCCAGATTGCGGTCTTCCTCGGAGTGACCCTGTATAATCCGGTGATATACCGGTTCATTTGTTCCGATAATCGGTTTTCCCAGCTGCAATGCAGTCAGGAGAAGGTTCTCGCCGCTCCCGTTCCCCTGGGAAAAAATCACCACATCACAGCATGAAAGTGTTTTCAGGTGATGCTGTTCGTGAACAATCTCCATGGAAAAATTCAGCCCCAGTGAATTTTTCAAATCGATACACTCTTTCATGTAAAATGCATTTGTGTTTCCAATACTCAATATTTTAAACCAGATATCGCGGACATCATTCTGCAGTAATTTTCCCGCTTTAATGGATGTTTTAATGTCTCCATGCGGATTTATTTCTCCGACAATACCGATACAGGGCCTTTGTTTTGACTGGAGTACGCTGTCTGCCGTACGGGGAGCTTCCATGCCGGGCGGGACAAACACATACTTGTGTTTGATTCCTTCATCATCAAACAGAGGCTGCGGATTTCTGTTATGAACGATGATGAAGTCGGAATAAAAGCTTGCCAAAAAATGAAACATTTTTGTATTTGCATTGTATGTTTTTTTATAAATGTCGAACGTGGACGGGGTGAATGATGATTCATGTTTATTTCCCGTTGAGTCTATGGAAAATGTTTCCAGTTTCAGATTTTCAACGAGTGGGGTATTTTCCTGAATATCAAATATCAGATGAGAACGGAATCGCATTTTCGCAATTAATCCTGCACATGCAGCATATCTTGGTGAAAAAATATGGTAGATTTTGGCATGCGGAATATTTGCATGCATCAGCTGAAAAAATGGCAGCTGCGTTGTCCGGAATATCCATGTGTAATCTATAAACGGGATATGTGAGGCATATTTTTTATATTGACTGGTGTTCAGGTCCCAGAATTTGCGGGAGCGGATGATATCTGAATAATTGATGACACGGTGCGTATCAACCGCCAAATCCTGAATGACCGATTCAAAAAAACGAATTTTCTCTTCGAGCGGTGTATTATATAATTCATTCAGTTTCAGCCAGAATTCTTTTTCCGCTTTGCGCTGAGGGGTTTTTCCTTTGAGCAGACTTTCCTCGTTTATGGTAAACTGGATATACTCGTGAAGGTTGGCGGGGATTTCCCCCAGGAGTGAATTGAGTGCGAAATGTTTTCGGGTAATGGAAAAAACCGCAAACCTGATGTCGGGAAGTGATCGTATCAGATGGATGACCGCTGAAGGCAGGCCTGTTTGTTCAACGTTTCCATGATTCTCAATAATCAGGCAGACATCATGCATAGGTGTGCCACATTTCAGCGATATCCCTGACAAAATCATTGGCTTTCAATATCTGCCGTGCATTCTGTGCAGCCTGTGCGAGACGTTTGAAGTCTTTTTTATGATAAAAACATTCCATAAGTCTCAGATGGGCCGGGCTGTATGCAGGATCTCTTTTTAATATTTCTTTACAATACCCCAGGGTGCCGTTTATGTCGTCGAGAAAGAAATGTATATGTAGAAGTTTTTCCAAAAGGTACAGCTCGTTCCCGACAGAATCGATGACTGATTCGTAAAGTTTCATCGCTTTTTGAAGATGCAGTTTTCGTATATGGTGATCATCGACCAGGGTCGTGGCATATTCGAAATGAATATTTGCCAGTGCATTGATTTGCCCGATGTCAGATGGATTATTGGCGCAGAGACTTTCAAGTGAATTGATTTTTTTCCTGTATTTTGCCTGTTCATTTTCAAATTCATCAACGGTGTAATAGGTGTTTTTCATTTTTTCACGGTCGAGCAATCCGGTGGCAATGTCATGTTCGTGTGAGAGAAGTGTGCCAAATAATGTGTCTATCTGGTTTTTTCGCAGCGGTGCGGCCGGGAGCGATGGTAATTGAATATACTCTATGATGGTATTCGCATTTTCTCCCTTTTCCTGTCCGGCAAAGTCATCATCGGAGTGCGAAAATGCACCCAGTACTGTGTCGTCAATCTGTTTCAATACAAACAGATAAAAAAGTATTCCTGTCATGCCGGCTATGGGAAAAAAGAAGGCAAAGAGAAAACACAGTTCCCGTGTGAAATGGATCTCGGAAAGTTTCAGGTCAAGCCCTTTTGTAAACAGGTATACTCCCCAGATGTGTGCGTACACCGCGAATGTATAAGGGATCCCCCATCTTTCTGAAAAAATCAGAATTACAAATGCGGCGAGTTCAATTATTATTCCGAGAATCGTCTTTTTCATTGCATTACTGGAGTGAGATCTTCTTTCTTATCTCTTTTTCAATATCGGTAAAGGGTGTTCCGTATGCGAAGACACCGTCGAAGTTGTTCGCAAGAGCATTATGGACTTTGTCAAAGTACAATTTCTGGTTTTTTCCTTCCGTTCGGTTTTTCAATGCCTCGAATGCGAAAATGTTTCCAAGGCATAAGGAAGCCCAGTCCGCAATGAGTCCCGCGATCCTGAGTGTTACCGGAGAATATTGCAGGAATGGAATAGATTCGATCCAGATGACTCCTGCCGAATCCCCGTCTTTTCCGATGAAAAGGGGTGCAGAGATAAAGACCGGATTTGGAATCCGCTTTCCGTTTTCATGAAAATCCTGTACTGAAAAAACTTTTTTTTCTTCGATTGTGTGCTTCAGGATCCGCTGATGCGGAGCGGGAACTTCATCGGATTTATATCCGCGTGAGGTGCACAGAACCAGGCGGTCCCCCTGACGCATGTACACGGCAGATTTTCCGGCCCCAAGAAGTTCTTCGCATGTTTCAAGGATTGCTGTGTGCAGTTCGTTCAGATCAAGTGTGCTCATTCGGTTGACGATGTTATACAGCATGGAAAGCACTTCACGGTTTGTCATTGCCTTTTGTTTCAAAACGGAGTTGCGCTCTTGTAGAATATTCAGTTCCGTATGGAGATTGTCTATGTGAACCGCGTTTTCCTCAAGTTTTGTATTCATGGACAACAGGTTTTTTTTATGACGGTCTGTGAGCATTCCGACCAATGTGCCCAGCACAAGAAAACTGATAAACGGACTGAAATAGGAAAACTGAAATATCCGGGTGAGGTCCTCGCCCTGTGTGAATATCCGGAGAAAAATACAGCCTGTGTAGATGAGTGAGACCCCTGCAGTGGTGACCATTGCCCTGGTATATCCATACAGTGAGGCTGTCAGTACCACAATGAGCAGATAGGGATGAAGCTGGATGCCCACAAAACCGGGATTATCGAGAAAGAAGGCAAGATTCACCGCCCATGTAATGACAAAGGTCCCGATTGCGGAAATGAGGTATAAATTCTTTTCTTTTGTAAAGAGTTTCTTAAAGGTTTCCATTGCTTTGCGTATTATACTGTGTTAGCAGAACTCCTGTCAAATATCAGTTTTTCCGGCATATTTTCTTCCTGCCTGTTTTCCTCATTTTAAGGAACAATTTCTTGATTCCGGCAGTTTTTCCCCGTATGTTTTTTATAAAGATGAAAACAGGAAAAATAATTTGTAAGGATTCTGGATTTAATAGAATATTGTCTACAATACTTGAAAAACAGTATTCAGTCTATAATGACAGAAAGTGGGTTTATTCTGACCCGCTGCAGACAATCTACCGCTACTCCTCCCCAAAAGACCAGGAAATTGTCGGGTTTATTTCTGCAATGTGCGCGTACGGCAGGGTCGGACAGATATTGTCAAGCCTGGATGATCTGTTGAGAAGAACAGGTCCTGTTTATCAATTCCTTGCGACTGCTTCGAAAAAAAGGATAGTTACAGCAGTATCCACATGGAAGCACCGGTTTGCTTCCGGTTCTGATATCGCAGCCTTTTTATGGGGCCTGGCAAAGATGATGAAAGACTACGGGTCTCTGGAAAACGCGTTTGGAACCGGATTTCTGAACACTGATTCAACCATATACAATGCTCTCGTGGAATTTTATAAAAAACTGGTGAAATTTTCCGGATTGATGAATAATCATCTCCTCCCCGATCCCGGGAAAAAAAGCGCCTGTAAGCGGTATCACCTTTTTTTACGATGGATGGTCCGAAAAGATAATATCGATCCCGGGTTATGGAAGTCAGTATCTCCTGCAGTATTGCTGGTTCCGCTGGATACCCATATGCACCGGGTTTGCCGTGAACTGGGATTTACACAGCGAAAACAGGCAGATCAGCAGACTGTTTTTGAAGTAACAGAGTCGTTCAGGAAATTCTCGCCGGATGATCCGGTAAAATATGATTTTGCCCTTACAAGATCGGGAATTATTCAAAATAATGTGACGATGACTGATTGTATAAACGCAAAGATCATAATAGGATAACAAAAAAAGAGAGAAAAGAAAATTTATGAAGAGGAAGCCGGGATGAAACGAAGAGTGCCTATTGCAATGATGTTGTTATCTGTTTTCTTTTTTACGATATGCGCGGAAGAAAAGCCAATAGCAAAGATTCCTCCACCGAAAGGTTTTGTGGATATTAAAGAATTAATTCCCGATATTGTCCTTGATATTCGTTACGCCACGACAAACAATTTTGTCGGGGAAGTGCTTGACGGGTATGAGGCTCCCCGGGCCTTCATGCTTGCAGAAGCAGCCGGGGCTCTGAAACATGTCCAGGCTTCACTGGTCAAGCAAGGCTATTCCCTGAAAGTTTTTGATGCATACCGGCCTATGCGTGCAGAAAGGCATATGCTGCGCTGGGCAGCGAAAAACAACAAGAAAGAACTGCTTGATGCAGGCTACCTCCCGACAGTGAATCCAGATAAAATTATCAGCCACTCATGCGGGAATGCCATTGATCTCACAATTATTGATAAAGAAGGAAAAGAACTGGATATGGGGACCACGTTTGATTATTTTGGGAAAGAAGCATGGACAATGAATGCTAAAGGCGACATCCTGGAAAACCGTCTCTTCTTGAAGTCTGAAATGGAAAAAGAGGGATTCAGATTTTATAAACTGGAATGGTGGCATTTTACCTATCCAAAAACACCCAACAAATCCAGCGATTATATCATTCAATGAGTTCCACGGAAAAAATTCCCGATTTCGCTGGTTTCACGACGCTGTCTTGATCGTTTAGAGTAGTTTCACGTATAATATGCCTCTCATAAAAAAAGGGGAAGATGATGGCAGAAAAAACAAGAACAGAGACCGATTCACTTGGAGAAGTAGAGATCACAGCTGAAGCCTACTGGGGAGCACAGACCCAGCGCGCAGTTGACAACTTTACTGTTTCTGCATTCACCATTCCGCTTTCGATGCGTAATGCACTCGCGCAAATCAAGCAATGCGCAGCGCAGGTTAACCAGCAGCTGGGACTGCTTGATACAGGGGTTGCCGAAGCGATTGTTGCCGCATGCGGTGAAATTCTTTCAGGAAAACTTGATCACCATTTTCCGGTGGATGTCTTTCAAACCGGATCAGGCACGTCATGGAACATGAATATGAACGAGGTGATCGCCAATCGGGCAAATGAACTTTTGGGCGGTAAACGCGGCGATAAATCACCGGTTCATCCAAATGATCATGTTAACCGCGGGCAATCATCCAATGATGTCATCCCTACTGCTTTGTCCATGAGCAATCGCCTGGAGGCGGAAAAACTCATTACCGTTCTTGTTTCTCTCTCAGATGCGCTTGCTGCTCGATCGGTTGAGTTCATGGACATTATCAAGGTGGGCAGAACCCATCTTCAAGACGCAGTGCCCATTACCCTGGGACAGGAGTTTTCCGGCTATGCCACACAGGTGCTGAAGGCATCGGAACGGATAAAAAAGGTGCTTCCCGAACTGGAAGATCTGGCAATCGGCGGTACTGCGCTGGGCACGGGCGTGAATACTCATAAAGAGTTTGCTGCCGGGATGGTAAAAAAAATCAGTGAATACACTGGAATCCCTTTTCGGGAAGCTGCCTGTAAATTTGAAGCTATTGCCGCCAGGGACAGCCAGGCAGCGCTTGCCGGTGCATTAAATACAGTTGTATGCAGTCTTATGAAAATAGCCAATGATCTTCGGCTTTTGGCCTCCGGACCCCGAACCGGGTTCGCAGAAATTGAACTTCCGTCATTACAGCCGGGAAGCTCAATCATGCCGGGAAAAATTAATCCGGTGATTCCGGAAATGATGATTCAGGTCTGTGCTCATATCATGGGAAAAACCACTTCAATTACTGTTGCCTGCCAGACCGGGCCGCTTGACCTGCAGATCATGCAGCCGCTTTTAGCCTTTGAGACCTTATCCGCTTTGGAAATTCTTGCCAATGCAGTGCACCTGTTCGAACAGAAATGTATTGCAGGGCTTATTGCAGACAAAGAACGCTGTGCCCAGCTTGTTGACTGGAGCCTTGCCATGGTAACGCCGCTTGCCTTAAAGATCGGTTATGACAAAGCGAGCAAGGTGGCCTTTAAGGCATTTTCCGAAAAGAAGACCGTGAAGGAAGTGGCAATTCAGGAAGGATTTGTGACATCAGAAGAAGCCGAGACCGTATTTGACCCCCAAAGAATGCTTGCTCCGGAATGAGTATGAGAGCGCGAGTTATTCATTATTTCTTTTTCTTTCCATAACAGGACGGATTCGGTACAGGCTACCCTTTGACCGAACCGGCGAGCAGGCCCTGGATAAAATATTTTCCAGGTATAATATAAATAATCATAACCGGAAGAGCGGCGATAATTGCGCCTGCCATCGGTTCATTTCATTTTACCGCCTCACCGCCGGCCAGCTGGGAGAGCCCTACGGTAATGGGGTTTGCCGTTTGTGCGGTGATTTTTTTACATTGATTCATTATGAACAAAGTTTTTTAAATTCTCCGGCGAGCGTTATGATATGGCTTTTTTCTTCCGAGATAATTCGTTCAATAGTCTTTTTCTCATGTTCTGTTTTCATCAGGTCCAGAAGCCCGACATAATACAAAATGGTTTCTTTTTCCAGATCCATCCCGACAGATACGATTTCCTGCATTGTTTCCTCGCCGGAAAAAAGATATTTTGCAAACATTGACCCCTCAAGATTCTGGCTGTCGGTGACTGCCTTCAGGTATAAATCCATATTGTTGATAAAGTTTTCATCGCCCTGTTCCATCCGTTCTTCGTACATCTCTGCCTGCATCATTGCAAAGGTTTGCCTGTGTTCTTCTTCCATCCCGGCAAGCCGCAGGAGAAATGCTGATTCAGATTTGATTGGATGAAGGGTGACTGCGTGACGGTAAAACTCCGCACCATTCTCCTCGATGCTTTGGGCGATGGCAAGTACTTCGCGTGCGCTTAACAGACTGCTCATGGTGGTGCTCCTTGCTGCACAATACCTGCAGGGTGCAGTGCAGGCAGTGCGGCTTTCTCAGTTGACCGATGGCCGCTGCTGATTGTTTGAACCGGTGAGGCGGAGATATTCGACTTCAAGCCGGTTTGTTTCGTTCAGGGCATGAATGCTGATATCCATATCCAGAATTTGCCGCAGCAGTTTTCGCGATTCTGTTTCCGCCTCTTCATCGGTCAGCGTGTGCAGAAATCCAATTGAATACGATGCTTTGTTTGTCTGCTGTATTTGTCTGATTGTATCTGATTTTTTCAATTTTTCAATCTCATCTTCGGTGAGCGGCCTGCCCAGTCTGCATTCCACAGAAAGGGAGGTTCCCGTCACAGTGTCCACCGGGCCGGATGCGACGAGTTTTCCCTGGTTTAAAAACGCGACATGTTCACACAAATCCCGCATTTCATTCATGTTGTGGGAGCTGACAATAATGGTCGTCTGGGACTGCAGTTCCTTGATAAGGGACCGAATTTGCATTGCCCCCTGGACATCGAGACCACTTGTCGGTTCATCCAGGATGATCACTTCCGGTTCACCCAGAAACGCCTGGGCAAGGGCAAGGCGCTTGTACATACCGTGCGACAGGGTCGCAGATTCCCGGAACATGAACTTGTCGAGATTGACCCGTTTCAGTGACTGATAAACCTCATATTCCGCATCATCGCGGGAACGTCCCAGCAATCTTGAAAAATACACAAGCTGGTCAAAAATCGGGATATTTGCCTGAAACAGGGCATCTTGCGGAAGAATACTCAGGCGCCCGCGGAGTTTGGCGATCTCGGTTTCGCCGAGCACCACAACATTACCGGAGGTCGGAGGAAGAAATCCTGCGATCACCGAAAACAATGTGGTTTTTCCTGCACCGTTGGGGCCCAGGACACCGAATATGGTTTTTTCGGGCACTTCAAAGCTTACATTATCAAGAGCCGGAAATGAGCCGAAGTTTTTTGAAATAGAATTGATATGGATTGCTGTGCTCATAGGCTTTTCCTTTTAAACAAGAAATATCCGCCGGCGGTGAACAGGCCGGTGTAGACGGCCATCGCAATAAATGCAAGCAGGATTGCCCACCATTCATAATGAAATAAAAAATATCCTGCTTTTCCAGGCAGTAAAAACTGAAGGACAACCAGCGGGTCCCATATGTCCCGAAATGCGCGCAGAATCAGGGGCCCCAGGGATAATATCCCGATACTCGTAATCAAAGAAAGAATCCCGCTGTTGATCATCGCAGAAAACATCATACAGAACGCGATCGAGGGGAGGCTGATACAGATAAATGCGAAGGCCGCCCAGACACTGAAAAAAAGGATCTGCTCGATAGGATAGATACGGTATATAAAATGCACAAATAAAGAAATGGAAAATACAATAATAATAATAAGCGGGATCACCAGGGTGATGACCGAAAGAAATTTTCCGAAGAATATCGACTGCCTGTTGGTTCTGAGGAGAAGATATCTGTATCCTTTTCTGTTTGCATCCTCGGCTATCTGATTGAATGTAATAAATGCGATGATGACAGGAAATAATGAAAATACCACCGAAAAAATGAGACTCAGTAATGCTGGCTGTTCATGGGAGAGCATGGTAGACCACTGTGGAGGAATCTTGGCCTCCATATCCGCCGAAGAGGATTTGTCGTCAAGAACCCACACAAAATGGTTGAAGGCGAATTCTTTTGCATTGAATTTCATCATGAGCTGGCTTGTTTCGATATTTTGGCTGTCGTTCGCTGCAAAGCCACCCTGTACTCCGCAAATCCAGATAGTCACCTGTCCGATTAACAGAAACAGAATAATGCTGAAGTAAAAAAAGAGGATTCCCTGGGAGCCGCGCAGGGTCTGACGCAGGCTCTGCATGAATACCAGGATCGGATGCGGGGTGTGTTTCCTTGCGCCGCTCTCCGGCTGTATTTGCGCCTGTTCAGGGTGCTGTGTTCTTTCTTCATATTCCCCGATTCTGTCATAAAACTGATGATGGGTACGCCAGGTGTCAAGAAAAACAAAATTGAGAAATACAATCGTCAGGACTGGAAACACGAGATCGCTGATGATTAAAAAGGATGTCATATTGAACACATTAAAAGGCAGCGAGAGTTCGGACCAGCTGACGATTGAAATACAGCCCTTGATGAATGAAGCAACCGCAAAAATATTTCCGACTAAAAGCCCCATAAAACGGTTTACCCGGATATACCCGATGCCGGCAAGAACCATCAGAATAACCAGGAATATATCAACGATAGTGAAAATTAATAGAAGACTTGAAAAATCGTTTCCCGGGGTGTAGGAGGCCTGTTGTGATATTGCGCCCACAAACATGACGGTTATCAGGGAGGTAAGAATGGCAAACCCCTTGAATCCAGCCAAAATAAAATTCAGGATGGCAAGCGCAGTAAGTCCGCGCGGCCGAATTGTCCGTTCCATATTGATTTCTCCGCATCCAATTTAATTGCTGGTGCAGTAATGATGAAGCACCTGAATCAGAAGGCGTATTGTACCCCGGCATGTTGCTTTGGTCAATGATGAAAAGTATTTCATGTCAAGACTCCTTTAAAATGTCCCCCATTTTAACTCTTTAGAAATGTCCCCTTTTTAGGCTGAAGCAGGACTGGCTGCCTCCTTT
>JAFGJO010000064.1 GCA_016929065.1 Spirochaetales bacterium | reverse complement strand
TTTTTCCTGGCCTCCTGGCTTCCTTATGAATTCTTTCAAGTGGATTCTGGAACGAAACAAAAAATATAACGATAAAGGTGCATTGAAAGGCGTAGCCGTCTTTTTCCTGGCCTCCTGGTTTCCTTATGAATTCTTTCAAGTGGATTCCGGAACGAAATAAAAAACATAACGATAAAGGTGCGCGGAAGGGCGGAGCCCCATCTTCTTTCTCATTTCCTATTATCTTTATAAATCCTTGATAAGGGCATTCTGCTTTCCTTTTTTTGAAACAGCGGCGTGGATGTTTTGGCTCCGCCAAAACTCCAGACGCAACGAGCGATAGCTCGGTGCGTCATTTACTCGACAAAAAGTGCTTGCTACAGGGATCATCTCCTTATAAAATAATGTTGATCTGTAAAAAACCATTCAATAAAGGAGTATACCACATGCCCAGCAAGAAAAAACCAGCAACAAAAAAAACCTCTGCCAAAAAGGCACCGGTAAACAAAACGATTATTTCATCAGCACCTGCGAAAAAAGCGGGAGCAAACAAAACCATTATCGCTGCCTCGCCTGTAAGAAAAGCGGCCAAAAAACCTGTTAAAAAAACAGCAAAAAAGCCCGTAAAGAAAGCAGTAAAAAAGGCTCTGGTGAAAAAGTCTGTTTCCAAAAAGACAGTGAAAAAGCCGGTGAAAAAAGCATCGGCAAAAAAACCGGCTGCAAAGAAGGCCACAAAAAAAGCAACTCCCAAAAAGCCGGCAAAGAAGGCTCGTGCGAAAAAAACAGTTACAGCGAAATCAGTTGTAAAAAAGAAGATTGTTAAAAAAACAGTAATCTCGAAAAAACTGCCTGCGGTAAAGAAATCCGATATCCCGAAGGATGTTGTCGAACTGTTGAAAGCCTTTGCAGATGATGATTTCAAAATCGAAAAAAATACAGTGGAAGCCGCAAAAAAGCTGGTCAAAGGCAGGCATGTGGAATTGCTGGCAGGAATGGACTGGCAGAGCAGGGAATCCGCCGCAGCAAAAAAAGTTTTTCAAACAAAACTGAAGTTTGAACAGAAACACATCGATGCCCTTGAAAAGGGACTGCTCAAGGGAATGGGCGGGTTTGTCAAAGACGCGAAAAAACCGCTTCCCGGCCCTTTTTATGACTGGCCGCAGGATCCGCCAACCGTGCTCGATGAAATGCTGGAGATGAAAGATGCATTTCTGTGTGAACACTTGAAGTGCCTGTTCTACTGCTGCTGTTGCTGCAGCTCCTGCTGCGACTGCTGTGACTGGCCGTGGTGGCGTCGATGCCGATGCAAGTACTGTTGTCACCGCTGTGTAATCGAGGTGGGACCCACCGCAAGCAACACGTATCCGCATGTGCACCGGATAAAGTTCACCGGCGCGGGTGTGAGCGTGAGCGGCTCAACCGCAACGGTCACAATTACTGCGGCCGGCGGGGTGACCATGGCACAGGTGAACGGCGCCATTGCGGAACATGCGGCGAATACTTCCAACCAGCACGCATTCGGGACAACGGCCGGGACATATTCTGAAGGAAATCACACACACAGCGGATACGCGTCGAGTACGCACAATCATAGCGGTGTATATGAACCGGTTATTAATCCAAAGAACAGTGCATTTAACAAGGCATTCGGGACGGGAAGTACTGACGTTGCAACAGGGGATCACACACATAGTGGATACGCTTCGAGCACACACACGCACACTTTCGGGACAACCTCAGGAACCTACGCCGAGGGAGATCATGATCATGATTCCAGTTATTATACAGAAACAGAAGTAGATGGCATGTTCGTGGCGGATACGGGAAATGCCGGTGTCGATGACCAGGGAAGCCAGACACCGGATACACGGTTTTATACGAAGAAGACAATAAATGATCGTTTTTTAGATGACATTGGAGCTGTTGAAGGAAATCCTGTGAAACAATTCTTGTATACACAGGAAGCCGTATTAAAACTATTTTCTCCAAAATTTATTTATGGTTCAATTAAAAATCCACCACTTTTAGATCCTGCAGTTGCTGGTAGGGTTCGTATTACATTTACGAATGAAAATGCTCGTCGGTTGAAAATTATGGATTCAGTTACCGCTGTCTCTGGTTTGGCCCAAGAAATATGTATCCAAGGCTATGCACGATCGGTGACAAGTTTAATGGAAATATCCATATCAAATGTATCCCTTTCAAGCAATGCTGCAAAAGATACATACTGGCTTGACTTTGATGTTGCAGCTCTAACCGGTACTGCACCAGATTATAATCCAGCAGGGTTAACTGATCCGTGGGATAATGCAGTATGTTATATTACATATCTTATCCAGAATTGATAATTCCAAAAAATTAATTAAAATGGAAAAGAACTGCTGTTTTACAAATCTTTAGTGAAACAGCAGTCTTGGAAAACCGGGCTATTCAAAGTGATATTTATATACTGAAGAGGATTCAGCAGCGGTATCTGTATCGGTTGAACCGCCAAATAAAAAAATCTCTGAATTATGAACTATTGCTCCTGCACCTTTCAGCTTTGAGGGAACGGGGCATTCGTCGGTAACCCATGCTGGTATCGAAAAATCATAAATAAAGATATCATCTAAAAGGTCTCCGGTGTTCTCCCCGCCGATGCAATATATTTTATTGTTGTAAAATATACCGCTGCTCTGTGATAACGTGCTTGTAATATCAGAAAAAGCCGAATCGACTGTACCTGGTGCTGGAGGTGTAAATGTTTCAGTGTATGAAGTATATCCGCCCGCATTCAATCCGGCAATTGTATAAATTATACTTCCATTTGTTACAGCAGTCATACGGCTGCGGGGATAGGGCAGGTCGTTTGGATTCGATGGGGTGTTTATAGAATTATCTGATGGATCAAAAACATCAATATCAGCCAGAAAATCAGAACTATTTTCCTGGCCACCAATCAGATAAATAAGATTATTAATCTGTACTGCACTTAAAAACATTCTTGCCGTTGGAAGCTCCGTCGTGAGCGGGCTCCATGCCGGGGGTTCTTCCGTGAGATTTAATTTATATATTGAATTTTGATAACTGATACCGTCATGTCCACCAAAAATATAAATTGTTGAACCAACTGCAGCTGTACCAAAATTACAGAGATTACACGGTAAAAAATAGTCTGTAGTTTCCCAGGTATCAGTATTAATGGTATATTTATAAACTGTATCTGTCGGTGCCCCAGAGGAATCCAACCCTCCAATCAAATATACCTCACCAGCGACATTTACTATACCGAATTGGGATCGTTCTTCAATCATTGGGGCCATGAGCTCAAATGCCTCAATATAATTTGCGTACGCAATGGTGGAAGGATTGTATGAATTTTTGTATGCACGTGCTTTAACCGTGCATGATGTCTCAATATTAAATGTACCTGTATATAAAAAACAAGATGCAGTTTCTTCTTGAATTGGATCATCTCCGTTTAACGTATAGTATACTACGGCGCCTACTCCTTCATTTGGATCAGTGATTTCAAAATTCACTATTACGTCATCAAATCTGGTACCAGAAGCTACAGAAAAAATCGGTCTTTCCAGCTCGTCCGCATCCACATTAATCGCCTGACACCCTGCCAGTATCATCAAAAAAGTGACTAAAATACATAAAATAAATACATTGTGCCTTTTCATAATACTACTCCTTTAAAATCGACTGTCCAATATATATTGTGATGCGGTCGCCCGCGGGAAAAATCATTATCAATGGTAAAATTATATGATGTTTGCGGGGTAAATTCCAGCATGGGAATAAAAAATATCACGCAGAATTCGCAGAGAAACACAGAGGAAAGAATAATGAACCGCGAATTCCACGAATTTTCGCAAATGAAAAAGAGGAGGGTGCCTTCGGCAACTTCTACATGCATTCTATTAATTGCGTAGCCCCTTTTTTCACCGCGATCTCTGCGGGCTCCGCGTGAGACTTGTCTTTTATTCTTTCTGAATTTCTTTTTTCGTTGCATGCAGTTTTCACCCCATAAAAAAGTATGAACCTCTATTGTTATATACACCCGAAAGTGACGCGGCGCTTTCACTTTTAGCAGGGAAATCAGGAAAAAATATGATAAGGTAACCAGGAAAGAATATAGATAAGGAAGCCAGGAAACCAGGAGGAAAGACAGGAAAAGAGAAGAGGAATAGGAGAAGATGTATAGGATTATGAAAAGCTGCGGAGGCGGAGGAGGAAATGAACTGCCGGGTACGCCGAATCAGGGTAATATTTGTATCTTTCGGCGTTTTTGGTGGTTAATTCTTCCTGTTCCTTATTGGGATTACATTAGGAAATCTGCGGCTCATTCCTTTTATTCGACCAGCATTTCCATAATAAGTTTTTTTACCTGTATGGTTGCTTTGTTCGGCAGTGTGCCGAGCTTTTTTATCAATCTGATTTTGTCAACGGTCCGTATCTGGTCAAGTACAATCCAGCCGCTTTTCCCCTTGAAAGTCAATTTAATCCGTGTGGGGTAATTATGTGATTTTGTCGTCATCGGTGCGATAATGACGGTACTGATTGCTGAATTCATCTCGTCGGGAGAAATAACGACACAAGGCCGGGTCTTTTTTATTTCCCTCCCAATCGTCGGATCAAGGTTTATGAGAAAAATATCGTATTGTTTCATTACCAGTCCCAGTCGAATTCGCTGCTGTCTTCGATATCATCACTGATAAGCATGTCCTCATTATTTTCATGCATCCGTGTAAACGCTTCTTTCCATCCCTGTCTGGGGGTTTTTTTTATGGGTTTTAAAAGCAGTTCCCCGTTTTGAATTTCCATTTCCAGTTTGTCTTCAGCATCAAGCTGGTCGAGAATGCTTTTGGGGATACGAATACCTTTTGAATTCCCGATGGGAATGATTGATACAAGCATTGCGCGCTCCTTATATTGTTATTATAATGTAATTACTTGCAGTGCGTCAATATTTTATATTCGGGATTGCCTTTTTAATTGTTTTACACCCCAAAATGATGTGTTGCTTTCACTTTTGGTAAAGAAAGCAGGAAATACAGGAAAAGAAGGGGGGAGATGAAAGACGACAGGATTTACCAGCTCACACAGCAAGCTGTATGCGCGGCAGGCAGGATGAACAGGATTTACAGGTTTTTATTATCTTTCAGATACGCAACAATTTTATCAACAAATTTGTTGCCTATTTCAAGCATTTCAGCAGCTTCATCCTGTTGTATGACAAAGCTGTATTCGTAATCACTTAATTGACGTTTCTGGAAAGCCAGGCTCAAATCTTTACTCATATCGCGGGGGAAAATACTGGCTTTTACAAAATGTTCACCGAATGCTGAAATAACTCCCTTATGTGAAGAAAATGAGAGATTTCTTGTCAGGAGCAGTGCTTCTGTCATAAAAAACATGGCATAGTAAATTCTTGATACGCAGGACTCGAAGTCTTTTTCATCAAAGAGAACCTGCGCGCTGTCGAGATATTTTTTGGCTCTGTCATGTAATGCCTTTATTTCTTCCAAACAGTCTTCCCTTCTTTCCTGATGTTTAAAAGGAGTGGGCTGTTTGTGTTGTTGTATTTTTTTTCTGAAACCGGGTACACAGATACAAGGACATTGAAGTCAAGATTGATATCATTAATAATATCGGCAACCTGTTCGATAATTTCGCCTGGTGAAACATCACGGTCAATCACCAGCGCAATATCGATATCAGAATCATCATTTGCTTCGTTTCGGGCGCAGGAGCCGTACAGAATTATCCGGACAAGAGTTCCCTGCATTCGTTTCTGCAGCCGGGGGGAAATAGTATTTATTACATTTTTAATGTCCATAGAATAATTATATAGGATTTGAATGAATTTGACAATTAGAAAGGGTATTGATAAATAAAAGATGTTATTACTCTTGTTGTTTTTGCCTTGTAACAAAGCCAGCTCGAAGCCGCGCTTCCCTGCGCGAAAAAAAGTCGACTTGCATTTCCTCTGCGTGAGTCTCTTTTGTTATCATGTCGATCATGTTGATCCTGTTTTATCCGACCACTATCTTCGAAAGTGGCCGGATAAATACCACGACAGCCTTTGTTTGTCGGCTACTTATACACCACTCCGAAGATAAATCCAAAGCGGCTGGAGGAATACCCCTCAACCGAGAACAGATTGACCGGATTGAATGTATAGGTAATGTAGGTGACTCCGATTGTCGGGACGAAACCGTCAAAATCGAAACTGATGCTCGCCGAGTGTTTCATCTCAATGCCCTCATAAACAAATTCCTGGCCGACTCCCGCAACCATACCATAGCTGTAGCCGATATGCCGCAGAAAATCAAACTGGTACTTGATTTCCAGTTCCGGGATTGGGGTGACAACCGCAGTACCGCCGGTCCGGAATTCAAACCCCTCGTCTTCGAGGGAATATGCTGTCGGCTCGGTAGAAACAGGGTCGCCGGAAAAATAGAATTCCCCGTCGATCGTCGTGTATAAAATCATGATTGAGGTCAGATAATACCCCTTCAGCATAACCGGTCCCAGCTTGACTTCCACATCGCCACCTGCGTACGGGTAGATGTTGAACACATCCTTGTTGTCGTAGAAAACGGAAAAGCCCCATGGCGCGATATTCTGGTATCCGTACTTCTCCTGGCTCATCCATTTGATATTTAAAAGAATACGGCCGTTCACCGCGGCATAATAATCATCGCCGGCGAAGTTCCACTTTAAAAAATCCTCGCGGGTGCGGAGAATGTCGATGTCAAAATTCTTGGTGCTCTCCATCGAGGTGGTTGAGCCGTTATTTTCGTCATAAACTGATGTCGAACTTGATGTGGCAAACGCAATGCTCGAATACACCCACGGCGAATAGAGGATTCCCAGTTCGATGCTCCCTTCAAGGGCGCCGTCAGTATTGGGCGCGAGGTTTAGATCAAAGCTGAAAAGCGGGTCAGGTTCATTTTCCGGAGGGACTGCTTCCTGTGCGCAGAGCATACCAAAGGGAATTAAAAATAAAAATAGCAATGCGATTGATTGTTTCATGACTGTTTTTTTCCTTTACTTTCCGGGATTATGCATTCATGTGAACCGAATGCATGCAAAAACTCTACCATATGAATACTGCTTTCGCAATAAAGAAAATTTATTAATATACTGTTATATACACCGGAAAATGGCGTGCTGCTTTCACTTTTTTAAGGAAAATGAGGAAAAGAATATC
>JAFGJO010000063.1 GCA_016929065.1 Spirochaetales bacterium | reverse complement strand
TCATCAGTGAAAAATAGGTCGGGGAATTGGAACTGCCAGCGGTTGATGAGCGCAGCGAGTCAAACGCCAAGTTCAGAGTCTGTCCGGAGTTTCTGCTTCGCAGAAACATCCATGACATTGAAGCTGTGGAGTTTTTGCCGCAGGCAAAACTCTGGGCGTAATTTGCGAAGCATTCAGCGCCTGGAGTTTTTAAATAGGTGAGGCTGAGGGCTTTTTTTCAACCCGGAACCTGCGATGAAATACTTGTGATGACAAAGCGGGGAGCTGGAGAAAGAGATTTTAAAATATAAATTGTCCTGACAGGCAAGGGGTCGTCCTGAATCACGCAGATAGAAGCGGAAGAGAAACTTCTATTCCCCTGAACGCGTAATTTCACGCACCCAACAGGTATATTTCACATTCGGGAAGCAGATTTTCAAGTTTGTGTAAACCGGTTTCCGTTATCCCGGTCCCATAGAGGTACAGAACTTTAAGATTTTTCAAAGTACCCAGATACTCCACGCCATTGTCAGTGAGACCGGTATTGCGTACATCGAGCTCCTCTATATTCCGCAGCTCTTTTAAATAGATCAGCCCCTTGTCTGTTATTTTTGTGCCGCCAAGATTCAGGTTCCGCAGGTTTTTTAGCGTGGAGAGTGAGGCCAGTCCCTTATCAGAGATACAGGCCTTTTTTTTTACAATCGAAGTTTCTTCAGCGTCAACACAGCTGCCGTGCAGATCAAGCCATTGCAGTCTCGCAAGCGGTTTCAGATACGCCATCTCATCGTCATTAACCTCTATACTGCTTAAGTCCAGCCGTGTGATATATTGCAGTGTCTCAAGATCATAACTTCTTCCTTTGCTGGCAAACCAGACGCGGGTCTTTGTCAATGTTGCGGCTGTTTCGGCTGCAATGGAAAGTTTGTTTTTTAGAATGGAAACCGTTATGCCGAACTCCTTCATGATATCTTTTGCATGAAGGTGATACCCGATTTTCTGTGGATTTCTGTAGTGTCCGTTGACGACAGGGGAATATTCTTTCATCTGCTCAAGATAAAATGATTCTGCGTTATTCCTGATAATGATATCCTTGTAAAAATAGAGCCGTGCTTCCCACCAGTTTCCGGAACCACCCTGTATTTCCTTCGCGTACACAAAAAAGAGCGTTCCATCCTCCAGGAAATATTCTTTTTTCCGGTAGTCTAATCCGACATCGATGTTGATATATTCAAATTTGCGGATCATGCCGCGGTCATCGACAAAGAGGGCGGCTTCATGAAAGCTCTCTGCCTCTCCTTCTTGTGTGTTTCTGTCATCCTCCTGCCATACATTGTTTTCGTTTTTTATGAACAGAAGCTTTGTAAACGATGATGTTTCAAGGGCGGTGTACTCTTCCCGGATCTTTTTTACCTGTGCCTCGGTGCCGGCATCTTCTGCGTGTACCGGGCTTGCCGGAAACAGCGCGCACAATAGTACCGGGATGAGGAGGTAAAGCATTTTAAGGGATTTTTTATGGCCTTCGGGAAGACAGTGTTTTGTAATAACAGACAGATTTGTATTGAGCATCACCGGTATCTCCATTTAGCGGGTATTACTGACTGCACGCAGTAATACTGTTTTGTGCCGGTAACAGTATAGTAAATTTTGGGGGGAGTGGCAACGAGAACAGGAGATGACTGCGTTCTTCCTGAAATACTGTTTGCATGCTCACAATTATCCTAACAACCTGTCAGAAAACCTGAAAACATGAATGAAAATGATGCCCCCGAGCAGTCGAGAAAAATGTGGAGAATATTTGATTAATGGATAAAATAGATATATAATAATTGTATAAATAAAATGGAAATCCTAAAGAGACGGGAGACGGCTATGATGAAGAGAGCAGGAATTTTCATTTTATTAAGTATTTTGTTGATTGTCATTTCAGCCTGTGATGATATAAATCTGATGACCATGGCGATGGATGGCAGCCGGTTTGTTATTCCCCTGGATGGCATAAGTTATGTGTACATTTACTTTGCCGGAGATTACACAGGATATTTCAGCCCGGGAAAATTGTATGAGTTTACCATCACCATTCAGTATGATACTTACGAATATATAGAAGGCATTTCAAGTGCCGAGGGACTCGTGTGGAGTGCTGCTCCGGATGGGGGAACAACGGGTACCGCTACAATATCCCAGAGCGGAGTTTTTTCTGCCGACAGTGGCGGTTATTATATTATCACAGCCACTGTTAACGGCGCGACACCGGCAACGTATAATATTTATCTGAATTATTAAAAAATCTGAAAACACAATGTTTGCCACCAATGGAATTGATTGCGGGAGCATCCCGATTGACCGCTGTGTCACCGGCACGCTCCAATTACAATGGAATCAAGGTAACCCGGCTCGGAGGGTTTTTATCGTTTTCCCGGGGAAAAAATATTACCGCGAAATTTGACAACATCATAAAAATCTGATAAAATTCAGTTATTATTTTTGAAAGGAATTTGCTTTGAAGCACAACTTACCGGGAAACATTCATAACTATTTCTGGTTCTGGTTTTATTTTATCTCCCGGGTCTTTCTGTGCAAAGAAAGCAAAACACCCTGAATTCTTTGTAATTATGGGGTTGGAGAGAGACCCGGGATTTTCAGTCATACGACTGACAATTCCGGGTCTTTTTTTTGGTCCAGAAGGAGGAATGAAATGGACAAAAAACATCCACGGGTGATTGACTGCACCATCAGGGACGGAGGTCTCATGAACAAATGGCAGTTTGACCTGGAGACTGTAAGGCGGGTGTACCGGGCAAATATCCGGGCCGGTGTCGATATCATGGAAATCGGATACCGGGTGAGCCCCAAGCTGTTCGGCCGTGACGATTTTGGTCCCTGGAGATTTTGTGCCGAGGAGGATATTTTATCGGTGACCGGAGGGGACAAGCCGCAATTACAGCTCGCGGTCATGGCGGATATCGGCAGATGTTACCAGGAAGATTTCATTCCCAAAACTGATTCTGTCGTGGATATTTACCGGCTTGCATTTTACGCGCACCAGATCGACGAAACCATCCGAATGTCCGCATATTTGAATGGCCTTGGATACAAAACATTTTTCAATATCATGGCAGTCTCGACCAATCCCCTGGATATGGTAATCAATTGTCTGAAGCGGATTGAGGAAGAAACCGATGCTGTCGGCGTGTATCTTGCGGACACCTTTGGTTCCTTTATTCCTTCGCGGGTTTCTGAATTAATCGCGTTTTATCAGTCTCATTGCCCCTCAAAGGCGATCGGGTTTCACGGACACAACAACACCCAGATGGCCCTGGCGAACAGTCTCGCTGCAGTTGAAATGGGGATTGAATATGTTGACGCCTCCTACTACGGCATGGGGCGGGGAGCCGGGAATACTCCGATCGAGCTTTTGCTGCCGGCATTGGGCGGTAATAAATATGATATCGCGCCGATTATCGAAGTGATTCAAAAAGACTTTGAACCGATGAGCCGTATCTATAAATGGGGGTATCATATTCCCTATGCCATTACCGGTATCTGCAACCAGCACCCAAAATCCGCGATTGAGCTCATGCAGTCAGAGCAGCGGGGCTGCTACAAGGAGTTTTATCAGAGAACAAGCGTCGGGGTATAAAACGTGTGTGCTGTGCAGGACACTGTGGATAAATAAAGGAAGAATCTCCTGCTCATGAATCGGTGATAATGCAGAAAGTGTGTTATAATTAATGCAGAAACAACCATATTGCTGTATTTATCAGCCCGCGGGGAGACACTATGCGGATTCTGCTTATTTCACCTTCTTCCGGATACTGGTGGGGAATAGGGCGTCATAAAATATTTAACGGAAAAACATTCCGGTTTTCGATGCTCTCCCTGTTAACCGTTGCTGCACTGACGCCGGAAACAGACAGCATCACCATCATCGACGAGCAGATTGAAACCGTTCCTTTCGACGAGGATTTCGATCTTGTCGGCATCACCGTGATGACGGCGACAGCTCCCAGGGCATATGAGCTGTGCAGTCATTTCACGGCCAGGGGTATCCCGGTTGTGCTCGGCGGATTTCACCCCACCTTTAACCAGAAAGAAGCTCTGCGTTATGCAAGTTCAATTGTTATTGGCCCGGCATACGGCGCATGGACAGCGCTTGTTGAGGATTACCGGAACAACAAACCAAAAAAAATATACCGCGGAAATCCCAAAGCGGGAATTCCCGCCCGCCTGCCGCGTCATTTGATGAAAAGGAAAGGCTATATCACCGGGAATGCCACCCTCGCGACCCTGGGCTGTACCAACACCTGCCGCTTTTGTTCCATCACCGCATTTTACAGTGCAAAAAAATATGAACGACCGATACAGGATGTCGTCAGTGAAGTAAAAAGTTTCAAACCGAAATTCTTCATGTTTGTGGATGATAACCTTACCCAGAACAGGGAATACATTATTGAGCTGTGCAAGGCACTTGCTCCGTTGAAAAAGAAGTGGATATCACAGGCATCGGTAGAAATTGCCGATGATGAGGAATTGCTCGAACATCTGCAGAAGGCCGGGTGCGCCGGATTCTTTATCGGCCTGGAATCGCTTTCGGCACAGGCCCTGGATTCACAGGAGAAAACGATCAAGTCGCCGGAAATGTACAAACAGGCTATACGGAAAATACACCGTTACGGCATTTTTATTGAATCCGGCGTGGTCTTTGGTTTTGATACCGATACCACCGACGTCTTCGCTCATACATTGAAGGTGCTTGAGCAGATCGGACTTGATGCGATTCAGGTATCGATTCTTACCCCGCTCCCCGGGACCCTTCTGCATCAGGACATGAAAGACCGGATCGACGATACCAACTGGGAACACTATGACTACAAATACGCGGTGTACCAGCCGGCTCTCATGACGAAAGAAGAACTGAAAGCCGGATCACAATGGGTCCGCCGCGGTTTTTATTCTCCGCCAAGAATCCTGAAACGGCTGATCCGCTGGCTTGCCATGCCCGGCGCAGTGTTTACCGCCATTTATCCGCTGGTACTGAATATCGCCTATTGGGGCCGGCTGGGACGGTTTCATGTCAGGGGATATGATCCCGCCCGCCAGGGGAGAAGACATGTCCGGCGGGTAAAAGAAATACAGACGGAAATATCCTGAAAAGGAAAAGCATGAAACCAGTTCTCCCGCTTGTTTAACTTTTTACAATTGGCTATTCTTCAGGTATGGAAGAAAAAACAATAAAACATTTTCTCAAATTCGATGATTTCACCATTGATGAGATCAATCATGTGTTTGCCCGAACAGCGATTATCAAAAAAAGGTTCAAGGGCTACGAAGAGTACCTCCCGCTCCATGACCGCACGCTCGCCATGATCTTTGAGAAACCATCTACCCGGACGCGGATCTCGTTTGAAGCCGGCATGTATCAGCTCGGCGGTTCGGTGATCCACCTCACCACCGGCGACTCCCAGATGGGCAGATCGGAACCGATTGAAGACACGGCACGCGTGATCTCCCGGATGGTCGATATCGTGATGATCAGGACTTTCGGCCAGGACAAGATTGATACCTTTGCGAATAATTCCCGCGTACCGGTGATCAACGGCCTTACCAATGAATTCCATCCCTGTCAGATCCTTGCAGATATTTTTACCTTTATTGAACACCGGGGACCAGTCGCCGGAAAAACCGTAGCCTGGATCGGGGACGCCAACAATATGGCCAACACCTGGGTGCAGGCTGCCAAAATGCTTGGGTTTACCATGAAAGTGACGACGCCGAAACAATATCCGCTGAATCCAGAACTTGCGCCGACGGGTGCTCATCTTGTTCTTTGTGATTCACCCAATGAAGCAGCCAAAGATGCCGACCTTGTCACCACCGATGTCTGGGCGAGCATGGGGTCGGAGGATGAAGCTGAAAAGCGGCGAAAAGCCTTTCAGGGGTATTGTGTTGACAAAGAATTGATGTCCTGTGCAAATCCGGATGCCCTGTTCATGCACTGTCTGCCGGCTCACCGCGGGGAGGAAGTCACCAGCGATGTGCTTGAAGGGGATCAGTCGGTCGTCTGGGACGAGGCCGAAAACCGGATGCATGTGCAGAAGGCGTTAATGGAGTATCTGCTTTTGGGGATGGATGTAAAGTAGAAACATACTGATACAGCAAGCAGGAGGTTCTCAATGCATCTTTACCTTATGCGTCATGGCCAGGCAAAAGCCGCAGAAGAAGACCCGGAGCGCGGGCTCACTGTTCAGGGCTGGTATGACACCCGGAAAATTGCCGGATGGCTTGCAGGGAAGCATCTGCATATTTCTTGCATTTATCACAGTACGAAGCTGCGCGCACAACAGACTGCCATCCTTGTCGCAGACACTATTGGAGCGACCCGCGCGTTGTCGTCGCATGAAAACCTTTCTCCGAATGATCCGGTCGGCCCCTGGAAGACGCTGCTTGAAAATGAAACACGCACTGTCATGGTTGTCGGGCATCTGCCGTTTCTGGGGAAATTGGTTTCACTCCTCGTTGACGGCTCGGAGGAGAGTGATACTGTGCAGTTCCCTTCATCGGGAATTGTCTGTCTGAGCCGTATTGATGCGGTCTGGAATATCGAGTGGGAAACGGGGCCGGGGCAGGTTTAATGGACGACTATTCAATTGTCAGGGATGATTACTTCTATATCAAAGAGCAGGCCTTCAAACATCTGGGCGGCGTAAAGAACGGGGATTCCCTGCATGGAGTGAGAGAGGAACAGGGACACGCGCAGGAGAATGCAGAGGAATTTAAAAAAGAAGAAAATACAAATGATCATGATAAGCCGGAAACTATACAAGCACATTCCCGGCATCTCAACTGTCCTGTGCACAATGAAGCGATGAAGAAAATTCGTCTGGGTACCGTGATGATCGATTACTGTCCTGTCTGTTTCGGGATATGGCTTGATTTCGGAGAGCTGGAACAGCTTATGAATAAAAAGATTACAAAAGACATTTTTTTTACCAGCAAACTGCTTGAACCGGTGGCCGATCATTCGCAGGAAAAATCAGTTTCGAAAAACTGCCCTGTCTGCAAAAAAACGCTCCACGAAACTTCAAACCGGGAAACAAATACACTGCTTGATATCTGTGAAATCTGCGGCGGTATCTGGTTTGACTCGGGAGAGTTTGCACGAGTGTATTTGGAGAGTAAGGATAAATTGAGTACCGATGCCATTCTTGCCGGCGTGGTGGGAAAGTATATTGATATAAAGATCTGACAAGAGAGACAGGAGGTGATGAGGGAAGAACAGGGGAAGCCTGTTTTTTCTTTTTATTTTTGGGATTGAATGGTTTTAAACATGTAAAGATCCCATTGCTGTCCGGTGCTGCAGTTATATTGGTCATTGTTTATAAAAACACAATTCTGTTGATTTTCACCCCGCGCAGGACTATATTTAATCTTGGAATTATAAATACAATTTACCTGAAATCTTTTAAAAAATGTAAATGAGAGAGAGCTGGCAGATTAACTTGTGGAGGTTTCAGGTGAAATACCTTCTTTGTTTATTTATAGTATGTATTCTTTTTTCGTGTACAATTCCGCAGGGCGACAGTGTTTCCTACAATGGCGGGCCGCCGATAATCCAGAAAAAAAGTGTACCAGCTGCGGAAACATTGCCCGGCGGGGACTGGCGAAGCAGTCTGTATCCTGATTCCTGGACACCCGGCTTCGCGGTTGATGAAAAATTTCTCCATGATTTTTCTTATGCCGGATACCGTTTGGGAGATTATGTGCTTCCGGGTTCTTCGGCCGGTCCAACCATTGATGTTACACTTCCTCCCTATAATGCCGACAATTCCGGAACTTTAAATGCGACGACGGCAATTCAGAAGGCAATCAACGATGTCGGCAGATCCGGCGGCGGGATCGTCTATCTGCCAGCCGGAACCTATGCGATTAAGCCCCCAGCCTCAGGCGATAACGGTGTTGCACTTAAAATATCATACAGCAATGTGATCCTGCGCGGTGCGGGTACCGGGCAGACTTTTCTGCTGAATACCGCGACCTATATGCGGCTGGGGAGCGTTATCCGAATTCAGCCGAATATCACCGCAACATCCAATTTTTGGGACAACCTGAAAACCGGAGAAACAACAATTACCATGGAATACAGTGTGCCGACAATGAACGTCCAGGTGACAAGTGCAGCCGGTTTCAGTGTCGGCGACTGGATTGTGATTGCTTTGAAAAACAATTCAGCCATGATCGATGACCTTGATATGGAATCGTTTAACTGGGGAGTGGAAAATCCAAAGGGGCCGCGCTTTTTCCGGAAAATCACCGGTATTGCCGGGAATGTCATTTCTTTTGATATTCCTACCCGATTTCCGGTGCTGGCAAAATACTCACCAACCGTATATAAGCTGACAGAATCACCGCTCACCGATGTGGGGATAGAGAGTTTTTCGATTGGAAATGTTCAAAATCCAAAGTCCGGTGATGGTGACGAAGACTACAACACCCTCGGCACGATGGCATACGAAGTTCATGGAAGCCATGCGATCGATTTCAAGTTCACCGTCAATTCCTGGGTGAAAAATATTGATACCTTCAAGCCGGCTGCAAACAGCGGGGATTTTCACGTGCTCTCCAATATGATGCTGCTGTATCAGACGCGGGGGGTCACGGTGTATGAGTGCACTTTTCAAAAACCCCAGTATGAGGGCGGCGGCGGGAACGGATATATGTATACCCTTGCAGGGAATGACAATTTGATTACCAATTGCGAGGCAATTCACAGCCGGCACAATTATGATTTTAAATACATGTATTCAAACGGGAATGTTATTACACAGTGTGTGTCAACAACACCCCGGCTCGTCTCTGATTTTCACATGTTCCTGTCGATGGCAAACCTGTTTGATAAAATGACAGTGAATGCGGATGCGATCAGTGCAGTTTGGCGGCCGTACGGGACGACCATACACGGGCAGGTGACCTCGGAATCGGTCATCTGGAATACGACCGGGAACAGCTATATGAGCGGAAAAAGTTATATCGTCCAGACCCAGCAGTGGGGAAACGGGTATGTCATAGGAACTCAGGGAAGTGCAGCAGGGGTTGAACTGCATGCAGACAGCGCCGGGGAGGTCACCCTGCCGATCGATCATCTTGAGGGCGAGGGATCGGCTGCAACACTTTTTCCAGAGTCGTTGTATGAATCAATGTATATCAGAAGGCGCAATCGTGAAGCATATTCCAACACCGATTATCCACAGATTTATTCTGTGAGTTCTTATCAGGCGGGCCGCGAACCGGAATTTATTCTTGATAATAATTCCGGTGATGAGTACCGGTGGTCTGCCTCTCCCATGCCGCAGTGGGTGATCCTTGATTATGGTGAAACAACAACATTTACAGGGACAAATGTGTATACCTATCTTTCCCGGGCATATCAATATATAATTGAAGTTTCAGACAGCCCGACAAGCGGATATACAACAATTGTAGACCGGTCTTTGAACGTTGAGGTCACTCAACCAATTACAGATGCGTTTTCGCCTGCAGCCGGCCGATATCTGCGGTTGACGGTGCTGGATGCGGCGGTGTATGACGGTGACTGGGCGAGTATTACGGAATTTGGTGCAATAACGCAATAGCGGTATTTTGGCTCCGGCATTACTTTCCGCTGTTCCAGGCTTTTTTCAGGATTTTATTTCCAGCTGATTCAGCAGCATGGTCAAACCTTAAATGGGAAATGATTTCTTGAATATATGACATAAAATTCCCTCATTATACAATATTACAAACAGGAATATACAAAAAAGAAGGAAAGATTTTTACAATGTTTTCCTTGATTCAAAGATATGAATACGATATATTGTGCTAACACAAATTAACAAGGAGACCTCAATGCATATTATTAATGATGACTGCACCGCATGCGGTGTTTGCCAGGATGAATGTCCGTCTGATGCAATCAAGGAAGGTGATGCAAAATATACTATCACCGATGCATGTACTGATTGCGGTGCCTGCGTCGACGTATGCCCGTCAGAAGCAATCAGCGCTCAGTAATTGTTGACATTATCGGCTGACAATTGTAAGGCAATTCCTGCGTTGTGCAGTATTTCTGTATGATCCGGGGATTGCTTTTTTTTGGAAAATTAAAAGAGGAATCACCCTCCTTTCTGTATCGTATACTTTCTCTTGTCCAGATATCTTCCGAGTATCACGGAAGAAAGAATGATCAGCGGGATTGATACTGCGTACCTGATCACGGTAAAAAGAATTCCAAGATATGACGCTTCAAATACCGTCATCGGTATTCTGCAGACCGAGGCCGCCCCGATATAGGTAAACACAACGCTCAATCGCGCCCCCTTCCTTGAGAGTGCATGGGCGATCGGAAGGGCGACGAGCATTGGCCCCAGTGTTGTGCCTCCGAGCAGGATTGCCCATAAAAATCCCCTGATCCCTGAATTTGCTCCCAGGTGTTTTTCGACCGTTTCCTGTTTTACCCATACTTCAAACAGGCTGATCAACACAAATACAAAGGGAAAGATGATGAGTATTTCTGTTGAGTATGAAATCAATGTATCGAAAATCAGCATACCCGGCGAGAATCCTGTCCACCATGATAGTAGAATAAACATCCCAAACAGGACAATAACAATTAGCAGGATGCACTGCTTTATTATGTTTGTTCTTTTTTTCTCCATTATCAAATCTCCCCGAATACAATGCCGATGACCAGTGAAATGACCAGTGCGATTCCCAGGCTGATGACATTCCGCAATACTGCAACTTTTGTTCCAAAATACTTTTGTTCAACCGGGAAGGTGAGAATTCCGACCATCATGAGGGTTGTGGTGAACCCGGCAATGACCATCATCGGTACACCGTTTTGATACAGCACGCCGCTTAACGGAAATGCAATAAATCCCGGCATAAGTGCGATCGAACCAATCAACACTGCGACAAGAATGCTGAAATACTTGTTTCCGTTTGAAAGATATTCAGATATGTTTTTTTCTGGAACAAAATACAGGACAGCTGATACCAGGATAAGCACCAAGAGGAGAACAGGAAGAATTGTCAATAATCGCTTTCCGGCCTGCTGTAAGGCCGAAAAGGTTTTTTTCCTGTCTACGACAAAAGAAATGATCACAAGCAGGAGGGTAATTGGAATTAATACATAACTCATTGCGGCTCCCGTTTCGTTGTCAAGAATAAACTTATATCCATCAGAAAAATTAATTTCCTTTTTTGCACCGGGCTTCATTGCCGGTATGTTCACATGAATTGTCCCCGGTTTTTTTTATTCCCATTTTTTTAAGAAATTCAACACGATCAATTCCGGCGGCATTCAGGCTGGCATCCCGAAACCTGTAATGCACATGAAATCCGATTCTGTCTGATTCAACCAGGCCGGCATTCCTTAAAATCTTCAAATGCTGGGATACAGCCGGCTGGCTGATCGCGAGCTGATTCGCGATTGCGCCGACACACAGATTGTTTCCTTTTGAGACAATCATTTTGATGATATTCAGCCTTGTCGTATCTCCAAGTGCTTTGAAAATCTCTGCGATATTTTCCATTCAGTCTCCATTTATATAAGTAAATAAGCAATTACCTATAAAATGACATATCTTGTTGTATCAGTCAATCTGTTTTCGAAAAATATATCAAGCAGGGCGGTCGAATGAAATAGTCGGAAAAACTCTTGCCTTGAAGCAGGCATTTCACTATTATTCATAAGGTTTCACAGCTGTGATTTTGCCGGTGAGGAGGGAGAGTGAGAGACAAAATAAAGCTGCCCGACGAACTGACCGTACGGCAGGATGCATGGGAAGAATCTCCATGCCGCGAATGCGTTTCTTCTCCGTGCTGCCTGCATCTGCCGCTGACGACTTTATATCTTGATAACAGAAGCAGCTTTATCAATCTCGCTCTGCTTGCCTGTTATGACCAGATACGCATAGGTCTGAAAAACTCATTTGAATGGACAATTTATTATCATTCAACCTGCAGGTTCCTGGACCGGGTTACATCCCGCTGCACCATTCACGGGAAGGCTGATCAAAGCATTGTGTGTAAAACATATAATGCCCGCAATTGCTGGTACAAACCGGCATTTCATGCTGCGCAGAATGAGAAGATCATTTTTTTTGACCTCAATCGTCTGATTATACTTGAAAAGCAAAACAGCCTGCTTGAAAATGGTTTTTCAAAACAGACCATGGAATGGAATGATCTTGTTTCTTTGTATTCAGGTGAAACATTTCACGTTCCGTTACTGTTCCCGCAGCAGACAGAGGAATATCCGAACGTCGAACTGGATTTCAGCGACTGTACTGCCGACAGGTATCTGTTTTTCCCGCCGTTTGAAAAACCCGCGCGCGAAATACATTTTGAGCTGATGAAATTCCGTCTTGGATTTCGCGGAGTTGCACTTGTTTATGCTGATAATTTTTTGGCGTATATGACGACACCCCGATTCAACGGGGACCTGTTCAAACAATTGACCAGCGAGTATTTTCCCTCGCTCCAGCCTGCGCATGGGCAGTACGGTTTTTCCCAGCTGCATAAGGAGAAAAGCTTTTTTTCTTCTGTTGGTGAGAAGTGGCTGGTATTACGGAAAGAACACATCCCTGTGCTGAAAATGCTTACGCAATTCGATGCTTTTGGCAATGTAAAGAAACTGCCGCGGGCAGATGAACTTCAGGTATATCTGAGCATCAGATTCCCCCGTAAACCGGACAAAGCTGCATAATTTCTCCCCATTTTTGTTTATTTCAGTTCCTTTCAGCTACTTTTTTCTTTCTCTGGATATAAATTTATCATTGTTTCAGCTAAATCTATTGACCGGACTCATAAATCTGTCTATATTATGGAAAATGAAGGAAAATAATGGAATATAACGACAATGTAATGACTTTAGCGGAAGTTGCCTCTTATTTAAAACTGTCAGAGAAGACAGTGCTTAAAATGGTCCGGAATCACGAAATTCCCTGTGCAAAAGTGGCGAACCAATGGCGGTTTTTAAAAACAATGCTGGATGACTGGCTGATTGCAAAAATGAAGGTCATTCCTCAAAATGATCTGTCCCGGCTTATCGAAATGGAATCTGAATATATTCCTCTGTCCCGGCTCTTTGATGAACAGTTGATTATGTTTGATATTGCTCAGAAATCCAAGCGCGATGTGTTGCAGGAGCTGGTACTGCTGGCAAAGGCAAATAACCTGATTGCAGATGAAGGCCCTGTTCTCGAAAAACTGATCGAGCGTGAACAGCTGATGTCGACTGCTGTCGGGCATGGCATCGCCTTGCCGCATCTGCGCAAACCGGACAGCAAGCTGGTGTACGGCCCAAAGATAATTATTGGTATTTCCCGGGAGGGGATTGAGTTTGGGTCTTTGGATAAAAAACCCACTCACCTTGTATTTTTGATTCTGACAGACAGTGAGACAGTTCACATTCGGGTCATGGCAAAGCTTGCAGGAATATTGAATCAGCCGGGAGTAGTGGAGACGATTTTGCAGTTTTCCTCTTCCGATGAAGTATTGCTTTATTTTATTACTCTTGAAAGCGCAACAATGCTTCCCTGAAAATACATAAAAAAGCCCAAATCCCGGAATCGTTGGGGTAAAAGGAGTACTGATGAAAATTGTATCGTTATTAAATCAGGAACTGATCATCCTGAATGCCGGGGTGGATTCAAAGGAAACGGCAATCCGCCTCCTTGTCGATCGTATGGTAAAAGTTTGCAAGCTACAGAATAAAGAAGAGATTCTGCGGGGATTATTTGAACGGGAAAAACTGGGAGGAACAACATTCCCTACCGGGATAGCCATTCCTCATGTCCGTTTGACCAATTTCAAGGATCTTATTATTGGAATATGTACTCCCAAAACTGCATTTATGGAAGATAATACCGAGGTGCGCTGTCTTGTGGTAATTCTCACCTCGGCAGTTGTCTCGAATATGTATCTGAAAACACTCGCCTGCTTTGCGCAGATATCAAGTGATGAGCAATTGTGGAATCAGCTGCTTTCCGCATCAAATGCTGGAGTATTTCTTGAAACCATCAAAGACATCTATGTAAAAAAAGAAATTACCACAGAAGATATTATGGAACGGGAGTATTGTGTCGTCACGCCGGAGACAAATCTGAAACAGCTCGCGGATACTTTATACAAAAGCAGGGAATCCTATGCTGCAGTTGTTGATTTAAGCGGTAATTTTATCGGCGAAGTGAATATTGCTGACCTTATCAAAGTTGGTATTCCGAATTATGCATATCTGGTTGGAAACCTCAATTTTGTCTCCACGCTGGAGCCGTTTGAGGAGCTTTTAAAAAATGAAGAAAAGATAACAGTACGGGAAATAATGCGAAAGCCCCAGATTGTATTGAAAACCAGTACTTCGGTGATTGAGGCTGCACTTGAGATCACTCAGGCAAACCGGTCAAATCTGCCTGTGGTGAAGGACAAAAAGATTGTCGGTCTGCTGAAAAGCAGCAGCATTCTGCACAGAATAATCAGAGGATAATACCCATGAGCTTTTTAATGATTTTCGCGCTTGCCGCATTTGCGGTAATTTTTATAATAATCTCAACAGAAAAAATCAACAAGACAATTGTTGTTGTTATCGCAGCCGGGATTTTCATCATCCTCGGCATCATCGATCAAGAAACCGCTTTTCTGGAAATTGACTGGAATGTCATCTTTTTACTGATCGGGATGATGATCATCGTCGGAATTACAAAAAAAACCGGTGTTTTCCAGTATTTCGCCATCAAGGTCGCCAAAATTGCAAAAGGGAACCCCATAACAATTCTGGTCATGCTGTCGGCATTAACTGCTGTGCTTTCTGCACTGCTTGATAATGTCACGACCGTGCTCATCCTTACCCCGGTGAGTATTCTTATCGCGGTGGAACTGGGCCTTCCTCCCATACTCTTTGTCATTTCTGAAGCAATTGCTTCCAACATTGGCGGTGCAGCGACATTGATCGGGGATCCGCCCAATATCATGATCGGGAGTGCTGCGGATCTGGGTTTTATGGATTTTATTGTCAATCTTGGCCCGATTGTGGTTATTAATATAATTGTTTTATCTGTTGTGGTTTTCATCTTTTTCCGGAAAAAAATGCATGTTCCCCGGGATCGGCGGGCCAGAATCATGGAATTCGACGAGACACAGGCAATAAAAGATAAACCGCTGCTGATCAAATCCATTATTGTTGTAGGAATGGTGATTCTCGGGTTTGTGTTTCACGGCATGCTCAATCTTGAGCCTGCGACCATCGCCCTGTTTGGAGCGGGTGTGTTGATGCTGCTGAGCGGGAAAAAAGAGGTTGAAGAACTGTTTCATGAAGTGGAATGGGGGACCATTTTTTTCTTTATCGGGTTGTTCATTATTGTGGGTGGACTGGTAAAACTCGGAATTATAGAGATCGCAGCACAATTCCTGTTGAACAGCACAAACAATGATATTCCAATGACATCATACCTGATGATCTGGGTTTCCGGGCTGTTCTCCTCATTCCTGGACAATATCCCCTATGTTGCAACAATGATCCCGCTGGTGAAAAATCTGGGTGCGACTCTTGGTGATGCACAGGTCATCCCGATCTGGTGGTCGCTGGCAATGGGAGCCTGTTTCGGCGGGAATGGTACATTGGTGGGCGCGTCGGCAAATGTCGTCAGTGCGGGAATCTGCAGTAAAAGCGGGTACAAGATATCATTTCTTGAGTTTACCAAATATGGAAGCATTGCAACGGTGATTACCCTGATTACCTCGACGGTGTATGTGTATCTGGTGTATCTGCATTAGGGATGAGGAAAACATGAAAATTCATAAAGAAGATAGATAAGGAAAACAGCAAAGACAGGAAAAAATACACCTTTGGTCGAATGATTTCCCGGGAATACATATTAATTCTTTCATTTCCTGGATTCTATATTTCCTTATTAATTTTTCTTCCTGAATTCCTGTTATCCTTATAAACACTTTTTCCTGGATTCCTGATTTCCTTATGAATACTTCTTTCTGGATTCCTGATTTCCTTATGAATACTTCTTCCTGAATTCCTGTTATCCTTATAAATATTTCTTCCTGGATTCCTGTTATCCTTATAAATATTTCTTCCTGGATTCCTGATTTCCTTATGAATACTTCTTCCTGGATTCCTGATTTCCTTATGAATACTTCTTCCTGGATTCCTGATTT
>JAFGJO010000062.1 GCA_016929065.1 Spirochaetales bacterium | reverse complement strand
TGGCATGAAGGGCCTGCGCTTTGCTTTCGACGGTTTTTGAAATGGCAGGAGTATGCAGGATGTATACTCCTGCCATAGCTGCGGCAAGTGCACTCCGGGGGTATATCTGTGCTTCATTGCAGCGTTAAAAACCGGCGATATGCAAAAAACGTGATTCAAGGGCTTGCATGCCCCGGTATTATCGGATAATATTTTTTCATACAACGATAGCGCGTTATGCGGTTTGGTGTTGTATTTTTACAATATTTTGTATGAACGAGAACGTATATGAAATTGCTGCTTGTTATGCCGGGCATCTATGATACTGACCGGCGCCTGATTAAGAATAACATAATGCCAAGCATTGTGTTGTATACTCTCGCAAGTCTGTGTCCGGATTTCGTTGAGTTGACAATAGTTGATGAAAATGTGGACCAGCTGGATATAACCGGACACTATGATGTGGTCGGCATTTCAGTCAACACATTGAATGTCATTCGGGCCTATGAGCTTGGAGATTATTACCGGAGCAAACGCATTACGGTGATTCTGGGGGGAATTCATACCAGTCTGGTGCCGGAGGAAGCACGCCTGCACGGAGATGCTATTGTTATTGGCGAAGCCGAGACAGTGTTCCCGCTGGTTCTTGAGGATTGTAAAAAAGGCACTTTACAAACCATGTATACATCGCAGGTTCCGGTACATCCTGATGCAATCCCGACTCCCCGTTATGACCTTATTGATTTCTCCAAATATCTCAAACTGCCGACACGGAAGGGGCCGATGATCCCCGTCTATATTTCACGGGGCTGCCCCCACGACTGTTCATTCTGTGCGTCGACAAAATTCTGGGGAAGAAATGTCCGATACCGCAAAACAGAGCAAATAATTGAAGACATGAAGAAGAGCGGATCGGATACCTTTTTTTTGATTGATGACAATTTTGCGTCCAATCCAAAAAAAATGGAGGAGATCTCCTCTGCGTTAATTCCGTTACATATCAGGTATTTTGCCCAACTGGATACAACGATTGCAAAACATCCGGAGCTCATTCCCCTGTTAAAAAAAAGCGGACTGTACCTCGCCTATATAGGATTTGAGAGTATTCATCTTGAAGATCAGGCACTTATAAAAAAGCAATTCAATAAACCGGAAGTGTTTTCAAACATACTATCCTTGTTTCAACGAAATAATATCAATGTATATGCTTCAATCATTTTCGGTCTGGAGAATGATTCACTGGAAAAGATGAGAAAAACGGTGGATTTTTTTATCGAACGAAAAACATCAATTGCATTGTTTACGCCCCTCACGCCGTATCCCGGCACACGCCTTTATGATGAAATGAAGCAAAAAAAGGAGATCGTGGATGAGGGGTGGTGGCTCAAGCTTGAAATGACCGATCCCCTTGTTTCCCTGGTTGCATACAAGGATAAAATGATCGATGCAGCTGCCTTGTGCAGCGATGCAATGAAATTATTTTATTCCTGGGCTTCCATATTCAGGCGGTTCTTTCCCCGGGGACTTTTGAACCGGTTTAGTATGTTTTTTTTGAATGTCAGACTCCGGTGGAATTACTCACGGGACAGGCGGTTTACTTTCTAATGGCCGCTCCACTGGATTCTCACGGGAATGGATGGCAGATCACCGTCTGAATGAGGCTGTATGACGATAAGAGACAGAGTATCGGGGTTTCTTGAAAACAGGTTTGCGCGGAAAATACTTCGCTCTTTTTTTTCTCCGCTTCCGTCACATTATCCTGAGAATATTATCAAGCGCCTGAAAAAAGTAACGGAATTAGCCTGCCGGGAACAACACACATATAAAAAATTAATCGAACAAGAGAAAACAGACATCAAATCGATTAATACAATTGCTGATTTTCAAAATAAAATCCCCATAGTCTCGAAGAAAGACATCTTTACCGGCGAGTCCTTCAAAGATTTTTTCATGTCGACGGATGCGAAAGTGCTTCACTCAATATCAACCAGTTCCGGCCTGACGAGTGATTTTGCGTTCGGAGTCCAGACGAAGAAAGAGAATTCATTTGCCCATATTTTTCTGGAAAATATACTATTGCCTTTTTTTAATATTCAGGACGGGAATCTTCTTTTTATCAACTGCCTTTCCATGGGAACACATGTCCAGTCGCGACGGTTCCCCTGCGCACAATTAAGTGTCCGTGCAGATTCTGTGGTCGCCGTACTTAAGAAGGCTGTTCATTCGTTTTCAACCATTGTGATTCTGGGAGAAGCGTTTTTTCTGAAAAAAGCAATGGAAGATGCAAGAGAAAAAGGGGTTCGGTGGGACAAGTGCAGTATTTACCTGTTTAATGGCGGTGAGTTTGTTTCGGAGTACTGGCGCACATATATGACAACCCTGCTGCAACTGCCCGTCGACAATTCCCGCGGTGCGGTCATCACCGGGATGGGGATAACAGAGGTCGATTTTATCGTATTCCTGGAGTCGTATTTTCTTTCAACTCTCCGCAGGCTGATTTATAACAATAACGAGCTGGTCAATGACCTTTGCGGTCCCGGCACCAAATCCTGTCCGCAGATCATGCATTATTTCCCGGACCGGCATTTCGTTGAAACGATCAAAAACAGTGACGGCTATTCCAGGCTGGCGGTTACGACACTTGATCCGCATCGGGTGATTCCCCTGATCCGTTATCAGACCGGTGACGAGGTTGCTTTACTGAAGGAAGAGAAGATTATATCATTTTGCCGAAAGCATGGGCTGGTGATCAGGGAGCAATTTCCACGGGGATTACCGGTTGCATTGGTGTGGGGGAGGCCATACCGTTTTCAGCTTCCCGGCGGGGAATTGCTGTCGGATAACGAGGTCAAGGATTCATTGTTTATGGATATTGATACGGCCGGGAAGGTAACCGGGAATTTCAGAATCGAGCGGCCCCTAAAGAAAGATCCCGTTGCCATTCACGTACAGCTGCGAAACGGAATCAGCAATGAAGCCTCGATTCACGACACGCTGTATGATTCCCTGTCCCGGTATACAAATCAACCGGTGAAAATACAGCTTTATGAGTACGCTGATTTTCCGTATGGAATTGGACATGATTTTGAAAGAAAAAATATTTACTATACCCGCACAGATTGAACTGCTGTATTACTCGAATGCTGTTCCAAAGCATCGAAATTCATCTCATAGTAAATAGTATTCATGAGGGAATTAAAACATGCGTTACGAAACTGCAAACCGATTTTTTGCGTAATAAACGTGTTTATCGCCACAGTTTGCCACCTTTTCATTCGTTGTATATAGGGATTGTCAAGCAGAAGGGCATTCCGTAAATAAAAATCCCTTTCACAGTACCCGGGACGAGGGATTGAAAGATGAGTGTAGAGAGCTTTACAGTCAAGGTGCATGAGTATGACCGGATCATAGAATGCATCGGAATATGATTTCTCTTCACCAATTTGTTGCATAAAAAGAAATTCATAAAATGATTTGTGGCTTTTATTGATTACCGCAACCGCTGAATCTATCTCCGTATGCCATGCGTGTGCGAGCATGCAGCGAAAGAACTCCATCGGTATCGAATGATGCCGGAAATTTGCATGGATGGCGGCATTTGCTGCCTCGGTCATTTTTTTGCTTTTTTTCCGGAGCATTTGTATCTCATCAGGAAAAAGCCATTCGGTGGGGAGTCCCAGCCCGGAAATATCGGGCGTCAGGGTGATCAGGCCGATGATATTGCGATTATGTTTTGCAATAAAGGTCGCTGTCTGGGCACACAATTCCCATTCACGAATCCGCATACCAAGGAAATTTGGTGTTGTATATCCGTTTTCCAAAAATACATTATAGCACAGGGAATAAGCTTTGACCAATTCAGAGAAAGCGGACGCCCGTTTTATTGAAACTTTACCGATATTATCGAGTAAACCGATTTTTTGTAATAGTCTTAACTGATGGGATGATTTATCCCCTGATGATTTGTCGCGAATGAGAAGGGTATGCACATCACTTTTCGCATACGACTTTTTATACATTGAAAGAAGTATAGCAAAAATAATATATTCTGGGAACTGTTTTTTTTAATCCAGAGAGTAAAATTTGTTGTAAAATGCCAACTAACCTCTTAGAATTAAATAAGCATGAATATTTTTGCAGGATTCTCGTTATTTGCATCATTTGAATGCATAATTATCGGTGTCTATGTCTTCTCTAAATCCACAAAAACAAAACTGAATATTATATTTTTGCTCATGTGTATTTCGAACGGCCTTCGCGCATTTGTAGAATTCGGGTACCGAATATCCGAATCATTCGATACAGCCCATTTCTGGCAGACTTGTGATATTTTTTGGCCGTTTGCATCCCTGCTTGTATTTCATTTTGTTATAGAATTTGTATTCGAGAATAAAGTTTCTTTTTTGCTGAAAAAAATCCTGCTGCCGGTATTATACGGCATTGCAGTTATCCTGACAGGTGTGGAAATATTATCCGATGCAATTACGGGTTTGCCTTACCAGGTGTTTTGGGGGTGGACTTACGGCCCGGGAACTGTTGACGGGGCTCTCGTGCTTTCTACCTTGTTTACGTATCTGCTTTGTTTTTCAGCGATTATCCTGCTTATCGGTTTTTTACTGAAAAATAAAGCATACCGGCTGCGGAAGGGGGGTGTGGGCCTCTCGCTGTTTCTGGCATTTTTTTCATTTACCGGTTTTCTTACTGAGCTCGTTTTACCTATTGCAGGGATTCAATTACCTGAAACATCAAATATCGCTACAGCGATCGGGATAATCCCTCTTGGATATTTTATATGGAAAAATAAAATATTTGAGATCAGCCCGATCGTGGCTGTTGATCATATCATCAGTTCAATGAGCGATTCCCTTTTTCTGGTGAGAAATGACGGGCTTATCCAGTTCACCAATGAAGCAGCCGTGAACCTGCTGGGGTATTCTCCGGAGGAATTCAAACAGCTGCAGATTTTAAAAATGCTTCCGCCCGGGGAAGCGCAGTCTTTAAGATCTTTTTTCTGGGGAAAATCGCAGAATCAGGAGAGGATGCAGTATATTGAGACCGAATTCATCCGAAAAGACGGCACCTTGCTTTCTGTTTCACTTTCTATTTCGCCGGTTACCATAAAGGGCAACGGGAATACGCTGGGGACTGTCTGTATTGCCCGTGACATCAGTGAAAGAAAACAGAAGGATGCACTTCTGGATGATTACCGTCACCGGCTGGAAGAGCTGGTGCGTCTTCGTACTGTAAAACTCAGGGAAAACTACCAGCGATATATTACATTGTTCCGGGAATCTCCTTCGGCACTGATTGAGATTGATTTGTCACAGGTCAATGACGAAATATCCTCTTTTCAAAAAAAACCTTCTTTTGATATTGTCGATTTCTGCATGGAACATCCCCTCCAGGCACTCCGCCTGCTGCGGCAGGTAAAGGTGACACAGGTGAACAAGGCCCTGTTTCAGCTTTTTAATGTTGAGAGCAAAAGCCGGTTTATCCAGGACCGGCACCGGATATTTCGAAAAAAAAGCTTCACCATCCTCATGACCATTCTTGAATCCCTGTTTTACGGGGATGAAGAAATCGAAACGAACGGGATTGTGTACCGGCCCGATGGGTCTGAACGGTATATCATGCTCCGGCTTTCCCATCTGCATGATGACGGTTCAAGGCATAAACGGGCACTCCTCTCGATGGTTGACCTTACCCCCCAAAAACGGGCCGAGGAAGAAAAGGCCGAGCTCGAAGAACAGCTCCGCCATGTACAAAAGATGGAAGCATTGGGGACTCTTGCCGGCGGCATTGCGCACGACTTCAACAATCTGCTGTCGGGAATCCTTGGGTATGCTGATTTGATCAAAAGTGATACGGATCCCGATTCTTCGATACATCAGGATGTTGATGTGATCGACAAGACAGCGCACAAGGCAGCAGGCCTGGTCCGGCAGTTGTTGAACTTTGCCCGGAAAGGAAAACAGAATACTGTCGTCTTCGACATCCATATGATCATTGATGAAGTGATGACGATATTAAAACATTCCATCGACAAGCGGATAAAGATAATCCGGCGCTTTTCCGGAGATTCTATTTTCATTGCCGGTGATCCCGGGCAAATCGAGCAGGTTATCATCAATCTGGCCGTGAATGCCTGCGATGCGATGGAGAAGGGCGGCGACCTTGTTTTTGAAACCGGGATCATTACCCCTGCATCAAAAAAAAGGTTTGCCTATCCGCATCTTGCCGAAGCAGAATATGTTTCTGTTACCGTCCGTGATTCCGGTGAAGGAATTCCCGATGAAATCCGTGACCGGATATTTGAGCCGTTTTTTACAACAAAAGAGCCGGGGAAAGGCACCGGAATGGGCCTTGCTGTGGCATACGGTATTATTGCCAATCATGACGGCATCATCGAGGTTGAGCGGAATGAGCCTTCGGGAACCCTGTTCCGGCTCCTGCTTCCGCTTGCCCGTTCCCGGCAGCAACAGGAAATGCCGCGGGCCGTGCATGAGCAGCATCATGCAGGAGAAGGAAAAATACTCGTTGTTGATGATGAAGATGTTGTCTGCCGTGTGCTTGAACGTATGCTGTCGCAGCAGGGGTACAATGTCACTGTAGTTCACGACGGGGAAGAGGCAATTAAAGCATACAGCAGGGATCATGATGTGATTGACATTGTGCTTATCGATATGGTCATGCCGAAGATGAACGGCCGGGATTGTTTTCGGGCAATGCGGAAAATGAATCCGGATGTCAATGCAGTACTGATTACCGGATACCTGCCTGAAGGCACGGCATACGAAGCAATCACCGAGGGCATGCGGGATGTCATTTTCAAGCCGTTTTCCCGGGAACGGCTTTCCAGGGTCATTCACACAATTTTGGGAGAGTAAGCGTTTTGTTTATGCTGAACCCGCCTGCGCTGATTATTTCAGAAACGACTTGTAGTCCTGTATTTCCGCATCAATGCGGGTGAGGATTTCTTTCATGACCGCATCCTCGCGGGACGTGATATGGGTCTGTTCGTAGTTTTCGAATATTCTCCTGCCGCGGAAATCATCCTTTTGTTTTGATTCAAGCAGGAGCGCTTTCAATTCTTCTTTTTTGTCAATCAGTTCACCCGTCATTGTTTTTATATCGAGGCCGGATTCGTTTGACTCCAGGAGAGTGACCGCATGCTGGATCGTCTGGTCAGTTTTTCTGCTTTTCACCAGTGCAGAGAATGAAGTCTGATTATCTGTTTTCGCCGCAGCACAAATTGTTCGTAATGCAAAGAGCCGGATAAAGAAGGCATATGTTTCAACTGCTTTTTTTCTGTTTGTTTCTGTGCAGAAATTTTTTCCAAGTCCCGGTATGTTGATTTCGGTATACACGTCCCTGCCGGAAGCAGCCTCGAGTGCGGATTTGGCCGCCAGCATGAAGCGCAGAGTTTCTTCGTGGAATACCTGTGTAGTGCATAAAGACCGTGTTTCCTTAAGCCGCTGTGCAAACTTGTGTTCATTGCGGATAACCGCATAAAAGTTTTCGGACAGTACCCAGCCGGGAAGAATTTCGTTCAGGGCGGGAGACTGCCCTTTCACAATCTGTGAGGGGGTATTGATGAGGGAGAACGGGAAAATGATTTTTTGGGGAAGCAGGGTGACTCCGCTGGCAATAATCGAATAGGGCGCTTCTTTAAAATTGCATGGAAATTTGACCGTACTGCCAAGGCCAAAGAACGTGCCTTCTCCAGGCCATATCTCCTGATCATTTTTTTTCCCGGTATGATTCGAACCGATGTTTGCGCCGTAAGCGACATTCCCCTTTCCCTCGGGCCAGCAGGCTGCGATGAGCAGCGACTGGTGGTGCATGCTGATAAACGGGCCTGCGATCACCGTACTCACCTCACCTTCAGCTATGTGGGACATGGGGCCGATATACGAGTTGGTTATTTTTGCATGTTTTTCCGCTGTTGCATATTCTGCAAGAAACGATTTCTCGATGACAGCACATGAATCAACGCATGCACCCCATTGGAGGACAGAATCCCGGACAACAACACCGGTGGAAACCGTTACCGGATGTCTGGGTTCAGACAGTATGATTGAGTTGGATATTTCAAGGGCGCCGTCAATACAGGCGGCGTTCCCCGCAAATATATCCATGATTTTCACAGAGTTGGATACAACGGCATTGTCCCCGATTATTCCCCGTTTGGAGGATGCTTTTTCAACATAGGAGGCAACCAGCTTTTTTATTTTTTCGCTCTCTTTGTCGTTCCCGAAATATTCAATAAGCGTACACACATCCTGCTGAAGCAGTTCCGGGATGAACGGAAAGAGCCTTTTTCCAGCCTCATTGCCCGCCGGAATCAGCGATCCCGCTGAAAAACTTCCATGTCCGGAATGGGCGATCGACATGACATTCATCAAAACGGCGCTTTTCCCGATGCACATGCGGGCGCAGAATCCGACATTCTGTACAAGCGCTCCGTCCCCGATCACTGTATCTGATAAAAATGAATTGAATATTCCGGAGGTAAACGAATCCCTTGCGATGGAAACGCTTCCTGAAAGCGAGCCGATGATCATGTCGCGGTGGAAGCGGTTATTGTGAATAAAATTGGGTGAAAAATCATCGGTGACCTGGATGCGGCGCCAGTCGGTTGCAGTATTGTTGTTTTTTTGGAGCAGTTCAATTTCTCCTGTTTGAAGGGGGCGAAGGACGGGGCGTGAAAAAAGACCGCTTTTACCGATATCTTTGCTGATCCGCGCAATATCCGCCAGAAACAGCGATTCTTCGAGTATTGAACGGATGGTTTTTTCAATATCTTTCACTGTCTGTGATTCCTTTTTTATTCAACAGTTTTTTGTCACCTTTTTTTTATCATAAAAACATCATCTGTCCAATACACACTATAGCCTAAATTCATGCTTGATAAAAGAGAATTTCTGATTTCTTTGGGGAATAAAGGGAGGAGAAAATACGGGAATTCTGATGATTATTCCGGGAGGTTCACGACTCTCACATTGTCTATTTCAACAGTACAGCTGTTTGTGCGGAATGCGATAAAGTTCCCCGACAGATTTGTTTTCCCGAGATTAAACTGATACACAAATCCGGTTTGAAACGGGTCGTATAAAATACTGTTCCCTGTTTTTGTATCAACCGCTATTCGAATCTTTATTTTTTTTCCGGTAATTGAGACGGGGCTGTCTCCTGCTGCCTGCTGAAACGAGAGCGGGTATTTGCTGCCCGCATGAATCATCTCCATGTTCACTGCGTCTCTGGAGTGGTATATCTGGCCGTAAAAATTGTTCGGCCCGTAGGCGCGGACATCATGGGTGAGCCAGAGCAATACCGATGACCCCATCCCCCAGCTTCGGCCTGAGGCAGGAGTGTCGGACAGAATGTGAATCCCCACGCCGCCATACCCGTCTTCAAGCCCTCCGGTAATCGTGATTTCGAATGAATACAGCAGATATCCACGTTGAACAACCCTGTTGGAGAGTGCGGCCATGGTTTCGGAACTGCTTGTCTGTTGCAGCAGCCATCCGGTACTGCCCCATGCGCCTGCTCCCCGGGACCAGGAGGACATTGTTGAACAATTGTGATCCAGGAGGACAGTCTGGCTGTAAAGGATTGTGGTGAAAAAGCCGCTTATGACGATACATAATACTATTATTCGTTTCATCTAACCATCTCCTGTTTTTTTCGAACTCATTCAAAACAGATATGCGCCGGCCATTCCCCGGGACTTCAGCTGGTCATTACCGCCGAAGGGCGGTGTCAATCCATGAAAGATATTTCCGGTTGCCGTCAAGCACCGGAAGCATGATAAATTCAGGCACGTCATATGGGTGCAATTCATCAAGCAGTTCCTGTATGATCCCTGTTTTCTCCTGCCGGGTTTTTACGAGGATAAGAACTTCATCATCCTCGTGAATACAACCTTCCCAAAAATAAATACTGTGAATGGGAGCGGTGATCTGTGCGCACGCGGCTGCTTTTTTTTCAACCACAGCACGTGCGATGGCCATTGCAGCATCTTGCGGTGCCGAGATGATTCCCATGACATATTCTGATTCAGTTTCCATGGACCATGGCCCCTAAAAAAGTTTTTTCAGTTTTTTTACATGTACACGCATTGCGTTTTCCCCGCATATCATCAGGTCATCCAGCTGTTTGATGTCATGATAATTATAATCTTCAAGGTTCGGAGCAACAAAAAAATCAGCATTCTTTCTTTCCCTTTTGCGGATCGCGAGGATAATCTGGTAGCTCCGGTATAAAATATCAAGAATGTTTTTCGGCGGCTCAAGCGAATAGATATTCAAATTCAAGTCGACTGCTATAACATGTGTCGCACCCATTTCTTTGACAATATTTACCGGCAGATTGTTTACCAGGCCGCCGTCCACAAGATATCTGCCGTCGATGATTGTCGGCTCGAAAATACCGGGCACGCTTGAGCTGGCCTGTACAGCTTTTGCGACCGGCCCCGAGTTCAGGATGATCTCCTCACCGGTACAGATATCCACTGCGATTGCCGCGAATGGAACAGCCAGCTGTTCAAAAGTTTTTCCGGCAAGGATTTCATCAAGCAGCTTGGCAAGCCTCTCGTGTTTTGCAATACCGAGTTTTGGTATGGTGAGCTGGGCTATGTCCTTCCAGGTGACCGATCGGACGATTTCTTCCATTTCCCGCCAGTTCAATCCGGCCGCAAACATCGCGCCGATAAGGCTCCCTACACTCGTTCCGGAGATGAATGATACCGGGATTTCTTCTTCCTGCAGCACTTTGATAACGCCGATATGCGCAAGACCGCGTGCTGCCCCGCCGCTCAAGGAGAGTCCGAGTCTTCGGTGTTTTTTAAAAAAAGGTTTTCTTGCCATGATAGTGTAAGCATAATGGCAGGAGAAGATTTCCGCAAGATGGGACAGAAATTAATATTCTGTGACTCTTCCCGGTGTTTTATTCAACATCGATATAATAGATAATCCCGATGCCGAAACGAAGCCCGCTCAAAGAGTTAAAGCGGGTTTCTTCTACGAGCGGGAATGAATACGACATTGATAGATGTACCTGGAAGGTGTAATTGCGCAGTAAAAGAATACCGCCGCCGATTAAAAACTGAATGTATACCGGGTTTCCCTCTGTAAACGGACCGCCAATACCAAATCCCACACCCGCCAGCACATGCGGTGCGGCAAACCAGCCGGGGTCCCCGAACAGATAGTGTGCTTCGACATCAATGTCCATATTGAAAACACTGCCGATCATGCCGTAGAGAGTGACAGAGATCCAGAAACTCTCGACCAGTGCATTATACGAAGCGGCCAGGCCGAAAGAGGAGGAGCCGAAATCTCCGGCGGTGAAGGCGGTATACGGATAATACATGAATATTTCAGCGCCCCATCCAAGGGGGAGTATGTTCAGTTCCTTCGGCTGCTCCCGGGGAGCTCCTTCTGTGACAGTGTCGGCAAACAGGGGGGGCGTACTACAGACAAGAATAAGGAACAGAATATAGACAGCTTTTCTCATAAAATACTCCTCCTGTTACAAGTATCGAACAAACTGCGGTGACCTCTTAATGATAATTATATCCCTGAATTTACAGAATCCCCAGCTCGGCAAGAGTTTTCTCGAGTTTTTCCCTGTTCTGCGGTTCCATCTCGCACATGGGAAGGCGGTATGTTTCTTCGATCATCCCTTTCATGGCAAGCGCAGCCTTTATGGGAATCGGATTTGTCTCGATGAATATCACTTTAAAAAGCGGTAAAAGCGAGTAGTGCATGACCAGGGCTTCATCCCATTTTCCCTGCAGGATTTTATCAACCATAAGAGACATTTCTTTCGGCACCAGGTTGCTCGCAACAGATACCACTCCATCCCCGCCGAGTGCCATAAGGGGATAGGTGAGATTGTCATCACCGGAAAGCACGGAAAAATCCTTTGGCCGGCCCTGGAGAATATCCATCATCTGTCCCAGATTCCCGCTCGCTTCCTTGACGGCGACAATGTTTTTGTGTTTGGCAAGTTTCAGGAGGGTGGGGGGTTCAATATTCTTTGCTGAACGGCCAGGGATATTGTAGATGATCATCGGCAAATCAACGGCATCCGCAATCGCGGTGAAATGACGGTAAAATCCTTCCGCTGTCGGTTTGTTATAGTAAGGGGCAACCTGAAGGCTCGCGTCCGCGCCCGCTTCTTTGGCATGACGGGTGAGCTCAATTGCCTCATCGGTGCAATTGGAACCGGTTCCCGCAATCACCGGCACGCGGCCCTTTGTTTCCTCGATGACAATTTCAATGACCCGGCAATGTTCTTCGGCATTGAGTGTCGGACTCTCGCCGGTTGTCCCCATGGGGACAAGGCCGCTGATGTTGTTGTCTATCTGAAAATTCACCAGTTCCCGAAGTTTCATTTCGTCGATGGTGTTGTTTTTATTGAACGGCGTGACAATCGCCGTGAAAACGCCTTTGAACATTGTTTTCTCCTTTGAATACTGGCTGGTTATAAAGCCGCCGGTTCAGCGATTTTCGAGTTTTTCTTTTATAAAATCCTGAAAATGAAAAAGCCCCTTTTTTCCGATCAGCCACCCGGCAGCGGCAACAGCCCCGGCTGCCATCCCTGTCCGGTTACGGGCATTGTGTGTAATTTCTATGGTATCGAATTCGCTGTCAAGCAGCACAGTGTGAATACCGGGAATGTAGCCACCCCGCACCGAGGCGAAATGAAGTTCGCCGGGGGTAATGGCGCGATCAAGTTTTTCGGTGACGAGTATGTTTTTCTGTGTGCTTGCATCCAGTATGACCTCTGCGGTTGAGAGTGCTGTACCCGAGGGAGAATCCTTTTTCCGTTTGTGGTGCAGTTCGTAGCCGAGAACATCATACTCCGGAAACTGGTTGATGATCGAAACCGCATTTCTGACCATTGCAAAAAAAATATTTGCACCAATGGCAAAATTTGATCCATGGAGTATTGAGCCGCCTCCGCTGACGGTCTTCTGCCTGATGGCATCAAGCTTGTCATGCCATCCAGTGGTCGCGATCACCGCCGGGAGTTTTTCCCTGAGATAATAAGCAATACGCTCATCGATCCCCTCTGCAAGAGCAAATTCAATGGCAGCATCTGCGCCGTTGCGCAACTCCGGCAGAAGTGTTTTTGCCTCTGCTTTCGGATTGACCGGATCTACCCGGCAGGCGATTTCATGGCCCTGGGAGAGGGCAATTTCTTCGACAATCTGGCCCATTTTGCCGTACCCGACGATAATTATTTTCATAGTCGTTTATCATAATCATCATAACAATTTCGTGCAAGAGGGCAGAGGCAAACTCTTCCCGAATAAACCTGTTCGTGTATCTTTTTTTGTTAAAAGGGGTTATATTAATTATATGTAGAAAAAAAGTGCGGGGAGTATACCCTGCAGGAGGATGTAATGAAGAAAGTTTTTATTTCCTTGTTTGTGGTAACCACAGCGCTTCTTTCAACCGGATGTATCATTACTACCGGTGTTGCGGCAACAGTAAGATTTTCACCGCCGGTAGTGGTTGTCGTGGACAATCCGGAGTTGATTGTGATTCCGGGGACCTACGTGTATTATCTCTCGGCCCGGGAGGACGATATATTTTTTTATCACGGGGTCTGGTACCGGCCGTACCGGAATTCGTGGTACCGGTCAGACCATTACCGCGGGACGTGGGTGGCCATTGACAGCCATTCTGTTCCCCGTGCAGTGATGTATCTGCCGTCGAACTGGAAGAGAAACCACCATGATGCGCCAAGGGTAAGGGAAAATGATGCCCATTCGCATTGGCATGAATGGGAACGTGACCGCTATTGGGAGAAATCAAACTGGAAACATAACAATCAGCATCCGTCCCGTAATGATCGGAGGTAACCCTTTCCTGTCCGAGGATGACCCCCGGTGAAAAGTACTGCAGAACTGCAGAATCTCACCGGGGGTTTTTTATATTAATTTTGTTTTAGATGTCGCTTTATAATTAAAAAACAAATATTATGTACATATAATTGACATAAAAAACCAAAAATTGTAAATTAAGTGTACATTGAAAGTAAAAATATACAAAAAAATAAAAAGTAAGCATGCGTTTAATGCATTTTTCTCCTGAGAAGCCGGCTTTTTCTGATTTTTAACGCAAGGAGGCATTTCATGAGCACATGGATGCTGCAGCAGACGAAACATTATCCGCTTGTCGAACCTGATGAACCCGAACTCTTTCGCGATCAGTTTCCCTATTCATCAGTTCCGCGGATATTATTTGACAATACCGAAGTCCCTATGTGTCCGGCAAAAGAGATATGGATTACCGATACCACATTCCGTGATGGCCAGCAATCACGGCCGCCGTACACTCCTGAGCAAATCGTAAAAATCTATTCCATGCTGCACCGGCTTGGCGGACCCAGGGGGATTATCCGTCAGAGTGAGTTTTTTGTCTACTCCGAGCGCGACCGGAAGGCCGTTGAAGGGTGTCTGTCTCTGGGATATGAGTTTCCCGAAGTCACCGGCTGGATCAGGGCGGATGCAGGCGATTTCCGGATCATCAGGGACTTTGGGCTGCGCGAAACCGGAATCCTCACCTCGGTCTCCGACTATCATATTTTTCTCAAGATGAAAAAAGACAGAAAAGCAGTCATGGAACAATATCTGTCGATTGTCAGGGATGCAATCGATCATGGTATTAAGCCGCGCTGTCATTTTGAGGATATTACGCGGGCTGATATCTACGGCTTTTGTATTCCGTTTGCACAGGAACTCGCCCTGCTTATGGAAGAAAGTAAGGTGCCTGTCAAAATACGCCTTTGCGACACCATGGGATACGGTATTTCATACCCCGGTGCGGTACTCCCCCGATCCATCCCCCGCATGATTCATGCATTTCATAAGGAAACGGGGTATCCGTCGAGCCTTCTTGAGTGGCACGGGCACAATGATTTTCACAAGGTTCATATTAATGCAGCAACTGCATGGCTGTACGGCGTTTCCGCACTCAATGCTTCGCTTTTGGGGTATGGTGAACGGACCGGCAATCCGCCGCTTGAGGCTGCCGTGATCGAGTATGCGGGACTGAAGGGAGATACCAACGGCATGGAGCTTGGGGTAATCACCGAAATTGCCGAATATTACGAAAAAGAAATCAAGGCGCCGATTCCGTCCAACTATCCTTTTGTCGGGGCAGAGTTTAACACTACCCGTGCAGGCATTCATGCCGACGGCTTGTTGAAAAACGAAGAGATATACAATATTTTCGATACTGCCGTCATTTTGAACCGGCCGTTAAAGGTCACGGTCACTGATAAATCCGGTCTTGCCGGCATTGCCCGCTGGATCAATGAAAATATTCCCTCAATTATCCATGGACAGACAGATGAAGTGAGTAAACGGCATCCGGGGATCAAACATATAAACGCCTGGGTCGTGGAACAGTATGAACAGGGGCGGACTACCAGTATTTCCAACGAAGAGCTGCTTGCCCAGGTGAAGCACTTTCTTCCCTCACTCTTCGAGTCGGAGAGTGTGAAGGTGCGGCGGGCTGCAATCGACAAAGCCCTTAAACTGGCGAACAAGATTTCCTCAAGTCCCGAGATTCAGTCGCTTGATTCCCTCCGGATTGAGGCTTTTTTGGACAAGGTCGTCAAAAAAGAGGGGTCGATCCAGCTTATTGCAGTAACGAATCTGGAGGGCCAGAGGATTTCCCAAGTGCATACGCAGCGGGGAGAAAAGGGCAGGTTCCGGGCGCTTTTAAACAAAAACTTTTACAAACACGAATGGTTCGGCCGGGTGGTACAAACAGGCGAAGCATACCACTCGGACCTGTTTTTTTCAAAATATACCGGTCTGCTCATCATGACCGCGGCCTATCCGCTGTATGATGCAGGCGGGACCATGTATGCGGTTATGGATATTGACTTCAAGTTTGATGAGCTGGTGAAGCTGTTGAGTAATATCCCCGAGGAAATTCTTGAGAGCAGGGGATGAAAAAAAACAGCCGTCTGAATTTCAGACGGCTGTTTTTTTTCAGAAATGCATGCAATTCCTGCCTGTAATTCCTTTGGCAAACAAAACGTGGGCGGGATTTTATTATCCCCTTCGCTACTGCAGGTGTGAAACGCTCAGGGGCCAAAAAATCCCGCCTCCTAAAAACTTTCTTGAGGAATTACAGAAATAATAACATAAATAAAGAATAATTTCTTGTAGCATGCAGCATTCCAGATAATAATGCGAATGCAGGCTTGCGAATTGCGCAGTATTTTTATGGAAGAAAATACCTGACTGTTCTTACTTCGCCTGGGCAAGGGTAGTGGCTGCGACATTGATAATGTCATCCACCGAACATCCGCGAGAGAGATCGCTCACCGGTTTTGCAAATCCCTGCAGGATCGGGCCGTAGGCTTCTGCCTTTGCCATCCGCTGAATAAGCTTGTAGCAGATATTTCCCGCATCCAGATCAGGGAATACCAGAACATTTGCCATCCCCTTCACCATCGAATCAGGTGCTTTTTTTTCGGCGACCCCCGGGATGATTGCAGCATCTGCCTGAAGTTCACCGTCAATGACAAGATCGGGGCATTTCTGTTTTACCAGAGCGGTCGCTTTCCGGACTTTTTCAACATCAGGATGATTGGCGCTTCCTTTTGTAGAAAAGGAGAGCATTGCAACGACCGGTTCGATCTCGAGAAAGTTTCTGCATGATCCGGCTGCGGCAATGGCAATTTCAGCGAGCTCTTCCGCGGTCGGATTGGGGATGGTTCCGCAGTCTGCAAAGATGACTTCCCCGTTATTTCCAAACTCATGATGCGGCAGGCACATGACAAAACACGAGGAGGCAACATTCATTCCTTTTGCTGTTTTAATAATTGAAATGGATGCGCGAAGGACATTGGCTGTAGAGTTTTCCGCTCCTGCAACCATCGCGTCTCCTTTTCCTGTTCGGACCATCATGGCGCCAAAGCGCAGCGGGTCACAAATTTGTTTTGCCGCTTCTGCTTCGGTGAGGCCGCGGTGTTTACGCAGCTGGAAATATTCATTCGCAAAATCGGATGCAAAGGACGCTGATTGCGGGTCGATTATTGAGCATGAACTGATATCGGCAGACTGGTTTGCCGCCTTTTCCCGTATCGCATTCTCGTTTCCAATAAGAATAACCTGCCCGGCGAGTTTCAGCCGGGTGATCTGAGCAGCAGCGTCAATGGTCCTGGGTTCTGCTCCTTCAGGCAGTATCAGTATTTTCGGATTTTTCTTTGCGCGGTCATACATACGCTCAACAAAGTTCATTCAAAACTCCTTCTGCAGGCAGATTAAACTGATAAAAATTTTTCATATCATCATCCGGCTGTTTTCGAATCTGTAATATCTGTCAGTTGTATTCTCTATAAAATGCTGTGTTTTCCCAATCGTGTTTGAAAATAAGTATACACTTTTTTTTGGAATTTTCAAAGTAAAACAAAAGAAATATAAGGGAATATTCGCGTGACAATAATTAAATTTAGCATTACAATAAATTATAGGGAAATGGAGAAGTGTAGTGAGTGAACAGCTTTCCTTGCCGTGGAAACTCTTGAAGAATCCCGTTCTCTCGATTGGGGAGTGGGCGATAAAAGATCCCTGTATGGTATTTCATAATGGGGAATTTTTTTTGTTTTTTTCCGCTTTTTATGAGGATGAGGACGAAGAACGAAGCCATATCATCTGTGTAAAGACCCGGGATTTCACAACTTTTTCCGATCCACTCTTTGTCTGGGATGGGAAAAAAGACGGATGGAGCGGATTGTGTTCGCCGAATATTTCGGAAATCAAAGGGAAATATTATCTGACATACAATTCCTGGGGTGAGATCCATTCAAACGGAAAAAGGAACAGCATGTTTTATGCAGTTTCCCCTGATCTTGCCAGCTGGCAGAAGGATATCCCTCTCGCTCATGATGTTTCAGCCAACGCACGGGCGATTGATCCTGCACTCGCCGAATTTAACGGGAACTGGTATCTTGTTTTCAAAGGGCCGGAAACACCTTTTATTGTCACGGCAAAATCGATTGACGGGCCGTGGCGCATCCTTGGTGTTCCAGACTGCGGATGGCTGATTAACGGGGAATTTATTTATATTGACGGGAGCTGGTATCTGGTTGGGACTGCCCGCGGGCTGGTGCCATTTATATCCAGGATGAAGCATTCGGGAGAACAGCCGGATGACTGGATTGCCTGGGAACCGCAAAAACGGCTCATGCTTCCGTTGGAACACTTCAATACATGTGTGCGGACTCACTGTATTTTTATTTATGATAACCGGAAAATCGATAACAGCTTTTACGCACTGTATGTGGGAAGTACCGAAAACATTTCGCATCTCGGACGGGGAAACTGCAGGCTGGGCATTGCCTGCTCGCCTGACCTTGTTTCCTGGTATGTCCCTCCCCATTTATCCGGGGAAAAAGTTCCGGTGTCTTTCAATCCGCAGGTACAGGAAGTGCATCGCGGATAATTGCTTTTGCTGCTTTGTTGAGTACGGGAAAAAAATATTCAGTTTTTCGGCGGAAAATCAAAGTGTGTCTGGAACAGTTTTTTTATTTTTTTGACAAAATTAATCTCATCATCACCTGAAACGAGGAGTCTGAGCGTATCGCCTTTCTGCAATCCCATAGCGATAATATCCAAAACCGATGAATAAGTTGTTTTTTTCCCATTCCGTAAAAAAATGACGGTTCCGGAGTACTTGTTCATCGCGTCTGCGATGATGCCGGACGGCCGAACATGGATCCCCGCTTCATTTTTAACCGTTACTGCTGTTTCTTTCATATCCTCGCTGCTCTCTTCTGTTTCCAATTATAATGTGAAAATGCAATTTGGCAATACCGTAATGGGAAAACACGCGGACGCAGTCTGTATTTAATTATTGTTGTTGATCGAACCCATACCGATGTTATATAGTGCAGGTACAGACAGAAAGGAACTGGTATTCGTGTGGACAAACTGACAAAAATTCTTCACCCCGGACTGCAGCTTTCCCAGGATCAAAAGGCCCTGGCCCTGATCGTCGCGCAGTCCTTTTTTATGGGATTGGCGTTTGTTTTGTTTTATGCCAATTCAAGCTCTTTGTTCCTGACCACCTTCGGGGCAAATTTCCTGCCCTATATATACCTTTCTGTCGGAGTGCTTGTTCCTGTTGCTTCATGGGGTTTTTCAAGGCTGCAGCGGCACTGGAGCCTTGACAGAACCGCCCCGCTGATTCTGATTATTTTTCTCCTGATGTTTCTTGTTTCCTGGACAGGATTGTTTTTTCCGAACTCCGAGTGGCTTTCTTTTTTGTTGATGATCGGGTATGCATTGGGAAATCTTTTTTCTGCCATTGTCCGGGGCGCTTTAGCCGGGCAGCTTTTTGATGCGCGGGCGCTGAAGCGGAATTACCCGGTGATCCTCGGCGGGCATGTGTTTTCAATTATTATCGGCGGAGCATTGATCCCTGTTTTTATCGACATTTTCAAGGATCCCGCGCATCTGCTTCTGGTTTCGGGGCTGTCGATGGGACTCGGGCTGGTGATGAACCTGCTGCTTGTGCGGATCCGTAAAGAAGATCTGGGAAGAAATGAAGCCGAGATTCTCCCGCAGAAACGGGTGAGTATTACCCATCTTTTTTTCAATAAATATATCATTCTTATCCTCGTGTATCAGGTTTTTTCCGCGGTTGGCTCACAGCTTGTTGACTTTCTGTTTAATTCCCAGGCAGAGCACATGTTTGATACTGCAGAGGCACTCGCGAGGTTTTTCGGCAATTTTATGGCGGTGGTGACCGCGGTCGGGCTGATTGTAGTGCTGTTTGTCGCTGGCCGGCTTTTGGTACGGTTCGGAATGAGTGTGGGACTGGCAGCCAATCCGGTGATGGTGTTTTTAATGCTTGTCGCCGCATCCATTGTTGCCTTGGTTACCGGCACGGTCTCCATTCATTTTTTCTGGCTGGCGCTCGGTGCAATGGCGCTTGATTTTATCTGTACAACCAGTTTTACGGATACCTCAATGCAGTCAAGTTATCAGCCGGTAAGCCGCAGCGACCGGGCGAGGGTGCAGACACTCATCGAAGGAATCGGAATCCCTGCGGCGTTCGGCCTTACCGGTGTTTTACTGATTATCCTGCAGTTTATTCCCTGGGTGACCCAGGTTCATATTGTCATTTTTACCACTGTAGTATTCGGTATATGGGTTGGGGTGAGTATTCTGTTGTTCCGGTCCTATTCGCAGCGGCTGTCACAGTCGATGCGCAGGAGAACACTGCAAAGTGGAGATCTCCTGGTTGCAGACAAACTCAGTTACAATCTTGTCGGGACGTTTATTCAAAGTAATAATCCTGTTGAAATATCCATGGGGCTTGATCTTCTGGAAAGCAGCGAGTATGAACTGTATTACAAACAACTTGTTCGTCTTTGCGACCATCCGCATCCCCAGGTGAGGATTGATGTATACCATAGAATTGAACGGGGAAAAGTTGAAATTGCCCGCAATATCATGGCTGCTGCCCTGGATACAGAAAACGACCCGTCGGTGCGGGCCGCATGTATCAGGGCATTCTGTGCACTCGATGAGGAGCCGCAGGCACGCCTGCTTGGCGAACTAAAAAACAAGCACCGGAGCATCCGGCTTGCGGTGATGACCGGCCTGCTGAAATACGGCGGTATCGGCGGAGTCCTCGAAGTCGGGCATCTGCTGATTACCCTCGCGCAGTCACGAAAACGGGATGACCGGGTGTTTGCCGCAGAACTTCTGGGAGAAGTCGGCGCATACAGTTTTTATCAGCCTCTTATGAAACTATTAACAGACCGCGATCCCCTAGTGCGCCGGACTGCTGTAAAGGCAAGCCGTAAAGTGTGCAATCCAAAACTGTGGCCGCGCATTATTGAAAATCTGCGGCTGCCGTATCTGCGCGCAGAAGCCCAGGAAGCGCTGGCCGCATTTGGGGCCGATATTATTCCGCTCGTTGAGGAAGCACTTCATGCGCGGACCCGTTATGACAAGGATATTGTCATCTGTCTGGTCCGTGTCCTTTCTCGTGTCCGCGGGGAGCGGGTGGTCCGCTTTCTTGAAAAATATGTGCCGTTCTATGATTTCGATATCGGCCTTGAAATAAAAAAGGCTTTGTTTGCTTCCGGATACAGGATCACCCGGAAAGACAGAAAGCGGTTCGATATTATTCTCGAGAAGGAAGTGAAGTATGTTGTCCAGATCCGGCTCCTGCGGCAGCTGTTCACGGGACAGGATCATGCTGTTCTGCTGGAGAAAGCTCTTTCAGATTTGTCTATCTCGGCACTCCATTCGGTATTTCTGACATTATCATTCATGTTTGAATCAAGGACAATGCAGGGTATTTACCAGAAGCTGTCGAGCCCCAAAAAAGATGAACGGGCTCTCGCTGCTGAACTGGTGGATTTGACCCTTCACGGGATGTATCATGATCTCGTGCTTCCTCTTGTGGAAGAAGGGAATTCCGATGAGAAGCTGTACCACCTGTATGCAAAATGGTTTAAATTTCCTGTCCATTCGTTTGCATCGGCCCTGAAGGAACTCATTGAAGATAATGACAAATGGCCGGAAGCATGGCTGAATGCCTGTGCCCTGTATACGGTTATGAAAAGCGGGCTCAGGGAATTTATGCCGCTTATCGAAGAAAAGTCTGAAACAGGAAATCTGCTGGTTCGGGAAACTGCGTTTTGGGTGCTTTCTGCAATGTTTCCCAAAAACTTTTTACAAAAGAAAATCCGGATGGCAGCCAATGATCCTGTTGCGTTACTGTTTAAAAGAAGGCCCGGAAAGAGGGGGAGGAAAACAATGCTGTTTACCATAGAAAAAGTCCTTGTACTCAAGGCGGCAAAAATATTTTCATCGATGCCCGATTATCTGCTTGCTTCGATTGCAGGAATTGTTGAGGAAGTGGAAGCAGGCAGGGGGGAAACCTTTTTAAAAAAAGGCGAGGTCGGAGACTGCATGTATATCATCGCTGACGGAAAGGTGCGGATTCACGACAACGACAAGGAGCTTGCAACCTTTGGCCGGGGAGAAGCGGTTGGGGAACTCGCGGTGCTTGATCCGGAGACCCGTTCGGCCTCTGCAACCGCGCTGGAAAATACGCTTTTATTCCGGCTGAACAAGGATGATTTTGATGACCTTCTGGCTGACAGGCCGGAGATCGCCCAGGGCGTTATCCATGTGCTTTGCCAGCGAATCCGGGAGACATCAAAGCGGAGCCTCAGGAAAATATCATGACAGGCAGGCCGGAAACTATTCCCCAATAATCTGGATATTTACAAAAATATCTTTTGCCGGATTTGTCTGCTCAATCACGACATGCCATTCGCCGGGAAACGGCGGTTTTAGCAACACCGGTTTTACTCCCGCTTTTTTGCCAAAGTAATCAAAATCCTCACCATCTGTGTACTTTTCGTAACTCGAATCATCCATCAGCATCACCATGGCGCTGCCCTTGATATTTGCTTTTACCACATGGCCGTTTTTGAGATTAAGTTTTCTGTGCAGATGGGGTGTCATGCATTAATGTTACCCGGTAATGCATGACACTGCAAGGGGAGGGAAAAAGAAAAAAAGAAAGTTCGCGCAGAACATGCGAACAGACTGTGTAAAAAGAAAAGGTCAACCACAGATTCCCCCGCACGTGTATATCGCGCGTGGGTACACAGATTTTCACAGATGAAGAAAAATAGATTGGCTCCGCCCTTTTTGTGAATGGAAGTGCGATGAATGACCCATCTTTTCGTTCCCTCAATGAGAAATGCACTTTTTATCTTCTTCCCCTTCTTTAGCCGCATACTCCGCGATCTCTGCATGAAATTCCCTTCGAGAACTCAACGGAAACCTCACCCTTGAAACCCCTCCTGAAATCCAACACCAGTCTCCATGTTTTTTATTGCAATCAGGCTCTTTGGCTCTTATACTTTATTCAAGAGGTGCGCGTGATGAAGCTGTTTCTTTTTATTGTTTGTCTGGGATTCGTATCCTGCGCAGGAGGTGCCATGTATACACCAATAGATGATGCATTATCATTGAAAGACTATGAAGGCCAAAAAGTATCCTGTACAGGGCAGGTATCCCGAACACCCTGGCAGCATCTTGGGGGATTTTTTCCGGATTATCCATACAGTGAATATTTTGATGTTGGTGATTTTCAGATTATTATCTATTCAAAAGAGAAGATTAATTGTCCCGGCAATGTCGCAGTGAAGGGTACGGTAATCAGGCTTGACGGCCCCTCGAAAGGCCCGTCGAAAACCGGTGACGGGTATCATGAGTTTCACATTATTGTCGATGAATTTGGCTGCGTCCAGCCCTGAGTGCAGGATGCGTCAACTGCTATGAGCTGCCGGAAGCGGATTTTGTTGCAGGAGAGTGCCCCAAACATTTTCCTTGACAGCATGCGATAGTAAATTATCATTAAAAGAGAGGCCTGCATGCACAGTTTGCTGTGTTGGCCCCGGGGAAACGATGGCAACACGAAAACGACAGGTAATTGCCTGCATTACTGCATTTATTGACAGCACAATCAGCCAGGAACGTTTTTTTGGTGTTGTTGACTGTGCCCGTGATGAGGATGCAAATCTTTTTGTATTTATTACACGTTTTTTGAACGACAGCAACGGGTTCGACCGACAGTCGAATATTCTTCTGGATTTCATTGACGAACAGCAGTTTGACGGGATCATTATCGGAAACATCGTACGGGAAGATCTTACTTCCGAAGAGGAATCACAAAAATTATTTCAGCGTTATTCTGCACCGAGGGTTTCAATACGGGAAAACACCGGCGGGATTCCGTATATCGGGCTGGATAATTACGGCGGAATTGCCGCCATGGTCCGGCATCTGATAAGTGTCCATCATGCACAACGATTTGTATATGTCAGGGGCCCGCATCTGCATCCCTATGCAGAATTGCGCTATAAGGCCTTCCGGGAAACAATACGGGCAGAAGGCCTGTCGATTGACGAGAGTCTTGTTACGCCGCCGGGCAGCTGGTGGGACTCGAAGTTCAGTGTAATCCTTGATGAGAGAAAGTTTCTGCCGGGAAGGGACTTTGATGCGGTTGTCTGCTCAAATGATATTCTTGCAGCAGAGGTGATGAGGATGCTTCAAGCGAAGGGATACAGCATTCCGCGGGATGTCCTTGTTACCGGATTCAATAATACTGTTGACAGCAGTGTGTCTACCCCGACATTGTCGAGCATTGAGATTCCGTTTTATACGCAGGGATATGAAGCCTGCAAACTGCTTTTTTCCATAATAAATTCTCCAGAAAAAAGTGCTGGAGACTCAATACCGCTCGCAGAGGCAAAACTGGTTTTTCGGGATTCCTGCGGCTGCATTGATCCCGCTTTCAGCGGGGTAGAGATCGTTTTGGGCGCTCAGGGCAAGTCTGAATCCGTTGATATTCATGATCAAATAATGAAATCTTTTCAATCGGTATTCAGGAATGAGCGTATCGAAAAAAAAGATCTTGCCGCGCTCACCGAACGGTTTATTGCTTTTTGTATACACAATGGAGAACAGGATGATTATTTTTCAGTATTTCAGCATATACTGAATTCCAGGGTCATTGGCGGAGGGAGTGTAGCGAATTGGAGTGATTTATGCACGCAGCTGAGGAATGCCATTGTTCCCGTTCTCCAGGCTAAAAACGAGATCGTCAAAGCGGAAACCCTGTTTCATAAAATGAGGATGTATATTTTTTCGACCAGCATGCGGCTTGAAAAATCATTTTCGCTCAAGCAGGAGAAGCTGTACGACACAATCCGGAAGCTCGGTGTTGCAATGATTTCAACATTTGATATTGCTGAAATCATGAATGAACTCGCCGGCGGGCTTTCAAAACTGAAAATCGATACCTGTTATGTTTCACTCTATGACAATCCGGACAGTCCGGCTGAATTGTCCCGGCTCATCCTTGCTGTCTGCGGTGGAGAACGGGCTGTCCTGGAAGAGGACGGGATTCTGTTTCCCTCGTGTGAAATTATTCCAAAAGATTTCCGTCCCCGCAAGGAACCATACAGCATCATTGTCATGGCTCTTTTTTTCCGGAACCGGCAAATTGGTTTTATCTGCTACCGGCTGAGCCGTGATGATACCGTGATCTATGAAATGATCAAAGAGCAGCTGAACACCGCATTGCAGATTGCTCTGTCTATCCACGATCTGGAAAAAGCCCAGAAGGAACTGTCAGCGCAGACAGATGAACTTGCACGGTCTAATTCCGAGCTTGAACAGTTCGCGTATGTCGCTTCTCATGACCTTCAGGAACCGCTCCGCAAAATCATTGCCATGTCAGACAGAATAATGACGATGCGTGAACGTTCGGGGGACGCCGATATCACTGATTATCTGGAGCGAATGCATCGTGCAGGATACCGGATGCATACCCTGATCGAGGATTTGCTTGCGTATTCCAGAGTGTCAAGAAAGCCGCGTCCCTTTGAGAAGGTCAACTTAAAAGAAGTCTGCGAGCAGGTGGTGGTAGATCTTGATATGCGGATTCGCCAGACCAACGCAAAAATTAACATAGGTGAGCTGCCGGTCCTTGATGCCGAACCGGTCCAAATGCGGCAGCTTTTTCAGAATATTATCGGGAATGCAATGAAGTTTCACCGGGAAGGGATTGATCCCGTTATTTCAATTGACTCACTGAAAAACGGAAAGGGGATGACCGAGATTCAAATTTCAGATAATGGAATCGGCATTAAACACGAATTTTTGACCAGGATTTTTGGTATTTTTGAACGGCTCCATACCCTGGCCGAATACGAAGGGTCGGGGATTGGGCTTGCGATCTGCAAAAAAATTGCCGAGCATCACAAGGGCAGTATCGTTGTTGAAAGCACAGAAGGGAAGGGAACCACGTTTATTATCAGCCTGCCGTTCAGCCAGAAGTAGTCAAAACTCTGCACTGCCGTATGCACGCGGAAAGGGAATAACGTCACGGATGTTCTGCATGCCGGTGACAAACTGCACCATCCGCTCAAAGCCCAGCCCGAATCCGGCATGCGGCGCACTGCCGTATTTCCTCAGTTCAAGATACCACCAGTATTCTTCAACCGGAAGATTCTGGTCCTTCAACCGGGCAGTCAGCACATCGAGCCGGTCTTCCCGTTCGCTGCCGCCGATAATCTCACCGATCCGGGGAACAAGGATATCCATGGCGCGGACGGTTTTTCCATCGTCATTCTGTTTCATGTAAAAAGCTTTTATCTGTTTTGGATAGTCAGTGATAATCACCGGATTATTGTATACCTTTTCTGTCAGAAATTTTTCATGTTCAGACTGAAGATCAATCCCCCATTCGACCTTGAACTCAAATTTTTCCTTTGATTTGAGCAGTTCTTCAATAGCCTGGGTGTACGTAATACGGGTGAAGGAACTTTTGACAATCTGCTGAAGGACTTCGAGCTTTCCGGGATCAACCCATTTGTCAAAAAAGGCCATGTCTTCTTCACAGTTTTCGAGCACATGGGAAATGATATACTTTAAAAATTCCTCAGCAATGTCCATGTCCCCATTAATATCACAAAATGCCATTTCAGGTTCCACCATCCAGAACTCTGCCAGATGCCGTGAGGTGTTTGAATGCTCGGCCCGGAAGGTTGGCCCGAATGTGTAGATATTACCGAGCGCAAGGGCCATGATCTCACCCTCAAGCTGGCCGCTTACTGTCAATGAAGCTTTTTTTCCGAAGAAATCTTTGGAAAAATCAATTGAGTTGTTTTCTTTGGGAATATTATCCAGGGGGAGGGTAGTCACTTGAAACATTTCTCCGGCGCCTTCACAGTCACTGGCGGTGATGATCGGCGTTTGAATATACAAAAAACCGTGTTCCTGGAAATAGTGGTGGATGGCAAAACTCAGGGCATTGCGTACCCGCATCACCGCGGAAAAAGTGTTTGTGCGGGGCCGGAGGTGCGCGATTTCACGCAGAAACTCAAAACTGTGCCGTTTTTTCTGAAGCGGGTAGGTCTCGGACGGAGACGGCCCCAGCACCTGGACGGTTTGCGCATCAAGCTCCACCGGCTGCTCGGGCTTTGGCGAGGCAACGAGTTGGCCGGTCACTGCAACACTCGCACCGGTGGTAAGGTCTGAAATAATATTTGTAAGATCAACCTTATCCCGGTCGATGACAATTTGCAGGTTGGAGAGACATGACCCGTCATTTAATGCAATAAAGCAGACTGCCTTTGAATCGCGGAACGAACGGATCCATCCGTGCACGGTCATTTCCTGATTGTCGGCTTTCATGCTGATGATTTGTTTTATACGAAGATTTTTCATGTAATGCTCCTTTTATAAGGTTCTCGCAGAGAACGCGAAGCTCGCAGAGATAAGGAAGAAGCATGTTGAAATCTTCTTTGCCTGCTTTGCGAGAAATATTTTTAAAACAGATACAACGGATGTGAATCCGGATTTTTTCCAAAGAAGGTGAGGTCATCGACCTTCTGTATTTTGTCGCCGCGGAGCAGGGCAAAGAGCGTCCGCTCAATGCCGATACCGCCGCCCATCGTGTCCGGAAACAACGGCTTCCCTTTCTCATCCTTCATTGATGCGTATTGTAAAAAAGGCCCGTACCCACCGAGTGCGGCGATGTTTTCGATATTGCCGTCGCGGATGACCGGACGTTCCGGAAGAACACGGTTGTCGATAATGCGCTCGACGATGGGGTCAAAGAGCCACTCACGGATCGCGCCGGAAAGGATCTCCCGGCCCAACGTATGGTTCCCGGTTTTTTTATTGATGCTTTTTGCAACGATGTCATAGTTGTATATTGACGGTGAATCGACCGATTTTATATCCACCTTTTTCCCGTCGGGCAGGAGGTACGGATACACAAGGTCATAATTCTCCCGAAAGAGTCCGGTAATCCAGTAGAACTGGCTGTCTGTTGTTTCACCGCATTTTTCCTCAAATTCTTTGGCTCCGTATTTTGCAACTCCTTCATCTTTCCGGAATGATGGAAAGGGAATCTTTGGCACTTCCATGGCAACGCCGAGCAGGTCAAGTTCGCCGCTGTTTTTTTCAATCACCCGCGAGACGGCAGCCGCGATCATCCGTTCAAAAAAGTTTTTGATTTTGTCAAAGTCTTCGTTCAATACATCACGGACCATCTTTTGTTTGTGGTAATATTCTTCGATGGTAATCCCCCGGTTGCGCCGCAGTTCGATATCAATCTGGGAAAAATCTGCAAGATATTTGCCGCGCTGGATGTTCATGGGGCTTTCCAGCTCTAACCGGATGTTCGGCGAGTCAACATAAATGCCTTTTATATTTTTGTTTGAGCAGGCAAGAAATTTTGCATAAATCATGGAGTGCGTGGTGACATACATATGCCCTTTGTAGCGGATGCTGGGGGTGTGCTCAATGTCATGAGCGAGCGGGTCGGTTAAAATCGAAAGCATGACTTTCTCGATATTGAGCAGACCCTCATCCTGTAAAAAATTGAGGCATGCCTGAACGAATGTCGTGCGGATGTGCATCGCGGCAACCAGTTCATCAGACATCCACTTCGCCATGTAGTTTTCTTTTATAAACTCTTCAAGGCTTGAGCCGCTTTGCTTGAGCGCGGCCTGAAAATTGTCCAGCCCCTGGCCGATTGTCTTCATGCTGTCTTCCATGTGAGTGCTCCAGATGTCAAGGTGTGTCCGGCAGGAACGCTCCAGCTGCTGCCGAAGGTATCAGTGTACAGAAATGAAGGGTTTTTTCAAGGGGGGAGAGGAAGGAACTGCGAAACACACGATTGCGCACGAATGAAGAAAAAAGGGTTTTCACAGAGGACGCGGAGGTGTGTTGGAGATGATGGTAACAGGTTTACGGGTGGGCAATTGCTTGTAGCCCTTCGACAGGCCTGTCCTGAGTAAGGCGCATAGCGCCGCATTGAAGGGCTCAGGGTGACTTCCATCCCCTCTTTTTTCCCTTTGCGTTCTTTCAGACTGTGTGAAAAGTCAGCCAAAAGAGAAGAAAATAAACCACAGATTCCCGCGCGATTATCCGCGTGTACACAGATTACG
>JAFGJO010000061.1 GCA_016929065.1 Spirochaetales bacterium | reverse complement strand
TAGGAGTTTATCCTATTTTACCTTTTACAAAGGTCACTCAATCTCTTTCCTCTTTACTTTTCCCTTCCCTCTATTTTCAAAGAACAAAACCTGTTTGTGAGACAGAGATAGATATATATATATTCTAAGAAAAAAAGTCAAGCCCTATACAAAGAATATTTTATATTTTTTTCAATTCTTCTTCTTTTTCGTCAATTCTTACTTCCAACTCCTCGAGTTCTTCAATTAATTCCTTGATACCCGAAGTTCCTTTGGAAATGCTTGCCTTTTCCTGTTTCACCAATGCTTCAAAAACCTGTGTTCCAAGCAGCGCCAGTTTCTTTTCGGCATTTTTTTCAAGCTGCATTATCTCGAATTTCAAAACACCTTTTTCGCCCAGTTTTTTTGCTTCATCCGCTGCCTTGCCGAGAATATCCTTTGATGTTTCTACACCCTTTTCAACAACCTCTTTCATTCGTTCCCAAAATGCCATAAGTGCCTCCTGTGCATGATGATTGTATGCGTATTGTAAAGAACAACAGGCATATATTTATATTATTGTATATATATCAATAATGTAAATCAATATATTAAAAATGTAAAGAAGTCATTCAGATATTTACTTGACCTGTTTATTGATACTGTATATAAAGAAGACACAGACGGAGAACCATGACAAACAGAATACGCAGAGGAACAGATTTCATTGTATGCAGAACATGTGGAAAATACATCATGCTCAGGGATGCATTTAACGCAGGATACTGCTCTGAGCACTGCACAACATCCTACAGTCAATGTGTCATTTGTCACCGGTTTGTTCCATTCGACGAAGTGTATGACGAACATTATTGCAGCCCGGAATGTTCTGTTCATTACCAGTTTTTAAAGGCGATGGGTCCCAAACCTGTGATATTAAAATCAGAAGAATTTCCTCATGATTCCGACGACCTGATAATTTAATCCGATTCTAACCGCAATCTCCCGATCATATCATGCAATCGATTTACTTCTCCTTTTTTCCTTTCTTGAGGCTAGTAATCTGTAGATGACCGGAACGACCAACAGTGTCAGCACTGTCGATGTTATCAGCCCTCCGCTTATTGTCCAACCGAGCGGGGCCCACAAGCTGCCGCCCTGTATCGCAAGGGGGAACAATCCGCCTATCGTGGTAACAGTGGTCAGAATGATCGATATAAACCGTGTTTTACATGCTGTGACAAGGGCTTCTGACAGCTTCACCCCCTGCGCATACAGCTGATTTGTATAGTCGACCAGGATTATTGCATTATTGACCACTATTCCGATCAATGCGATAAGCCCCACAAAAGCGGTAAAGGAAAATGAATTTCCCGTAAAAAAAAGGGCCGCAATGGATCCAATCATGGCGAGAGGAATCGTCGCAAATATTATCAACGGCTGACTGAATGACCGAAACTGAAAAACCAGAACCCCGAAAATTGCCAGCAGGGCGATGATGAGCGCCACTCCCATTCCGCCGAATGACGACTCACGGCTCTCAAGCTCTCCTGAAATGATATAACGGCTCCCCCTCGGCCATTTGTACTGTTCAAGGTGTTTCAGGACTCCTTTTACAATATCATCGACTGTGTAGCCGTCAGCAACATCTGCAGTGACCTCAACACTCCGCTCGAGGTCGTAATGCGAGATCCCCGAGAATCCCGGTTCAAAATTGTCAATGTTCGCCACAGCACCCAAGATGTCATTTTTTCCGCTCAACGTACTCACTTGCAGCTTCCGAAGGTCGGAAATCCCCAATTTCGCATGTGCATTACCGCTTGTCAGCTGAACAAGAATATCATGCTCTCTTCCGTCCTTATCACGGAATTTGGAGACCGCCAGCCCCTCTACACACGCCCGGATGGTTTTGTCGATAACTGCCAAAGGCATCCCGATCATTCCCGCTTTTTCCCTGTTCACATCGATTTTGATATCAGTCCGCGAGGTCCCTAATGGATTTGAAACATTCAGGGCACCCGGCATTGTTTTCAACAGCTTCTCCACATCCTGAGCCACTGTTTCAAGATCTTCCAGGCTTTTTGCGACAAGAATAAATGAGACTGGTGCACTCACCGGTGAGCCCTGCATCAGCTCCTTCACTTCTATTGTTGCACCGGAGTAATCCCTGCTTTTTTTTCGAATAAGAGTGATCAAATCCTGTTGCTTTTGACTGTTTTTTTCCTTTAATTCTACATAAATTTGGGCAAAATTCGGATTTTCACTTGGATACCACACATTGTAATATATACGGGGATTTCCTGAGCCGATATTCGAAGCATAGCGCAATACTTCAGGCTGATTTTGTAATATATCTTCAATAAAATAGACCGCCCTGTCTGTTTCCTGAAGGTTGGAACCGGAGGGAGTTTTAACATTCACCAGAAATTGCGGTTTTTCCGCTTTTGGGAAAAAACTGACACCAACAAAAGAAAACAGCCAAAGGCTTACTATCAGGACAACAGCCGCCGAGAGTAAAACGCGAATCGGCTTTTTCAGAGAATAGTCCAGCAACCGGGAATACGGCCCTTCAATGAAGGCGATCAATCTTCGGTTTATGATGCTTTTTTTCGCGATTTCTGTTTTCTTTAATAAAATGCTTCCCAGATAGGGTGAAAAGGTGAGAGCAATAAAAAGCGATGCTGAGAGAGTAAAAATAACGGTAATCGGCATACTGCGGATAAACTCCCCTGTTTCATCCGGCATGATCATAAGTGGAATGAACGCGCACAACGTTGTTGCCGTAGCGCTCACCATCGCCCATCCGACTTCAGATGCACCCTTGATTGCCGCTTCCTGTTTCGTCAGGCCAAGATCCAGATACCGGGAAACGTTTTCAGTGACCACAATTGCATTGTCAACAAGCATTCCCAGGGCAATAACCAGTCCCGCGATAGAGATTTGCTCTAAATGAAAGCCGGACAAATGCAGAAAACCGATGCCGAAAAAAATAGAGAGGGGAACTGCTGCCATGACGATCATTGCCTCCCGCAGCCCCACACCAAGAAGGATAACCAGTCCCACGATAATGATTCCCTGCAGCAAATTAAAAAAGAAGCTGCTAAACCGTTCATCAACACTGTTCGACTGGTCAAAAACTGTATGCAATTCAATCTGTGGTGATATTTCTTCCTGAAACTGATTAATTTCTTTTCTTATCCCGTTCATTACATGAAAGATATTTGATCCATCCTTCTGATTCACCGCGATAAAAATCGCCCTTTGTCCATTGAAACGGGCATTGTACTCCTTATCCTCGTACCCCAAAAACACATCCGCAACATCATTGACATAGACAAGCCGACCTTCCGAAGATCCGACAACTGTATTCTCGATCTCTTTTAATGACCGAAACGATCCAGAGGTATTGATGTTAATCTTTCGTGACCGTGTTTCAATGCTTCCACCCGGAATATTGATATTTGAAAACTGGATTGCATCAATCAACCGGGACAACGTGATATTCATCGCCGACATTCTTGCAATATCTGCCGATACCTTCACCTGTTCATCCGGACAGGCGAAAATCGCCGCTTGCCGTACGCCGGGCACCCGTGACAACCGGTCCTGTAGTGCTTCGGCATCAGAATGAAGCTGTCTGTAAGATGCAGTATCCGATACCAGCGCAAGCTGTAATACATTAACACTCGAAACTTCATATTTGATAAATCGTATTTCACCGATATCCTGGGGCAGCTGCATTGACACACTGTTGACCTTTTCAACAACTTCCCTGAATTTTTCACCTGCATCTGTCTGGAAATAAAATTCCACAGCAACTGTTCCGAACGAATTGCCGCTGTAAGACTCAATTCTTTTTATATCCTCAAGCCCATTTATGGATTTTTCGATGGGATCGACCACCAGCTGCTCAATGTCCTTTGGATTTGCTCCGGGATACGTTACCAAAACACTGACACCGGGGATTACCACCTGCGGGTCTTCAGTCCGGGGCATGGTAAGAAATGCATAGATACCGAATACAAGAAAAATCGTGACAATCATGAGGGTAAAATGATGGTTTTTTACAGCGAATCCCGGCAGCCTCATTTCTGCATACTCTCCCGCTTCTCAAACTGAATTCCGGCATTTTGTGAAATTTCGGGGACTTCGGTTTTTATTATTCGCACCTGCGAGTTATCCTGAAGATAGGGCGCTCCTTTTGTCACGATCAAATCTCCCGGTTCCAGACCGCCGGAAACAGCAACATATTCATCAAGTATTTTTCGGACGACAATATTTTTCCGTATCACAAATTTCTTTCCGGGATCGATGACAAATATTGAGGCACTGTTTCCCACACCCTCAATAACCGAATCCAGGGAAACAAGCGAAAGCTGTTCCTGACGTGAAGGGGTGATTACTGCGCTGCCGATAAATCCGGCCACCAGCCGTTTATTCGGCTTGTTGTTTATCGACAACTCAATTTCAAATGTACCGGTGTAGGGATCTGCAATCTCGGCGATTTCACTGATCCACCCGGTGAACGATTCGCCCGGGTACACATCAAACACTACCAGTGCTTTATCGTTAATGGACAGTGTGATTAAATCCCGGTCTGATACACCAAAACGAAGGACCCGGTTTTTGTTCGTCGCGGCAAAAAGAAATACCGGCATACCGGAACCGACCAGCTCATTTGCAGACATAAAGCGTTTCAGAATCCTTCCCGGGGACGGAGCATAAATTGACGAGTACTTTTTATTGAATTCAGCCACTGATAGATCCGATTTTGCCACCGAGAGCGCTGTCTCGACATCCTGAAGCTGCTGGAGCGGGGCCACCCTTTCTTCGTAGAGCCGTTTTATACGGTCATATTCCCGTTTCAGGCGTTCATATCCCTCTTTGGCCTGCGCAACCCGTGCATTGATCTCGCTTAAATCCAGCACTGCAAGAAGTGCCCCTTCGTTCACCGAAGCCCCCTCATCAGCATAAATCTGCCTGATCACTCCTCCTGTTTTAAAAGACAATTTTACCGTATCCTTGACCTGGAGCATCCCCGAAGCATAAACGGGAAAAGATGCATTGCCGCTGATTACCGGAGCTACATGAACCGCAATGCCCGGCTCTTCGGCGACCTGCTCTTTTTTCTCCGGCTGACATGAAACTGCAATAAATAACATTAATAAAAAAACAATCGGCTTTTTCATTTTTGTTCATCCCCTTGAGATATCGAACCAATGGTCAGCATATCCTTTTTACTTATGCACGAGACCGACTCAAGCAATGCAAAATTAATGCAATAATCATATTCAGCTGATGCTACATTGATACTGGCCCGTGTAAGCCGCGACTGTGCTTCAAAATATTCCAGCTGAGAGGAGAGTCCCTCCTGATATTTTTTTTCAACCAGCGAGAAATATTTTTCAATCCCGGAAAGCTCCTCTCTGGCTGATTCGATGGTTTTCTGTGAAACGATACATCTGGAATATGCCTCCTGCACCTCCAGTCGTATTTTGTCTTTCATCTCGGAAAAATTGATATTCATTCTTGAGGCTGCAAGGCCAGCCTGCTCTGCCCTGGAAGCCGCCTGAAATCCATCAAAAGCTTCCCATCGGGCCACAATGGAAAAGGAAAGAAAATAATCGTTAATACTGAATTGAAAACCGTCTGCAAACAAACCGCCGTCCACCGCAATAAACACCGAGGGAAGATAGCTGCCGGTATGCAGTCCCTGCAGCTGATCCTGGATACTTTTTCCACGGACAAGCATAAGCAATTCTTCACGAAAACTCAAAGCACACCCGACTGCTTCCTGCAGTGAAACCTCCAGCGGCCTGCAATACTCCCCTGCCGAAACAAACTTTACAGGAGTATCATGCTGGCGCTGAAGCAGAAAATTGAAATAGGCAACAGATAATGCATCGCCATTCCCGGCTTCGGTTATTTTTTGCTGTATTCCCGCCTTTTCCGCTCTGGCACGATACACCGCATCTTCTGTAACAACTCCGTTTTTAAAAAGCACCTCTGTCACGCGCAAATTTTCATCGAGTACCTTCCCGGCATTTTCCAGAACAATCCTGATTTGCGCTGCCTTCATACAGGTAAAATATGCTTTTTTTATTTCTGCAGTGAGGAATCTGGCGGTCACCGCCCTTTGAAATTCAGCCGAGTTTTTCATCAATTCCTGAATTGCAGCATTATAATACAGCGAAGACACGAATACCGGCTGCATCACACGGATTTTCAGTTCCTGATCGTCACCGGGAAGCATGGGGATGTCATAATTTGAAGGAATTGGAGGAATTCCATGAATCGAGTACAAAGGATTGACAATATCACCGACAGGGAGGCTCATAGTTCTGCCGCCCCAATTCCAGGAAGTACGGGCTTCCACACTTATTGTTGGAAAAAACTTTCCCCTCGCTTCATTCACACGGGCGATACTCTCTTTCAGACAGTACTCCGCACTGAGAAGTGATAGATTCCTGGACAGGCCTTCCTCAACGTATTTTTCCAAAATACTTTCACCAAAAACTGCAGAAACAGAAAGTATAAAAAAAATAATCATCATCTTTTTATTCATGTCATTTCCTTTCAGAATCCTTCCCGAGTATCAATTTGCCTCTTCTCTTTTAAAATCCCATCAAGAATCGATGCACAGAATTCCCTCCATACAACCTCTATGTTGTACGTGCCTTTTGTCAGGGAATAAAAATTAATACAACTGTACATAAAAAGAAAAATCACTTCTGACAGCATCTTCGGATCACTTGTTTTAAGTACACCTCGGGAATGAGCTTCTTCTACCAGGATTGAAAGGTTTTTCTTTTCCTCGTCAAGTATGGCAAGATACTGGTCTCTGATAACTGGATTCCGCATGGCCTCGGCCTCGATTTCAGAATAAACCCCCATAATCCATTCATCCTTGCAGTGTTCACGGATGAACAAGAGCCCCCCCTCAACCAGCTGCTGGCGTTCGAGCTGAAAGGTCCTGATCATCCCCCATAACGAACGGGAAGCCTGCTTGTGCTCTTCGATCATCGCAGTAAATATTTCCCATTTGGATTTGAAATGCCAGTAAATTCCACCCTTGGTAAGTCCGCATTCATGAGTAATGTCATCGATAGATGTACTGTGATAACCTTTTTTTACAAACAGTTTCTTTGCAGCTTCGAGTATCTGTTTTTTTCGTATTTCCGGAGCTTCTTTTTTCGACATATTAACATACCAACCAGTCGGTATAATTAATAATACAGATTCGAACCAATTTCAAGTAATTTTTAAAATTTTCTTATAATTTATTCCCGGCAGGCTTTTCCGAAGAAACAGAAGGGGTTATGGATTCCGGTTTTGGCGTCGGCTGTGCAGCAGGCATCAGATTCTTTTTTTTCAAAAGTACCCGAACCCTGTTTTTTTCTGATTCAAGGAGCCGGCTGGCTTCCATCTCTTCGACCAATTTTTGTATTTCCGGCCTGTTGTTGAATCCAAGGTCAAGCGCCTGTTCCAGAGACGTGTAGCCTTTATCCGGATCTTCCACTTTCGACAGGAGAATGCGGGCGCGGTTAAACCACGCTGTTGAAAGTTTCGCGTCGATGGCGATTGCGTTCTCATAAACTTCAAGCGCCCTGTTATATTCTTCCAACGCGGTAAATATGATTGCAAGGTCAATATAAATTTTCGCATTCTCCGGTTTTGCTTCAAGATATTGAGACAGATATTTGGCCGCATCGGTATATTTTTTCATGTCGCCAAGCAAAAGTCCCAAATTGTACACGACCGGATAATCTGCGGCGTTTCGGTCAACAAGCACCCGGAAATTCTTCTCGGCTTCTTCATATTTTTTCTGTTTCCAGTAAATCACGCCCAAATTAAACAATGCATCCCGATTTTCTTTTTCCATTTCAAGAATGCCGGTATATACCCTGATCGCTTCATCGTCCTTGTCTATGGCATGGTATGCATATGCAATCAGTCCCTGAATTGCCGTATTTTTTGGATCCCGCGCAAGAAGTGTTTCAAGAATATCAATTCCCTTCTGTGAATCTCCAAGCGCGATATAGGAATAGGCCATGTTAAAAAAAGCTGAATACAGGTATTCATCGTATTGGGCGGCATACTGATAAAACTCAATTGCCTCTTTATATTTTTTTATTTCATAATAGGCATTTCCAAGATTATAGTATTCCCTGGCAAGATCTTTCCCGCTCACCATTGTCGTACATGCGCATATCACGAGGAAACAAAGACATATACTTGTAATTGAAATAATAAACCGCTTCATACTACTGCTTTTTCAAGACCACCTGTTCTATCTGCTCCAGCTGGGACCGGTACAAACCGGTGATATGCGCGCCATAATCGGCCAGAAGCTGAATAATATTGCGCGACGCACCTTCCTTGTACGGGCCGTTTATCCGGTCACCCACATCACCCAGGCCGGGAAGAATATACGCCTTTGTATTGACTCCCGGATCCATCCAGAGGGTATACACTTCAACGTTTTTCAGTGTACGGGTAATTCTGATTGACGCTTTTAACGATGATACGATATTGAAAAACTTGATCGACCGGGGGTGTATATTATTTTCTTCCAGAAACCTGACAATCGTCACAAGGCTTCCGCCGGTTGCATTCATTGGATCGGCAAAAAGAAGGTCTTTTCCCTGCATCTGATGTAAATCAAAATATGATCCATGATGGTCCAGAATATATTCCATCTCATGCTCTTTTTTTGAATCATCACGATGAATATTAAAAAGCATGAACGGGGTCACATAATTTGTCGATGAATACTCCTCTATTTCCTTGGACATAATCATGCAGGGAAGGAGTGCACCTCTGAGCATGACACACATAATACTGTCTTTCACATGGTCATCGATTGACGGTATTTTATGCACCGCATAATTCTGTACAGGATTTGTTACCGGCGTCTCGACAATAAGATAATTCTTTTTTTCACCGGCTATCCCCCCATACGCCAGATGAAACAACAGCTCATATGCACGCTGAATATAATAGATAAACTCTTCCCGTTCAGTTTTCTTATCCCGAAGCTTTGCAATCAGCCGGGAAACCTCTGCATGGCCGTACCGAGGAGTATTAAATGAATAGACATGAATCCGTTCCTGATCCTTCAGGATTTCCTGCATGAGTTTGCCCATTTTTCCGTATAATTCGATGAGTATTTTCTCGAATTCATCGCGTTGCACCGCATTTTCCCCGGCGGTAAAGGCTTTGACTGCTTTAATGACGTCATCATACAAGATGTTCATCTTGACAATATTTTCTTTATCATCAGGAGTGAGAAATCCATCCAGATCGGATGCCTGCAATACCTTGGTCTCCACGTGTTCCTCCATGGTTGAATTACCCTTCTATAATCCTATTCTACCCTGATAGACGAAAAGAGTACAATACCCTGAAAAACTCGTCAATCGGATAAAAAAAAGGGAGAAAGACACGCGCTCTCTCCCCCTGAAGACAAAGTAAAAAAACTGTTAAAACCAGAACCGGAAACCAAGAGCCGCCTGCATACCAAAATCAGGTAATTGCGGCAGAAATTCAATACGAAGTGCCGGTTCAAGAAATATTTCAAATGTGCTGGGGATAATAAAAATCTGAAAGCCAAGAGGTATCCGCATTCCAAATCCCATGTTGTCTGTCTGGTCATTCATGATCATCCAAAAATACAGCCCCGGTCCAAGATACAGGTTAACCGGCCCAATCAGATGGATAGGTCCAACAAGCCACCAGTCAGCGGTGATTCCGATTGCAGAGTCCGGCTCGGTAAAGCGCGCACTCACCCCAAACATGATCGGAAGCCAGGGTGTCTTGAACAGCAAAGCCGCTCCGTTTACATAGGTATTATTTCCTGCTGCCCAGTCAAATGTAAAAGCGCCGCCAACTGCCCAACCGGTTCTTTTTTGTGCAAAAAGATGGCCGCTCATGAAAATTGCCAAAAGCAATGCAATAACAATTATTTTTTTCATCAAAAACTCCTTTCAAAAGATTTTTTTCTGTTACAGAAATACTATCAAAGAATAAAATAAGTTTCCAGAGGGAACTATATGCTTTTTGGTATGAATTAGTCTGCTCAAAACATCGTATTTTTCGCAGCCATTGCAAAAACCGAAAACATGATACCAGAAACTCCAAATTGATTAAATGATTTTTCTTTCAACGTAAATAGTTTTTGCCTTGCGTCAAAACTTGGAAGCAGTCGGACATCCTGTCCGAAAAGAAGGATTCTTCTGGTTTTTAGGAATAAAAAAAAAGGCGGGGATGCGAATGCATCACCGCCTTGAAAGAGCATCTCCTAGGGGAGTCGAACCCCTGCTGCCGGGATGAAAACCCGGTGTCCTAACCACTAGACGAAGGAGACGTGTTTAGCAGAATCTCAGAATTTTCTGCGATTCTGCTAAACACGGAGTTTGTAATTTTTCCATCGATAGACTATAGTAAAATTACAAACTCCACGAACATCATCTAATCCCAGCGGCAAGCCGTTTGCGAAATTAGATATTGTTTTAAAAATATAAAATGAGCCGCGATGGATTCGAACCATCGACCCACGCCTTAAAAGGGCGTTGCTCTACCTACTGAGCTAGCGGCCCGTAACATGCGCCAACGACAGAACTTTCAGCCTGGCCGCCTGGCTTCGGTATGCAAATATAGCAATTCTCATTTTAAATGTCAATAAAAAATCGACGGTGAATGCGCCTTTTTTAGGGTTTCCAATATAAAAATCAGCCGGAATTTCAGCCTTCAGATAAAAAAACGCCGTTGCATGGTTCTTTCACCCCTGATATCGTCGCTTTTATAAGCGCCCGCTTTCGAGCTGCGGTTCCCGGAATATTATCGACCCTGCATCGTATTGATTCACCTGATGTCCCGACCCACAGTTTCTTGTTCACCTCTTTTTCAAGAATGACTTCGGTTGTTCTTCCGGCAAACTGATTCAGGTACTCATCTTTTCTTTTTTCGGACCACTGCACAAGATCCTTTACCCGGTCCGTAACGGTTTTTTCAGGGATATGGCCGCCCAGATTCACCGCATCTGTCCCCGGCCGGGAAGAAAACGGAAAAACATGCAATTTGGAAAATTCCAGCTGCGAGAGAAGTTTTCGTGTTGCCTTGAAATCTTCATCTGTCTCTCCCGGAAACCCCACAATGACATCCGCTGCAAAAAAAGCATCCGGTTTTATTGATCGCAGAAGTTTCGTCCCTTCGACGAGCCTTTCAACAGTATATCTTCGCCGCATGCGCTGCAGGATTGAATCTGATCCTGACTGCACCGGAATATGAAAATGCGGACAGATCCGTTCATGGGAGAGTACTTCTGCCAGCCGGGAAGTAATTTTTTCCGGCTCGAGCGATGAGACGCGATACCGGACACCACGGGTAACTGCCAGAAGCTTTCTGAGCAACCCGATAAAATCAACATCAGCATGCTGATAGGCGGTAATATTGACTCCGGTCAGGACTATTTCCCGGAAGCCCTGTTGTTGAAGCAACTGGACACGCTCAACGATTGCTGTATCCTCAAGACTCCGGGCTTTTCCGCGGGCCAGGGGGACCCTGCAATATGCGCAACGACCGTCACATCCGTCCTGTATCTTTAAAAATGCACGGGAATGAAACAGATAGTCACTGTTATTCAACGCAAAGACATTTCCCTGCTGCAAATTCTTTTTTATCTGCTGAAACAGATTATATTTTTCCAGACGTGACAACTGCGAAAAATCAGCATGACCGGCGACCTGTTGCGGCAACTCCATGAGTAAACTCTTCCGCGATTGCGGTATCACCGCAATAAAACTTTTGGTTTCAAAAAGTTCCCGCAGTTTCTCCTGCTCGACTTCTGCGTAACAACCGGTAAGAATGATCATGGCATTTGGGTGCGCAGTATCGAGCAGACGGACAATCCTGCGTGCTTTCTGATCGCTTTTTGAGGTTACGGTACAGGTATTAATGATATAGATATCAGCCAATTGAGAATGTCCAACAACAGAAAAACCATTATGCTGAAATGAGGCGGCAATGGATTCTGTTTCCGACTGATTCAGCTTGCATCCGAGCGTGTAAAACGCAACCGTCATTGCGCTATGTTGACGCGTACCCGGTCGCGTCCGCGCTGGGGCTCTTCCCGGTTTGGATCAATCTGGATTGCACGGGAATACGCATCGAGCGCCGCTTGATATGCCTTTTGCTCCTCACGGGCAAATCCCAGGCGGGTCCACCAGAACCAGTTTTTATTGATGTAATAGCAGGCAAGCGTGAGCGCGGTATCCGCATTCACGAATTCCTTTTTGGCAATATATATTTCGCCAATATAATAATAGCATTCTGCCTTTGAGTTTGAGGATGCTTCACTTTTCACAAATTGTTCAAAACGGGCAAGCGACTGGTCATAACTTCCCAGATAATAATACGATTCGGCCAGATTTTTTATTATCCAGATATTACTGCTGTTATACCTGAGACCCTGGGTCATATAATCGACTGTTTCCTGATACCGGCCCTTTTGAATGAGGCCCCATCCCAGGACAATATATGAATTGGAGTTTGATGGATTTTCCTTGAGTTCTTCAAAACAGACTTCGATGGATTCATCATATTTTTTGTCAAAATACAGTTTCCGGGCATCACGCTTTTCCTGCGCGAAAACCGAGAGAGGAATACATATTATTAATAAAACAATTCCGATAATTTTATTGTTCATTTTTCACTCCGGATTTTTTCTGCATGGTGCATACACCATTATATTTTGCACCGCTTTCAACAATTAAATCGGGGCTGACAATATCGCCTTCAACCCTAGCGGTCGAATACAGTTCCACCCGCGATAATGCCTTGATATTGCCGCTGACAGCCCCCCGTGCAGAAATGACATTTGCCTGGATTTTTGCGGTAATGTCTGCTTTTTCTCCGATGTACAGATCGCCTTCCGCCTTGATTTCCCCGTTGAATTTCCCTTTTATCATGAGAGTATCCTTAAAACTGAGCATTCCGTCAAAATCGATATCCTCTGCAAGGACAGTATCAATTTCACTTTCATCAAGTCTTCTTTTTAATACATCACTCATGATCGGCTCCTTTTTTTGGTTATGGTACCAGTGTCAATGTGAGTTGTCAAGGTATATACCTGTTTGCTTCAATTAATGATCATACACCTGATAACTACTGGTTTTCAGGATTATCCAATATGCCGTATATCTTTTCCAGCGACTTATGGAGGCGGATCCGCATGTCTCTTGTATATGGATTAAAGTTCTGAATATCCAGAAACAGCTGCCAGGGATCATTACAGGTTTGTTCAACAATCTCCAGCAGCTTCCGGTAGCCCAATGTTGCTATGGGAGACGGCTTCAGGCTTAAATCTGCAAGCACCCGCCCCATGTAATGGGTAATTCCCTGGGTAAAGGCAGCCTCCTTGTCATGGTCATGTGGCGTCATATCGATCATAGAAAGCCCCATATCACTGAAAATTCCATGCCATAATGAAATTGTTTTTTTCGAAGCTCTTACCGGAGAAAACACCATGGGAAGATCTTTTACCCCGTTTTTGGCGGAATCCGGCCCGAACATGGGGTGTGTTGCAATAATTTCGACATCGGGATGCAGATACTGCTGCATGAGTTTGGCTGGATGAACTTTTACCGAGCAGGTATCAAATACAATACTCTGAGGGGTGATCAGCGAAGCGGTTTTTTTCAAGACTTCCTCGAAAGAAGAAATCGAAACGCAGAAAAAAACCGCATCTGCTCCGAGGACCTCGGATTCTTCCGCCCAAGTCAGATTGTCCGGCAGGCTGTCTTTTTTTGTCCTGGAACAGACTTTTACATTCCCCACTGTTGCCAGCAGAGAAGCCCAGAAAATACCAAACCGGCCAAGGCCGTAAACCCCGATTGTGTGTGCCATATGCAGGGGATTGTGCCGTGATTTCAATTTTTTTTCAAGGGGGCATGGTATTTTTCACAACACATTTTACAGCAAAAAGGGAATGATTGCCTTTCGGTTTTCCGGATAATCGGTAAATGTCTGTTTATACCATTTGTGATATGACAGTGCCCTCGGCAAGAGATTGGCAATTGTCCACACTGCAAAGGAAAGCCCTGCCAGGGAAAACGTCAATAGCGCCCAGCCGCACCATTCCATGATCTCGCCAAAATAATTCGGACATGAAATGAAACGGAAAAAACCCTTTTGGGGTATTTTGTAGTCTTTTTCACTTCCCCTTCGCAGGCTTCTCAAATATGAATCTGATGAAATATTGACAATAAAGCCTGCCAAAAAGAGCAGCAATCCAATGATAAAGCGGAGATCGAAAAACCATAATGATGAATAGTTCGCATCGGTGAGAAATAGATGAAATCCATTTACGCCCGCGTTCATTATGTTAAACACCATTGCCATGCACATAATCACAATCGGCATAGTCGATGCGCCCTTTTTTCTGACCAGCGGAAAAACAAATGCACGGTAGCCATAATGTCCCAGCCACAGCAGGGCAATGAAGTGGGCAATTGAAAATGAATCAATGGTAATGAGAAACAAATAACCCATGATGCCGAACGATACGGTTTCCATCAGAATCCATGCCAGGGTACTGTCGATCTTTGGTCCCCAGCCTTTTCGTGACAATCTGCCATAGGGCGCAGAGACAAACAACAGCAAAAAAAAGGTAATTATTCCGCATCCTGTCCAGAGTAACACTATTTCATTAAACAGATTATCAGTGATCATCGATGCTTCTCCCCTGGAGTACTCTTTTTTTCTTTGACGCGCTTCACACAGCGCAAGATAACCGTCCTGCGAAGGCAATCAAACCAGGACATGCTTTTTTAGACGAATCCATTGTTTTGAAACCACACAACCGTATCACGAATTGTCTCATCAAGATTTCCCGGTTTCCAGTGTAATTCATCTCCCGCTTTTTTGTATGAAATATTTTTATGGTGAAGCAGTGTGCGTAAAGACTGATGGGTAAACAGGGGTGAAGCTCCTTTGACCTTCGCCGAGATTCGAAAAAAGGGCACGCCGATATGAGCCAGCCAATGCGGCACAGAACATTGCGGCGGCGAAACACCCGCGACACTGGCGATCTTCACAGCAAGATCATGAACCGACTCATACCGGTTTCCCAGGATATACCGCTCCCCTGTTTTCCCGTATAATGCGGCCTGAAGTGCGCCGCAACAGACATCCCGCACATCCACCCAATTGAATCCGCCTTTTACCAGCATTGGAATCTTTTTGTTCATGACAGCAAGAATAAATTGACCCAAGAATGATGGTTTGTAATCGTGCGGCCCGATAATGCCTGTCGGGTTGACAATCACAGCATCCAGTTTCTTTTCCACCGCAGAAAGCACTATTCGTTCCCCCTCGGCCTTGGTGAAGTCATATTTCATCCCACGGTCATCCTCCACAAGCGGCTGCTGTTCAGTCACAGGTTCACCATGCCGGGTGTCCTGCAGCGCATGTATTGAGCTGAAGTGTATAACCCGTTTTACCCCGGTCGCTTTGGCAGCTTCGACGACATTGGCAGTACCATGGACATTGATTTTTTTCATCAGGCTGTACTGTCGGTCCGCGATGGCAATGAACCCGGCACAGTGAAACACTGTATCCGCGTTTTCAAATGCTGTTTTCAGAGTCTCAAATTCAGTGACATCAGCCTGTACTATTGTAACAAAATTATTGTTTTCAAGACCCGTTAAAGCCCGTCTGTCCCGGAACACACACGCCCTGACCTGCAATTTTTGCGATGCGAGATAGCGCACAAGATTCGCTCCAACATGGCCTGCAGCTCCGGTGACAACGGCAACTTCAATACTGTTTTTCAACCTTTTCTCCCTGTTGCTGTGTATCGATGCTTAAAAAATCCCCGAACAGGACAGCGAATTTTACCTGTCTGTTCTGCAGCATCTATTGCCTCACCAATATCGTCTTTCTCCCAATCTGACAGGGCGGCATAATACTGGTAGTGTTCCAATATATCGTCACGGGTGCGAAATGATTTTTTTCCCTTCAAAATATCAACAATAAATGTTTTTGAAAAATACCGGGGATATTTTCGTATAAGACTGGTTATCTCATCCTCACCCCTTCGATTCTGCCTTACTGTATTGCCGCACACATCGCAGCCGCTGCATGACGGCATCTCTGTATTCATCAACCCGGCATACACCGCACGGCGGCAGCCGGAATTTGAACTGGCAGCCGCAACCAGACTTTGATACCGCTGTCTGTTTACAGTATTTTCCACTGTAATTCCATACTGCAGATCATCATAGCCGAGAAGCATTATTGCCTGTGAACTTTCACCGTCCCGTCCGGCCCTGCCTGATTCCTGCAAATATGCTTCTACCGACAGCGGAACATCGTAGTGTACGACTGTGCGGATATTTTTCTTGTCGACACCCATGCCGTATGCTGTTGTGGCCGTCAGAATACCGTCCTCAGAATGGAAAAACCACTCTTCAACCTTCACCCGCTCCTCTTTTGACAATCCCGCATGATAAAAATATACGTTATCCGTTCCCAGTCTTTGACGCAGGAGGCGCGCGGTCATCTCTGTACTGTTTCTGCTCCTGCAGAACACAAGTGCAGGTTTCCTGCAGCCTGTCATAATTCGGGTGATCTCATGCGGCTTTGAGAGCACCGGAAGAACGCTGTAATGAATATTCGGCCTGTCCGGAATGTCCTGAACAAGAAGAAATTCATTTTCATTAAATAGTACTGCCTGGATCGACCTTTGTATCTTCTCTGATGCTGTCGCGGTAAATGCGCTTGTGGTTTTTGCATTCAGACTTTTGGCGATTAACCCAAGTTTTTTAAATACCGGCCGAAACTCTTCCCCCCATTCCGCGATACAGTGTGCTTCATCGACGACAAAGTGGGAGATTTCAAGTGCTGTTATCTTGTCCAGCACCTGTTGATTCTCAAGTATTTCCGGGGTTACGTACAGTAGTTTTGAAGCCCCCGTTTGAAGCCGGTGCAGTATTTGTTCCCGCTCCTGCCCGCTCTGACCGCCTTTAATCACCTCTGCCGCGACCCCGAGCTCCCGGCACCGCCGCAATTGGTCTGAAAGCAGGGCCAGGAGCGGACTTGCCACCACCGTCGTTCCGGGAAGCAGCAATGCCGGCAGCTGAAAACAGATGCTTTTCCCACCGCCGGTGGGGAACAGCACAAGCTGATTCTGCTGTTCAAGAGTATTGGCAATAACATACCGCTGAAAGGGAAAAAGAGAGGGCACTTTAAAGGTGTTTTTCGCGGCTTCGTCGACGAGGTCCGGGACAAAAGCAGAATCTAACTCTGCAATACTATCTATAGACATTTTTTCGATGTCCTGCTGTCAAAATAATAATTTGATGTTCTTTTTGATTTACCTCATAAATAATTCGATAGTCCCCAACCCGTATACGAAAATCCCTTTCGGAACCAACGATTTTTCTGCACCCTGCAGGAAATGGAACTGCCCTCAGTGTATGTATTTTTGATATTATTTTATTTGCAATGTCTTTTGATAGTTTTAAAATGCTTTTTTCTGCTTTTTTTGTAATAAATATTGTATACATATCTTAAAAATTATCTTTTACAAAATCATCGAAGTTTCTGGCTTCAACAGGTTTTTTACGCATTTTTTTCAACATTGATAATGCTTCCGCATCCTCTGCCCGTTCAATCAATTCCTCATATTCGTCAATGGGTAATACCACACCAGTTTTTCTCCCTTTATCATCAATCATAAACTGCACACTCATATTTTCTCCTTGTCTCCAATATACCTTAATCAGTATTTATTTTCCAGCAGCCTTCTATAAAGCCAAATGATTTATCTCCTTTATTCAGGGTAGTGTATAATTTTAGATCTTTTATGGCACTATTTTATCCGAAAATATTGTTCATCACCAGCATTTTAAATTCCTGTTCAAAGTTTCGGGTAAATACGCTTTTCCCGAGGTTTTCTTCAATACCTCCGCGTGACCAGAATTTCACCTCATCCAGTTCATCTTTATTGATGGTGAAGGGCCCGTCATACCGCAGGAGCCAGGAATAGACATATTCTGTTTCTATTTTTGCAGCATTGATGTAGGTATACAGCAATTTGGCGTTTTCAGCAGAAATCCCTATTTCTTCTTTTGTTTCACGCTGCAGGGACAAAAAAGGTTCCTCCCCATATGAAACATGCCCGCCGACACCGGTATCCCAGTATCCGGGCAGCAAATCTTTTTCCATGGAGCGCTTCTGCAATAAAAGCTCACTTCTGCTGTTCATCACATGCAGATGTACCACCGGGTGAATGAGGGATTTGTCTGAATGGCAGGCACTGCGGTCTGCTTTCCCGATTACTTTACCGCTTTTATCGACTATTGGGAGCAGTTCATTCATGGGGAGAGGATAATGGGAATCGAGTATATTGGCAAGAGAGGTAGATATGCCATAATTCAATTGTTCAGAATCAAATTCTACCAATAATTCTATATCGAGCTTTGGCTCCGGGTGTTTCGAACAAATGACCCGAACAAGCCAAATTTCCAGACACCCAATTCCGGAGTGGAATAATATTATTTTGTCACTCCTTAAGGCTTCGCACCTCAGGACGCAGATAGATAATAAAAAGTCTATGAAAATACGGACTTGAATTCCGGATTTTCATATAGTATAATTCTTTTATGATAATAAAAAGAAAAATTGCACCGGAAATTTTAACGTTAAGCAGACAATTTCCGGTAATTACCATTACCGGGCCCCGGCAGTCCGGCAAAACTACTCTTGCACAAATGCTTTTTCCCGACAAACCATACACAAACCTTGAAGATATGGAACAGCGGGATTTCGCGGTACACGATCCAAAAGGCTTTCTTGAACAATTCCCTGACGGTGCGGTTATAGATGAAATACAGCGCGCGCCAAATCTTTGTTCCTTTATCCAGGTTATTGTTGACAAAACAAAGAAAAATGGTTTTTTTATTCTCACCGGAAGCCATCAATTCGAAATGATGAGCAACATTTCGCAATCCCTTGCCGGCAGGACCGCAATTATCCGGCTTCTTCCTTTTGACCTGGAAGAAGCCTACCCCAATGCAAAAAAACAACTTCTTGATATCCTGTATACCGGTTTTTATCCAGGAATATTTCAAAACAAGATCAACCCTTCAAAATTTTATTCTTTTTATATTGCCACGTATATAGAAAGAGATTTACACCAGCTCGTCAACATCAAGGATTTAAGCAGATTTGAAACCTTTATACGGTTGTGCGCCGGCCGAACCGGGCAGCTTCTGAACTACACATCACTTTCGAATGAATGCGGCACAGACCAGAAAACAATGAAAAACTGGCTCTCTATATTGGAAGCCAGTTTCATTATAAAACTGCTCAAACCGTATTATAAAAACCTTGGCAAACGCCTTGTGAAAGCCCCGAAGCTGTATTTTTACGATACCGGCCTGGCATGTTACCTGCTCGGCATAAAAAAACCGGAACATCTTCAAAATCATCCGTTATTCGGCAATTTATTTGAAAATTTCATTATCGCCGAAGTAATAAAAAACAGCTTTAACAAAGTGGAAACAGAAAACCTGTTTTTTTTCAGGGATCATTCCGGACATGAAGTTGATCTTGTTTTCGATAATATCACGTCCATCCGCCTGCTGGAAATTAAAGCGGCCAAAACAATACACAGCACCTTTTTTGCTCCCTTTCGGTATTTTGAAACACTTGATATTCCTGTTGAAAAATCATATCTGGTGTATGGCGGAGAACAGTCATACAAACGGGAGGGGATTCACGTCAAAGCCTGGAAAGATATTGGGGAAATTTGAAGATGCGAAGAGACTATATTGCAAAAGAATAACCACGAAAGGCACAAAAGGCACGAAAAAATAAGCAATTAAAGTTGATGACAAACGCGGAGCAATGTCTTGAGAAACCATCCTGTTCTCTCAAGACATTGCAAAAACTGTTTACCACCAATAATAACTATAATTTAAAGTTATCATTTGATATATAAACTGAATGTGTTTTTGCCTTGTAATTTTTCTGTATTGTCGTTTGCCATCCATGGTAAAATAGATACTTCTTCTCTTTTCCTGTTTTCCCGTGTTCCGTATACATACAATTCAGCAAGCCGGGAGAAGAATAAATGATGAAAACAGCAAGAAGAAGAATTTCACGCAGAGACCGCGGAGTGCGCGGAGGTGAACATAATGACTGCTTCCTTTTTCAAGTAGCCTCCACTGTGAAGGCGGAACCGCCTTTTTCCTGATTTCATGCTTTCCTTATTATTTCCAAAGGCAGGTCAGTTGCAGTTTAACAGTTACAACGGCCGCATCCACAGGACAAGGGCGCAGCCCCTCTTTTCCTGTTTTCATAAGTGCCGTACACCCTTCGAGGCTTCACGCCTTAGGGTGACATTTTTTTGTGTTTTTCGTGGTTACTTTTCCCGGCTTGATGGTTTTCTATTATACAATTAAAAGAAAATAATCAGGGCGCCGGTTGTAGACGTTTAAAACGTACATCTACCGGTATATCGGGAAATTCCTCCAAAGTCGATATCCCGGTATAAAAGCCATACATTCCTCCAGTAAATGCTGTGTCATTAATGGTCTCTATAAATTGATTATTGAAATAGATATCAAAATTATTGCCTCCCATATATTCAACACGGATAATATTCGATTCCCCATACCCCTCTAATAGATGAGAAGAGGCTGTCCAATCTCTAATCTCATGCCATGTTCCTGTAATTTTTTTATAAATATTATATCTGCCATTCTCATGGATTAGAATTCTGAAAAAATTATCCTCATCCTGAACACAAAAAATACCACCAAAACCTACATTATTCATTCCCGTATTCTTCTTTATTTCGAGTTCGAATACATTCATTGTTGCTTCATTCGAACCCGCATCCCAAATAAGTTGTGATACTCCCAGATAATCCTCATTATTTGTCTTAAACTGGGTATACCCATCTATATCAGCTTGCCAGGCAATTGTTTCGACCGTGAATGATATTAACGCACATGAGACAAAAAACATACTTATTACAAAAAAGCTTAATAAAAATATCAAAAGAAATGCATTGCTCTGTTTCATAAATTGTTCTCCTGTTTTAATATTACTATCATCGTAAACCGAACGAAAAGTCAAGCGTGTGTCAACTTATTAACTCCTATATCGAATTATAACACAGTATATTTATAAATCCATAACAGCCGATTATATTTTTGATAATCATAAACATATGAAATATAATGAAAATTACCCTTTTAATTAAAGACAATGGATTCTTTTAATACGTAATTTACCATTTCCACATGAAAGTGTTTCAGAATTGTAAACTAAAAAATAACAGCAATATTTCCTACTCTTTTTTTTTGCTCACAAAAAACCCCCTGCCGAAACAGGGGGTGAAAGTTAACAATTAAATCCAATAAGGATTAGAGAGAAACCTTTGCTCTAAAGTTAAGACCAGCTGATCCTTTAGCAGGAGCTGAATCGTTACCATAGTCACCCATTCTGTTATAGAGAGGTGCATTACCAGTAGTTCCATCTTCATCATCCGGGGTCATTACATAGCCCAAGTTGAAGTTCACGCCGCCGAGGTTGGCCATCAGCCAGATACCGGTAGTTCCCAACAGTTCTGCATCACCGCCACCAGCAGTTGCAAACCCTAGGTTGGATGTTACAGCAATACCAAATTTGTCGTACCAAATTTCCAGTTCAACACCAAGGTTTGAGAAAATCGGGGAGTTTGCATCTACATATTCCATACCAGTGCCCAATCCAAGGTAGATGGAAACAGGATCAAGATTGAATTTCGCAGCGAGAGCCGCGCCGAATGTGAAATCTGCGCCAGCCGCGTCAAGAGCGTTATCACTACCAACAACAATAGCAAGTTTAAGAGCTGAAATCATGTCCATGCCGATCAGTTTTGCAAGATCCGCCATCACACCACCAGCAACCATTGCTGACATGTCAGCACCAGAGTTGGCTTGTTCCAGTTCAACATACACACCAACATTAATGAAATCGATAACAGCTTTTACATCTATCAATGTCGGAGCAAGTGTCTGCTCATATGAAGGTTGTGATACAAAATGACTTTCATTTGTTCTCTGTCCAATAACAACTGTTACCATATCCATGATTACTGCTTTGACAAACCAGTTTGCTTCCCAACCAGCGAGAGTATGATTTGTACATGAGCTTGCACGGCGGGCGTGTTCAAGGTTTGTAATATCCCAGAACTGACCAGCTTTTACTTCGTCAACACCAAACTGTGCAGCGAGTTTCAGCGGAAGTCCTTCAACGCCGAGAGCGCCGAGAACGTTCAACTGAAAATATGCCTCACGAACTTCCAAGACATCACCTTCAACACTGAATGCCAAATTCTGTAATTCATCAAGTTGCACACCATCAGCTGGGTCATCCTCATCCAGATCCTGGATATCATAAGAGAGAGACGCGGCTGCCAAACGATCATTGTAGATACGAATTTCAAAGGCACCCTTTGTAAAATCGTTACCACCGCGCATGTAAATACGGTTGTCGTTTCCATTACGCACATTACTTGATGCTGTTCCATCTGCATTGTAATTTACAGCTACAGCGTACTTGAACTGAGCAGTAACTGTAAGTTCAGCCATTGCCAATCCGGCTACGAATAGCAAAGCTATTGCAAGAATAAGTATTTTTTTCATTACCCTTATTCCTCCTTCTTTTGTTAATGAAGAGCCAACGGCTCCCAAAGGCTAATTCTTTTTTTCTGAGCCAACGGCTCTTTTGAAATATAGTATCCAGTATCGGTAAAAAGTGTCAACCCCTCATTTATTTTTTTTGAAAATCATTTTTTACTGTCAAATTCCGCTGTCGCAAGTTTCACGCATACCGCAAAAACTTCCATCGCCTTTTCAAGTTCGGCCAACATCGGGCGGGTGGGAGAGATGCGGATATTCGTGTTTTGGGGATCAATACCAAACGGCCAGGTTGCGCCTGCCGGGGTCACGGCCACCCCCGCCTGTTTTAAAAGCTCAACCACCCGTTTTGCAACAGGCTTTGCTGTGTCCAGGCTCACAAAATAGCCGCCTTGCGGCCTGCTCCAGGTGGCTAACCCCTTCTCTCCAAGCTCCTTTGACAGGATTCGTTCAACCGCATCGAACTTGGGTTTGAGCAGTCGTGCATGATCTGCCATGAGCCCGGCCACCCCGCCTTTATAGCCGTTCAGGAATTTTGCGTGCCGCAGCTGCTCAGCCTTGTTGGGTCCAATAAACTGCGCGCCGAACAGGTTCGCTATAAAGTACAAATTGTCTTTGCTTGTGCCCAAAAACCCTATCCCGGCGCCGGAAAAGGTAATCTTTGATGTCGAGGCAAAAATATAGACCCGGTCGGTGTTTCCGGCTTCTTCGCAGGCCCGCAGGAGGTTTTTTGGCCTGCGGGGAGTATCAGTGAGGTGATGGACCGCATACGCGTCATCGGCAAAAATGGTAAAGTCAGGTGCCGCTGTCTTCATGGAAGCCAGACGCATGACATTTTCATCAGAAATGGTGTCCCCGGTGGGATTGGAGTAGGTGGGGACGAACAGAATGCCCTTCACTGCGGCATCTTTCCCGGCAAGTCGTTCCACGGCATCCATGTCCGGGCCGGCAGAGGTCATGTTCACAGCCTCCATGGCAAATCCCAGCTCCTCGAGAAGCCGGAAATGCCGGTCATACCCCGGGACCGCCACAATCATCTTCGGTTTCACCTCTCCCATCCACGGAGCCGGACTGTTTTTCAATCCCCGGATGAGCGCCCACATCAGCACATTTGAGAGCATTTTCAGGCTGGCATTATTTCCCGCCATGGTTTCTTCGGTTTTTACTCCCATGATTTCGGCCCCGATTGCACGCATTTCCGGCAGGCCCAACACGCCTCCCGGATAATTGCGGATATCCAGGCCGCCTTCAGTAAAGATGTCTTTTTCGGTTACAATCGAAAGCAGCGGATTCGACAGATCCAGATTGTCATCGCCCGGCTGTCCGCGCTCAATGTTGAGTGTTAAATTGAGCTTTTTCAGCTCTTCATATTTTTGCTGCAGCTGTTCCAAACTCTCCATGATTTCCTCCAATTTTTATGGAACTGATAGTATGCTTGTTATTTTTTTTGGACTTGTACTATACATAAAACAGGTTTTTTGTGAAAGAGGGATTAGGAATTATTAATAAGGAACGCAGGAAAACAGGAAAAAAACTGAATTCTGGAAAATAAAAAATTCCCTTGCAGAAACCGGAAAAAGAGCATAGAACATCACCTATGGATAATAAAATTAACGAATACCTGCTACTCGCAAAAAAAGCTGCAAAAAAGGCCTATGCCCCGTTTTCCCAATTTCATGTCGGCTGCATGCTGGTCACAGAATCTGGAGAAGTTTTCCCGGGCTGCAACATCGAAAACCGCTCGTTCGGGTTGACCATCTGCGCTGAACGGAGCGCACTTTCAGCGGCCGTCACCGCGGGAAAAAAGGAGTTTTCGGCCCTGTACCTGTACACCCCGGACGCAAAAGCCCCCGTGCCGCCCTGCGGTGCCTGCAGACAGGTGTTGTCGGAGTTTGTCGGCCCGAATTTTCCGGTATACTATACGCATGACGGGCAAACGGTGATAAAAAAGACAATGCAGGAGCTGCTTCCGTTTGATTCATTGCATGATTTGAAGGATTAATAAGAAATATTAATAGTCATCCTGAGGAGCCCGTAGGGCGTCTCGAAGGATCATGGCACATTTATTACCAGGCATACCAAAGAGAATACATCCAAACAGATTTATTTCTTTTTCCGCTTACTGAACAGAATTAGATTATCATAATTATTTTCAATCAAGGCCATTTTTTTCTTTCTCGACCATTGCTTTATTTGCTTTTCCCTTTCGATTGCCTCAATAGGTCTGTCATATTCCTCAATATACCTCAATTCTAAAGGCCTTCTCGAATATGTATAACAGTCTGGATCAATCCCTTCCCGATGCTCAAAAAGCCTTTTTTCAAAGTCATTTGTCATTCCGGTATAGAAACTGTTGTCGCTACATTGCAAAATATAAACATAATAATTCATTTAATTTGTGAGCGGGTATTTTCACCCTTCGAGACGGTCGCTTCGCTCCCTCCTCAGGGTGACAATGCACAAAATAGCCTCGCTATTATATGCCGGAGTTTCGGCTTTGCCGAAACGTCCATGACACAATTCCATAAAGGCGGAGCCCCCTCTTCCTCTTTTTTACGTGTGTTTCGTGCTTTTCAAGGTGTATCTAAATCACCCATGATGGGCCTGGGCGCTGGCTTCTTTTTTCTTTAAATCGGCTTCCATTTTCTGGCTCCACACATCAATTTTCCGCTTGGTGACTTCGACTTCTTCTTTTTCACCCAGCAGGATCTGAATCCGCTTAAGCGCATTGAGAAAACTGATGCCGGTTTTCATGTCATCGAGCCGCTGCGTGGAAAGCTCGTATTTTTCCCGGTACCGCGTACTGGCGAGTTTCAGCATTTCAACAACAAGATCAAGATGTGCGCGCCGCTCATTATATCCTTCAACATGAGGCGACAGTTTTCCAAGAATTGATTTGAAACTGACGAGATTTTTCAAAACCGTGGTGTAGCGCCCCTCAAGCTCGACAAACGACCATTTCCACTTGGAATTCTTGCCGTATGCATCGATCACCGAAAAAATGGTAAAGCCCAGTTTTCGGATAAGATGATACCTGCTCACATCCCCGAATGACTGAATCGCTTTCAAGTGCTCTTCATATTCCGAGAACGGGGAATCGATGACCGGGGTGACAATTTCTTCAAGATAAATAATGCTTTTATAGAGACTTTTCCGGGCATCATTCAGGAAGGCTTCATTTTTTACCCCCAAAAGATTTACCGAAAGGCTGTTCATCAATAAAAGGTAGGAGGCGATATTGAGGTTTTCGTCAGCAAGCATTAATCGCTTGTAATGGGCATTTTCAGCATCCTGCTTCATTACTAATAGCAGTTTTTTTTCTTTTTCAAGAATGCCGTTGACTACCCGTTTATATTCCTTTATTTTTTCAAAATACTTTTTTTTCGCTGCCAGGCTGAGTTTCGCCATTCCTACGCCCTCCTCGAGCTTCCATACTTTTCGATTAATTCTTCCGCGTGCCTGATTGAAACCTCCTGCTGCTTGTCCCCCGAGAGCATCCGCGCGATCTCCTCGGTCTGCTCCTTTCCGTGAATCAGCTTCACACTGGTAAAGGTACGCCCGTTGTCAATATTTTTTTCGACCTTCAGGTGATTATCGGCACGCACGGCAATTGTCGCAAGATGTGTAATACAAAGAATTTGTTTCAGCCTGGACAGCTTCGCAAGCCTTTCTCCCACCGAAAGAGCGACCTCGCCGCCGATTCCCGCATCAATTTCGTCGAAAATAAGACAGGCAATATTGTCCGCCTCGGCAAGCGCGGATTTTAACGCCAGCATCACCCTGGAAAGTTCGCCCCCGGAGGCAATCGATTTCAGTTTCTTGAATGGTTCTCCCACATTTGGTGAGATCACAAACTCAATCTCGTCTTTCCCGTACAGGCCGATCACCGGTTTGCCGGCTTCGGATGTTTTCACGCTCACCTGAACTTTAAACTGCACTTTGGGCATGGCAAGGTTTTTCAGTTCATCCTCAACCCGTTTCTGAAGCTGCTCAGCCGCTTTTTTGCGTTCAGCAGAGAGTTGGTCTGCCAGGGAAATGATCTCCCGCTCGCGTTTCTGGATATCCGTTTTGAGCGTCTCACGGTCTTCTTCCCAGTTCTCGATCGCGGCAAGCTCCTGCCTGCTTTCATCCGCATATGCGGTAATCTCTTCTATGGTATTCCCGTATTTTTTCTTTAACAGCCGGATCTCCGCGAGCCGCTCTTCGACGGCTTTGAGCCGTTCCGGATCGAATTTGGTCTGGTCGCGCACACCCCGGATTCCCTCGATAAAATCTTCCATTTCATAGAACGCGTCTTCGAGCTGGTTTTTCATGGAAGAGAGCGCGGGGTCTATTTCTGCAAGCTCATCCATCTGACTGCGCGCGTGCCGGATCCCGGAAAGCGCTCCGCCCCGGTTTTCGGCGATTGAATTGTATATCTGTTCCAGAAGCTCATACAGCCGTTCATGGTTCGCCAACAACCGGTGTTCACCGTCGAGCTCCTCGTCTTCTTTCGGTTTCAGCTTTGCCTCTTCGATCTCGGCAATTGAATGCTTTAAAATATCAATCTGACGGAGCCGTTCCCTTTCGTTCGACTGGAGTTTCGCAAATCGCTCCTTCAGTGATTTCAGTTCCAGAAAAGCCTCACGAAATTGAAGCGATTTTTCCTCGCACCGCGCGAACTTGTCCAGAACCTTTCTGTGGTTTTCCAGCACCAGGAGCGACTGATGGTCGTGCTGGCCGTGCATGTCGATAATCAGGGCGGTAAACTCGCGCAGGGACGCCAATGTGACGGGAATTGATTGTATGTAAATTGAACCCCTGCCGGATTTTTTCAGATTGCGGCGGAGGATAACACATCCGTCTTCGGGATCGATTCCATTCTCTTTCAGCCACTGCAGCAGTTCCGGATTGTCATGCACCCGGAGCACGCCGGAGACAAGCGCTTCCTCTGTCCCCGACCGGATTGATGCCGGATCGCCCTTCTGCCCCAGAAGCAGTCCCAGCGCACCAATTAATATTGATTTCCCGGCACCTGTTTCGCCGGAGAGGATATTCAATCCTTTGGCAAACTTGATGGAGATCCGGTCAATGAGTGCAAAATTATGGACAATGAGTTCTTCAAGCATTCGGTTCTCCCGACCAGCTGAGTTTTGTACGGAGCACCTCATAGAAGTTCCGCTTGTCGGAACGGATGATATGCGCGTCATGCTCTGATTTTCTGAAAATCACGCTGTCGGCCGGCTTGAGCACGAACTCATTCTGGCCGTCAACGGTCAAAATAACATTTGTCCGCTGTTCCGGTTCAAGATTGATCTCGATATATTCATCACCCGGGACAACAATGGGCCGATGTGATATGGAGAACGGGCAGATTGGACACAGGATAAACGCTTCCATTTCAGGGTGAAGGATGGGCCCGCCTGCAGCGAGGGAATACGCAGTCGAACCGGTAGGCGTGGCAATGATGATTCCGTCGGCCCGGTATCTGCCGATATAGGTCTGCGATAAAAATGCTTCCAGCCGGACTATTTTTGAAATCCCCGATGAAATAATCACCCCGTCGTTTAATCCGCAAAACCCGGCGACCTTTTTACCTTTCCGTTTCACTTCCACATCAAGCATAATGCGAGTGGTGACATCGGTCTTGCCTTCAACAAATTTGTCAAAGACATCTTTCCATTCATTTTTGGTCACTTCTGTAATAAATCCAAAATTTCCCAGATTCACAGCCAGGATAGGGATATTGGCCCCGGCCAAAAGCTGGGAGCAGTACAGCAAGGTACCATCCCCGCCGAGCGAAATGGCGAGGTCAACATCACTGAAATGTTGTTTTTTGAGTTTCGGCCGCTCCTGAAACGGAAAAATATCGAGATGTATGTTTTTTCTGGAAAAAAAATCGCGGAATTCCTCGGCAATCAAGCCGGAAAGATCCTTGCTTTTGTTGATAACAGCGAGTACCTTTTTTATTTCACGTTTCATACGATCACTCAAGATTTTAATAATTTCCTGCAAAATTATTCCCTGTCCGCACGACAGAATACAGCGGCATAACCCGGGAATAATGCTGCAACTCACTATAGCAGTAATTTATGCAGACCGCAACTAGAATACAAAGTAAAAACATGGTATCGATGGTTTTATTTTTAATGTAAACCGGTTTTTTCTTTCATAAATCGAAGCAGCGTTGCTTTCCTGAGTCTCCTGATCCGCCGAAATACGGATTTTATCTGTTTATAATCAGACTTCTCCATGGTTTGGCGGCTATAACGGAATTTTAGCAGATTCGACAGAAATTTCCCGGATATGCTGTCAGGAAATTTCTCCTGAACTGCTTCATACCAGCGAATCCATCCGGTTTCAACCGGTGATTCTATTTCTTTCACTCTTGCGAACAATCCCGGAAGCAGAATATCAATTTTTTGCCTATATGAATACAGCGGCCACTTTAAAAACCGCCTGAACACAAATCCAGGTAAAATCAGACAAAGCAGAACAGCTGTCCCTCCCCAGATAAAGGGATACGATACCATACTATCGGCGATGATTGAAAACACTACATATTCATCCTCTTTATCACCTGTTTCCTTTTTTTTACCAACCGCCTCAAGCTGACGGACTGTTTCCGGGTCACCCAGGTCATAGAAGGTGTCATCATCCTCTTCATCGGGAAGCAGCCGGTACGCAGGCGTCATCTCGGCAATTGTCCATCCCTTGCCCTTCAGCCATACCTCGGTCCAGGCATGGGCGGAAAGCCCGCTTATTTTCACTTTCACATCCGAGCGGGAGATATTGGCAATATACCCGGTGACATACCGCGACGGGATGCCTGCGAGCCGGCAGAGCACCGCTCCGGCCGATGCAAAATGAACACAATATCCTTTTTTTTGCGCATAGATGAATTCCTCCACAAAATCTTTGTCTTTCTCTGCATCCGGCGCGTTCACCGAATAGGTAAACCCGTCCAGGAAAAAATCCTGAATCGCGGCAACAATATCCCGGTCTGTTTCGCCCCGGGATACGAACCAGCCGGCGAGCGAGCGAAGATTTTGCGGAATAAACGAGGGGACTTCCAGCAGCTTTGGATCAATTTCCGCCGCAAGGGAATCCCGCCGTGTTTCCAGCAGTAAAAAAGAACTGCCCGGCAATAACGGCGGTTTTACCAGAACCCCGGAGGTCAGATCATTCCTGTTCAAAAAATATTCTTTATCACGCATCAGGACCGATTCGGTTGCGAGTGTATGCGGAACGTACGCAAAGGGTTCTGCAACCACCGTGATTTTTGCCGGCGTCACAGCCGGCGTTGTTTCCACCTCAACACCTTCTGTATATGATGGAGTAATCAGTTTCCATGAATTTCCAGTATATTCATAATAACTGTTCGTCCGAAGGTAAAGCTGACCGGTTGATGCGTTTTCCACCTCAAGCAGTACCCGGCGTGAAAAACGGGCCTTGCCGCCAAGAGAACTTGCATCGAGTGTGACACTCGAAAGTGGTATTTCAAAAAAATCCGGCAAATCGGGAAAGATATTAAGGATAATATTTTTTACTTCTGAACCCGCCCGGACTCTTTCAAAAGGAAATACATTGGTTTCTATTTGAAGAAAAACAAGCCCGGTTGTACATAATCCCATTACCGCCGACAACAGCATGTAGGCGCGAAAGGCACCCCGCTTTTTGAGAAACAAATACACAATGCAGCAGACCGCTCCTGTAATTCCAGCCGACACTGACTGAAAAAGAACTGCGGCCAAAAGCAGAGACAATCCGCTTATCAGAATGAGCGGCGTAAAAGATTTCTGGATAAACATGGATGAGGTTATATAGGGTAAAACAATGACTGCGATCAACACGAAAAGCGCGGCTATTCCGCCCGCCCCTGCATAATCCTTTGCAGAAAACAGCCAGTAACTGAATACTGATGAGGGAACGAGCGCCGCAATCGTAAAAAAAAGAAGAATCGGGATTGCTGTAAGTGCTGCAGAAAGTATTTGATCACGTCGCCGCGATTCCAGGCCTTTCTGCTTTCTTTGAATCATGTACAATTTAAGGCTGGAAAACAGCGCCGCAGCAAGGGGATGAATTGAACTGCGCAATACAACTGCCAGCACAGCCGGAATGACGATACAAAGAAAATAGCCTGCAATTACATATCTGTGCTGTATGAGTATTTTTTTTATTGCCGACAACGGTGTTTTTCCTTCAATTACAGATGTTATCCTCCTGTATTTTTTACCGAACATCGTGACAAATCATGCTGTATTGTTTCACTTGAGTCGACGGTAACAAGCCTGCAGCCGCGGTGCCGGAGTTCTTCAAAGTATTTCCGCCGCCGGGAGAGAGTCTCGGCAGGCACATTGACCTGATTCAATACGGTGAGGATGGACCGGGAGCCACCTTTCTGCAGCAGGGAGAATATTTCAGCATCGATTCGGTGTGTAATAAAAATCACCATCTGCATATCAATCGATTCTGAATGGTACAGCTGTGCGGGAGAAATACCTTCCCTGAATTGAATATGGACAGTCTGCTCATAAAACCGCTGAAAATGCTCAAAATTGTCGCCTGAAAAATCAAACCGGTGCTCCCCGGGAGACTTCACCACAACAGGCAAATGCCTTTTTAAAAAATAACAGACCAGGGCGATGAGAATTTCCACTGTCGCATCCTCGCGTTCCAGATCCGTTTTTTCACCCGATTCACGCCGTGTATCAAAATATATTGCAATATTCGGTTCTCCGGTTGTTTCATATTCCTTGATCAGCGGTTTTCCATAAGCGGCAAATTTTTTCCAGTACAGATGCTTCAAAGGTTCATTTCTGCGGTACGGCCGAAGCTCCCGGAAATAGGCGACATCCTTTGTCCTGCCGACTGCTGCTGATTCATCGGAATAGGCATCTTCCTCCTGAAAAACAGGAAACGACAAAATCTCGATAATCCGCGGGTACACATAAAACGTCCGAAAATACGCAGGAATCCGCAGTACATACAAAAGACTCAGGTCGTGGAGGCTGTAAAACCGCATTCCCATTTTATATATTCCCCTGAATGCACATGAAAACGTCAATGATTTTTTCATTTTCTGTTTCATCCTTAGATTAAGGGTCATATCCTCGAAAAGAGCTTTTCCCGCGGGACCCTCGGTAAAAAAAGTGAATGTCGTTGTCGGAAGTGGAATAATTGACTCATTGGCCAGGGAGAGTGTATAGACAATCTCATCTCCCTTTACCGGATGGTCAGTACTGAAATGTTCGGAAAAGCGTAAAAAAACAAATGTACAGATGGTGTAGACAGTACTGATCACGGGAAACAGGAGCAAAACAAGAAGAATGAACTCCGCATACCGGCCCAAAGCGGGTTTTATCTGCAAGAGTACGCCCAGGATCACCCCATAGGCCACAAAATATTTCCTGTTTATGGAAAGACGTCTTACTTTTTCCATAACACCTTTACACCGGCTTTTTTATTTTGTCGAAAATCGTTTCAATAATTGACTGCGGCGTTTTGTTTTCAATCCGCATGTCGGCGGTAAATACAAGACGGTGGGTTACTACCGGAATCGCCGAATCCATGATATCCTCGGGAATGACAAAATCGCGTCCGGCAAGAAGGGCAAATGCCCGCGACAGGACAAGCAGGTGCTGCATTGCCCGGACACTCATCCCCAGGCTGATGTATTTGCTTGCGCGTGTTTCTTTTGCGATCGATACCACATATGCCTTTATTGCATCCGAAACATGTATTTCCTGGACTTTTTTCCTGATATCAACTATATCCTTCGGCTTTACCACAGGCTTCAGTTCCTTGAACGGGTTGAGCTGATGCCCAAGGGAGAGTATCTTTGCCGCGTCCGGATCATCGGGATACCCCAATGCAAAGCCGATTCCGAACCGGTCCAGCTCGACTTCCGGCAGATGGTATGTTCCCAAAAAACTCGGCGGATTCTGGGTCGCAATCACAAAAAACGGCTCGGCCAGCGGCCATGTTTTTCCGTCAACACTCACGGTTCCGTCCTGCATTGCTTCAAGCAGACTTGACTGGGTACGGGGAGTTGCCCTGTTGATTTCATCCGCAAGAATAAACTGATGCATGATCGCGCCCTGCTTGAAGACAAACTCCTGTCGTTCAATATCCCAAACGGTCATCCCGACGATATCTCCCGGGAGCAAATCCGGAGTAAACTGAATCCGGGCGAAATCCATTCCCGTACTTGCAGCGCAGCACCGTGTCAGGGTGGTTTTTCCGACACCGGGAACATCTGTGATCAGCACGTGCAGGCCGGAAAACAACCCAAGAAGCATTAATCGAATTTTTTCATGCTTTCCAATAAATATTTCAGAGATATTTTCCTCTATTTTAAATATTTTTTCCTGAATTTCCCTGATTTCCAAATTGTTCATATTGAAAACTCCGTCCGGTGACCGAAATGACATTAATTCTTCTCTATACAGATTAATAAGTAAATGTAAAATTTTCCATAGGCAAATATGCAATATCTTTTGGATAATCTTAAAAAAAATCATTTGCAACTTGTTTTGAATCATTTATTATTAATTGTGAAGGCCATGAATTCTGAATTCTGCCGAATGACAGGGAATTTATGACCATGAATGGCATTTCCTGTATTGAGCTGCTTTTTTATTTAAATAAAATTGACATGCCGGCCGGAAATACAAACCAATGTGAAAGGCTATTATGGAAAACCGGTTCAAATCAGTTGCGTTTCTCTCCCGCGGGATAGAAGATACAGTCGGGGGCCATATCTGGCAGGGAATGTACAACTATGCCCGGGAGCATAACATCAATCTGTATTGTTTCAGAGCCGGAGTTCTGGGAAAAGACCCGGCCTCGATGCTCTATCAGGTAATCGATGCCGGCCGGTATGACAGTTTTGCAACATGGGCGAGCACAGCTGTTGACGATACAACTGAATATTACCGCAGATTTGACAAAAAACCTTTCCTCTCCATCTCTTTGAAACTGCCCGAAACACCGGTGGTTTCAATCGATAATGTTCATGGTATCAGAGAGGTGATCGAACACCTGATTACGCAGCATCATTTCAACAAAATCGCATTTATCCGCGGGCCGGAAAATCATGTCTATGCCCAGGAGCGCTTTAAAGCATATAAACAGACACTCGAACGTCACGGCATACCAATCGATGACAATCTCATCACCCCGCCGGGAACGTGGGCAAAGAGCACGGGCATCGACGGCGTTCAGCTGTTTTTCGACAAACGGAATAAAATCATTCAAAAGGATATTCAGGCAATCGTCTGCTGCAACGATACAATCGCGATCGGGAGCATCGAGGAACTCACCCGGCGCGGATTACGCATTCCGGATGAGCTCGCGGTTGTGGGGTATAATGACACAAAAGAAGGCCGATGCATGAATCCGCCGCTGACATCTGTCGCCATGCCGTTTATCCAGCAGGGCTACACGAGCGCGCGACTATTGGACAACTTGATGCAGGGGCTTTCCATTGACAATGAAACACACCTCCCCGCTCAAATGGTTCTTGGCCAATCCTGCGGCTGTCAGTCGCAAATTGTCAAAGGAGCAGCGGTCAATAAACCGGTCGATATGGATCAGCGTCAGTCATTGTTTCAATGTTTTCTTGACCATATTCGGGGAGAAAAACAAAAAACAGGCGCTCCGCAGGCTATCGCAGAAGTCACCTCAATCGATACCATTGTCCAGGCCATGACTAAATCTGTCGAAGAGAATATGCCCGGATCAAATATTGAAACCGAATTCTTTCACGACCAATCACTCATTTTAATTGAGTCATTTACCCGTGAAATCGAAGAGAAACGCTCCGGATATTTTCTGTCCCGCCTGAGCGAAGTTCTTCGCCGTCTTGTTGATAAAAATATCGACCTTGATGTTCTCCATCGGGTGATCTCGGTCATGCGCTCTGCTTTTCTTGAATTGCTCAAAGAACAAAATCTCATTACACAGTCAGAAGATTTGTGGGGACAAGCCCGCGTCATGATCGGTGAAACAGCCTTGCGTTTCAAGGAATTCGGGTACCTGCAGATTGTTCAGCAAGAGCACATCCTGCGCGATATCGGATCAAAACTGATTACCACATATGATCTGGCAAAACTCATGGATATTCTCGCCGAGGAACTTCCGGGACTTATGATTCCCGGCTGCTATATTGTCTTGTACGACCGGGCGCGGATCAGCCTTACTGCGACAGGCGAAGTTCCCCCGACCTCCCGGCTGATATTCGGTTATAATGAAAAGGGACGGCTTTCACTTACCGCAGATGGAATGCGTTTCCCCACAAAGGAACTTCTTCCGGAAATTGCTGTTGATACTGCCGCCCCGCATGTTCACGTTATTCATTCGCTGTTTTTTAATGAGCTTCAAATCGGGTATGTTGTCTTTGAAGTCGGGCCGACAGAAGGAATCATCTATGATTCACTGCGAACCCAGCTGTCAAGTTCTTTCTATGGCGCACTTCTCTTAAAAGAACGGGCAGAGGTCCGGCAGCTTTTGGAAATTACACTCGCTGCAATGCAGCACAAGGCATCGATTGTTTCCGACCGGAGCAAAAGCATCAGTGATCATGTTACAGAAAGTTCTGCGTCAATGGAACAACTGTCGGCAAGTGTCAAGGAGATTTCGAAAAATATCCGCGGTGTCATGGATATTGTTACCGAATCGGTCACCCTCACCCAGTCGGCGCATACCGATATCACCAATCTGAAAACCCAATCAACCGCAATCGACGATATTGTCGGGCTCATCTCGGAAATAGCCGAAAAAACAAAAATTCTTGCGCTGAATGCTTCCATTGAAGCAGCGCGCGCCGGAGAAGCCGGAAAAGGATTTTCGCTGGTCGCTCGTGAAGTCAAGGAACTCGCGTACAGCACAGTCAGTTCCACGGAAAAAATAGCCGAGATGATAAAAAAAATTCATGCTGGAACAAAAATGAGTGCAGAGGCGATCACCCGCGTCAAGGAAATCATCAGCCGGGTATCAGACCTGTCAGCGGGAATCACCATTGCAATCACGGAACAGGAAAAAGCCACGAGTGATGTATCAAATCTCCTGGTGAATGCGGCGCAGGGAAGCCGTGAAATTACCGAGGCAATCAGCGAGGTTGCTGAATTGGGAAAAGAAACACAGGAAAACTTTTTATCTTCCGATGATGCGGTATAGCCGGTGAAGAAAAGCAATCGAGAACCTCCGCCTTATAATGGTACCAGTCTTTCATCAGGATAATACGGCAGCGCGACCTCCCAGATGATTCCATATTCGGGAATACGGTAATAATTAATCTTCCCGGAATATTGCGCCACCAGCCGGCTGCAAATGGCTGCGGAAAACTGTGTATTTGAATCATCCATATTTTCCAGCATGAAGTTCTCTTTCCCTCGGAAATTTTCCGGTTTTATTTCCATCCCTGCACTATTCTGAAATTCACACCGTATCAGACAACTCTGCTTACCTGTCATGTCCGAAGAAAATGAAAGGATATGGCCTTCCCGGATTGAAATTGAATTCAGTGTGATGGAAAACAGATAATACAACAGCAGTTCAATTTGTGATTGAATCCCCTGTATCACCGGTAAATCATTCAGTATAATCCGGGTATTCGTCTCACTCAATCTTGCTCCCATTCTGGTGATAATTTTTTCCAGCACCGAACGGATACTCAATGTTCCCGGTTCTTCCTTCTCGAACAGTACACGCATCGAATGGATAAGATTGTTCACCATTCCGTACATTTCTTGCGCGCTTGATAACACTGAATCGATCTCTCCCATATGGATATCAGAAACGGTCTCAATTTTTTTCTTGACCCGTTCTCCAAAACTCAGAATTTTTCTCAGCGGTTCCATCAAGGGGTGGGAAAAGACATGAATAAACCGGGTGAATTCCTTGTTCAGCCGTTTGCTGAGCAGCGCCTTCTGCTCTTTGACTTCGAATGGCAGAATACCCATCAGAGCACTTGATATTTGTATCCCGAGGGTTTCATATAACGGACCCTCCGGCTGTGGCATTTCAAAAATAATCTGTCCGACAAGCCGGTTTTCAAAAGCAATTGGCTCGACAATCATCTTCAGCTGACGCGACAACGGTACAAGCCCCATCGGGACAATGGAATCACCCGGGAACCGCAAACCGGAAGGGCCTGTCTGGATTTCCCCGCTCTCATTAAAGGCAAAAATCAGGCGTGCCCATTCATGGGGAATCCGGGTGCCTTCAAACAGCACCATAAAACAGCTTTGTATCCCGATTGACGGGAGTTTATCCAGCAACAGCCTGAAAAGATTTCTCAAAGTGATATCAGCGAGGAGTGATGTTTCAATGTCACGGAGAAATTCGTTCTGTACCCGGTTTTTCCACAGTTCTTTCTCACTTCTCCACAGAGTTTTTTCACCGGTAAAAATAACCGCCTTTTCCAGCAGGAGATCCGCCCTCTGCCTCATTTTTTGATTCAGGGAATTCTTTATATTATCATGAAGCAGTATCAGTATTTTTTGAACCTTTAAAATATCAATTGACTCATATCCCGGGTTCAATAAATAAAGATCAAACTCCTTGAAAAAGCTGGTATCATCATTTTTATTTGACTGGACCACCTGGATAAACAAATCCAGAATCCGGCCGATATCCCCAAACATTTTATATTCTTCTTCAAGGACAATTTTTTGTATCAGCCGCGAGTCCAATACGTTGAATCCCGCATTATCCGGTTCTCCGGCTTCCATGACGGGGAACAGATTCAATGGAGCTGCATTGCATCCACAGGACTCCCTGATCACCAATTTCCCGGGAAGTTCTATTTTGTCAGCTGATTTTTTCCGCTCGAATTGATCAACGAGACACCGAACCGCACAGATCCCCATTTCCCTCAAGGGTGTTTTTATTGTAGTAATAGAAGGTGAAGACAGTTGTGCATCCAGGGTATCATCATATCCTGTTACTGCGATGTCATGCGGCACGGATATTCCGAGCTTCTGCAAAAAGGATAAAACACCTATCGAAAGCGATGTTGCAGCACAGACTATGCAGTCTATTTGCTTTAACTGCGGTGGAGCATTGCCGATTTGTTTCAACAGCAGAGATCCCGCATATTCTCCGTTGCCCCATTCAACATTCGGTGTTACAAGCAGCGGTTCCAGTTTGATGCCATGGGCTGCAAGTGTATCGCAAAATGCACGATACCGTTCCCGCGCGCCCAGATGGCCCTTTGGCCCCTGAATAAAAGCTATTCGACGGTACCCGTGGACTTCAATACAATGCGAAACCAGCTCCCTCATCCCTTCATAATGTGAATGGACGATTGCCGGTATTCCAGGGAAACTGCTCTCCCCCGTCACACAGGGGATCTGTTGGAACTTTTTGATAATGTCAAGTTTTTTTTCCTCCTGTGCGAACATGTTGTCAATAAGACTGAGCCACAGGACGAATCCGTCAAATTTCTTTGAATGCAGCAGATTGAGAATTGTCTTTACCTGTTCAAATGTATTCTTGAAAAATGAAACTGAACTTCCGGTAAAGCAGAAAAGATTGATATTTTGTTTCTCGGCTTCGCCTGCCATCCCCGCCCACTCAAGCTGCGGGACAGAATGCGAGAGGTTTCGTATAAAAACGCCGACATTCTTTTTGTTCGGCTGATATATTTCCGGATTCAGCGTAGGATACGAAGACATGCTCGGTTCCGATCAGCATAATAGTTATTCCGGCACCATTGCGGAATACCAGTTTAATTATAGAAAATTACCCTTCATGACGCAAAGGTTTTATTTCAGGGAACGGAAAGCACGCAAAATAGAGATTATACCCCGGTTGCCCCATGGTCATGCAGAAAATCTTCCATCGCCTGGTAGATATCTCTTGGAAGCGAAAATGAGAACACATCGAAATTTGTCCGTATGTTTTCTTCTTTTCGGGAACGGGGAATAACCACAAGGCCTTTCTCGTACAGCCATCGCAAAACCAGCTGGCTTACCGGCCGGCCTATTTGAGCGGCCAATGCAAGCAGTTCCTGATCGGAAAGTACACGTCCTTTTGCTATGGGCGTGTACGCAGTTACCTGGATATCATGCTTTTTGCAGAATTGCAGCGTGTCTTCATTATTCCAAAACGGATTAAACCGAATCTGATTTATTGAAATATCAATTAAATCAAGCTGAAGAGCTTGTTCACACAATTCCGCAGAAAAATTACTTACACCGAAATCACGCATTTTTCCGGCAGTCTGGAGCCTTTTAAATCCATCAAGCGTATCCTCCAAAGGTATTTCATGACTGGGCCAATGGATCAGCAGCAAATCAATATAATCGGTTTTAAAAACAGACAATATTTTTTCGCATGATGCAACAACATCCCGGGAACGAAGATTCAGCCTCCATATCTTGCTGGTCAAAAAAATATCCTGCCGATTGATATCGCTTTCCTGAATCGCACGGGCAATTTCCGCATGATTTTCATAATCCTCTGCTGTATCAATGCTCCGATATCCGATTTCAAGAGCCTTTTTTACCGATTCCCGGCACTCATCACCCCACAGCTGGTATGTTCCGAATCCAATCGCCGGCATTTTATTTCCTGATTTCAAAGTGAAAAATTCCATATTAGTGATCGTCTCCCTGTTCACTCGATATACACGTGATATTCACCATTCAATTGACGACAATCGTCAATTGAACTGAATTATTTTGATTTTTCATAATTGTCTGATTATAAACTTTAAAACTCGAATAAATCTAAAAACTTAATTATTCCGTGCAATATACCACAATCAAAAACACACTGCAATGCCAAAAAACAAATATTATCTGCTTTTTTGCAATTATCACAGACCCATTATCTGTGAAATACCGATTTCCGGCGATTCATAAAACCGGAACATACTGTTAATCAACCTCGCTTTTTCACATTTTCGTATAAACAGGACAGTCATTTCTTCTTCTTCAAGGATGGCTTCATCAATCAGCTGTGCCCGCCGCGTCCCGAACAAGAGCGGCGCTGCCGGAGTTATCCATTTTCCTTTGTATAAAAATGCGATGTTTGAGAATGATGTGTCTGTCACCTGCCCCTGCTTTACAATAATGATATCATCAGACGATTTTCTTTGTAAAAAAAGCTTTTGCAGCTGCTCTCTGTTTTCATACTTGAACCGGTATTCAATCGTATCATCATATATAATCTGAAGGCTTCGAACAGGCCGGGGGAAATAGGGGATATATTCCACCTTTTCTATTGTTTGTGACAAGACCACCCGGCATTTTACAATTCCATCGGGAACCAACGGCTTCTTTTCGAGCATTTGTTCCAGATCCAGAACATTATCCGCACCATAGAGTTGCTGCCGGGAGGTGTTCATTCGTTGTGTGTGATAAAAAAGATTATCGTATCCATCCCGGGAATAACGGATTGTTTCAAGCAACCGGCACATATATTTTATCCACCAACTCCCTGTATTCAGATTCGCAGTTACTGTAAACGGTGATGCCGCCGCCGCTTTTATAGACATATTTGCTTTCAGCAGTTTTTTCGATGAAACGAATCATGACACAACTGTCCAGTGAATCACCGTCAAATATTCCGGCGACCCCTGTATAATACCCCCGATCATACTGTTCCGCTTCCCCGATTATTTCCATGGTTTTTTTCTTGGGTGCTCCGGTTACCGATCCCGCAGGGAGCAGCATGGCCATGAGATTCCCCAGGTTTTCCCTCCATGACACATCAAGATTGCCGGAGATCTCCGAGCTCACCTGCAGGAGTGTCTCCTCCGGAGTAACGACATGTTCAATGTACCGGAAACGGTCAACGGCCACTTTCCGCGCAACCATGCCGATATCATTTCTCAACAAATCCACAACAGTGATGTGCTCTGCCATTTCTTTTTCATCAGCCAAAATAATATTTTCAGCATCCGGGACTGAAGCACGAATGGTACCCTTCATTGGAAATGTCCTGATCATATTTTCCCTGATAAAAACAAATTGTTCGGGGGAAAAAAATACAAACTCCCCGTTATACCAGAGCTTGTATTTTGCCGAAGCGGCAAAAAATATTTCACGCAGTGTTTCGTTGCACTGTATCGCTGTGGGTGCTGTCAGGTTTACCAGATAGGTATTGCCGTTCCTCAGCTCTTTTTGAATGATTGAAAAAGATTTTTCATAATCCTGGTACTGTACCGGTTTTTTCGTCAATTCAACCAGGGTTTTTTTCCTTTGGGAATAGAACGCATTTGTTTTCCCCCGAAAATAATACAAGCAAGCATGTGGATCAACTTCATCCAGCCTGACTATTAGCGGATTCTTCATGGCATAATCAACGATAAACAGGCAGGGTATTCGATCTCTGCCAAAATTATTCAGTGCTGCCTGGAAAGCGGTAATATCTGATAATTTTTGCACATGCTTCCTTTCACCGTAAAAAACAAAAAATAGCTTTATTTTTTATTCTTTACAAGAGATCGATAACAGTTTTGTGCAGTGTTACAGGATTTTGTTTCCAATTTTACATAATGTCGGCATAGTGTCGCGTCATGCAGTCCGGACACAAACCATGACTGATAATATGTTCAGGATTTTCAAGGTCTTCAAGAGATATTTTTTTCCAGATATTGTTCTTTATTCTGGCTTTTTTACAGATAGAACAGACAGTAAAAAAAGTCACTGGTGGATTGGTTTTACAATTATTTTGCGCCACAGCTATGTTCCCTTCAATGATCCCAGGTTCATTAAAATCTCTTTGTATCATTCCAACCCTTAAAAGTCAGAATGGCCTTGAATATCTTTCCCTTATATTGTCGACAACATCCCGGTTAGAGGTTTACTGTTATTTTCCGCATATTATGGGGAGGGAATTAAAAACCTACGGCGAGGATGTTGAAAAGACGATCACCTCCCAGACTGTTTTATCATTTTTTCGGAATGCGAATGCAATCCCGATGTTTTTATATTCAAGAATATCCCGCTGCTCATTCCGGGAGAGGATGAATGCAGTTCCATAGGTTTTTATTACATTCTCCTGTGAAGAACCGATCCCCAAACCCGTCTCGAGCCGGTATTGCGGGCTGAATGTTATAATTTTCTGCAATGTTTCACCCTTCAAAACAAACGCAAGTCCCAGGGATTTGTAAAGCAAATACAGCTCATCAGTTTTCAGATCTGAAAGAGCTTTGTGTGTGGCGTCATATACTGCATCCGGATCGCCTATAATGAGGAGTAAATCTGCTTTCGTCATCCCCAGATGGAAAAGTCCGATTCTTTCGGCAGGTGTAATCAACTGGGCAATTCCGGGTACAGGCCGGGAATCGTCCTGGTTCATGATACGGTGCAGCTGGTCTTCTGCCTGGCCCTCTGCTGCAAGTGTACCCCCCGGCAAAAGGAAAAGGAGAATGGAAATAATGCAAAAATATTTATACAGCACCTGGTACACTCCAGTCAAAATCTTATCTCACCATACTCCCCTATCCGGAAAATACTGTTTTTTTACTTCTTGTAAACAAACATCTGTTTAAACACAATGTTACATTGATTATCATCAATTCAATCGACACACTAGCAATACTACTATATTCCCGAAAAAAGCACAGCTAAAAGTTGTAAATTTAATGTAAACTATACTGGAGGTATTTGACTATATAGACTTTTGGAAGATAATTCGTGCCGTTGTTCCTTTCCCCTCGGTTGAGTCATACTCCAGCTTCGCACCATGAAGGTTGACAATTTCAACAGTAATTGCCAGTCCCAGACCGGCACCTGTCGCGGGCCCGGTTTTCCCTTTTTCCACCTGATAGAATGGCTCAAGAATTTTTTTTAATTCAGACTGTTTTATCCCCTTTCCTTCATCACGGACAAAAAGCACAGCCTCCATCCTGTTTTTTTCCGCACCGAAATAAATGTTCGCCCCGAACGGGGAGGCTTTGATTGCATTATCCACCAGATTAACAAGAGCGGCCTTCATCAATGTGCGGTCCATTCCTATAGAAAAATCCTTTCCTTCAAGCACAGCTGTTATTTCTTTTCTTCTGAGCTTGAATTGCAGATTCTCCCGTATCTCCTGAAACAGGGGCATTACTTTTTCCTTTTTCAGAGCAGCTTTTTTATTCTTGAACAACATCAGGTCAAACAGCCGCTCGGCAAGCTCGCCAATGCGTTTTCCCTCTGTGTAGATATACCCAAGACTTTTGTCGAATATTTTCTTGTTGTATTTGTTGCTTCGCAAAAAATCAGCATAACCGATGATCGAGGTGAGCGGATTCATTAATTCATGGGTAAGATTATCAATAAACCGCTGTTTTTGCTCTGCCTGTTCATTCAGTAATGAAATGGTATGTTCAATCGCTTCTGTCATCCGGTTAAACTCAAGTCCAAGCCGTCCAATTTCATCTTTACCCCGGGGAATCACGCGCCGGTTGTAATGTCCATTGCTGATTTCTTCTGCCGTTTCGACCAACTCTTCAATCGGCTTCGTTATCTGTGCGGTGACAAGAGGAATAATTATCGACAGAAGTGCAATTGCCCCGGCGAGGATGATAAAAAACACCAGGTATTGTGTCCTCAGACTGTCATCAACATGGGAAATATCCCTGGATAAAGAAATAATAAGCTTCGAATCTGCTATCTCAATACTGTCGGTAATTACCGTAAAACGTTTTTCTTCAATTTTCTTCACCGAGAGACTCCACGTTCCTTCCTTGTAATCAAGAATTTCCTTTCGCTCATCAGAAAAAAAAACATGGTTTGAATACAACAGTTCCTTATTCCAGGAAAACAGATCAACAAACAAATTTGTGCTTTTAAAACCCGAAAAAAGTTCCTGGGCGACTTTCTTGACAAGTGGATCAGTGTCTTTTTTTGGCAGATCAGGTGAATCAAACGATTCGATATAGGCGAGATGCTGCTCGGAATAGTACATATTGGTAAAGGTATTTTTTGCCTGAAGCATATCACGGCGGAGGCTGTTGAATTCATACTCCTGGAGCGATTCGTTGCTTGAATGGATAAGTATAATTCCGGGAAGAGTAATGACCGCAGTACACAGAATGATACAGAGGACAAGAATCCTGTTTCTTACTCGCATGGCATCCTCACTCCTCCAGTTTGTATCCCATCTTGAAAACAGTCTTTATTTTTTCTGTACCGAGCTTTTCCCTCAGCTTTTTCACATGAATATCAATGGTTCGCGTATTTCCGGTAAAATTATACCCCCAGACATTTTCCAGTAATTGATCCCTCGAGACAATACTCCCCCGATGCAATATCAAATAATGCAGCAGCTCGAACTCTTTCATGGTAAGGCTGATTTCCTGGCTCACTTTCTTCACCACACGTTTTTCCATATCAACAGTAATGTCGCCTATTTTTATACTGGGTGTCTGTTTTTTTTGCCGACGCAGCACTACCTTGATCCGGGCAACAAGTTCGGCATTGTCAAACGGCTTGGTGATGTAATCTTCTGCCCCCAGGGTAAGCCCGTGTACTTTGTCTCTGACCGCATCTTTTGAAGTGAGAAAAATAACAGGTATTTTTTGACCGACAATTTTCGGAAACAACTCAACACCGGTCATTTTCGGCAGGACAATATCGAGCAGAACAAGATCGTATTTGTTTGCAGCAATCAATTTGAATGCTTTTTCCCCGTCCGCCGCGTGTTCTGTTTCAAAACCTGCCATTTCAAGGTTCATTGCAATGAGGTCTGCAATTGGTTTTTCATCTTCAACAATTAATATTTTTGCCATGAATATTCCTTTTCAAGAAAATGTCTTTTCTAAAAAACAGGTGAAATCATTATCCTGAAAAAATCAAGGCTTGTCTAATCTTTTTTACTGACCGTTTATTCCTTGTTTTTGATATATACTCATACTATACTAGAAATGGAAATAGTGTGACACACTCACAAAAGAAAAAAAACGGATTATTCATTCTTTCCTCTCCGTCTGTACCTTCACGGGTTCATTGTACTCATTACAACTCAATTCCCGGTGCACCCGCCGGGATTACACAGATTATTCCCGAGGACAGCGGCAAATTTCTGATCGGAAGCCATTATGAAGGAATATTCAGATTTGACGGTTTGAATTTTTCTTCGATCACCCTGTCCCGTTCAATTTCCTATGAAGCAAAAAAGATACATTCAATTATTCAGGATCCCCGACAGGATTGTATTTGGGCTGCCACCCATAGCGGAATCCTGAAAATTGAAACTGCCGGGATATCATTATATCAACAGACCGACGGCCTTCCCGCAAATAATGTTCATACACTCTGTTTGGACCCCTCATCCGGCATGCTTCTGGCGGGGACACAATCCGGCATTGCCTGCTTTAAAGACGGAGCATTTCACCGGTTTGACGATATTCCGGAATGTCATGACAAGCGCATCACGGCGCTTTGTCATGACACAGAAAGAAATCTCTGGTGCGGGACCAACGAAGGAGTGTTTACCAAAAAAGCCGGGGAAACTCTGAATTTTACCGAGGAGCACGGTCTGCCGTCAAAAAACATACTGTGTTTTCTGTTTGATGAAAACGGGATGCTCTGGTGCGGAACCGATACAGGGTTATTTACAATAAAAGGCACAAACGGCCCGGAAATATCAGTGCATCCGAAAATTACAGGGATACCAATTACCTGTATCTGCATTGATTCAAAAAAAAGAAAATGGGTCGGCAGTTTCACCGGGATATCTGTTATCGAGAATGAGGAGGTTTTTCATATCAGACAGAATGACGGCCTCCTGAGTCCCTATATTGCGACATTGTACCCCGGCCCGGACAACTCCATCTGGGCAGGGTATCAATATGCAGGATTGAGCCGGATAACACTTGATGAAGCAGTGATTGTCTCCCGCAAAATTGTCACCGGGACCATGGTCAAGGATGGGAACAATAACCTCTGGTACGCGAGCAATAATGAACTTTGTGTTCATGACGGGAAAGAGGAGGCAGTGCAGGTTCTCCCCGGCAAAATCAGCTGTATTATGATCGATTCACAAAATCATATCTGGGTTGCAACCGAACATCACGGGATATTCGTGTATGCATCCAAAAAATCAGTTCTGGAAAATGCATGTCAACACTTTACAAAGTCTGATAATCTTCCCTCAGATGAAGTATACTCATTACTTGAGACACACGACAATACAGTGATCGCAGGCCTTCGAAATCCGGGGAGTATTGCCTTCATAAACAACAGAAAAATTGTATCAAGAAAAGTGCCGCAGCAGATCATTTCACGGCTGTTTGAAGATTCGAAAGGCAGGCTGTGGTACGGCGGTTATGCCCCGGACGGACTTGCCTGCATTGATGGAACAACCGGATATTTTTTTAACCGGGAACACGGGCTTGATAATGAAGCAGTGCTTTCTATCATGGAAGACCACGACAAGATGATCTGGATTGGAACACATGCGGGAATCTTTTTTTTCGATGAAGACAAATTTCACCGATGGACTCCGATTGAGGGAATCGACGAAACAAACCATCAAACGGCGGCAGCAGGTTTTTTTGGCACTTTGTATTTTGGTACAAAAAACGGACTGTTTGTCACCGACAAAACGCACATTCAGCGGCTATCAGCAGTTGACGGAATTCCGGGCAACGGTATTTCCGGGATCATCCCCCAGCATGATAATTCACTGATTGTCAGCACCTACAATGGCATTGTGGTACTGAAAAATCTTCCTCTCACCATGCCGAAAATAACGATTACGTCCATCAAGGCTGACCAGGAGTACGCATATACTCCGGTTCTGACAATAGGCCAGACACCATATCTAAAAATAAACTGGCAGGGAGTACACCTTGCTTCAAATAAATTTAGTTACAGTTATTGCCTTGAAGGCCATGACACAGAATACAGACAAACATGGCGAAACAATTGTGAATATCATAACTGCAAACCGGGCAAATATACTTTTACAGTGTATGCAGTAAACAGGAGTCTCATTGTTTCCGAAGAACCGGCGAAATGCACAATCATCATAACCGCTGCATCTGGCCTGGTTTCAAGTCATGAATATGAATTGCTGTTTAAAAATCTCAATATCGGGCATCTGCGCTTTCAGCTTCCCGGGCCGAATATTATTTATGTAAACAGGACAATTCTCTCAATGCTCGGATACAGCGATGCACAGGAATTGATTACAAAAACAAAGGAAATTCTTTCCATTGATCATCCCCCTGAAGGTTCTCTTTTTGATTATATACTGCACCATGCAGGAATAAAGCCCATAGAAGCACGACTGCAGAAAAAGACAGAAGAGACGGTCTGGGTGACCATTATCGCGACAAAAATTCAGACTCCGACAGAGAATGAAGAATTTCTTGATGTGATGTGCATTGATACAACTGAACGGAAAAACATTGAACTGGAACTGCAAAAGAACAGAAAGCAGCTTGAAGAAATGGTGGAAGAACGTACACAGGAATTGACAAAAACCCTGGAACATCTTCAAAATACGCAGAAACAGCTGCTGTTATCGGAAAAAATGGCTGCCCTGGGACAACTTATTGCCGGCATCGCGCATGAAATAAACTCGCCGCTCAGTGCAATCCGCTCATCGGTTCACAACATTGCGAAAGTACTTGACCAGACAGTCCGGGCCCTTCCCTTCTTTTTTCAACTGCTGAGTGTGGAAGAGTTGAATTATTTTATGCTTCTGATCGAGAAATCAGTATCCACGCATACCCGCTATTCATCAAGGGAAGAACGTGAATTCAAAAAGACACTGATGATTTTCCTTGACGCCCACCAGGTCGGTAATTCCGAGACAATCGCCGAAGCGCTCATCACTATGAGAATCTATACCGACATTGAGGATTTTTCCCCTCTTTTTACCAGTGAAGAATTCCCCCGGATTATTCATATGGCAGAAAAAGTTTCCGGGTTGTACCGGTCTTCAGAAATCATCACCACGGCAACAACCCAGGCATCCAATGTCATTTCCGCCCTGAAACATTACAGCCGCACTGATTCGGAATCTGCCCGTGTTTACACTGATATTATAGAAGGACTTGAAACAGTTCTCACTCTCTATCATAATCAAATCAAGTATGAAGTTGAAGTGGTACGGGAGTACAAATCCCGGCCGGTTATTTTGTGCTTTCCCGAGGATCTCATTCATGTATGGATGAATCTTATCAATAACGCGCTGCATGCGATGCACAAAAAAGGAAAGCTGATTATCGGCGTGGAAGAACAAGGAAAAAATGTTGCAATTACTGTTTCCGATACGGGAAAAGGGATTCCGCCAGAAATCCAAAAAAAGATTTTTGAACCATTTTTTACCACAAAACCCCGCGGCGAAGGCACTGGCCTTGGACTTGATATTGTGAATAAAATTGTCGAGAAGCATAATGGTGAAATACATCTTTCAAGCAAACCGGGGATGACAACGTTTACAGTCATCCTTCCCAATTTACAGAGAGAGGAGGAGTCTTTTCACCAAAAAAAGTGAAAAACAGGCGTGATGTGAAAAACAAAACAACAGCGAAACCGGTGATCCTCTGCGTGGATGATGAACGGGTTATTCTTGAAAGTCTCAAGGTCGAACTGAAAGAAATATTCGGAAGTGACTATTCCATAGAGATCGCGGAAAGCGGCAGCGAAGCATTTGAACTGTTTGAAACGCTCATGCAGGAAAACCGTGAAATCCCGATCGTGATCTCTGATTATATCATGCCAAAAATGAAAGGCGATCTGCTGCTTTCCAGAATACATACACTATCACCCACAACAAAGACAATTCTATTAACAGGACAAGCGACAACAGAAGGTGTTACCAGTGCAGTAAACTCGGCCAACCTCTACCGGTACATTGCAAAACCATGGGAACTGGAGGATCTGGCGTTGACCCTCAAGGAAGCCATAAAAAGTTTTCAACAAGAGCATGATCTGGCAGCGCGCAGGCGGGAACTTGAGAATGAAAGAAAAAAAGTCAACAAGGAACGCAAGGTTATTGATACCTTAAGCAAAATACTCAATGAAAAGATTTCCGAACTTGAAATTCAAAAACATGAACTTGAACAAATTTCAAAAGAGCTGAATATCACCACCATCGAAAAGATCCTGATTGAACAGGAAGCGGAAAAAATGAGCCGGACACTCTCTTCACTGCAGAACAGCATCCGGAACAACCTGTTTATCAGAAGTGTTCTGCATTCGCTGGTGAACATGCTTCAGATCCAGCTGTCAATCGACCGCCGTGAAAATCATGTTATTGAAGATATCCAGACCACCATCGACTCCATCATTGAAGATGCCGGCAAGGGCGAGCACACCATCGACAGCATTGTGCAGGTTATCCAGGAACTGAAGTTTTTTGTCTTTTCCCGCCTTTCGCAGCAAAGAAAAAAAACCGATCTGAATATCCATAAAACCATGACCGGATATATCAAGGCGGTGCAGCGGTCGCTCATCGGTGAGACCATCTACTTCAATGCAAAACCCACACACCTGAAAAGCATGACCAACCGGGTGCGCCAGAAATACCGTGAAATTCTGGAAGATAAATCCGGTGAAATCAACATTCATTTTGAAGTAAATCTCCACGAACAGGATGTCTATATCGGAGTACTGGACTTCGCGCTCATCAATATCATAGAAAATATGCTGACCAATTCGATCCGAAAAGTGCATGAGTCTAAACGGGAAAAAAAATGGATCCGTCTCACCTCATTTGATGAGGTCATTGATGGTGAAGAATTTACAATACTCAAATGGGAAGACAACGGTACAGGAATTGCCGCAGACCGGAAAGAATCAATCTTCAGGGGAGATTCCGACAAAACCGAAGAGGGAGACCACGGAATCGGACTGAGGGATATAAAAAATACCGTGGAATCATCCGGCGGATTCATCCGCGAGGAAGGGATTCCCGGTGAAGGCGCAGTATTCGTCATTGGATTCCCGAAGGTAACAAAAGCCGAAGAAATTGATTTCGACGAGGAATATGATGACGCGGAAAATCCCATGAGTATTGCCGAGTTCAGGGGCAAACATGTATATATTGTGGATGATGACCTGCATATTCTGAATCTCTTCAAGGAATTCCTTTTAAAGTCCGGAATCCAGATAGTGGAGACATTTTCAAATGCAGAGACTGCACTGGAAAAAATCACCTCTGCTGCAGATCAGGTTGATCTCATTATTTCCGATATAGAAATGACACCCCTTGACGGGATCGGATTTATTGAACAGCTGAACCGTATCAATTCAACTATCCCTGTATTAATTATTTCAGGAATTCTGTTTCATGGAACGAAAAAAGACTATTCCATTCTGAAAACATTAAACGATCTGGGGGTGAAGGATATCCTGAGGAAACCGGTTGACTTTATCGAATTATTCGATAAGATGCAACGGATACTCAAAAATCGAACAAAATAGAATAGTGAGGAGTATGTTGATCAAAAACGGGAGGGACGCAATTTACCAGGGAGAGATCCCGGAATTAACAGTGCTCATTGTTGATGATGAAGAAATACTCGTCCGTGAATTGACAAACCTTATTCTGAAAAACAAGCGTCTTCTGATTGACGATGAAATCCGGAAAAAAATAACCGTGCTCTCGGCAAATAACGGGATCGATGCGTTGGAAATGCTCAAAGACAAAAAAGTCAATCTCATTCTTCTGGATATTGTCATGCCGATGATGGACGGCTATGAAATATGCAAAACCCTCCGTCGGAATCCCGATTTCAACCACTGTGAGGATACCCCGATTTTTTTTATCTCCGGAGCGGTCAGGGACACCACCGAGCAGCTGAAAGGGCTTGAGCTGGAAGCGGACCATGTATTCACGAAACCATTCGAACCGCTTTTGATCGGAAATTATATCAAAAAGGAACTGCGCCGGCAGATTATTGCATACCAGAGGGCGCTTTCTGATAAAAGCAGGAAACTGATTTTCGAAGTGCAGGAACGCGCGCAAAAGCAGAATGTATTTCATTTCGTATCGTCGCATACATATTCCCACAGTGCGCGTGTCGAAGTACTCTCCACGCTCATCGGTTCGTCTCCTGTCCTGAACCTGAATGATGCGGAAGAGTTCTGTCTCAAAGAAATGGTACGCGACCATGACAAGGGAAAAATCGGCATCCCCGAAGAAATACTGAACAAAGCAGGGGTTTTAACAGAAAAAGAAGTGGCAATTATCCAGATGCATACTGCCATTTCTTCAATTTTGCTTAATGCAGAAACCAGTCTTCCTTTTTCACCGGCGGTTTTCGGTGAATTATACCATCATGAAATGTTTCTGGGAAACGGGTATCCAACCGGCCGCCCGCTCTGCACTGAAAATATACATTATTATACCCACAATGGGGAGAAACTTCCGGTACGACTTCACCTGCTTGTTTCGGTTGTCAGCTGTGCCGATGCACTCGATGCCCTCACCTCAAAACGGCCCTATAAAGAGCCTGTTTCGTTTTATGAAGCGACACAGGTACTTATTGAATATTCATTTGTCCATTTTCATCCGCTCGTGGTAGAATCCCTGTTTGAACGGCTGTCATCCATGGAAACAGCTGATGCGCGGAAAATTGACCATTTGTCTGTCGGGAAAACCCAATGCAGGTACAGATTTTATCATTCGGCATTCCGACTGTTCCGGGTAAACGCCTGTTATTCTTCTATTCTTGACTACTACAGACAGGATCATCCTGCAAAGGATGAAACAGAAAAGTACATGATTATCCGGCAGCTTTTTTTTGAAGGATCCTTTGACCCGTTTTTTACCAATCAGGCAAAGACAGTGTTGCACAATGAAAAGGCGGCACACAATACGGATGTCAGGATTCTCGAACATGAATTTAAAAACAAAAAAAACCAGCTGATCCTGGAAGGATATTACAATCCGCTGATTATTTATTATACATTCCTTGAAATCGGCTGTGCGTACCGGCTTCTCTCCTTTACCGACATTGAAAAAGTGAAAGATGCAGTCATTCCCATAATTGAAAACATTAAGGAGATGAATGACCGTGAGGAACAACTGGTGTATATTTACCATGCCAGCCTTGTTCTTTTTCTGCTTGAAACATATTATTATATAGAGTACCTCGACCTGAATAATATTGAACAGGCGGACTATCTCCTTACAGAATATACTTCCCTGTACAGCCGGTGGAAAAGCCTTCGCGGACTGGCCGGTTCCCTGCGCCATGCCGACTATTCCTTTATCCGCCTTTTTATGCGGGAGTTTTATGACCGGCTCCTTGGTCTCATCCTGGTCTGCGAACAGCAGGCAGAAGAGAATCCCCTCCATACTGTCCCGGAAGACCAAATCATCCGGCTGCTGCAGGAACTGGGGGAATTCTGGCATTCTCACGTCGTTTCCGATTGATCCAGAAAAATTATATATTCCACACCTTTTTCATCCAACAGCTTGAAGAATTTATCATTTCGTATTACATATGAAGTGAGGGATAAAAAACCTTTAAAATCAGTTGAATGTAAAAATGGAGGAATTATGGAACGTCAGGTAAGCCGAATGGGGGGAAACATCATCACGCTCGTCGGGAATACCCCGAACCTTGGGGACCCTGCCCCGGATTTTACCGTTCGGAATAATGATCTTTTTCAGGTTTCATTATCTGATTTCGATGGCAAAATAAAACTGATCAGTGTCATCCCGTCAATCGATACCAGTATCTGTGACCTGCAAAGCAAAAAATTCAATGATGAAGCAGTAAAAATATCCGACCGCATCGTGCTCTTGAGCCTGAGTATGGACCTGCCCTTTGCCCTCTCACGCTGGGCCAAAGCCTGCAAGGCAAAAAATATCATCACGTTGTCAGATTACATTGATGCTTCATTCGGGATTAACTATGGTGTTCTCATCAAGGAACTGCGTCTTTTGAACCGGTCGGTATTTATTCTTGATGAATCGAACCACATTAATTATATTGAAATCGTTGATGAAAATCACAATCATCCGAATTATGATAAAGCCTTTGACGCCTTGAAAAAACTTTTCTGATTGCCGGAACAACAACGGCAATTATTTATCGGGGAACAACTTCTTTTCTTTATTGAAAAATAGTGCTATTTTTTAAAAAACGGGTATACAGAAATGTATACGGACAAGGCAGAACATACATTACAATTCTCTATTTGTTGATCCTTTTTTCATGATAAAGGTCTGATTGACGAAAACGGGAAGGCAGGGACAGGGATAATGCCTCTTTTTGAGTATGATGAAGATGTATCAATAAAATCAAAAGATGAAGCAGAAACGCCGAAAATGTATAGAGTACTGCTTCATAATGATCATTTTACAACAAGGGAGTTTGTCGTTGAAGTGCTTGTGGTTGTTTTTCACAAGTCAGCACAGGATGCAACACAAATAATGCTTGATGTACACCGGAAGGGCATGGGAACGGTCGGTATGTATACACGTGATATTGCAGAGACAAAGGTAGATCAGGTACATTCACTTGCAAAACAGCGAAGCTATCCCCTGCGATGCTCTTGTGAAGAGGCATAATACCACGACCATGAAGCGGGTAACGATATGAATATTAACAAAGAATTGAACAATATAATTTCTCAGGCTTATCTTGAGGCAAAAACCAGAACTCATGAGTTCCTCACCCCGGAACATGTATTGTTCTCTGCCCTTAACTCAGAAGAGGGGCGGAATATCGTCAAGGCACTCGGAGGAAACCCTTCCCGAATACAGGAATTACTGGAGAAGTTCTTTGCCTCCAATTTGCCGGTGGTCAATGAAAGCGAACCGATCCAGTCAAATTCCTTCAAGAATATTATGGAACGGGCCTTTCTTCATGTAGTGAACTCGGAAAAACCCGAAATGGACATCGGAGATGTTCTTGCGTCCCTGCTCCAGGAAAAGGATTCTCATGCGGCATATTACCTGCATAAGGAAGGCATTACCAGGCTTGATCTGCTGAATTATATTTCACACGGCACAACCCTGTACCCGGATGACGATATCCGGGAAAATGAACACGAATTTTATGGTGACGGAGAAGAACGTCCCGAACCGCAAAAAAAGCAGCGCGGGCTTGAGGCATTTACCGTCGACCTGATCGAAAAAGCAAAAAACGGTGACATTGATCCGCTCATCGGGCGGGAAGATATTCTTGAACGGACCATCCAGGTTCTCTGCAGGCGGATGAAAAACAATCCGGTTCATGTGGGCGACCCCGGAGTCGGCAAAACCGCCATCACCGAGGGCCTTGCCCAGATGATCGTCGAAGGAAAGGTTCCCCGCCCCTTACTTGATTTCAGGGTATACACCCTGGATATGGGCGCCCTGCTCGCAGGCACAAAATACCGCGGTGATTTTGAGGAACGGCTCAAGCGGGTTTTAACAGAACTCCAGAAAATTGAAAAGGTCATTTTGTTTATTGATGAAATTCATACCGTTGTGGGAGCGGGTTCTGTTTCGGGCGGATCACTTGATGCATCAAATATTCTGAAACCCGTACTCACTTCGGGGAAAATCCGCTGCATCGGATCCACGACATATGAAGAATACAAAAAATTCTTTGACCGGGACCGTGCTTTATCAAGACGCTTCCAGAAAATTGAAATCCCTGAACCGTCGATTGAGGATACCTATAAAATTCTTCTTGGGCTGCGGGAGAAATACGAGGAATATCACGAACTCAAATATACTGACGAAGCGCTGTATGCAGCCGCTGAACTCTCTGCAAAATATATCAACGACCGGTACCTGCCGGATAAGGCAATTGACGTCATTGACGAAGCAGGTGCATATGTCCGGCTTTATGCAGGGACAGGCGAGACTCCCCAAAAGACAATTACCCCTGTGGATATTGAAAAAATAATTGCGAAGATCGCGAAAATTCCAGAAAAAAGTGTTTCATCGACAGAAGGCCGCAAACTCCAGGATCTTGAGACAGAACTGAAATCGGTCATTTTCGGCCAGGACCATGCAGTACGCATGGTTGCCGATGCAATAAAGCGTTCACGGGCCGGATTTCATAAACCCGACAAACCCGTGGCCTCTCTTTTGTTTGTCGGCCCAACCGGCGTGGGAAAGACTGAACTGGCGCGGCAGCTGTCGGGGTTTCTGGGAGTTCCGCTCCACCGGTTTGATATGAGCGAGTACCAGGAAAAACACACTGTCTCCCGGCTCATCGGTGCCCCCCCCGGATATGTGGGCTATGATGACGGGGGGCTGTTGACCGATGCCATCCGCAGGAATCCACATTCCATTCTGCTCCTCGATGAAATAGAGAAGGCGCATGAAGATATTTTCAACATGCTATTACAAGTAATGGATTATGCCACCCTCACTGACAATAACGGGAAAAAAGCGGATTTCCGGAATGTCATTCTCATCATGACGTCGAATGCGGGAGCCCGGGAAATCGGAAAGCCGCTCATGGGATTCGGAAACAGAAATGTCTCAAAAGACGCGATTACCGATGCGCTCAAAGACATCTTTACCCCGGAGTTTAGAAACCGGCTTGACTCGGTGGTCACGTTTAACGACCTCGACGATGAAATCATGCAAAAGATTGTTGCCAAGGAAATAAATGATTTTAAAGAGCAATTGCTCGAGAAAAATGTATCCCTTGAGATCGACGATAAAACCATACAATGGCTGGCCGAAAAGGCTTTCTCTCCCCAGTATGGCGCCCGTGAGGTTGCCCGGCTGATCCAGGATAAAGTGAAGTATTTTTTTGTCGATGAAGTGCTGTTCGGAAAACTGTCTCACGGAGGAACAGTCAGTGTAACGGTTGCAGATAATGAGATTAAATTCAAAATAAAGGGAAAATCCAGATAAACATATATGCCGATTTTCAAGCTGGATGAAAGCAACATGTTTCCTCCGGTAGAGCTGTCTACAAAAGACGGGATTCTTGCCATGGGCGGAGATCTCTCGACCGGCCGTCTCCTGGAAGCATATAAACGGGGGATTTTTCCATGGTACAGCGAGCCGGAACCCATTTTATGGTGGTCGCCCGATCCCCGCTGTATTCTTTTTCCTCATGAGGCGGTTGTCTCGGAATCCATGAAAAAGCTGTTCAACAAACAAATATTTTCCTTCACTGCGGATACCTGTTTTCGTGAAGTAATGGTTTCCTGTTCCAAACCGCGCAGAACAGGCCCGGGGACATGGATCACCCCTGCGATTCTTGAATCATATTGCCGGCTTCACGACATGGGATTTGCCCACTCCATAGAAGTGTGGCATAATACGAGTCTTGTCGGGGGACTGTACGGTGTTTCATTGGGCAGTATATTTGTCGGAGAATCGATGTTTCATATCCAGGCAAATGCCTCAAAAGCGGCATTTATCATATTGTGCAAACGTCTTTCCGAACTCGGATTTATGGTCATTGACTGCCAGGTACATTCCCCGCACCTTGCGAGCATGGGAGCCTGGGAACTGCCAAGAAAAAACTATCTTGACCTGTTGAAACAGTGCCTGGAGCACCCGACACGTCAGGGAAACTGGCGGGACTATTTCCAGGGATACGAAAAAGCTATCCGTATATAAATCCCGGCTCCTGCACTCTGGTTATGGAATAGATATTCTTCTGATTTTGTGATACAGTATTAATAAGGAAATGAAAAATGAAACGAACCGATAAAATCATCCTTGTTTTTGGGCTCATTATTGCTTTCAGTATTGCAGGAGCGATTCTTTTAATTATCAATTTGACAAACGGATACACCGAGCGGGAGGTTTCACTCCAGCCCTTCACAGCCCCGCAGGCTAAAGAAGCAATTGTTACATTTTTTTCAGGGGAAGTATTCTTTTTCAGGAATAACGAATGGAAGCCTGTCTCGATTGGAGAAATCCTCAAGGAAAATGATTATATCAAGACATTTGAAAATTCCTACTGTGAAATCCAGATTGGCGAAAAAATATCATTTTCCATGAGGGAGAATGCACTGATCAAACTGTATGTTGTCCTGCAGACCGAGGATACAACACAGAGTGATTCGGAAATTCTAATCGGGACAGTTCTCTATAAAGTGATGAAGCTTGGGGATAATGACGATATGGTCATCCGGGCCGGAACACGTGCATTCGGCGTGCGCGGCACGGAATTCTTTATCGACCGCAGCATCGCAAAAACAACATGCGCAGTCCTTTCCGGTGCAGTAGCAGTCATCGACCCGGAATCAAAAAGGGAAGCGGCCCGTATTGCCTCCCGGAGGGAAATCATACTTCATGACAAAACTGATCCCCCCCCCGCAGCCCTGCCTCTTTCAAATATATCCTCATCTGTACTGGAAAACATTAAAACGGTCAAACAGATAAAACTTGCCGGTGCCGACAGCCAAAAACTGATAAAAATCGGTATTGCAGCGCTTCCGTCAACAGCAGAGATATATGTTGACAGTCAGCTTGCCGGAAATGGAATCTTTGCAGGTATCTACAATGCGGGGACTGAAATCGCAGTGCGGCTGCACAGCCCGGGATACAAAGACCAGTCATTTGTCATCACTGCAAAACAGGGTGAAAACCGTATTTATAAGTTCAAGTTGGAACTGGAAAAACCTGAACTGGGGATTGACCGGACGCAGAGCGGAAACGAAATAGAAGAAAAAATCAAGTCGCTGGAACAGCAGATAAAAACCTTGTCCATCGAAAAAGATACCTACCGCAGTGAAATTGAGCGGTTGAAAAAAGACAAAATAACTCTCGAGCAGCAGCTGAAGGAAGCAAACGTAAAAATCAAGGATGCCATAAAACAGCTGCAATAGACAGCACAACAGATAAATCTGTTCCGCGGTTATTGACAGAGTGATGCGGGATTTATAGTATTGCACATCATGACAGCAAAAGAATTACGCGAAAAATATATCAGGTTTTTTATTTCAAAAAACCATACCCAGATTTCCGGACGGTCACTCATCCCGGAAAACGACCCGACGGTGTTGTTTACCACAGCAGGCATGCACCCGCTCGTCCCCTTTTTACTGGGAGAACCTCATCCTGCCGGGTCGCGGCTGGTAAACTATCAAAAGTGCATCCGCACGGGTGATATCGAAGAAGTGGGTGACCCAAGCCATCTCACTTTTTTTGAAATGCTCGGCAACTGGTCATTGGGCGATTATTTCAAGCAGGAAGCAATTGCCATGAGCTTTGAATTTCTGACTTCATCACAATGGCTTGGACTCGATAAAAACAAACTGTCTGTCACTGTCTTCGAAGGCGACGCCGAAGTCCCGCGGGATGACGAAGCCGCTGAAATCTGGACATCTCTTGGAATTCCCGAAGAACGGATCTACTTTCTGCCGAGAACCGATAACTGGTGGTCAACCGGCAGCGGGAGGGGCCCGTGCGGCCCGGATACCGAGATGTTCATCGACACCGGAAAAGAACAATGCGGAACAGAATGCAGGCCGGGATGTTCATGCGGAAAGTATTTTGAGATATGGAATGATGTATTCATGCAGTATAATCAAAAAGACGACGGGGCATATGAACCGCTCTCCCGAAAGTGTGTCGATACCGGTATGGGCCTGGAACGGACCATTACCATGCTCAACGGAAAAAAAAGTGTATACGAAACCGAACTCTTTACCCCGATCATTCAATGCCTTGAAGAGATCTCCGGTGTTGCTTACGGCCTCAATGCCGATCAGGACCAGTCTATCAGGGTTATCTCCGACCATATCAAGACCTCGACATTTATCCTTGGCGATGAAAGGGGAGTAACCCCGTCAAACGTCGGCCAGGGGTATATATTACGCCGGCTCATCCGCCGTGCAGTACGGCACGGCCGCAAACTGGGGATCGAAACCAATTTTCTTGCCCGGGTTGCGGAAATAGTACTTGAAATGTATCAGGAAGCACACCCCGTCATTATTCAAAAAAGGGACATCGTTCTCCAAGAGCTGAAACGGGAAGAAGACAAGTTTTTTGAAACATTAAAGAAGGGCGAACATGAATTCGAGAAGCTGATGCCCAATCTGCTGAAAAACCCCAAAAAACAAATGCCGGGCAGGCTTGCCTTCCGCCTGTATGACACCTACGGCTTTCCGATAGAATTAACCGAAGAACTCGCATCCGAGCATGGCATGACCGTAGACCGTGAAGGATTCGAAGAAGCCTTTAAAAAACACCAGGAATTGTCCAAGAAGGGCTCAGAACAGAGTTTCAAGGGCGGGCTCGCCGACCATTCCGACATGACGACTGCCCTGCATACTGCCACGCATCTTCTACACAAGGCATTGCGCATGGTTCTTGGCGAACATGTTGAACAAAAGGGAAGCAATATCACCAGTGAGCGTCTGCGATTTGACTTTACCCATCATGATAAAATGACCCCCGAGCAGATTGTAAAGGTCGAAGAGATTGTGAACGAGCAGATCAAACGCGACCTGCCGGTCTCCATGAAAATCATGAAACTTGAGGATGCGCAAAAAGCCGGAGCAATGGCCTTGTTTGGTGAAAAATATGAGGAAAACGTGAAGGTCTATTCGGTAGGGGATTTTTCCAGAGAAGTCTGCGGCGGCCCGCATGTGGAACACACCGGAGAACTGGGAATATTCAAAATTACCAAGGAACAGTCATCCTCTGCCGGAGTGCGCAGAATTCGTGCGGTTCTCTCATAGAAAAACTCACTGCACCTTCCCATCTTTGACTCAGACAGGTTATTTGAGAAAATCAATTGCTCGCAGGAATTAATCGTTCCTCGTCTTATCCAGCAATTCGGTAATCCGCGCGTTTTTCTGGCCGGTTCGTAAAAACCGTGTCAGAATATCCTGAGCTTTATCCTTATTTCCCAATTCCAGATAACACTCTGCAATTTCTATATACAGACGGGGATTTTTTGACTCATTGACCAGCAACCCGGTAAGTGATTCCAATGCCTCCAGGAAATTGCCTTTTTGTTTATTGATCAGCGCCAGCCCAAGAACTGCATAGGTATCAAATTCAATATTCAAAGCACGCTTGTAGTATTCTTCCGCATCATCAAGACGGTGAAGATTACGCAATGCATCGCCCGCACGGGTAAGGATAACCTTGTTATTGCCGTCGCGTTCCAAAATCCGCAGCCAGTATTTCAGGGATTCTTCATGCATGTTCAATCCGCGGTAGCAGTCTGCAATTCCAAATAAAGCATAGAAATTATTGGGTTCCGATTTCAGCGCCTCTTCAAAATAGGTGAGGCCCTTTTCAAATGTTTTCAGCTTACGGTGACAGTTCCCGATTGAAGTAAGAACACGAATGTCCACATTTTCCTGGTTGATGAGCATCATCTTTTCCCAGTATTTCAGAGCTGTCTCAAATTCCTTGAAATCATAATGAAGATGGCCCAGCCCAATCAGGGCATATGCGTTTCCTGGCTCTTTTTCCAGTACCCGTTGATACAATTCACGTGATTTTTTAAAGTTTTTCACTTTCCGGTAAGCATCAGCAACACGGGTAAGAACAGTTATATTGTGTTCATCATGTACAAGATATTTTTCCCAGATATCAATCGCCTTCTGGAAATGTCCGAGCGCTTTGAAACAGTCGGCAAGGCCGAACAGGGCATAATTATTCCCCTCGTGATACTGCAGGCACCGCTGATAATATTCAATTGCATCTGAATACCGGCTCTTTTTCCGTTTTACATCACCCAGGCCGACAAGAGCGTAGTTATTTTCCGGTTCGTATTCAAGAATTTTAACAAAATTTTCCTCTGCCTCATCCAGGAGATCTTCTTTTAGGTATGTATATCCTTTTTTTGACAGCTCCGCGATGATGGTATTTGTCGCATTTTCAAGCGCTTCCTCCTGGGGAGTTTCAAACAGCTGATCGTTAAACATTCCGTCACCTTCGTGTGTATGTGCATCATCCATATTTTTCTATTACCTCTCTTCTTTCAGCCAATTTTTTATCACACTTGCCATCTTTTGCACAAGAGCATCTTTTTTCTTCTTGTCATGCGCCAGCCAGTACATCCGGAATGCCTCAAGCGGTTTATGCTCAGAAATGTATCGGTCACCAATCCGGACCAGCCCGTCGCTGTATTGAGTGGTTAAAAAAACCTTCTGTGCAAGCTCAAATTCTCCCCGGTTAAACAACTCGTTCCCCCTGCGTATCAGGACAACACGTTTTGCATCCGGGATATCAATGGTTTCTTCCGCGAGCTTCAGAAATCCCTCTTTGGGAATGTTTTTTAACACATCCTCTTTTTTCATCCAATATTCACTTCTTGCTATAGAATAAATAATAAAAGAAAAATCTTCTGATTTCAAACATTTTTCTCAGATTTGCCGGAAACACTCAACAGGCATTTTATTGTTAAATGATAGAATTACAGCGAATTCCTGCCCCGTCATATTACCCGATACCACCCTTGGTTGATAATCCCTTCCGGGTACCCTCCTGATATGCAGCCGAAAGTGCCTTGCCCAGCGCCTTGAACATTGATTCAGCCATATGGTGACTGTTATCCCCGCGCCGGATTTCTGCATGCAAGCTTATTTTTGCACGCTGTGCAAGTGCAAGCAAAAATTCCTTTAAAAGAGCAGTATCAAATGTTCCGACAAGCTGCTGCGGGAAGGCCGCTTCAAAAACGCAGGCTGAACGCCCGCAGACATCAAGGTTTACTTCTGAAAGTGCCTCGTCCATGGGAATTACTGCATGACCAAACCGGGCAAGCGAATCCCTTCCCAGGGAAAGTTCATGGAGAACATCACCAAAAACCAGGCCGGTATCTTCAACCACGTGATGCGCGTCAACATCGGTATCCCCCGAGGCGGCTACTGTAAGGCTGAAATGGCCATGAAATGCCATTGAAGTCAACAAATGATTGAAAAACGGGACCGAGGTTTCAATTTCAACCGGTTCAACTGCAGACATATCGAGGCTGATTTCAACGGATGTTTCTTTGGTAATTCTTTTTTTGGTTATCATATTTTGCTTCATTGACGTCCTGTCGTTTATTATGGTAATTATCGGCAACTATAATGAAAAACAATAATTTGAGCAAGAGAAAGAAAAAAAGTGCCGAATGCAGCGGATGTGGTTCCCCCGGCCTGTGTTCCAATTGGAAAATAAATAAACACTTGACTTTATTCAGGACGCTCTGTACGTTTACCATACACTTATGATTCCACAATATCCCGAAAATGTACCTTTATCAATAAAATTAAAAAATGAATTGTCCGCATTGCTTGCAGATTATAACGAGGGATTATCCGAGTTCAGTTTTGCCGGTTTTTTCATGTTTCGGGAATCACATCATTATGCAATAAGCAGGCTGTCAGATCAAGTTCTTGTCCTGTCGGGGAATGATGAGGGAAACCCTTTTTGTATTTTCCCTGCCGGGATCCCCGAAAAAGACATGATCGATATGCTGCTTGAACAGTATGGAAATATCAAGTGTGTCTCAGAGACACGGCGTGCTGCTTTTCTGGCCATGGGATACAACGTTGAAGAAGACAGGGATAATTTTGACTATCTCTATTTCAGAAACGAACTTGCCGAACTCCCCGGAAAAAAATTCAGAAAAAAGAGAAATTTTGTCACGGGATTTATGAAAGATTATCAGGTGACAAACAAACCGATATCTTCAGCAACAATTGCAGATGCACAGGAAATTCTTCAAAACTGGCACGCGACCCAGGAGGATCCTGCGGATTATGCGGCAACATCCGAAGCGCTCGCATGGTTTGGCCAACTGGATATTGAAGGAAGAGTGTTTTATATTGACACAAAACCGGCTGCATTTGTGATTGGTGAGCCGCTTCCCCAGAAAATCAGTTATGTCATTCATTTTGAAAAAGCGGATACAACCTACCGGGGAATCTATCAGTATATCAACAAAGCTTATGCAGAGATGATTCCTGAAGAATATATATATCTCAACCGCGAACAGGATCTTGGCAATGAGGGCCTGCGTCAGGCAAAATTGACCTACCGGCCGTGCGCTTTTCTTAAAAAATACCGTGTTTTCCCGGCAGGGGGCCAGGCACCAGGACTGCGCCGCTTCAAGCGATTGACATTAACCTGACTGGATCGTATCTTGTCAATTAACAGCAATGATCTGGAATATCTTCTATATATCAGCACTGATCATCTCGGGAAGCATTACCACTGCGATGGGTTTTCATTTGTGGATAAACAGAAAGGTACTGAACCCGAGTTTTTTTTTAATCATGGTCGCCGCAATCTGGATATGGATCATTACACAAATCGGCGAGGGACTGTTTAAAGACATTTCAATCAAGCGCACATTTCATTTTATTCAGTACTTTGGTATCGGATTCCTTGCCTCTGCATGGTTTTCGTTTTCAATCGAATTCGTCGATCTCAAAATAAAACCAGTCATTAATAAAGCGATTTTTTTTATCCTTTCCGGGCTTCCTGCTCTGGTGCTTGGCGGATTGATGATTTCCGGAAACAGCACCCTCTTTTGGAAATCCACTGTTCTCTCGCCGAACAATATTCTGCTTCTTGATGAGTACGGGCCGCTCTATTTTATTTTTACCGTCTTTATTTTCTGCATTCTCGCCGGCGGGATTGTTATTCTGCTGCATTCATCCCTGAAAAAAGGGCTCATTGAGCTGCGGCGCCAGGCTCTTTTAATTCTATCCGTCCTCGCACCGCTTGGTGTCTACTTTATCGATGCAATATGGCATGAGGAACTGTTTTTCTACGATTTAACCCCGATTATTCTTTCCCTTTCAAGCCTTGCGGTGATCTATTTCACCCGCCTGCGATATTTCCGGACCATTCCACTGACACAGCATGTTGTCATTGAATCAATGAATGACAATGTGATTATCCTGGGGCCCGATGACAGAATCATTTATGTCAACCGGGCGGGATCACTTTCTTTGAAAAACATGGATATATCGTTTATCGGGAAGCCCATTGAAACACTCTCCCCTGACCTGGCCACATTACTGAAAAAGGCGGGAGACGAGCAATCTTTTTCCGAAGAGATAGAGTTGAACGGCAAAGTTTTTGATGTCAATATTTCGCCGATCCGGAATTGGACAAATACACTCATCAGCCGGGTACTGGTGCTCCGCGATATTTCCAAATTGAAGACTGTCGAGCAGACACTTCGGGAAATGAAACTGGAACTTGAGGTACGCGTCCATGAACGAACCCGTGAGCTCAAGGAGGCAAATACCGCCCTCATCGATGAAATAGTTGAACGGACAAAAGCCGAAAACATCATCAAGTCTTCACTTGAAGAAAAAAATATACTTCTGGGCGAGCTGCATCACCGGGTAAAAAACAACCTGCAGATAATTTCCAGCCTGCTGAATCTGCAGAGCCATTACCTGACTGATAAAAAAGCAAAAGATGCCTTCAATCTGTCAATTGCCCGAATCCGCTCAATTGCCCTCATTCATGAAAAACTGTATAAATCGGAAGATCTTTCCCACACAAATTTTCCCGAATACATCCATGAACTCACCTATTATATCCTTTCCTCCCAGAGTGAGCCCGGCGAGAACATCAATCTCGTCCTGAACGTTGAAAAGGTGTTGTTGAGCATTAACAGGAGCATTCTGTGCGGACTTATCATCAACGAACTGTTCACCAATGCCCTGAAACATGCTTTTCCAAAAAATAAACAAGGAACCGCGAACGAAGAAAAACAGATCGTCATCAGTTTTGTAAAACAAGACGAGATGTATATACTGACGATCAGGGATAACGGAACAGGGATACCGCAAAATTATCTTGAGGGGAAGGAATCAAGCCTTGGATTGAAAATTATCCACACTCTGGTTCGTCAACTCAAAGGCAGTGTGGAGTTTTCCCACGATTCCGGAACCAGCGTTTCGATTTTATTTCCATTGGAGGAGCCATAACGCAGGATAAAACCAGATATTTGCCTGCGCTTCAGCAAAGAGAAATAATTGACTTTGAATAAAAAAGATTATACACTGAAAGAAAAGGTCATCCTCTTCAAAGTATAATCAAAAAGTTATGTCAAGCGGTTTTTTTACTGCCGCAATAATTATGGAATGAAGAGGTTTCTATGACTGCATCAAAAATAATGGTCGTTGAGGACGAAGGAATTGTCGGCCTCGAACTCTCTGAAGCATTGACCCGAATGGGATACAAGGTACTGCCGGTCGTTGCTACCGGGCGTGAAGCCCTTGAAAAAGTGGTTGCCGAGCATCCCGATCTGATTCTCATGGATATCAGACTTGAAGGAGAAATCGACGGAGTCGAAACCGCCGGGAAAATCCATAATAATTTCAACATCCCGATAATTTATCTCACTGCTCACTCGGATGAAACAACGATACAACGGGCCAAACATACCGAAACCTACGGATACCTGCTGAAACCGTTTGAGGAACGCGCCCTGCGCGCAGCCATTGAGGTTGCCCTGTTCAAGGCACAAAAAGAAAATGAAAAGGATAAGGCACATCAGTGGGACGAGACGATCATCAGAAATCTGCCTCATGCGATTGTGATTTCAGATGAAAAGGGGCTCATAAAATACATGAATCAATCCGCTTCCCGTCTGTTCAACATTCCAAAGCAGGAATGCACGGGAAAACCGCTGAATTCAATGTTGACCGCAATTAGCCCGGTGACCAAAGACCCGGTTGCCCTCCCTTTTACCCAGATGATTATTGAAGAGAACCCCTGTATCACCGACCACATTCATATCCTTTCCCGGGACCAGGAAATCCCCGCTGAGTATACAATGTCACCGCTGAAAAACAGAAATAACAATACCATCGGCATCATCACATTATTCCGCACATTGGAAGAAAAAGAGGAACAGGAAGAGGCAATCCGGTTTGAACTTGAACGATCAAAACAGTACCAGATTAACCTGCTTCCGAAAAAGGGCCACTCTCTGCAGGGGATTGCTTCTCACTGGATATTTCACCCAAGCATTTTCGGTTCCGGCGATATTTTTAACGTATTTCCAATCAGCGATTCAAAGGTTGGATTTTACCTGCTCGATGTTATGGGGCATGGATTTTCCGCCGCCGTGCTCTCCATCACCATCCACTCCTTTTTATCCCATGAAATCGGGATTCAGAAAAACAGAAAGTTCGCCTCTGAACCGGCAACTTCAATTTCAAGCCCCGCCATGGTAATAAAAGAACTGAACAAACGGTTTTATTTTGAGGCAAATAATAATCCCTTTTTTACTCTTGTTTACGGCACCATAGACAGCAAGGCGAAAAAGGGCGTTATTGCCCGTGCCGGGCATTTATATCCTTTACTGTTCAAATCAGGGCAGAAATTCCAACATCTCAAATCAGAGGGCCACGCGATTGGAGTATTTCCGGATATTGATGTCAGCGAAGTGGAATTTGATTTCCATGAGAAAGACCGGTTAATGCTTTTTTCGGACGGCCTGCTTGACTGCATGGGGAGCGGAGAAGAATTTTCAGATGAAACACTCATCACACTGCTCACCGAAAACAGGAATAAAAGCATAGAGGGTATCTGTGAAGCAGTGGACAGAAAAATACAGCAAATCCACCCCAATCCCGAGTTCGATGACGATATTGCATTTCTTATTCTGGAACATGAAGCAGTCGAGGAAATGTGATTACATTAATAATTCCACTGACAGGAAACCGAAAAAATGACACTTCCGGGGCTCAGATAATCACTGTTTGAAAACAACTGTTCTGCCATGAGTGAAAACAGCCACTTTCCATGATCATAAGGGATAACGACAAAATCCATCTCAAGACCCGCATACAATATCCATTCATTTTCTGAAATAAATGCGCTGTTTTGGATTGCGTTATAGCTGAAGAATTTTATTTTCACCGGCACAGACAGGGTGAAAAGCAGAGAATCAGTGAATGAAACCGCACACTCCGAGTTCAGGAACACCGCAGTAAAATCTTTCCTCTGGACTGCCTCGGCCAACACTGTTTCTGTGTAATCAGAATCCTCAAATGAGACGCCAGCCGATTCGGTTATCACCAGCGGTGCCGCAGGATACCATGAAAGGTTTATCGAAGGAGACAAAGCATAGTATGTTGCATCGAATGAATATATATTCATGCTCCCTGACACCTCCGCTGCGCATACCAGTGTTTCCGCCAGTAAAAATGTAAACCTGATTTTCCCGTCTGCTGAAAACAGATCGCCGACAAGTTCCCTTCTTTGAAAAGTTACCGAGGGAATAAATGCAAGTGTCGTATCACCAATGTCAAATGTAACCTCAGCAGAAACCCTGTTGTCAAACAGATCAGGCAATGCCGGAAATTCCTGAAAGTACTGCTGTTCACCTGCAGCGGAGAGCGTAGTCCGGAAAAAGAAAAAATCTTCCCGTGCCGAGAAAGCCATCGATGCAGAATAGAAATATCTGGAATACTGGTCTATCGGCTTGAAATATCCGGCACCCCCAGCCTTCATGCCGAAATTCCATATATCAGTAAGCGGAAGGAAAATATCTGTTCCAAGCAGAAGGCGGATATCCGGGAATACTTCAACGGGTTCCTCCGGCACAAGGGTTACCCCGCTTCCCACAGCAATACTCAGTTCGCCGTGCAATCCAAACACTGCCAAAAATCCAAACACCATGAATAGAATTCTGTTTTTACCTCTCATTGGCGCCCCCGCCGATTAAATTCCTGTTCAATTCGAATCAATCCCTTCCCGCTTTCCAATGCGTCAATAATAATAGCAGTGATTTCACTTATTGGAATATTTTTTAATTGCCCCTTCACATACAATGAACCAAGCGAATTGAACGTTGAAACAGACAAACTGCTTTCAAGCAGGGTTTTCCCCAGTCGTGTTTGATCCGCAGCTGACAACCGGGAAAGTACCGGAATCCCGGCGATACCCCGAAAAACCGACAGCAAACGATCTTTAGCCAGCTTCTGCAAACAGGAAAAGGCAAGCAAATCTTCCAGAGAAATCTCCGGGATTCCCCTGTTCCGAAAAGAAGACCAATGCTTTAAAAACACGGCATTTTCCGCTCCACCGGGCGCAATCGACCGGTAACAGTTTTTAGCCGAAGAAAACAACTCCTGAACGCGCTTGTATTCAATTGTTTTTTGCCGTAAGGCACTCAGAATCGCTTCATCCGGAACATTTTTTGCAGCGCCCTCATCCATGAGTTCTGTAAGGAGTTCCAGTGGAATTTGGGCAAATCCCGCCTGGGTGAACAGTTCCTGCAGTTCTCTTTTGATCTCCTGATACAGATACGATCTGGAATTCTGTGAAAACCAGTTCTCAATGACTTTTTGACTCTCCTGGCCAAAAAAGCAGCCGGGTGAAAGAGTAAATAAAAAAATGATCAAGAGCAGTATTTTTTGATTCATTACACCATTTAACCCGCATGGTTCAGGCATCATCAAACGCGGGGATAAAAAGCCTGACAGATCCCTTCATTGTCACGTGTTCTATTTAATTTTGTCTTCTTTGTCTTTTACTTTATCATCAATCTTTATCTTCACCTTGTCTTTGTCTATTTTTATTTTCACATCTTTGTCGAGCTTCACCTTGTTGTCGTCGACTATCGTTTCAATAACATCCTTCTTCACCGGCGGGGCAGCGCTGGTTTTTTTCTCCATGACTGATTTCTTCCACATCACTGCAGATTGCACCCTGATCTGCGAAATACTGATCCCCTTTTTGAACGAATCCTCATTTTCCAGAAGCAGATCAAATGCAAGATGAGCCGCCCAAACAGGGTCATCCGGAATATCCAATGTTTTGAGAACCGAACCGGTCACTTTTAATGTATAGGCAGATACTGCTTTATTGTTGATCAGCACAGAAATTTCGTTCTTGAACTCTTCCTGCCAGCCGTTTCCCATACGGGAAGCAACGGCTTGTGTAAACAGCTCTGTGTGTTCATCAGAAAACAGCGGATTAACAAAAAGGAGAATAAAAAAAACACTTGCTACAATAAAAAAAGCCTGCTTCATGGTATCCCCCTGTTACAGTATACACCGCATTTCAATAGATTTCTATAACGGTATTTTTTCCGCCGAATACATCATCTACTGTTGCGACCTGTGCCGGATCCGTGATCCATTTCTCGCCATCTATCACAAATTTATATGAGTACGTGCCTTTTTTTAAACGGACATCGATAACCCAGATATTTTCTTCCTTATACATCAAATGTGATTTGATATCCCATTTATTGAAATCTCCAACAAGCGCCACCGATTCAGCGTCCGGGGCATCCAATGAAAAACGGGTCAACACCGCATCATCCGTCGCAGCAGGAATGCCCAGCATGACAACAACAAAAGCCATTATCATCAGGAAAATCATTCCCGAGGCAGCTGGAACCACCCATCGAAGATATTGTCTCTGTATCGACATTCATCCCCTGCCCACTCTCCAATGACAAAAAACCATCATTTCATAGAGCAACTAATGTACACGAATTAAAATTGACTTGGAGATTTAAACTTATTTTTTTGACACATATGGAAATCAGGAATTATTACCTGCTACTTTCCAAATTTAAGTATACTCTCAAATCATTTAGTTGTCAAATGCAAGCAACCACCGGTTTTTGGGCTCAAACTCTCCTGCCTGTGAGTTGATCTGCCAGGAACATCACGGCGATTTCTGCTCTATTCTTTTTTTTCGGTTTCGATTAACTGCAAGCTCAAGTCTTTCAGCTGCTGTGTATCAACCGGGGACGGGGAGTCATCCATGGGCGAAGCTCCAACGGTATTTTTTGGAAACGCAATGACCTCACGGATAGATCCCTGATTGCACAAAAGGGTGATCAGCCGGTCAAGCCCGGGAGCAATTCCGCCGTGCGGCGGCGGCCCGTATTTGAATGATTCCAAAAGAAAACCGAATTTTTTCTGCGCCTCTTCCATTGAGAATCCGACAACCGAAAACACCCTTTCCTGCAGTTTTGGATCATGAATTCTTATTGATCCCGAGGCCAGCTCAACACCATTGCAGACAAGGTCATATAAATCACCTTTTACAACACCCGGATCTTTTTCCAGTGTTTCAAGAAACTGCTCCTGCGGCATTGAAAACAGATGGTGTGCCGGGTCCCAATGCGATTCTTCCTCATTATATTCAAAAAGCGGAAAATCGATGATCCAGCAAAACTGAAAATCATCTGCTTTGAGCAATCCAAGATCCGTACCAAGCCGGGAACGAACAGCCCCCAGAGCCGTGCACGCGGTTTTCGGCTTGTCTGCGACAAACAACAGCAAGTCGCCCTGTTTTGCGCCAAGTGCGGTGATTATGTCTTTTGCAGAACTTTCAAAAAATCTGGCGATGCCGCCCTCAACACCCGAATCACCGGTTATTTTCATCCATGCAAGGCCTTTGGCGCCGTATGTCTTCGCGACATCCTCCAGATCAGTGATCTGTTTTCTGGAGTATTCACTGCACCCGGGCACCACCAGTACTTTTACCGCACCTTTATTCTCAAGTACGGTTTTAAAGACCTGAAAATCTCCCTTGCTTGCAAAGGAAGCAAAATCCTGAAGCGGAAGCTCAAACCGCAGATCCGGTTTGTCGCTGCCGTAAGTATTCATTGCATCATCATAGGAGAGCCGTTTAAAGGGAATGGACAAATCGATCCCGGATGCTTTTTTAAAAATGTTCTGCATCATGCCTTCGGTCACTGCGAGTACATCATCGCGCGAGACAAAACTCATTTCCAGGTCGATCTGGGTAAACTCGGGCTGACGGTCGCCGCGCGCATCTTCGTCACGGTAACACCGGGCAATCTGGAAATATTTATCAAAACCGGAAACCATCAGTATCTGTTTGTATAGCTGCGGCGACTGCGGAAGCGCGTAGAACCGCCCCGAAAGCACACGTGAAGGCACCAGAAAATCGCGCGCCCCCTCCGGTGTTGAGCGGATAAGGGTGGGAGTTTCTATCTCGTAAAATCCCTTATTGATAAGATATTCGCGTGCTGCAAAGGTCACTTCATGACGAAGCTTAATCCGCTTCTGCATGCCGAATGACCGCAAATCCAGGTAACGGTATTTCAGCCGCAGATCCTCTTTTGCCTGTGATTCTTCTTCGACCATAAAGGGCAGGATTTCGCAGGTAGAAAGAATCTGAATCTCCAGTGCTTTCACCTCAATGTCACCGGTCTTCATCCCGGTATTCTTCATCCCCTCTGGACGCTCACGGACAATTCCCTTGACTGCAATACAATATTCAAACTTCAGCTTGTCGGCTGTCTCGAGTAATTCTTTGGAGGAGTCGGATTCCACAACAATCTGGGTAATCCCGTAGCGGTCACGCAGATTAATAAAGGTGATCCCTCCCTGTGCACGGTGACGGTGTACCCATCCATTGAGTGTAATTTCCCTGTCTTTAAGGGCCGCGGTCAGCTCGCCGCAGGTGTGTGTACGCTTCATTGTTTCCATAATTATGGAATCTATCATTCACAGGATGGATATGCAAGAGGGGTGCTGCGAATACGCCACCGCCTTCTGGCCATGGTTCTTTCCGGAATATTCAGCCGGCGGGTGAAACAACACTTTTTCGCCAACAGGTACGGAACCCTGCATATTCTGCCAGATACCGGACAGGGATTTGTTGACCACACGGTAAAGACCGGATCAACTCCGGTTTTTTGATTACTGGAGATACGTTTTTATTCGGCCACAACCACGTTTTAAAATTGTTCCGTATCAGCACAACAAAATTCCCGATTCTTTTCCGATAAATATTTCTTTTTTGTATATTATATATTGACCTTTTCTATTGTTGATCTATAATCGGTTCACTATTTGTGTAGTGAGTATTTTTCCCAAAATGGGGGAGCCATGAAAAAAGAAACCGGAAAAAAAGAAAAAAAGAAAATCACCCAGGTTTTGGGTCCGGTATCCAGCCTTGAAAGTTATGTCAAAGCAGACTGGTGGCGTGAAATATTCAACGCCAATTACCTGCGCACCGACGGCGATGTCGTCAGTGACATGGAAATCACCAAAAAAGAAATCGACAAATTCCTCTCAATTTTAAATTGCGACAATAACGCGTACATTCTTGATCTCTGCTGCGGGCAGGGCCGACACTGCTTTGAACTGTCTGACCGCGGGTTCAAGAATGTGTACGGCATTGACCGGTCGCATTATCTGATAACCAAGGGGCGAACCCAGACACGCCGCGAAGCCAGAACCGTCAATTTCAAGGAAGGCGATGCAAGGCGGCTCCCCTATCCGACTGACTTCTTTGATGTCATTCTTATCCTGGGAAACAGCTTCGGCTACTTTGAATCACAGAACGATGACCTGGCAGTGCTGAACCAGGCATTCCGCGTACTAAAACCAGGCGGGACCCTCCTGATCGATGTCACCGAAGGCGATCATGTCAGAAAGACTTTCGAGCCGCGGTCATGGGAATGGATCGATAAAGATTATTTCGTGTGCCGCGAACGCTGCCTGTCGCAGGATGAAGACAGGCTTGTTTCCCGGGAAGTCATCACCCATGTAAAAAAAGGGGTGATCGCAGACCAGTTCTATGCTGAGCGGCTGTACTCTCAGGAGACACTCTTCAGACTGTTCACCGAAAGCGGCTTTACAAACACAATGGTACACAGCAAAATTATTACCGAATCCCAGCGGAACCAGGATTTGGGCATGATGGCGCAGCGTATTATCATCACCGGCACAGCGGAAAAAGAATGGACCCGGATTCCAAAACAGCAGGAGCAAAAACATGTTGCCGTTCTCATGGGAGACCCGAATGTCTCCGATATCATCAAACCGAACAATACCTTCGATACCGATGATTTTCATACAATAAATGAATTAAAGAAGGCATTGTCATCACTGAAAGAGTACCGCTTTTCATACCTCAACAATCATAAAACACTGATTAATGATCTTCAAAAAAACAAGGGTACGATAGATTTCATTCTTAATCTGTGTGACGAAGGATACAACAATGAGGCGATCAAGGAACTGCATGTACCTGCCCTGATTGAAATGCTTGAAATCCCCTATACCGGCGGAAATCCGCAGTGCCTCGCATTCTGCTATGACAAATCGCTTGTCCGCGGTATTGCCATCGAACTGGATATCCCGGTTCCGCAGGCGTTTATTGTCAAACCCGATGACATTACGTTTATTGAATTCCCCCTTCAATTTCCGGTGATTGTAAAACCCAACCTGGGAGATTCCAGTTTTGGCATCACCAAGGACAATGTATGCAATAATTTCCGTGAACTTGAAGAGATCATCACTGCGGTACGCCAAAAAGTCGGCTATGATTCAAATATTCTGGTGGAAGATTTTTTAACCGGCAAGGATTTGAGTGTCGGAATTATTGGAAATATGCCTGATGCCTATACAATACTGCCGATTATTGAAGAGGATTACTCTGACCTGCCCGAAGACCTGCCCAGGATTTGCGGTTACGAAGCTAAATGGGACCCACAATCACCATATTGGAAAAATCTGAAATCCATCCCGGCCGAACTGCCCGAAGAAACCGAACGTTTCCTTGTTGCCAGTTGTCTGAAACTGTTCAGCCGGCTGGACTGCCGGGATTATGCCCGTTTTGACTGGCGAATTGACAAACACGGAACTCCCCGCCTGCTTGAAGTAAATCCCAATCCAGGCTGGTGCTGGGACGGGCATCTGGCAAAGATGTCCAGGATCAGCGGAGTATCATACCCCGAAATGCTCGGGCTTATTCTCAAGAGCTGCGAGAAGCGGCTTGCCGAGCAGAAAATTCAGGACCAGATGCCTGAATAGCAAAATACAATCACAAATTCATTTTATTCTTTTTCAGCAATGCGTCAGTTTATTTTATTCAAAAAAACTCGACACTTCCCGGCTTGTCAAAAAAAAGTTATGGGCGCTACAACCTGCAATTTTTTATCTCTGTTTCCAGAATTGCCGTGGCGCCGAGAGATTCGAGCCTGTCCATCACTTCAATAACCTGTTTTTTTTCAACCATCACCTTCACCGCGCACCATCCTGCTTCATCGATTTCAGAGACCGTGGGCGCTTCAAAACCAGGAGTGATGGTCTCTGCCTTTTTAAAAAGCTCTTTTTTAATGTTGTATTCAAGCATACTGTAACGGCGTGCAATCAGAATACCTTCAAGCCGGCGCCTAATTTGTTTGACTTCCGGCGATAAGGCACTTTTTGCATTGCCGATAAGGCTTGTCTGATACGTGCCAATATCCTCAACTACCCGCAGTTTGTTTTCCCGGAGCGTATCGCCTGTTTCCACGATATCGACGATCGCATCCGCCAGTCCCAGCCCGACGGTTATTTCAAGGGCTCCCGACATTTCAAGACAATCGATTGCAGCCCTGTTTTTTTTGAAAAAGGATTTTGTAATATTGGGAAAACTTGTTGCAATCCGTTTTCCGTCAAGCGATGCTGGATTTTTATATTTAAAATTGTCGGAAACAGCAACACAGAGCCTGCACTTTCCCAATTCCAGCGGAAGGATTTCTTTGATTTTTGCGTTTTTTTCTCTCACCAGATCCTGCCCTGTAATCCCGAGGTCAACAATGCCCGAAGCCACCAGCAATGGGATATCATCGGCGCGCAGGAAGATGAGCGTCACCCCGGCATTGGAGCAGGTTGCATATAACATGCGTTCTTTTATTCGAAACCGGTATCCGGCTGCTTTGAGCAGTTCGAGGGACGGGTCCCGCAGACGGCCCTTGTTGGGGATTGCTATTTTTATTGTAGAAAGTTTTTTCATTCTATTGTCCTTATTTCTTCCGCGAGGCCTTTTCCTCAAGGCCGCTTTTCCCATACCTGCGGGATAATTCATTTTCTATGTCTTGAAGGGTGATATTTTTATGCGCTGCAAGCACAAACGTATGAAAAAGAAGATCGCAAATTTCATACACAAGGTGCTCTGTCCCGGTCTCATCTGCTGCTTCACAGACTTCGCCGGCTTCTTCGGCTATTTTTTCGTTGATTTTTCCCGTCCCCTCTGCGAAGAGTCTGGCAACATAGGAACTTTCCGGCGAGGCGGTTTTCCGCTGCTCAAGAATGGAAAACAGTTCGTGAAAAATATTATTTTTTTTCATGCGGCCCTCTTGATAATAGACTGTTCCTTGTATATTTACTATTAGAAATAAATACCGGAAATAACAAATTCGTGCAAGCGTATTAGATCACCATAAACCGTTTTCCGGCCCGGAAAAAACTGATTTTCCGCGTTGATTCGGACAATACCAATGCAATCGCCTTTGATGCCGAGGTGATACTCGCAGCGGCCGCATGCCGTGCTCCGAGGCCACGGAGCAGTTGGGCATTCGGCATGTGCGTACTTATATACGCTCCGGAAGCAATCAGAACCCCGTCCCCCCGGATGACAAATGCGCCATCCATTTTTGAAAATTCCTTTATTGTTTCTTCAAGACTTGGATCAAGGATATTCCGCTCTTCCTCGTCAATTCCCTTGAAAGGATTGATGACCATCTGCTGGCAATACGGCAGCACCTCTTCATGGTCGGCCAAAATAAAAATGGTCCCGACTGCCTTCCCTTCCCGGCCTTCAGCCGCGAGGTCTCCAAGCAGTTGCACCGCCCGGGCAAAGACTTCTTCATGTAAATCCGCGGGAAGCATATCCGACTCGGCGGGAAAATAATCGGCATACTCTTTTTCGATATGCGAAATAAATATGGTATCAAACAGTCCGGAATTTTTTTTTCCATAGACACTTATAACCCGGTAATTTTTTTTCACCAGATTTTTTGCGGTAATAAACAAATGTCCCATTTCTATCTGTCCGCTCCGGCTCAAATTACCAAAGGGAACCTGGACAACAGTTACATTCACCCGTTTTTCAAGATACTGATACTTGTCCCTCATGCCGGTGATAATATATACTTTCTCTCCACCGCATTCATCAAGAAGTACATCAATAGAATCGACCGCATCCGCATAGACAACCAGCGCATGTGCGTCCGCCTCTTTATAAATCTGACAGGCATACCGCATCATCGTCTTACAAAGGCCTGTTTCCGCGGCATTCATTTCACTCGGCGTGTACACATTGGTCAATATTTCAAATACATCATGGACACTGTTGGATGATACAATTTTTTCATACACCGCTTTTTCATTCAATTGCGCCGCTATGCTGCTCAAAACAGGGAGATATCTTGCTGGATCACTAATAATCATGATCATGAGATGAACAGGATCAGTATCACCCGATTCATAGACAATTCCCTTATGACTTATACCCACGACAATAATGGGAGAAGCAATATGTTCGATTTTGGCATGCGGCAGTGCGATTCCGGGCGCCAGCTTTGTAGTTGCAAGACGCTCTCTTTCCCAGACATTCGCCATAACAGTATCCTTGTCAAGCGCAGCAGCCTCACTGCATAACAGATCTGCCAATTCAGAGAAGGCTTCATCTTTCTGCTGGCTTTTCAGAAACACAATTCTGTCCGGAGTCAGATATTCTGTAAAAATCATATTATTCAGAATATTCCAACAATCGGTTTTTGTCATTACCAATACGATAAATTTCAGAAAATCAGGGGACTTAAGTAAAATTGAAAAATATATTATGATATCCATCAATGTTAAAAGACCGGAGAGTATTCATGAACAATCTTGATTATGGCATCATCGGCAATTGCCAGAGTGCCGCTCTCATTTCAAAAAACGGGTCAATGGACTGGTGCTGTCTGCCGTCATTCGACTCGTCCTCGGTATTTGCAAAGCTTCTCGATACTGAAAAGGGAGGGAGCTTTGAATTTATCGTTGAGGCCAGCTATTGGACGAGACAATTTTACATCGACAAAACAAATATCCTTGTCACCAGTTTTTCAAACGGCATCGACTGTTTCGAGGTGGTCGATTTCATGCCGCGCTACCAGAACAGCGATCATCATTATTACTTTCCGCCGGATCTTGTCCGCCATATCAAACTTAAAAGCGGTTCTCCGAAATTCCGTATAAAATATAACCCCCGGCTGGAATACGCAAAATATGAGACTAAATCAATCATTGAAAAAAACTATATAAAGAGTTATACAACCAGGGGATCATATGATTCAGTGTATCTGTATACCAACCTTGACCGCCAAAAAATATTGGATTCCGAAGAAATACAATTGACGGAGAATTCTTTTTTCCTTTTAAGCTATAATCAGAAAATACTCGCCCAAACCGTGGAACGGTCCTACCTGAAACTGCAGAGAACAAAGGTATACTGGCTGAACTGGAGTGAACGGACAGTAAAATATAAAAAATACAACGAAGCAATCATGCGCAGCGCGCTGGTGTTAAAACTACTCAGCTACCAGAAAACAGGAGCCATCATTGCCGCGGCCACCACCTCCCTGCCGGAATCGCTGGGGGAAATCAGAAACTGGGATTACCGGTTCTGCTGGATTCGTGACGCCTCCATGGTTGTCCGGGTGATGACGCACCTTGGCCATTTCAACATGGCGAAGCGCTATATCAATTTCGTGATCGATATTATTCCAGAAAAAGACGAAAAAATACAGATTATGTACGGGATTAACCGCGAAAAAGAACTTTCCGAGACCGAACTTGATTATCTTGCGGGATATGAAAACTCAAAACCGGTGAGAATCGGGAACGCGGCTTTCAAACAAAAACAGAATGATATCTACGGCGTACTCATGGATGCACTGTACCACCAGTTCAGAATATTCGAAAACACGATGCAGAACAGCGAGGATTTATGGACCATTACCCGCAGTATTGTAAAGACTGTGGCCGCGAACTGGATGAAACCGGACAAGGGGATTTGGGAAATCCGCAGTGAAAACAAACATTTTACTTTTTCGAAAGTGCTCTGCTGGACAGCCGTTGACCGGGCAATAAAAATAGCGCAGCTGATCAATATGAAGGAGTACATTCCCGCATGGACAGCCCTGAAAGATAAAATAAAAGAAGATGTTTATGAAAAAGCATGGAACGATGACATACAGGCTTTCACGCAGAGTTACGGGTCAAAAGAAATGGACGCTGCGAATCTGCTGATGGAATATTACGGGTTTATAAAAGCGGATGATCCAAAATATAAAAGTACCGTGCTACAGATAAAAAAGGATCTCTGTTACAACGGCCTGATGTACCGGTATAAAAATCCGGATGATTTCGGCCAGCCGGCTTCTTCATTTATTATCTGCACATTCTGGCTGATCGACAGCCTGCGCAAGATCGGCGAAAAAGATGAAGCAGAGAGGCTCTTTGAGGGAATATTGAATCACCGCAACCATGTCGGCCTGCTCAGCGAGGACATGGATTTTGAAACAAAGCGGCTTTTGGGAAATTTCCCGCAGGCGTACTCGCATCTGGCGCTCATAGAAGCTGCGATAATTCTTTCCGACAATGCAGTTACAAGGGAAGAAGAGATTCTCGAGGTGATTCATCATAATTAAAACTTCCTTAAATCGGTTGCAGGATAAAACCGCCACTCCGGCGTATCAAGTATCGGGCCAAAATCCGCACTGTACCAGGGACTGAGTGAATCACTCCCCGGATTTATGACAATTTGAATTTCCTGCGCCGGCATGTAGCTTTGCGCAAGCAGAAATATTTTTTCTCCTCCGTCGCCATCTTTAATTTTCGCCTGCTCTGGTTCGTGCGAATTGTTGCTCAACTGATACATTGAAAAGTATTTTTTAAAAGTATATATTTATCTCTATATGAAAGTGCGTGAAATTATAAAAGAAATGGAAATGGACGGGTGGTATCTTGTACGTCAGAGGGGCAGTCACCGGCAGTTCAAACATCCGGTTAAAAAGGGATTAGTCACAATTGCCTTCCACGGCATGAATGATGATATCGCGCCGGGTACGCTTGGAAGCATACGCAAGCAGGCGCGGATAAAGGGCAAGGAGTGATCAAATGAGAAGATATCTCGTTGTAATTGAAAAGACAGAAACAGGTTACAGCTCATATGCTCCTGATCTTCCCGGCTGCATGGCAACCGGCAGCACCCGTGACGAGGTTGAGCAAAACATTTTTGAAGCCCTCCAATTTCACCTTGACGGGATGCGGGAAGAGGGCATCGAAATACCGGAAGCATTTGCTGAAAGCGAGATTCTTGTGATTCAGTAATCCAGGCGGACCGGTATAAAAATCCCGATGATTTCGGCCCGCCTGCTTCTTCATTTATTATCTGCACGTTCTGGCTGATCGACAGCCTGCACAAAATTGGCGAAAAAGATGAGGCAGTCAGGCTCTTTGAGGGAATATTGAATCACCGCAACCACGTCGGACTGCTCAGCGAGGACATGGATTTTGAAACAAAGCGGCTTTTGGGAAATTTCCCGCAGGCCCATTCACATTTAGCGCTCATCGAGGCTGCGATGAATCTCTCGGATGGGGCAGTGACAAAAGAAGAAGAAATTCTTGAAATAATCCAGTTTAATTAAAACTTCCTTAAATCGGTTGCAGGAGAAAACCGCCACTCCGGGGTATCAAGCACTTCCCCAAAGTTGGCGCTGTACCAGGGACTAAGTGAATCGCTCCCCGGATTTATGACAATTTGAGTTTCCTGCGCCGGCATGTAGCTTTGCGCAAGCAGAAATATTTTCTCGCCTGTCTGCGAATGCACTGCCATATCCACCACCATCATCGCGTGGTTGATAGGCCGGTGCTTTTGAATAAAAATATCGCCAATTTTTATTTCCTGTAAATTCGTCACCGGTTTCAATTCCCTGTAAAACGAGGTGGTATTCGCACTGGAAAAAATAAAATCCATGTATTTTAAAAATGTTTTATACGAGCGGTCTTTTCCCGCATAATCCACGTACCTTCGCGGCTTGCCGTCATGCAGAAATGCAAACTGAATTTCAGAATACCGTTTTTGAGCATACAAATATTCGGCTCTGATGCGCATGAGCGCATCCGCACACTGCTCCAGGTCACGGTTCCCGATGGAACGGTCAATGACTGCGCAATAAATACCCTCCGACCGTTTTTCCCTGCCGTCAAAATATTTCACCCTTGTTCCATGCGGCCGAAGCGGCTGGCTGCGGAGAAACTCTTCAAACGAGCCCGGGGCCGCGGACACCCGTGTATATCCTTCCGGCACCTGCACGCGGGTACCGATTGTTGACCCGGCAGGATCAATCAAGCCGCTAGAAACCGGACGAACCGGTGCGGCGGTGCTCTCCTGCTTTTCAGCTGCGCCTTCGGCATACGCTGTTGGAAGGCAAAACAAGAGACAGAATGCAATTGTGAGTGCTCTGTGTGCGATAATAAAAATCCGCATGATCTAAATTTATCACAAACTCGGAATAAAATCTCCGCAGCCGTGCCGATTTTACAAACTTTTACAATCAAAAAAATGATGCGATTTTATATAGTATTATTTTCAAAAAATTGTATATTATGTTCACATTGTATTCAGCGTAAAAGGCTGCTTTTTACTTTACAGGAGGGACAATGCACACCCGTTTTTTTTCAGGAAAATTGATTATAGCAAGTATAATTACAATATTTTTGACGACATTACTCATTAGCTGTCCTGACCCGATCCCGCTGGTAAAGGTACTTCCGGTTGATCCAAGCTACATTGGCTGGGCAACAGTCGGCGACGGCACCTACGGCGGCAGCGACCTGGAACCGGTCACCGTGACAACCAAAAGCGGTTTTGCGTCGGCTATCAGCGGCAACAGACAGAAGGTGATTATTGTTGACGGCTCCGGCGGGGTTATTGATCTGGGCATGGGAACCGTTTATCTTATCGGTTCAAATAAAACCATCCGGGGGATCAACAATGCAGTGCTGCAGCATGGAAACCTCAAACTCTTGGGTGTCAACAATGTGATTATACAAAACCTCACTGTATGTGACGCGGTTGATCCAAACCCCACCTGGGACTCAAGTGACGGGTGGAACAACAGATACGACTGTATATCAGTAGAAGGGTCTTCACATATATGGATTGACCATGTAGAGATTTATAACACCGTAATTGATGAAGACGATTATATTGCCAAATATGGCAGTCTTACCAATTACTCTTCTTACTGCTGGTATGACGGCCTGCTCGACATCACCAAGGGCGCCAACTATATCACCGTTTCAAACTGCAACATCCACCACAACAGCAAAACCTGTCTGCTCGGCAGTACCGATGATCATGATTACGATGTGGGCAAACTAAAAGTAACCTGGTTTGGTAACTATTTTCATGATGCAGGCTCCCGCATACCACGGGTGCGCTTTGGACAGGTACATGTATTTAATAATTATTACGAGAATATCACCGATTATGCGTTAGGACGGGGAGACCATTGCAGTATCTACTCCGAGAACAATTATTTCAATGACGTCTACAGACCAGTTCGGGCATATGACGACATCGCTAACCGCGGATATGTTTATGATACCGGAAGTGCAACGGAAAACTGCAACATGATAAATCTTGCCCCGACTGATCCTGCCATGCTTCCGCTTATTGCAGATTCATCCAGCTGGGATCCATCAACATATTACACCTACACCGCTGACACAGCAGATGCGGCTATGGTGACTGCCATTACAACTAATGCAGGACCTCAGCCCTAATTCCCGTTTTTTCTCTGTGCAATAAAAAACAACAGATACAGCAGGCCAAACACGGCGGCCGCTATCATTTCAGCAATGACCAAATACACCGGCCAGGGCCCAAGCAGATCGAACAGCGAGGGAAAGGCCGGTTTTTTCATAATAAACATATAATTGCTGCCCAGAATCAGATTCACTCCCAGCACAATTACTCCTGTTACATTAAAAAACAGAAACGCCCTGAACAACGACTTCAATGTGATGTGATATTTTTTGACAAAGACAAAATAAAGCGCAGAGACAATAACCAGTCCATGTTCAGCAAAGAAAAACAGATAATTGATATGCGGAAAATCATACGCAAGTGCGGGGGTAAGCAGGGCCTGCAGTGCCCCACCGATCCCGATAAAATACATGATCTCGGCCAGATATTTGTTCGGAAACAAACACAGAAAAAAAACAAGCATGAAGGTGATGTCGCATAAATGCAGCGGCAGGGAATAGCGGATGTTGAAATATCCCCTGCTGACAATCCATATAAATTGCAGAGCAAAGGCTGTCAGCACAAGAAAGGGGATGATGATTCCAATGATTCTTTTCGATACCGCAGACTGCTGCAGGAACCTTCGAAAAAAGTACAGCGCAGCCGCTGCCGCAGCAATAATTATCAGGGGGACAATATGAGAGATTGAATAAAACTGGAACCGGGCTCCTTCAAAGGCAAACATGCTTTCCATATTCTATTAATGTACAATAAAAAAACAATTATAAACAGATTCTTTACATCTCCCGCAGGCGGTGATACAGTATTTTTGTGTTGTGCCGCTTGTCGAGGGGTATTTTTTTTACAAACAGGATTTCATCAACCGGGTACATTTTTAAAAAATCGCTTATTTTTGTCTGCAATGATTCCTTCTTCAATGGTACTTGTTTTTTTAATTCAACAACCAGCCGCAGCCGGTTTGTCATGAAATCATCGGGCATGCCCACTGCTGCACCGCGTTCAATAAAATCAAGTTCCTGCACCTTTTGTTCTATTTCAAAGGGATGGAATATTTCGTTTTTTCGGTAAATAGCATCCTGCACACGGCCGGTCAGCCACAGTCTGCCGGAAGCATCAAAAAAACCGGTATCGCCGGTCCGGTGCCAGATTTCTCCGGCAACATCGGTAATCTTGCATGCGGCTTCTGCTTTCTTGTTTTTATAATAGGCCTTGTTGACATGATTTCCGGTGACAATGATTTCACCGGTTTCAAGCGCCGGCAGTACGGGTATTTTTTTATTGTGTAAAAAATCATTTCCAAGGGGGAGTATTTTCACCTTCACCTGCCGGATCGGTTTGCCCACACAAAATCCCCTGTTGTTTTTTAGAGCTGCGTCAATTGCCCTGTCGGCTTCTATATGGGAAATTGGTTCTGCCTCAGTCGATCCATATACCACTGTTATTTTTGCATGTGGAAAACATTTTTTCATCTGTTTCAGCAGGGGAACATCAACTGGCCCGCCACCGGTAAATATTTTTGTAATGCGGGGCAGGCTTTTTTGTTCACTCAGGCAGTACGCTGAAAGTTTCCTGAACAACGCTGGTGATGCGGTAATATGCGTCACCGCGGTGCGCTCTATCTGGCAAAATAAAAGTTTCGCATCAAGCGAAGACAAGCTCCGTACAGCGGGAATGACGCTTGCTATATTGTTCGCAATATTGTTCAGGATAAACAATGGAAGATTGGACAGCTCAATTTCATCCTGGGCATAATTCAACGTATCGCTGATCACCCGGTTTTGCTCCATAATAAATTCATATGTCCGAAGCGCACCTTTGGGAACACCGGTACTGCCGGAGGTAAAGGTGATCATTACCGGGTCTTTTTCATTGTAATGGCGGGGATGAAAAACCGCTTGCTGAAACTGATTCAGGATTTTTTTATAATTCATTGCAGGAACAAGCGAGAACCCAATACTCATTTGAAGCGGTATTTTCCGGAAGACGCGATGCATGATTCTGAAAAGATGGGAAATGCCGATGCTGACAAAAAGCTTTGGTTTGGCAAGCTCCATACAATGAAGAATGTTTTTTATTCCCATGGCCGGGTCAGCGAAAACACTCACTGCTCCCAGCTTGAGACATGCTGTGACAAGTACAAACAATGAATACCCCGGCGGAACAAGAAAAAAAACATGGTCGCCTTTTTTTATCCCTTTTTGCCAAAGCGCCGCAGCAATTGCTGTTGAATCGTCTTCAAGCTGCCTGAAAGTAAATTGCCGGTGATGCACCTTCCGCCTGCTTGCCGCCGGTTCAAAGAGGGCTGTTTTATCAGGAGTAGAGCGTGCGACGGTTGCCAGGGAGGCGATAAAACTGAAATCAGATTTCTTTGCCATACAACCCGTACTCGTTATATATTTCAGGAAGTCCGGAAAATGACCGGGACAGATTGTCTTCGCTCATCAATGCGTGAATCACCCGCGCAAACCCGTTTCTCACCGCATACTCATGCACCGCATAGACCAATGCGGCCCCGACCCGGACCTTGCGCAATCCGGGTGCCACCGCAATGGTTTTGAATATAAGCGTGTCAGGGGATTTCGGTGTGACGATGAATTTGATTTTTGAGAAAATATCGAGTGAACCGTTCATTCTTCGTATCGCATCTGCATTATCCCGAAACGTGAAAGCATATCCAGCCGGTGTGCCGTGTGCGTCTTCTGCGATCAGAATATTTTCCTTTTCGATAAACGGTCTCAGCTTTATATACTGGGCCCGAAATCCTGCAAATGATTTTTCGGTGTACCCGAAATTGAATCTGAATGCACTCGCGGATATGCCATACAGTATATGAAGCTCATGCTCAAACCTGCCGAGCTGTATCGGCCGAATGGTATAGTTGTTTTTGTCAAAACGTTCCCTGTGAATCTGTTCACTGTGAAGAACCTGTTGATTGTCGGTAATCAGATGTGAATAGTAGGTTTTTATTTTTTTGAAACCGTTTGCAGCAAACATCTCCGGGTAATATGGCGGATTATAGGGTTCTCCGTAAAATGGAGCATGTTTTGCCTCCCCTGTCAAAAACCGGTAATTTTCCCAGGTTGAAAAATTCACCGGCCCCCAAACGTATGCCGCCCCCTGCTCCCGAAGGTATTCAATTGCAGCATCGAGGAGTATGCTTGCTGCCTCCAGGTCATGAACAGCTTCAAACAATCCTATAAATCCTGTCTGTTTGTCATTATGAAATGCCAGCTGATTGAAAAAGGCTGTGCACCGCGCGATAACAGCATTATCTGAAATGACTAAAAAGTTTTTAAACCGGCCGTTATGATACACGGGATTTTTCACATCAAGCAGTTCATATATTGATTTTCTAAACGGCGGAATCCACCGGGTGTCATTTTTATATATTTCAAAGCCAAAATCCACAAACGCTGCGCATTTTCTGTCATTGACAACAAACTCTTCAACAATCATAGCAGCTCCACTGTTCCCTTCTTGCCGTCGATACGCACCTTGTCCCCATCCTTCAACAACCTACATGCATTGCGCACACCCACTACCGCGGGAATGCCCATCTCACGGGCCACGATTGCTGAATGCGACAGCATACTTCCCTTTTCCACAACAAGTCCCGAGATGGCAGGAAATAAAATCACCCAGCCCGGATCGGTCTGTTTTGCGACCATTATTTCCCCGTCTAGTTTGAGACGGGCATCCGGTTTTTTTACCACCCGTACAATACCGGTCGCATTCCCCGAAGAACATCCCAGGCCGGTGAGCGCTTTTGCAGCGGGAATATCGTCATCCGCGTTGCGTTCAAGATTCTCCATGGAATACACCACACCCTCTGTCTCCAGATAATCCGGCAGATCCATTTTTTCATATCGCTTGTATTCCCGTTTCCGTAGAGCAATAACAGCCTTCAATTCTGAACTCACTGCCACGCCATCCACCATGGCCCAGATTTCGTCCCATGAAAGATAAAAAATATCCCTTTGTTTTTCTATTATACCGGCTTTTTCCCAGCGCATCCCGATTGACATAAAAATATCCCGGACGACACTGTATATTTCCGATCTGCAGAACCGCTGATTTTCACGGTCACGAATTCCCAACCGCGCATGCCTCAGCACCCAATTGTATAATTTGTATTTTGAAAACAAAAGCAGAAACCGCTTTCCTTTGAAGGCTTTTTTTACTTCATGCTCTGCATTCCTGCGCATATCCAGTTCTTTCTGATGCATGTTTTGCGCATCGGGCGCGTCTGTATCTGTACGAAGATAATTTTGGATAGTCGCCATCGCAAAAACAGGATTGTTTTTTACCGGGATCGATTCAAGCTTCATTTCTTCAACCGACCGGACACCATAGTCTTTTATGTATTTTTTAAACCGCCCGTAATATACCGAACATTCTGCTCTTGTTGTAAGTAATTTATATGCTTTCTCCGCACTGCCGGACGAAAGCATTTTTTTTACCGCGGGGTCGGCAGAAATATCACGCGCAAGTGTAAACAATTCAGTGATTACCTTTTTGCTTTTTATATTTCCTTCGCCGACCAGCAGGTCATTATACAAGGTCTGCAGTGAAGGCACTGCTGTTGACATGCTTTTCAAAATTCCATAAAAAATCATTGTTTTTAAATCATTTAAAATTGGTTCTTTCCAATGCCCGAGTATTTTTTCACGCAAATCCTGTGACAGGAGCTTGAGCTCATATTCATTCATCCGTGAAAAATCAAAAGCAGAATATGCATTGTAGGTCCGGTAAAATTTCAGAAAAAATCTTTTTATCCTTTTCGGCAATGCAAATTGCAGCAAAACCATTTTGAAAGCAACAAGAAACAGGCGCGGCAGATGATAAAAATATTTCCGCATCACCGATTTTTCTGTTTCCCTTTTAAAATGCCTGCGCACTTTCTGCAGTCCCATCATCTCTTCCATAAACCTACGGTTATAGGAAAATCCCGGCAGCAGGCTAACGAGCCGGTACCAGTTCAGCAGATTATAATATACCCGTCCATGAATGAGCCCGAGCATATTGGGGAAAACATTCCTGTTTTTCTTTATGGTGAGTTTGTCGATTCCCAATACTTCGCAGAACTGGATGTAGACCGATTCATATACCATCTTGATAAATGAGAAGGTCAGCGGTGTTGTCACCCCGCTGTAGCTTTCCACAATGTTTGAATTATCCCATACAATGAAATTGTTATGTTGCCCTTTAAGTGTTGTAACCGGCCGTGCCTGCAGCAGATAAAGCCGTTTTCCCAAAAAAGCGAATTCGACATCCACAGGCTTTTGGAAATATTTTCGGATTTTTTTTGTGAACAGGGCAAGCAGCATAAGCGAGGCAGTATTCAGCGTCGCCATTGTCTGTTTTTCTTTTTCAACAGCAGCGTAAAGGGTTGCCCCGTCATCTTTATAACAGACCGCTTCTTTCTTTTTTACAATTTTTTTTTCAATACAGACACCCTTGCTGTCCAGAATAAAACTGTCGGTATCAAGCCTGCCGGAGACAATCCCCTCACCAAGGCCCCATGCCGTGTTGATCACGGTTTCATCCCTTGCTCCGGTCAGCACATTCGCGGTGAACAGCACCCCGGAGACATCTGCCTTGATCATCCGCTGGACAACCACTGCACACTGCACCCCTTGCATCTCCAGATTGTTTTCAAGGCGGTAGGCGATTGCCCTTTCATTAAAAAAGCTGGCCCAGCAATGGCGCAGGGCTTTCAGAAAATCCCGAAAAGTTTTCACATTCAGATACGAATCCATCTGCCCGGCAAATGAATGCTCTGATGAATCTTCATCCGCCACCGAGGACCGCACAGCGAGCGGGATTGCCCCGTTTTTTGACAGCCTTTTCCAGTTCTTCCCAAGCAGTTCAATTGTGCTTTCATTGAATTTGTATTTTTTTATCAGGCTTTTCAGTTCGGCGCTTTGTTTCACCGACCCGTCAAGCGATGAAAGCAGGCGGATTATTTTGGGATCCTGCTGAAGCAGTGATGCAAGAAAGTCCGAGGTCACGACAAACCACTCGGGAACCGGCAGTCCGGCTTTCCCCAAGCTGACCAGCCCGAATGCTTTGCCGCCGATATGCGGTAGTATTTGCCGGCGGAAAGAAATCGCATGGTACCATTGAACCGGTTTCATACAAGTACACCGGTAATGATAATACTATAGAAGAGCAGAATGCTTGCAGAGTGAAACCCTTGAAACAGTCTGGCAGACAGACCGGTTTTTTTTACCATAAACAATACGGTAAAGCCCAGAGACAACATGCACAAGCTGCCGAACAATACGAACCACAACATGTTCTGTTCAAGAATATAAATCCCGGTCAGCATAAAAGTGGATGAAACAACAAGCATAAAGGAGACAAACAAAGAGGCACGGGGAATGCCCCATTTTTTTGAATACGATTCAGCCCCGGTCTCCTGATCTGCGGAAAACGTTTTTCTTGAAAACTCAAACACATTGGATATCGCCCAGTTTGCAAAGGCAAAAAAGACATAAAACAGGGGAGCCTGCCAAAAAAACAGATTTGCAAACGCGGAAAACAAAAACAGGGTAAGCAGGGCGGAAACAGGCGTATGCGTCAACGCATACATGACCATGCGTTTTACAAGCCATTGTTTAATAAAAAACTCCCTGTACATTAACACCGAATATCCCACGGCAAAAACCAAACCGACAAATCCCGCCCAGCCGAGAAACACTCCCAGCAGTAATTCTGCTGCGACAACACAAAACGCAACCGCCTTGGCTTCCTTTACCCGGATCGCACCGCTTGCCAGCGGCCGTTCGGGATGCACGTGAATATCGGTATTATAATCTTTTATTTCATCAAATACCCGAAGATGAAAGAAAAAAAGCAGTGTAATAAATGCCGTCGCGATAAAACGGTATGACAAATATTCCGGCATGGCAAAGGCTTTTCCGGCCAGCATGAAACATGCCATAGTAAATGCGGCGATAAGCGGAATATATGCCAGCGGTGGAAACCGGGTGATGATGAATTTCAGCCATCGTTTCATTTTTTCACTCCCTGTATTTTTCCGGGAAACAGTTTCAGCAAGGCCGGCAGAATAATAATATCACCGACAAGCGCAAGAATAATAACAAGCATCGACAGAAGCCCGAAATAGATTACCGAGGTTACCTGTGCAAACAGCAGAACAACAAATCCGAAAATCAGGATGAGCGAGGTCGAGACAATCGGCCGAAATACCTTGTCGAGTGTTCTGTTCACCTCACCTGTTTTTTTGTACTGCGACAAAAAATGAATTGTGTCATCAACCACAATTCCCATGGCGATTGCGGAAATGGTGACGGTTGCAATATCGAGCCGTATCCCCAAAAGCCCCATAATGCCGAGTGTCCCCACCAGGGGGAACAGGTTCGCAATGACCGCAAACAGTCCAAGCTTGATCGAACCGGCCAACAGAAAGGTGATGCCGAAAACAAGAAAAAAGGCAATGATAAAGCTGAATACCTGAGTATCGGTAATGTAGTCGATCATTTTGACGTACAGGGGAAGATATCCCGAAGGAGCTACCTTTAAAGACCATTGTTTGCCGCTGCCGGGAATATTGTCCATCACCTTTTGAATCACCTTTTTAAAACCCTGCGCGCTGTCCATTTTGATTCGCGTCGAAATCCGTATTTCTGAATAATCTTTTTTCATGAAATTGTTTTTCAGGTTTTGCGGGATATAGTCCAGAATCTGTTTTATTGATTCACGGTCTTCCTGCTGCGCCATGTTCGCGATAAGTGCAGAAAGCGCCGGATATATTGTTACCCCGTCAATTTCTACGATCTTTTTTTCCACTTCGGCCAGCTGTTTCCAGGCTTCCGGCGATTCAAAGGTTCCACTTTCCGGTTTCACCAGAAACTCAAGGGGTGTGTACGCTCCAAAATTATTTTCAATAAAATCCGACCCCTTTCTTACAGGATGATCATCCTTGAAAAACTGGATGGTATAGGTATCCACTTCAAGAAAAAACATGCCGATGATGCAGGCAATAAAAAACAGGGCCGGGATAATCAGCACTGCTGCTTTTTTGGGATAAAACAGCTGAACCAGACGGCTGTTTGTTTCATTTGGTTTTTGTTTGAGTGCAGCATTCTTTTTGATGAACGAAAAGAAAATAATGGTAAACAGTATCGAGAAGACAAATGCACACATAATTCCGATTGCCCCGAATATCCCGAGGTCGCGGATTACCTGCACCCGGGAAACGGTCAGTGCTGCAAAACCCACGGCCGTGGTGAGGCTCGTAAAAAAACAGGGCTTTATAATCGACTTGATGCTCCCGACGACCAGCTCTTCATTCTCCTGTTTTGGATTGTCATTATAATGCCGGCGGTAGGTGTTTGTGATGTGGATGATGTCGGCAATACTGAAAATCATGATCAAGGTGGGGAGTATCATGGTGACCGTGTTTATTGATTTTCCAAAAAAGAAAAACAGCCCGAGCACGACGACCAGGGTCAAGCAGACAACAAAAATGCCGATGACAATGAACAATGGACGACGCAATGCGAATGCAAGAAAGATAAAAATCAGCACATAGCTGATCATAATCAGTAATGTGGAATCACTCAGGGCGATTTCATTGAGCGCATTATAGATGACCCCAAGACCGGCAAGATGATACTGCCATCCTGCTTCCGGTGCTTCTTGTTCAATAATCTGTTTGATGTCTGCAAGAATAAGGCCGCGAACCGCATCAGGGTTTTTCACCTGCTTTAAAACGACATGGAACAGCGTTGCTGTGCTGTCTTTCGAAAGATACTCTGCTTTTGATGGCGTATTGAAGACGCTGTAAACAGTCTCGACGGACGACAAACGTTTTATTGTTGATATCAATGCCTCCAGCTTTTTTGTATTCTCTTTTGTTACAAAACTGCTGCTGCTTTTCAGGGCGACCGTGACCAGTTCGTCATTCCCATAGGTTTCCTGGAAATACCGGTAGTTTTTTAATGCGGGGTCGTCATCGAAAAACCAGATTTCAAGTGAATTATCAATATGATAATCCTTTAAGGGGATTGCCGCGACAGCCGCGAATACAATCAGCAAAACACCGATGAGGATACGGAATCTCATGACAAACCGGACGAATTTCTCCATATATACTCCTTTAGACAAACTGAATGAAATATACTGCCAGAACACAAATCACTGTGGGAATGACCCTCAGTTTCTGCCGCCGGCCTGCTGATGACATGATTTTTTTATCATGAAAAAGCCTGGCCAACAGAATATAAATAACCGTTGCCAGAAAACTTGCAAGGCTTACCATGCCCAAAATGATGAAATAATTTCCTGTTGAAAACAAAAACACCGGCACTGTGGCGATGAGGCCGGATGTCAGAATACTGGCGATAAAGGCACAGCAGATTTCAAAAAACATGCTTCGTTTCTTCTTTTGCTTTTGAATTTGTGTAAAAAAGAATGTTGCAAGCAGTGTTCCCTGCGCGACAAATGCCGCGATATAGGGAAGAAACAGCTGGTCATAGTTTTGAAACCCCGCAGCGATAAAAATCAGAATTACGGGAACAAGCCCGATATACAGCGCAGGCTTTACCTGATAATTCGGAAAGGTGTTTTCAACTTTCGCAGTGTACATCGCAATCGCCAATGCCAGGAACAGTTCCACCATGACAAGTGTCACAAACCACCCGGTCCATAGAAAATGCGCGGTGTAGGGGATAAGCGACAGACAGGTAAAATTGACCAGCATGATAACGATTTTGCCGCTCCATTTTACCGCTTTGATAAAAGTGAAAACAGCAAGCACGATCGCCATCGAGATCAACAGCTGATAACAGGTCTCAAGATTGTAGTTCAGGGCATAGTGCGACATGCGCTCGGTAATATAATACGTACCGAGCGGCACGAAAAAATTATCGCTTCCGCCGGGGGAGAGTGATTCAAACAGGGTAACGACGACGGCAATGATCAGGGAGATGACAATAACCTGTTCTTTTGCAAGACTGGTCATAAGCAGCAACGGGATCTGCACACATAAAAATGTGATCACCGCGAACATCACCGAGCCTTCCAGGCTCTTGGTATTATCCTCTATTTCAAATTTCACTGACCCGTATTTTGTCCCGATGAGCGCGGCCGCTGAATCCGAGAACGTCAGCACAAGAATGGCGACAAAATAATAGGGGTAAATATCCTTTGCCAAAAAATAAATAATGAAAATTGTAATCGGAAAAAGAAACACTCCGATTGATTTTCGGCCGACCTCGAATATGGATTTCATGTGCCCCAGTCTTCTCATGACAAACAAAAAAACCAAAAACCCGGCGGATAAAATTGCCACATGCAGCACACTGTGGATAACCAGCGGGATAAACAGGGCGGCGATCCCGCCAAAGAAATGAGAGGTTTTTCGCGAGAGTTCTTCCTTTTCCGGAAACTTCTTGCGGATTATTCCCGCGATCAAAAAAATAACAAGGTAAATTACTGCATAAATGCCCATCCAGATGTATTCATGGATCATAGTGTTTCCTCGACAATAACATCACGGTAGAAGAATGCTTTATCCCGTAAAAACAATTCCCTGCCCAGCTGCGAAAGCGGTTTTATTTTTTTTGGAAACAGCCGGTGCGCCTGCCGGGGGACAAGCATGTTCCAGTATACCAGGCGAGCTTTTGAAACAGCACTGCAAAGCAGAGTCTCTATTTCCTGCCTGAACAAATCCTCACTCATGTATTCAAAGATATCAGACAAATTAAATCCATTGAAATTGGTTTTGGGATTTTTTTTAATAAAATCGGAGGTCGAGCCATGAAAGACAACCAGTTTGTCGATATTTTTTTTTATTGGATCGAATGATTGCAGCCGCAGATAGTGCGGAAACGTTTTGACATATTTTCCGAATAAAATAAATTCAAGATACGGATTATCGGATGTAGAGGTCTCTGTCAGGCCTATTTTGACCCGTTTCATAATTTGTTTTGCCGCTCCCCCTTCGACAAAGCGGTAAAACTCCATGTCGCGTCCCAGCTTTCCCATCATGTACCGGGAAAAGAAAAATCTGCAGATACGGTTGTAAATAAACGTATTGATATTTTTTTCATAAAACAGTTCCCGTTCATTTTTTGTCCTCGGCTTGATCAGGCTGTTCCGTTTTGATTTGGAGAGAATCAGGGGAAGGATGAATTTTCTGAAATACGTAAAATAGCGTTCAAACTTTCCTGTATAGACAAGTCCTGTATCAATCAGTTTTTTATTGCTGTCGAAAAACTCCCGTGATTTTTGCCCCAGGAGAATGCGTAGTTTGTTATAGAGCCGGGTCCTGTTCTGCGAGGGGTGTACTCCCAAAAAGGACACCACCTCATTATAGTCGCACGTTTTAAACAGCAATTTTTTTAATTCCAAAAGAGCGATTTGTGCAGGATTCATGTCAACGGCAACGACTGCGGCTGGATGATGGGTAAGGAGACTTAAAGAGTTGTCGCCTGCTGAGGCAATCGAAAGATAATTTCCGCCGACCAATCCCTGCAATGCCTCAAGGAGGATATCAGCATCCTCCCAGCAGTTTGCATAGCGGATAAAATGAAAAGACGCCCGTTGTTCGATTGATGTATTCATATGTTCTCAAAACAAGTATAGCGTGTTTTTTAATTTTATTCCGATGGTTTTTAAATATAGTTCCCTGGATTATTTAAAAAATCTTTGTACACATTGTAATATACCGTATCGGTGTATTCAATGGGTTTTACCGGCACAGAATCAAAACTGAAGAGTTCGGCCCCGGGACAGGCAAGTAAAATAGGTGAGTGCGAGGCAATGATAAACTGCGCCTTCCCGCCCTTCACTGCTTCAGCGAGCACTTTTAACAATTCCAGCTGGGATTTTGGTGATAAGGCTGCCTCGGGTTCATCGAGCAGATAAATACCTGGAATAGTAAACCGCGATTTGAAAAAAGACATCAAGGACTGGCCATGCGACTGGTCCATAAACGACTTCCCGCCAAAATATTCAAGAATGCCCGGATCCATACTCGCCCATTCATCCAGAATTTGGGAAAAGTTCTTGAAAATTTCAACCGCAAAAAACGATCCCGGGACTTTTCCGTTTTTCCATTCAGGCAAAACATACCTGTATAATGTTTTTTCATACGGATTAAAATTGGCACGGGTGCGGGTATCCCCCTGCCAGATGTAGATTCCGCATGAGCGGGCAATCGCTTCCAGTAATGTTGATTTTCCCGATCCGTTTTCCCCGACAAAGAAGGTGACCGGGCTTGTGAAAGAAATCGTTTTTGTCTCCTGCAGCACCGAAAGCGAAAACGGGTAGACTGTTTTATCAGGGTATTTGTCTGAGTTTATTGTTACAGAAGAAATATGCATAAAAATCCTTTCCTTACACAGGATAGTGTATTTATAAATGAAAAAAAAGGGAGAACCGATATAATTTCCGCAGAAAAGAAATTATTGCGTTATCAGGGATGGACAATAAAATCAAACAATTACAGCAAAATACAGAAATAAAATAATGGATGTTTCGACACAGTCGAAACTCCTCACTGAAGCAGCCTGCTGCTTGAGTGACTCACCCGATACTGCCGCTTGCATTCTGTACATCCCACAATATGCAGATGCATTTTTCCCGGTTTTTCCCACATCCGGCCGACACAAAATCCCCCGGGCGGAATGGCATGTTTGCAGACAGGACAGCGCCGTGTCCGTGTCCCGTTCGGCGGTTCGCACTGCGGGCAGCCGTGAATATGCATGATTTTTTCTTTACCGGCGTCAAACGCTATCGAATGGATTCGTTCACCTTCAAAAAGGCCTGAATTGCACAGAGGACATATCGTTTTCGTTGTTTTTTTGGCAGCAGGTCTTTTTTTTGATTTACGGCCCCATTTCCCAAAAGAAGCCGTTAATATAATGAGTAATCCCAATACAACAAGAATAATGAAAAAAAGAGGATAGTTAATAGAGGATTTTCTCCTGCTTCACTTAATACTTTTTATTGCCCCGGGCGCCGCGTGAGGGCTTCCCGTAGGTTCCGTGAATCATCTTTCCCTCTTCCTTTAAGAGGCTTTTAATATTTGCTTTCATTCGTAACGGTTTTTTTGTTTCATGCTTGTGTTTCTTCTGCTTCATGAAAGACCTCCACCGGCTGTTTTTGTCTCTGCTTTTCGCAGCAACATTTTTTTAAAGAACACTATCTTCTATTAATGTTACTACAACCAGAAACAGACGGCAAGAGAAAAACTGCAATTCCTTGCGGACACCACGAAAACTGATTCTGTTATTTTTCTGGTGAGATTATGTAACAGCTGATTAACGCTGATATGGTGTCAGAAATGGTAATGGATTACCAGACAAGCTGTTGCTGTTTTGGTTTCTTATTTTTAGGGGCTTCGCCAAAACGTCCACAACTTACTCAGCAGTATTTGCAAAGAACTTTCAGAAACAGTCATTGGAATTGCTTTCAAGGTCCATCAGGTCCTTGGGCCTGGTTTACTCTAAAGCGCCTACGAAGAGGACGATAACGAAAAAATACAAGATCATCACTCCTTCGAAATTCTGAAACACCCAACGGATGGTCGGGGTTTTTGTGGGGCGGTGTTTTTGATCTCCGATCGTCAGACTTTCTTTCGTCAAAGCTTTCCGCAACGATTATCGTTGAGATCTTCGGGCTCAAGCCCTTCTCCCACCAGAAGATCAACCGGCCGTTTCCGATAATACTCCGGATGCTGGTACATCGCTCTCCCGCTGAACCCCGGGGCGTTCATTATTATGGATTCGACGGCTTGGCCGACAGAGACCTTGCTTTTCGGCTTTTCGATTTCCGCGTCGATCGTTTTTATAAGCTCTATTTCGTTGCAAATTCCTGCGACAATCCCAAGATGCTGGATGACTTTCTGTTTATATGTGTTCATCGAATACCCCTCCTTTACCATGAGAAGGATGAAGAATAGTTTTTGCCATTCTTCTCTGCTTCTTCTCACTCTCATGCAATACCTCCGGATAATTTCAGGAAGTATTGCAGATTATTTTTTATTCTTGTAGATGGGAAGATTTAGCGCTTACCTTGTAAGCACAGGCGGCTTTTTATTGTCAGCGCAGCATTAAGACTTCTATTCGTTTAGGGGATTTTTCTTTATCGTTCTAATCAAGAAAATAAATCATCACCAGAGATAAATTCTTGATCTTTTCTTTTGGCTATATGTTCTTCAATGAATTTGATGTCTTGTATGTCTTCATAAAGTTCATACATGGATTTTTTAAAAAGAGATGATTTTTCTTCATGAAAATATTCTGTAAGGAAATTGAGAATATTTTCTTCTTCTTTATTAAGACGAACGCTTATTACGGCCATTTTTTATAAACCTCCGATCTCTTGGAAATAGCATGGACATAAAAATCATGGTTTTCTATGGAAAAAATTGCACGATATTTACCTTTTCGAAGTCGGTAATAATCAACAGAAGCATTCGATACAAGTTTTTTTATTTCAAAAAGGTTTAAATCCTTTGTTTGGTCCAGTGCCTGAAAAGCATGATGAAAAAGTTTCACAATTTCAATTGGGATGTGTCCTTTTTTCACTTCCTTTTTGATATCGCTATCATAGAAAACCATGACTACAATGTACTACATATTGGTAGAAAAAGCAAGGCAAATAGATTTCACCTAAACGGCCGGCATTTTGCCGACTTTAAACGGTGCAGCACTTAAAGAAGATTTTGACACAATCATTGCTCTACTACAAATAATTTTTATGCGGCCCGGCCAATGTCCCCCAGCGCGCCAAATCCAACCGAGAAACGATGAGGATTTGGCGCGCGCCAGGGCGGAGCGACCCCCTTGTGGGGTCGCGGAAAGAAAAAGGCTGTTGCGTGCTGTACTTTTACTTCCAGATCATTTCAAGTGTCTTATGTTTAGTTGCACAATCTGAAAGATACATATTTATAAGAGTCTGATAAGGTATACCAGAATCCTTAGACATTTTTTTAAAGTACTCAATTGTATCATTATCAAGCTTAATAGAAATTTGTCGTTTTAAAAGTCTTGAATAAGGATTCTTGCGGCTTTTCATTTTAGAAAAATCATATTCCTTCCTCATAGTTAACCTCCTGTATAGTATTTAGATTCATTTCTCGTTGCTTTTCTTGCGGAAATGATGCGGATAACAGAATGGTCATTTTTTATTGAATAACAAACAACAAGTAACCTGGGTTTATAACTCATGCCGAGGAGTAAGAAACGCTCCTCAGATTCGGAATGTTCGTTATCATAGAAATCAATTGCACTATCATCGTAAAAGGCTGTTTTTGCTTCATCAAAGGATATGCCATGCTTGATAATGTTGGAGCGATTTTTAAAATCATCCCAGCTGAAGTTTATGAACTTCATATATATAGAGTATATACAAAATAAATACTTGAGTCAAGGCGTTTAAAAAGTATTGCGCGCAAACGGTTAGGAGTGAATCTCTCCGTACACGGAAGATTCACTCCCGAGTTGAAGGAAACCGCCGTACAAAAATTATTCTCCTGGTATGTAGTTTGAATAATTTTCCTGTGCCTGTTAAAAGGTATACAATAC
>JAFGJO010000060.1 GCA_016929065.1 Spirochaetales bacterium | reverse complement strand
TAGGAGTTTATCCTATTTTACCTTTTACAAAGGTCACTCAATCTCTTTCCTCTTTACTTTTCCCTTCCCTCTATTTTCAAAGAACAATTTTACTCCACGTTACAGAGCAAAAAAAAACACGCATTGTTGCTCAATATTCCTTAAGCAGATGCTCAAAGCGTGAGGTATAATGTATAATCAAAATGAACCATACGTCAAGCGTTTTTTAAACTTTTTTTACTAATTTAACCGTGTAATCAAAAAACGTCCATATTGCCGCAGCGACAACAACGTAAAAGACTATTTGAGTCAAGAAGTAAAGTATATCATATGCTTCGGAATTATTCAAGATGTATTGAGCAGAAATTGTTAGTATTCCAAAAACTCCTGCGATTGCATACACCCAGGCTTTTATTTTCCCGCTCATCCTCGCGCCCTGTGTAATCCCCCTTCGTGACAGCAAAAGCCTGACAAATCCGATCCACAAGTCCCGGTATAAAACAACAACAAAAATCCAGACAGGCATGATGCCCAATAGCATAAAAGCCAGGAAATAAGTAAGCCGTGCAAGAGAATCCGCGAACGGGTCAAGAATGCGACCCAACTCACTTTCCTGCTTTAAAAGACGGGCGACAAATCCGTCAAAAAAGTCGGTAATCTCGATAAGAATAAAAATGCCCCATATTAAATAAACGGAAGTTAACGTATCAAAAGGGAGATGGTTTATTGACAGAACAACAAATAAAAAAACCGGTGCAAGAAATATTCTTGAACAGGTAATGATATTTGATAGTGACGCTATTGAAGTTTTATTATTTTTTTCCACACACTATTGAACGACGAAAGTATAAACACTGACTATCCGTCGATCACCTCTGCATTTTCTTCAACAAATCTATTGAATTCTTCTTCTGACATTTTATCCTGATACAGGGGCCACATTGCCTCTTTTAACTCTTCAATTGATGGGAATTTCGCCCCGTCTAATTTGTAAAAAGACATCTTCTTGAAACCTCCACACTCTGTCTCTGCTTCTGTCTGTATTTTTTATGGTCTGGATAACTGTTCTATTCTTAACAACATACCATATTTTTAAATCAGTTTCAATATTAATGGATCCAAACTATACTGATTTATCTGCTTGTATATATTCTGATCAAAAAGCCGAATAAATGCAAATGAAACGAACATTGACTGTTTTAAGCGTATCATACATACAAATCGGGATTCTCAAGGATACTGATTTCACCTTCTTCAATTTTTTTCCGAAGCAGGGAAAAAACATCTTCCTGTTCTTTACGCACCCGGCTTTTTTTCACTTCGCCTATAATATCACTTTCTTCAAGAATCAATTCCCGCCGCCTGTCTGAAACACATTCAAGCAGATACTCTCGGACTTCATCTGATTCACCTTTTATCATCATGGCAAATAGTGTGTCGGACAATTCCCGCAAGAACATTGAAAGCTGTTTTTTGGGTATTTTCAGGAACAATTCCATGCTGTATAGCTGTTTCTCGATTTCCTGCGAAAGTTCCGGCTGATCTTCCGAGAGGGCGTCGATGATCAGGCGCTCTTTTCCAAAATCCATCTGTTTCAGAATATTCAGTAATGCAGTCTTTCCGTCAACAGTCTGGCTGGTAATCGGTGACGTCATGTACAGCTTCTTTTTAATAGAGTCTGCTGTCTGTCGCACAATTGCAGGATCAAGCTTTTCAAGCCTCCCGATTCTTTTTACGACCTGAATTTGTTTTTCAAATGGAAGTTTCGAAATGATTCCGGAGGCAAGTCGTGAGTCACAGTGTGCGCAAACAAGCGATAACACCGGTACCGATTCATTCCCGAGGACCGCAGTGACCTGATTCTCATCAGATTCATTTAAAAAGTCAAATGGATTGACCTGCATGCGAAAGGAAACTTTATCGAGAATGCCTTCCGCCTTTTCATGGCCAATTGCGGCGGTCAGGATCTCACGGGCACGGTCAATCCCTCCTTTTACTGAAAGATCTTCCTGTCTTTTTTTATTTTTTATAATCCCGAATTCTTCCAGAACCCGTTCTGCTTCAGCTGTGTCAATCTTCTGAATACTGATAATTTCCTGAACAATACCTTCACGTTCATTTTCGTTAAGCTCATGCAAAACTTTTGATGCCTTCTCCTTGTCAAGGAGAAGCAGAAATTCGGCAGCCTTCCTGAATCCCTTTTCCCGGTCAATTTTTCTCAGGAAACCATTGTTTTTCAATACATCAGACGGTAATGTGTTTTTTTCGGGATCCATCGGAGTCCCCTCCCTGCTTTTTATAATATTATTCTGTAGTAAATTCTCTTTCTCTGTCAAGGAAAAAAACAGATTGAATCCGGTATTTTTGATGAAACCACTTGACAGATAAAAAAAATACTGATAGTTTTCATTCTACATTCTGGTTTTTAAAAGAAACCGGAATGTTCGTAATTGTCCCGAATTACACAATAATTCCGGCAATTATTCTTTTTTATTCCGAAGAAGAACAAAGTAATTCGAGGAATGAGCAATAAAAATCCTGTTGAGGATTTTAAACAGCTTTCATTTCTGAAATCCTATTGAGGATTTCAGAAATATACCTTATTATTTTTAATTTCGCAGAGTTGTATGCAACTCGAGGAATTAAAAAGAGATAAAATAAAAAGGTATCAAACCTTTTTATTTTATCTCAAGCCGCTGTAGCTCAGTCGGTAGAGCAGTGGACTGAAAATCCACGTGTCATCAGTTCAATTCTGATCGGCGGCATGTATCCCGCACTCCACATTCTGGATGCGGGATTTTTTTTATAAAAAAAAGGCAGTGAAAAAAGAGTTTTCCACTGCCATGCTTTTTATCAATAATTACTATTCTGTGTATGTATTTATTCCATACAAATTTACAGGGTGTTCATCACTTTATCGGGAAGGACCGCTTTTCCGAAGCTTTTTTTCCTGCTTCCTTTTATTCGCTTTATCTTTTCGATTCTTGATTGTTGAAGGTTTTTCAAAATATTCACGCTTTTTCCATTCGCGGATTATGCCTTCCTTCTCTACTTCACGCTTGAAACGTTTCAGCGCTTTTTCAAGAGGTTCTTCGCCGTTAACGGTTACGTATGCGATAGTGATCACCCCCTTTCGTTAAAAAAATGTTCGGTTGTCAACATTGCATAAAAAAAAGCTTTTTGTCAATCAGATATGCATATAATAGCTTATTTTTCATAATATTTCTCAAAATCCCTGTTCAAACTAATGAAAAAAATTTAAAGTAACCACAGTTTATGGGTAGTATCATTTTTATTTTAACATTAGTGCTTTGTCTTGTCGTATGGGATATACAATCAAAATTAATGCGTTATTTCAACAGAAAAAAGTACGGTGAATTCTGGAATGATTTTTTCCGCACAATGAGCAACTCTTCAAAAAGACTGGCTGAATTCTATGCAGGTATCAATTTTATCCATGAATCAGCCATCCCTCTTGAAACACTCCCTGATAAATTTATCCTTATCAGCAACCACCAGAGCCTTGCTGATATTCCAATTCTGGTAAGCGTGTTTCCAAAACACGACCTTAAATTCAGCGCCAAAAAAGAATTAAAGTACTGGATACCTTCGGTTTCTGTCGGTCTCAGACACGGGAATCATGCTTTTGTCACCCGACGCGGCAGTTTCAGGTCTACCAAGCGATCCTTCGACCGGGTTCTCGCCCTCCCAGGGCCACATATCACGCCGGTATTATTCCCTGAAGGAACACGTTCGCGTGACGGGGAATTGGGTAAATTTCATGAGGCAGGAGCACGTTTTTTAATCGGCAATTCCGATTTACCGGTTGTTTCCGTTGCAATCGACGGTGGTTACAAAATACGAACATTCAATGATTTTCTATTTATCAGGGGATTACAATACAGGACGAAGGTATTGAAGGTATTTCCAAATGTAAAAGGAAAAAATGATATTTCCGAACTTCTTAACACGATCAAACACGATATTCAAATCCAGATCAATGACTGGCGAAAACAATAAAAAAGGGGATGTCTTGAAAGTCATAATGGCATTGAAACCATGACTTTTTACATGCCCCTTGATTACAACAGTTATTTTCGCAGACTATGCCCGAAAATCACTTGGCCGGCGCTCTGTCCGGTTACACTGAGTGCATTCTGCAAGATTTTTCAATTTGCCTTTTGTAAAAATTGATTTCATCTTTACTTCACCACCGCACCCGCAGAAAAATTTCTGGGTAACGATACCAATACGTGCATTCTTACTAATTTCGGCCATGGTTTTCCTCCTACCGATTGTGTTTGGATCAACTCAATATGTATGGATTTTGATTTTGTAAAAATATACTGATATTCCCGTATTCTGTCAAGCTCAATACTATTCGTTATTAATATTTTGAAAATACATTTTCATCAAATATAGTTGTTTCCTGCCGGTCTACAGAAAGCTTTTTCTCTCCATGACGGGCAATATCTTCTATAACCAGCTGTATGGTCTCTGTATTCATGAACGTATTCTTTGACATTTTGTAGACAACATCAACTTTTTCTCCGACAGAAAATTGCGTTTTATATAATTCGACACCATTCCACAGCATGGCGGGAAATTTGAACCTGTCAGAAGAAAGAAGCAGCTTGATGTGAACCTGTTCTTTTTTTCCAACCACATCACATTTTTCCACCAGCAGTCCCGGTGTGAAGAAAAGTACCGGAGGATTCCCCTCTCCAAACGGCATAAGTTTCACTACATTGTTATAAAGATCCGGCGACAGAAACCGGAGCGGGATTTCTGCATCAACCAGCAGAAATTTTTCCTGTTCTTCGGGAAATACCGTAGTTTCGATGACATCATGAAGCTGATGTAAAAATTCATCGAGTCTGTTATTTGGAAGGTTAAAACCGGCAGCCATATCGTGTCCGCCATAATCGGTCAGAATTGGTTTGAATTGGTCAAGAAATCTTGTCAACGGAAAATCCGGTGTACTTCTCATCGATCCGACTGCCTTTTCCGGCAGCTGACAAATAATGCATGCAGGTACCTTGAAATAATTCACCAGCTTGGTTGCCAGAATCCCGGTCACCCCGCGATGAATCGACCTGTCTGCAACGATGACGAATTTTTGATTTGTTTTATCATACGATTCACGGGCTTCGCGCTGGATATTCCGCCATAACGTATCGCCTATATCTTTCCGCTGTTCATTCAAATCAAAAATATATTCTGATAATTCGTCGAGATGACGCTGCTCTTTTGCAAGGAACAATTCGACAGCCTTGTTTGGTTCTCCCAGCCTGCCTGAAGCATTAATAATGGGGCTTATCTGCCACGATATTTCGGTAGTGGAAATCTCTTTTCCCAGTAAATTTTTCTTTACAAGAAGTTCACGAAGCCCTTCCCGCGAAAAGGAACTGATCAGAGAAAGACCCTTTTTCACGATGATTCTGTTTTCATTGACCAGCGGCATTAAATCTGCAATTGTTCCCAGTGCAACCAGATCAAGCCGCTGCAGGGCCGCATCGATACATGGTTTCTCTTTTTTCAGGACTGCAGACATATAAAGACTGATAAACATCTCAAATTCGGAAATCATTTTTCGCTGATATTTCCCGATTCTGCTTTTTTCTTTTATTCTTAACAGACTTTTTCCTGCAAGAGCGGGAAATACCTCCTTCAGGAGATCCTGAAAATTCAGGGCTTCTTTGAAAGGCCAGGAAACAGTAAAGGCTTTCCCGAACAGTTTGAGCTGTTCAGCTTTATCAAACAGATAGATATCAGTATTGCCGGCAAATTCAGTGAGTTTTCCAAGAATCGCCGCACCGATGCCGGGGACAACGTTTTCCCTGAAACGCTTTTTTTCCACGCAATTGCGGACTACAACTGCTTCCAATAAATATGATTCATTCAAGGGGGTACAACTGAGTAGTAGGCTGTCCTTTTTATAAAAGTCACTTTTTGCGAAATTCAGCGCCCAGTCGAGCTTAGAGGCAACGCCGCAGCCTGCGAGTTCACGAAAGGGATACCCCGAACTTTCGGTTTTTGGATTAATAACGGCAAACGCATGGGGCAAGAGTGACGGCGGATTGTGGTGATCAACCACAATAACATCAATGCCCCTTGTAATGGCCAATTCCACTTCATTAATATTTGATATTCCGCAATCAACCGTTATCAGCAGGCGCATATTGTTTTTCGCAGCATCTTCCACGTCAGTCAGAGACAACCCGTAATCATCGTTTCCAAGCGGCACAGCCCATCCGACATCAGCGCCAAGAGAGGTAAGTGATTCAACCATACAGACCGTCGAGGTAATCCCGTCAACATCACGGTCACCATAGATAAGTATCTTTTCCTTTTTTTCTATTGCCTGGTATATCCTGTCAACTGCCTTTTCCATTTGCAGGAAGCAAAATGGGTTGTTGAGAAACCGGATGTCGTCTTCAAGATAATAAACGAGTTTTTCCGGATCAACGATTCCCCTTCGCACCAGTATCGAAGCAAGAATAATATCAATTTCATATTTTATACTGAGTTCCTTAACCTGTGAACCGTCTATTTCTTTTTTAATCCAGATCATGAGCGTCTATCTTTCCCAGGAGCAGTGATTTTTTAACAAAAGGCTTATCCTGTATTTCAAAAGCTTCTTCAGCCAAAAGCAGAGCTTCATCCATGCGTATATGCGGTGCACTGAACAATATTCCCAGTTCATCCCCTGCTTTCACTGCATCACCGCGCGTGACAAACAATTCAACGCCTGCATCGGGGAGTATATCATCTGTTTTTTTGGTCCGTCCGGCACCAAGCAGCATTGAAGCTATTCCTATTTTGCAGGCATGAATTCCGTGAAGGATGCCGTTTTTTCGAGCTTTGATGGCAACCGTATTTTCAGGCAGCGTGAAGCCTTTATCATGCAAAAACATGTCACAAGTCCCGCCCTGAAGACGAACATTTTCCAAAAACAGATTTCTGGCAGTGCTGTCTGTTATTTTTTCTTTTATCAGCTTGACTGATTTCTCCAAGGTATCTGTAATGTTCCCAAGAATAAGCATCTCTGAAACCAATGAAAAAGTGATCTCCTGAATATCGTCGGGCATTTTACCGCCAAGACATTCATAGGCTTCAGCGACTTCACATCTATTACCGATCATGCGCCCGAGCGGCGCGTTCATGTCGGTAATGCATGCTGCGGCTGGTTTGCCGAACGCAGCGGTGGTGGAAACCAGTGAACCGGCAAGAGATGTTGCTTCAGCAACATCTTGCATAAAGGCACCGACTCCCGCTTTCACATCAAAGACGAAACCGTCAGCTCCTTCGGCGAGCTTTTTCGAGAGTATACTTGCGGTGATCAGCGGTATTGATTCAACTGTGCCGGACACGTCACGAAGCGCATAGAGCATCTTGTCGGCCGGAGCGATTGTATCAGTCTGGCCCATGATGACAAAACCAATCCGGCTGCAGATATCTTCGATCTGCTGACGGTTCAAGCAGGTCGAATAGCCCGGGATGGCTTCCATTTTATCGATGGTTCCGCCTGTATGTCCCAACCCCCGGCCGCACATCATGGGAACCACAAGGCCGCAGGCCGCTGCAATGGGGGCAAGAATGAGGGATATTTTATCACCCACTCCACCTGTTGAATGCTTGTCGATTTTCGGTTTTGTCAAGGCAGATAAATTTATCTGTTCACCTGAATACAACATGGCGCTTGTGAGCGCATGTGTTTCTTCGGTGGTCATCCCGTTAAAATAGACCGCCATACAGAATGAGGACATCTGATAATCGGGAATATCTCCCTGGATATATCCGAAAATGAGGTATTCAATTTCCTGTTTTGTAAGAACCGTTCCTTCACGTTTTTTTATAATGAGGTCAACCGCGCGCAATCCAGGTCTCTCCAATCGTACTCTGTCGTTTAAAAACTATTATAGTATGGAACACCCATGACAGGCAAGTAAACGGAGACGGATTTCAAATAATTTTCAGGCCGAATCAAAAATAAGGAAAGCATACAATTTATTTGCATCGCACGCCTCCCGTGTACTGGAAATGATATTTTCAGTCTGTTTTCATTTTTTTCAGTAAACAGTTTGTTTTATTTCATGGCGTCTGCCTGTTTTCTTATCTCGTCATATTTCGCTGCGTTCAGCGGGTAGTTTAATACGATAACAATTCCTGTTATTAAAACAATAAAGGGTACCGGACCGAGAAGGAATTTTATAGCCGTGAGTGCAGACTCAGGCTGTACGACAATCTGACCTTTTTCCGGTTCAATATAACCGCTCACAAACAGAATTATTCCCATAATCTGAAAGGCAATTGCCTGTCCAATTTTTGAAATCAGGGTCCACAAACCATAGAAGGTCCCTTCTTTCTTTTTACCAGTACGAACATGATCTTCCTCTATGGTATCTGCAACCATAGACCATGGAGATACATACGTCACCGCCAATCCAATCCCGGCGATCCCCACCATAACAAACATAAACCATACACCAAAAAACTCGGCAAAGAAGAATACAATCAGACAGACCACTCCAAGGATGCCAAGTCCAATTGCATACGCTATTTTTTTCTCAAGCCTTTTTATTATTTTTACCCATATTGCCATACTCCCCATTGCTGTGGCAATCAGTATAAAAAGGGCAATCTTGGTCAATTCTGTATCTCCCAGTATCCAGGTAAAATAATAGTTCATTATCGCGCTGATTATGGTGATCCCGACCATGTTGAATACCCATGCGAAAAGTACAAAAACAAATGATTTGTTTTTGAAGGTTTTCAGATATGCAACAAAAATATTTTCCTCCGTTTTTACCTTTTCGACTTCCCGCTTTTTTTCTTTGATACTGAAGAATGTTATGAGGGTGACGGATGCGATGATAAGACCGGTAATTATACCAGCGGCCAAATATCCCTGACTGCTGTCTTTACTTCCCTCCGGGGTAAAAATTGATACGAATATGGGGAATACTCCCGCGCCGATCAAAGTACCGATGAGAGCAAAAAACATCCGGAAACCGTTTACAGAGGTTATTTCCTGGTAGTCCGATGTCAATTCCGGGGTGAGTGCTGAATAGGGAACATTAAAAATGGTAAAAGCAAGGCAGAGCAGGCAAAACGCGCCGATCGCCCAGACAAAAAGCAGCATTTCGTTTTCTTTGCCAATATGAGGGTTAAAAAACATAACGACCATAGCAATAAAAGCAAGAACAGCCCCGGCCAAAAGATACGGCCGCCGCCTTCCCATTCTGGATTTTGTTCGGTCAGAGATATACCCCATAGCAGGATCAGTCACCGCATCCCATATTTTACCGATCATTAAAGCCGTGCCTGCCAAAGCACTGCTCAAGCCGACAGTATCTGTCAGATAAAACATCAGGTGAAAACCCATAATCTGAAACAGCATGTTGCCGCCGATATCGCCGATACCAAATCCAAGTTTGGTTCCCAAAGACAGCTTCTTTGATTCCACTTCTTACCCCCTGCGATATACTGATACAAAACTATATCATGAGATGCAATGCAGTAAAAGAGTTTTTTTCATAAAGTAAAATCAGGAACAGGAATCCATGAAAATTGGATACGGAAAAACAGGAAAGGCAGGAAAATAAAATGACCTCTCCGCGCTTTAATATCACTTTATTTCTATGGCTCAGCCCCTCTTTTTCCTGTATTCCTTCCTTATTTGCTCTTTTGCAGTTTTCATGGCTTCCTTATAAATTTTTTTTCCTGCTTTCATTGACAAAAAAGCCGGCAGGCATGACCGCTTACCGGCTTAAAAACAAAAATGGGGTTACTCAGGCGTCAAGCGCCTGTTCCAGATCGGCAATAATGTCATCTATATGCTCAATGCCGATAGAAAGCCGTACCAGTTCAGGAGTAAGCCCGGACGCTTTCTGTTCTTCTTCTGATAACTGTGAGTGGCTGGTGCTTGACGGATGCAGGGCAAGACTTTTCGCATCACCAACGTTTGCCAGATGGGAAAAAAGCCTTACATTGTTGATAAACTTTTCTCCGGCCTTTGCACCGCCCTTGACCCCAAAGACCACCATACCGCCAAATCCTTTTGTAAGGTATTTTTTTGCGACTGCGTGCGCAGGATCGTTTTCAAGGCCCGGAAACCTCACCCACTCAACTTTTGGATGCTTTGACAAATATTGTGCAACCGCGGCCGCGTTTTCGCAGTGACGTTCCATTCGCAGGGACAGGGTTTCAAGTCCCTGCAGAAAATACCATGCATTGTCAGCCGAGGTATTTGCACCCAGGTTCCGAAGAGGGACTGTCCGCACACGAAGTGCAAAGGCGATTGGCGCAAGTGCAGTGGGCAAATCATGCGCCCAGCGCAGGCCATGGTAATTGGAATCCGGTTCGTTAAAAAGCGGATTTTTTGATGCCTTCCAGTCGAATTTCCCGGAATCGGTAATAATACCGCCAATCGCTGTCCCGTGTCCGCCGATCCATTTTGTCAACGAATTGATCACGATATCAGCACCATGCTCTATTGTGCGGAGCAGATACGGTGTGGTAAACGTTCCATCCACAATGAGAGGAATTTTTGCTTCATGCGCAATTTTTGCAATAGCGCTGATATCATTGAAATCAAGCACCGGATTGGTTATTGTTTCGATATACAGAGCACGGGTCTTTGGCCCGATTTCTTTTTTAAAGTTTTCAGGGTCCATTGGATTGACAAACTTCACCTTAATTCCCATCTGCGGGAGGATTGAAGAAAACTGTGTATATGTCCCGCCGTACAGATTATTCGCAGAAATAATATCATCCCCTGCAGAGGCAAGGGTAATGATCGCATTAAAAATTGCCGCAGTTCCTGATGCGACAGCGACCGATGCAGCCCCGCCTTCAAGTGCGGATATGCGCTGTTCGAGCACATCATGGGTCGGATTACCCAGACGGCTGTAGATATTACCCAGTTCTTTCAGGGCGAAAAGATTTGCCGCGTGTTCAGTATTTTTAAAAACAAATGAACTTGTACGGTATATCGGTACTGCCCTGCTTAACGTTGCGGGATCAGGGACATGCCCTGCGTGCAGTGCTAAAGTTTCAAATTTGAGTTGTTTTGGCATGAGATGTCTCCTTTTATTGTTTTCCTGTTATGATGACCACAAGGAAAGATAGCGTTCACCGGTATCGCAAATTACGGTGACTATCAGCTTTCCTTTGTTTTCGGGACGTTTTGCTATCTGCAGTGCCGCAAAAACATTTGCGCCGGAGGAAATACCTGCCAGGACGCCCTCTTCTTTCGCAAGGCGGACTGCCATGGCAATTGCATCATCATTATTTACCTTTATCACTTCATCAATAATTTTTGTATTCAGATTATCAGGGATGAAACCGGCTCCAATTCCCTGAATCTTGTGAGGCCCCGGTTTCCCGCCAGAAATGACCGGTGAATCCTCCGGTTCCACGGCAATCACTTTCACCAATTTGTTTTTCTGTTTTAAAACCTCTCCGACACCGGTTAATGTTCCGCCTGTCCCGACACCGGCGATAAAAATATCGACCGCACCATCGGTATCGTTCCAGATTTCCGACGCTGTTGTTTGCCGATGTATTTCCGGATTTGCCGGATTATTGAACTGCTGCGGGAGAAAAGAATTTTTATTTTCTTTCGCCAATTCTTCTGCACGCTGGACGGCGCCCCGCATCCCCTCCGGCGCCGGTGTCAGAACAAGTTCTGCACCCAGATGGACAAGAAGCTTTCGCCGCTCGACAGACATGCTTTCCGGCATGGTGAGAACAAGTTTATACCCACGGGCCGCGCATACAAACGCGAGGGCAATTCCGGTGTTTCCGCTTGTCGGTTCAATAATAACCGTGTCTTTGTCAATGCGGCCTGCTTTTTCACCGGCTTCGATCATGGCTTTCCCGATCCGGTCTTTGACACTCGAACAGGGATTGGTGAACTCCAGTTTGCCGACAACCGTTGCTTCTATGCCCGCTGAGAGTTTTTTCAGTTTAACCAGTGGGGTGTTTCCAATCAGATCCACTACCGATTCTGCGATTTTCATCCGCGCCCTCCTTTTTCTAAATTTGATAACTTGGAGAAATACTTCCCCGTATGTGCTCTGCTTCCTGAACAAGGTCTGCCAGTGTAATGGATGACAGTGTTTTCACAACAGTGTCATTCAGGTCTGTCCAGATATTTCTGGCAACACAGATGCCAGCCCTGGAACATTCCATTTCATCGTTCACACATTCAACAATGTCTGCTTCCCCTTCGAGTACGGTATAAATTTCATAGAGAGAAATTTCCTTTGGATTTTTTGAAAGAGAATAGCCTCCATACGCTCCCCTCTCGGCCTGAAGAAGCCCGGCGCCTTTCAGGGGAATAATAATCTGCCCAAGAAACTTCGGCGATATTTTCTCGTTTTCGGCGATGGCGCTAATGCTCAGCGGTGGTTTGTTATAATTAAGTGCAAGCTCAATCATAAGCCGCAGGCCGTACCGTGTGCGCTTGGATATTCTCATTCAACACTCCCTTAATTACTACTAAATTGATAGCAATAATATCATATATAATTCAGAGTATGTCAAGATGAAAAGTTGAATTTTTAAGGAAAAATTTCACACAAAGAGCACTATAAAAAAAGAACTGCCGAAGAAATAAAAAACATCAGCGATAATCTGTGGAATCAGCAATGGGTGATTTGTATTCAAACAAATCGCCTGATCATGCCGCAGGAGAACTCCTTTTGATTTATGCTTGATGTTTTACAAAAAAGTGCAAACACCTTTTTTTTATTCCGCAAAACCTGTTCATTCTGTCTGACTGTTTTCCTTCGTGATTCGCCGGCCACTCAATCCCCGGTTGAGTGGCCAGCTTCGTATAATTCGTGGTGAAAAAATTTTCTCTATCATCCGCAGCATTTCTTGAATTTCTTCCCGCTCCCGCAGGGACACGGCGCATTCCGCGATATTTTGGGACCGGCATTAACAACAGTTGCATTGTACAGCTTCCCTTCCTTAAAATACCATTTGCCGTTTATTTTCTGAAATTCACTCGTTTCATGATGTTCATGAATCTGTCCTGATTGCTTATATTTTGCAATAAATTCAACTGTACCGGTATCATCCTCAGCAGAACCTTTCGATGTACCCAGAATCTCCAAGCCAAGCCAGGTTGAATTCTCAGACCATTTTCTGGTTTCTTCTCTTGACTCCTCATCCCGCTCCCCAAGATCATGGGTCTGCTCTATGTAATCAATATGATGCTTTACATACGCGGTATAGCGTGACCTCATCAAGAGTTCTGCAGTAGGGGCGTCCGCTTGTCCGGATAGATATGGGCCGCAGCATTGTTTGTAGTCTTTTTCTGATCCACAGGGGCATCTTTCCATGAAATATTCTCCTTGAATGAGTTATCAGAATATCTGAAAATACAACCATCTGCAAGTCTGATGAAATGAAAAACAGAATCCATTTTTATGCCATCGTGCTGCGTCATGGAGGGTTTGCCTGCTTTATCTGTCGGCCGCAGCTCATAGCATGACACTCTTGACGATTCACATTGATTTTTCTATAGTTACTTTAATCTCTAAAAATCGGTGCTGCGATGTCAGGAGATTATTCATTCCGCACAAATATAGAGGAGAACTTATATGGCACTCAAAATAAAACCGGCAGGATCGTGCATTTGGGATGAAATATCCCTCGGCGAAATCATGATCCGTTTTGATCCGGGTAATGAAAGAGTAAAAGTCGCCCGCACTTTCCGTGTCTGGGAAGGCGGCGGAGAATACAATGTAGCGCGTGGGCTTCGGCGATGTTTCAACATGAAAACATCGGTGGTCACAGCCATTCCGGAAAACGACCTTGGTCTGCTTCTCGAAGACCTGATACTTCAGGGCGGCGTTGATACATCGCACATCAAATGGGTGCCGTATGACGGCATCGGCCGCACAACCCGGCTGGGACTCAATTTCACTGAACGCGGTTTCGGCATTCGGAGTGCTCTTGGTATTTCCGACAGGGGGAATACTGCGGTATCGCAGTTAAAGCCCGGTGACATTGACTGGGAAACAATATTCGGCAAAGAAGGAGCCAGATGGTTTCACTGCGGAGGTATTTTCGCCGCCCTCTCCGAAACCACTGCAGAAGTCGCCATAGAGGCCATGAAAGCGGCGAAAAAAAACGGGACAGTTATCAGTTACGATCTGAATTATCGAGAGTCACTCTGGAAAACAATCGGCGGCAAGGCAAAGGCGCAGGAAGTGAACCGTGAAATCGCAAAATATGTCGATGTGATGATCGGAAATGAAGAAGACTTTTCTGCATCACTCGGCTTTGAAGTAGAAGGCGTTGATGAAAACCTTTCAAAGCTTGACCCAAAGGCATTTAAAGTAATGATTGAAAAGGTCGTGAAAGAATATCCAAACTTCCAGGCCGTTGCGACCACATTGCGCGGAGCAACAACCGCGACATTCAATGACTGGGCAGCTGTTCTTTACACAGACGGTAATTTTTATGAATCAGTGCAGCGCGAAAACCTGGAAATCTGGGACCGGGTCGGCGGCGGCGACAGCTTCGCCTCCGGGCTTATTTACGGATTTCTCGCAGGAAAAACACCGGAAGAAGCAGTCAACTACGGGGCAACCCACGGCGCACTTGCCATGACAACCCCCGGCGACACAACCATGGCATCACTCAAGGAAGTCGAACGCGCGCTCAAAGGCGGCACGGCACGGGTTGTCCGATAATTATTTCATTTTATTTTTCATGCCGGCTCATTCTTGTGCCGGCATTTTTTTTTGGATGATCTGTTTTATCTCCCGAAGAAATGCCTGCCGCTCGTCATAGGTTGAATCATGTACATTGTAAAACAATTCAATATGCGAGCGCTGAATCCCGCAGTAGCGAAAAACGTCTTTCCATGATTCCTCGATAACGCTGTATCCTTCCGGTTTCTGCCGGTCCGACGTGCAGAACACAAACGCGGTCTTGTTTTCCAGAAGGGACTGATGGTGTTTCTTTTCAAAATCATCTCCCCTGAACTCAAACGCTACACCAGACCGGAATACCCGCTCTATCCAGCCTTTGAGCATTGCCGGCGGTCCACCCCACCAGTCGGGATGTACAAATACAACACATTCCGATTTTTCGATCCCGTTGGTAAATTGCTGAATTTCTTCATCAAGACTGAATCCCCTTTTCAATTCTTCAAGAGAAAGAACCGGAGAGAAATTCTCCTGATACAGGGAATGATAGTATACTGAATGTGCCTGGCTGATTACATATTCCTTTATCGTCATGGCTATGGCATGACAAAAACTGTGGTCGTCAGGGTGACATTCAATAATCATGCAATTCATATTTGTACCATATGAGGAGAAAAGCAGCCTGTCAATCAAAAAAATATGGTTTTATTTTTTATTGACCCTGTATATTTCTTTCAGTATGTTATATACGAGATTTTTAGTCGTATATAGAGGAACGTTCATGATAAAAGTGTCAAAAGAAACCGAGTATGCTTTAATTTGTCTGGTTAAATTCGTACAGGACAACAACAAATATTCAGCACGGGAATTGGCCGAATATTTCAACATTCCGTTTGAACTGCTTGCCAAGATTCTGCAAAAATTATCTCAAAACGGGATTCTGCGCTCAATACACGGCCCGCAGGGCGGGTATATGTTTGAGAAGCCTGCTCATTCAATCAATCTTGGCAGGCTCCTTCAGATTCTTGAAAATCCGGTTGAGACAGTAAGTTGTCTTACCCACAGGAATTGCCGCCAGTCAAAAAAGTGCAATATCCGACAGAACATGGAACACATTCACCACGTTGTGAATGACTATTTTTTCAGCCTCACGCTTGAAGATTTTATCGCGCGCAAATCAGCGGCGATAGGAGATCGATGACATGATTACAAAAGATCTTGTATGGAAGGCACTCAGTGCAGTAACAGATCCTGAGATGGGATACAGCATCGTCGAGCTTGGTCTTGTGTACGGTATAATGATTGCCGAAGATGAAATCCGCGTCGAATACACCCTCACCTCTCCTGGCTGTCCGGCAGCAGAAATTATCGAAGAAGATATGATTATGACTCTTAAAAACAAATTTAACATTAAAGTAAAACCGGTTCTGGTTTGGGAACCTTGTTGGAACCCGCTGATGATGAGCGAGGAACTAAAAATTGGCCTCGGCTACCCGGTATAAAGGAGGAATTATGGCACATGCACTGACGATACACAACCTGAAAGCGCAGATTCAGGATAAACCAATTTTAAACGGAATTAATCTGGAGATTAACTCCGGAGAAATTCATGCTCTCATGGGGCCAAACGGTTCAGGGAAAAGTACTCTGGCTAATGTTTTGATGGGGAGCCCGGAATACACAGTGACCGGCGGCCAAATCACCCTTGATGTGCAGAACCTTTTGGAGATGCAGATTCACGAACGGGCACAGGCAGGGATATTTCTGGCATTTCAGTACCCGGTGGAAATTCCGGGTGTGACTGTCGGTAAATTCCTGAAACGCGCCCTGGAGACGAAAATTTCCGGCATGAATGTCAGCGATTATCTTAAAGACCTCCGCACGACCATGGATTTTCTTGAAATGGACCAGGATTTTATCAACCGGTATGTTAACGACGGATTTTCAGGTGGAGAAAAAAAACGCATGGAGATACTTCAAATGCTGATGCTCAAACCCCGATTTGCCATTCTTGATGAAACCGACTCGGGCCTGGATATTGATGCGCTTAAAATTGTTGCACGTGGAGTGAACAGGGCGCGCGGTTCAGGTTTTGGAGCACTGATTATTACCCACTACCAGCGACTCCTTGACCATATCCGTCCTGATTTTGTCCACATCATGTATAATGGAAAAATCATCACATCCGGAGGTGAGGAACTTGTACGACAGCTTGAAGAAAAGGGATATGACTGGATTAAAAAAGAATACAATCTGATAGAGGAGGAAGCACATGAGTACTCCACAAATTGACATCGGCGAATACAAGCATGGCTTTTCTTTTCCCGATACATCGGTCTTTAAAGCGGAAAAAGGATTGAGCGAAAACGTCGTCCGGCAAATATCTGCATATAAAAACGAACCGGATTGGATGTTGAATTACCGGTTGAGAGCATTAAAAGCATTTTACAAAAAGGAAATGCCCTCATGGGGAGCTGATTTGTCGCATCTTGATTTTGATGAAATGTATTATTATGCAAAACCGGTCAATGAACAAAAGAAGTCATGGGATGATGTCCCCGACTACATCAAACAGACATTCGACCGGATCGGCATCCCCGAGGCCGAAAGAAAATTTCTTGCCGGAGTGGGGGCGCAATATGATTCCGAAGTGGTTTACCACAACATAAAGGACGAACTTTCAAAAAAAGGGGTCATTTTCTGCGATCCCGAGACCGCAGTTCGTGAATACCCCGAACTTGTCAAACAGTATTTTGGCACCGTTATTCCGTTTATGGACAATAAATTTGCCGCGCTCAATTCTGCAGTATGGTCAGGAGGCAGTTTTGTGTATGTGCCGCCGGGAGTGACTGTCGATATTCCGCTCCAGGCATATTTCCGGATCAATCTTGAAAATTTCGGACAGTTTGAACGCACCCTGATTATTGCTGACGAAGGCAGTTTCGTGCACTATGTTGAAGGATGCACTGCTCCGATATATACAACCGATTCCCTGCACAGCGCGGTAGTTGAAATAATTGCAAAAAAGAACTCCAGGGTTCGTTATTCGACCATTCAGAACTGGTCGGGGGATGTTTATAACCTTGTGACAAAACGTGCAATAGCATACGAGAACGCCACTGTCGAATGGGTAGACGGCAATATTGGCAGCAAGAGGACGATGAAATATCCTTCGGTGTATCTTCTGGGAGAGCATTCCCATGGCGAAGTCCTGTCAATCGCGTTTGCCGGAAAGGGTCAGGAACAGGACACAGGCGGCAAAATCATCCATGCCGCTGACAATACATCATCCGTCATAACGTCAAAATCCATCAGCAAGGACGGCGGAGTTTCCTCATACCGGGGGCTTCTGAAAGTACAGCCCGGTGTCATCAATGTGCGGTCGCATGTAGTATGTGATGCATTGATTCTGGATGAACAATCAACAAGCAACACATACCCCACCATGGAAATTGATTCACAGGATGTATCAATTGAACATGAAGCACGGGTTTCCAGAATATCGGAGGACCAGTTGTTCTATCTGATGAGCCGAGGGCTGGATGAACAGGAGGCATCGGTGATGATTATTAATGGGTTTCTTGATCCTTTGGTGAAAGAACTTCCAATGGAATACGCTGTTGAGCTGAACAGATTAATTCAGCTTGAAATGGAGGGCTCAGTTGGATGACAAGGGCATTGTAAACACAAACAAAAAATCGGTGTTGTTTGATTATCAGCTGAACAAAACACCAAAGTCAAGCTGGAGCGCTGATATCCGAAAAGCGGCATTCCAGAGCTATACACAGCTATCATGGCCAACACCCACCGATGAGCAATGGCGGCGTACGGACATTACCCAGGTGGATATTCCAGGGTATAATCCGTTTGCCATTGACGGGGCGCATGAAATTGATGTTCCCGATTCGGTACATGCTTTGTCTCTGGACAACATTATGATGCGTGATACCGCTCTGTTTCAGAGTACTGCAGTCCCTCTGATCAGGAAACGTGTCGAGACCGCCACGGATATTTTTGAAGTCTATAATCTGAGTTTTTTTAATGCCGGATATTTTATTTATATTCCGGAAAACGCTACGATCCAGAACGAAATAACCATACGATACAATTTTTTGGGAACACATGCGTTGGCATCCCCCCATACGATTATTATCGCCGGGAAAAACTCCAGCACAGATATTACCATCGAGCACAGTATAAATAATAATAATGTGTATATTCACGGACTCACCGTTTTTCTGCATGAAAACGCACAGTGCAGGGTGAACATTGTCCAGAATATCAGCAAAGCGTCATACTTTTTCTCAACAGGGAAAGTATCATTGAGTTCGAATGCGGTTCTGGAATATTTTGAAGCACATACAGGAGGATCCATCGCAAAAACCATGCTGGATGCAGCGCTTGACGGCTCCGGCAGCGATGCATGGCTTCGAGGCATATATTTCGGAACCGGGAGCCAGCACTTTGACCTGGGGACAATACAGCATCATAATGCAAATAATGCCCACAGCAGGTCGTATTACAAGGGGGCCGCATCCGGCACTGCGCGGACAGTGTATCAGGGACTGATTGAAGTTGCAGAACATGCAAAAAAAACAGATGCGTACCTTACCAATAAAAATCTTATTCTGGGCAATACTGCACGCTCCGATTCAATCCCGAGCCTGAAAATACGCAATAATGATGTCCGGTGCAGTCATGGTTCAACGACCGGAAAACTGAACAAAAACCAGCTCTTTTATCTGATGAGCCGGGGACTGTCAGAAAAAGAATCTGAACAGATACTGGTGCAGGCCTTTTTCGAAGATGTGTTTTCACACGTGTCCGGAGGGACAGCAGACAAACTCAGAAAAATAATAAGGGAGAAGATTTCAGATGTCTGAATGGATCAAGATTTCAGATTTTGATTTTTCTGACCGAAAAGCGCTGATATATAACGGGGTACAGCTCCTGCTGGGATATGCGGATAATGAAATTTACTGTGTCGAAAATATCTGTTCACATGAAAAAGCAAGGCTCTCTGATGGCGAATATGAGAACGGTGATATATATTGTCCAAAGCACGGTGCCTGTTTTGACATCATCACCGGAATACCGAAAACATTGCCGGCGACCGATCCTTTGAAAGTCTATGAGATAAAGAAACTGCCGGACGGAGTGTACATTTTATGGAACAGCTGACGAGTGTACTGCCTGTACATACAATAAGAAAAGATTTTCCCATCCTTGATACATGCGTTTATTTTGACAATGCAGCGACAAGCCAGAAACCTGTAGAGGTGATCAATTCAATTTCAAATTTTTATAAAAATACGAATGCAAATGTTCACCGTTCCATTCACCGGCTTGGCGAGAAAGCAACAGCGAAATACGAAGATGCCAGGGAACGCGTCCGAAATTTTATCAATGCCCGGTCAGTACAGGAAATTATTTTCACATCAGGGACCACAGACTCGATAAATCTGGTCGCATCTGCTTTTGCCGAAAAATTTATTAATGAAGGTGACTCTATACTTGTTACAGAGTTGGAACATCACAGCAACCTGGTCCCATGGCAGCTGATTGCATCACGAAAGAAGGCAACATTGTGTTTTGTTCCGCTCAGGGATGACTTGAGTTACGATACGGAAGCATTGGAGAAGCTTCCGTGGCACACAATCAAAATTGCGGCTGTTTCTCATATTTCGAATGTACTTGGAATTGAAAACAATATTAAAAGCATTATTTCCCATGCACATGGACATGACGTGCCCGTACTCATTGATGCTGCCCAGTCTGCGGGACATATCCCGATTGATGTGCAGGCTATGGACTGCGACTTTCTGGCTTTTTCCGGCCATAAAATGTGCGGTCCGCTGGGAACAGGGGTTTTATATGGGAGAGAGCGGCTGCTCGAACAGCTCCCCCCCTACAGGGGCGGCGGCGACATGATTCACTCAGTATGGAAAGATAAATCATCGTATGCCCACCTTCCCTGTAAATTTGAAGCGGGAACACCCAACATTGTTGGTGCCATCGGTCTTGGCAAGGCAATGAACTATCTCTCCAGGATTGGCATTACTGCGATATCAGATCGCATTTACACGCTTTCAGATTACTTTTATAAGGCGACACGGGATATTGATTCCATTCAATTTTTGGAAACGAGTGAGAAAACACATGGAATTTTCAGTTTTGTACATAAAATCATACATCCTCATGATTTGGCTCAATATTTGGACAGCAGAGAAATCGCCATCCGTGCCGGTCATCACTGTGCGCAACCTCTGCATCGCATGCTCAAAATTCCTGCGAGTGCACGGGTGAGTCTTTATTTCTACAACACAGAATCCGAAATTGATTGTTTTAGAACAGCTCTGGAAGAAGCAGAGAGGTTTTTTTATGTTTGATGAATTGTATCAGGAAATATTGATGGATCATTACCGTCATCCACGGAATGCCGCTGATTTATCCCATATTCCGGACTCACGTATCCATGAAAATCCCACCTGCGGTGATGCCATTAAAATAGAGATAACTTCAGTCAATGAAATGGTAACATCAATCCAGCATGAAACATACGGCTGTGCAATCAGTACTGCCTCGGCATCATTGATGAGTGAATATCTGAAAGGAAAAAATGTTTTTCAGGTACAGGAAGAAATCATTAAATTTCTCAAAATTATGCGCGGGGAACTGCCAACAGACAATCTGGACACATTTGAGGATCTTGTCTGTCTTGCCGGTGTTGCAAAATTGCCCGTTCGTCTGAAATGTGCGACACTTGCATGGCATGCACTTCTCGACTGTATACTGCACCTTGTTTCCGGAGTCACCCTGCCGTAAGTACATGTTCCGACAGAACAGTTATTTTTTTAAATACTTTGACTTAATCTGATCGGGAGAAAAAATTCCCTGCTCAGTAATAAAGCTGGTGACGTATTTTGACGGAGTGATATCAAAGACAGGATTTCTGGCATGTGTTTTTTCAGGAACAACAGTTATCGTACGGATACTGTTTACTTCATCCCGCCCGGTAATCTTTAACAGTTCATCCTCATCACGATCCCGCAATTCAATGTCTTTTCCTGTTCTGCATTCTTCATCAATAGTCCAGATCGGAGCGGCCACATAAAAAGGTATTTTATTTGCCTTTGCGAGAACTGCCTTTTCATAGGTCCCTATCCTGGCAGCGACATCGCCATTGCCAGCAATACGTTCCGCTCCGACGACAACGATATCAACCTCTTTTTTTTGCATGAAATAGCCGCTTGCGGCATCCGCAATAAGTGCATATTCGATATCTTCTTCACCAAGCTCCCATGCATTCAGGCGGGCACCATGAAATGTCGGGCGGGATTCATCAATGAATACAAAGATATTTTTCCCATCCCTCTTTGCCGTATACACTGGTGAAAGTGCAGTTCCCCAGTCTGTTGCAGCAAGCCAGCCTGCATATCCATGGGTAAGCACTCTGGTGCCGTCGTGAAGCAGTGCAGCTCCGATCTTTCCGATTTTCATGCAGGCAGCGACATCAGCCTCGGCGAGTGAATCCGCCTCCAGCATGGCTGCCTTTTTGGCAATCTCGGGGTTCTGGGATCGTTTTATTTTATTATAAACCTTGTCAGCACAATAAAATAATGTCCGCAATGTTTTCTTCGTATCCTTGAGTTCACGGACTGCTTCGTCAATATAGGGTATAAAATCCTTCTCAGGCGCTTCCAGAGCAGCCTGCGCAACTGCATATGCTGCTGCAGTACCGGTTGCCCCGGCTCCCCGTACAATTGAATTAAGAATAGCCCGTGTTGTCCTCTGATGGTCCGGGCATTCAAATATTTCAAACCGGTGGGGAAGGATTGTCTGGTTAATTATCCGCACCGTACCATTTTCGCACCATACGGACCGGATGTGTTTTCCATCTACGATCATGTATTACAGTATTCCTTTTTCAGACTTTGTTGAGTCATAATTTTTGTTCAATATTTTCTTCAAGCAGACCGTGGTTGATTATCCAGTCTCCATTGCTGTTTTTCTTGAATACATGTACCGGAAAGGAAAGAATTCGGCCACCCGCACCCCTGAGAGTTATTTTATTGGTAAGCACATTCACTTCCGAAACATAATAATCTTCTTTTTCTATGACAAAACGCTTTCCTTCATCAGGAAGGCATGATTTTTCCTGATGGTAAAAATCATATTCATATCCCAGACAGCAGAGCAGGCGTCCGCAAGGACCTGATATTTTCAATGAATTCAGCGATATATTCTGTTCTTTTGCCATTTTTATTGATACAGGATTCAATTTGTCAGTAACAGAATGACAGCAGAAATTTCTGCCGCAAATTCCCACACCGCCGAGCACCCGTGCCTCATCGCGTACACCGATCTGACGCAGCTCTATGCGCATCTTGAATATGGATACCAGATCTTTTACCAGCTCACGGAAATCGACCCTGTTTTCTGCAGTAAAAAAGAAAAGTATTTTTGGCTCTTCCAGAAGATAATGAGTCGCGACAAGTTTCATATCCAGATCATGTTCATTGATTTTTTCCAGGCACAATCTGAACGCCTCTATTTCTTTTTCATGATGCGCCGCATTCCGGGACATATCCGATTCAGTTGCCTTTCGGTGTATGGGATAAATTTCCATTCCTTCGGCAGCATCAATATTACAGGGGCCGCATTGAACAAAACCAAGATCTTTTCCGTATCGTGTTGTCACCACCACATGATCCTGTACCGCGACAGCAACCCCTTCTTCCAGAATTGACAATATGGTTTCATTGGAGCTTAGTATTTTTACACGGTAGAGCGGCCGTCCTTTCACCTCTTCCAGTGACAGGGATTTAATATCCAGTCTGTGAGCATCATCATGGTTGTGATGGTTGTGATCATCCTGCAAATGCTGCAGAGAACCATTTGTTTCATGTAATTTCCCGTCATGCCGTTTGTTCGGTGCTGCCTCTGTGGTTTTATTTTCATTTTTTTCCTGTTCTACAGCAGTTTCTTCATTCGTCCCATTGGTATGTATATTATCTTCCATATTTTCCCCTATTGTATAAGGTCGATGAGCAGACCATTTATTTCTTCCACCTTTTCAAGGATTTTCAGCGAATCCGCCTGCCCCATCAGGAATACTTTGGCGAGTTCTTCAAGCTTTCCATCAATGATATTGATTACCATATATTTTTTACGTTTCATAATATTGCCCCCCGAGGTTTTTTCCTGAACTTCAAGATTATTTCGTACAAGATAGGCAATAAACTGTTTGACTTTTTCTTTGTATTGTTTGATATTCTGTAATGTCGGATGCTTGGACAGCTCTTCGCCAAAATCAGAAATATCATCCAGCAACTCATTTAAATCATCAGCAAAGTTTTCCTCATCTGCAGTCATTTCTGCATTCCGGCCGGTTTCTTCAATCCTGTTTAAAAGTGAGGAGAATTTATTAACCTTCCCGCTTTTCTTTTGCCCGGATTTTTTTTTAAGCTGTTTATATGCGAACGATTCACCGACAGAATCAATTTTATCCATACACCTATTGCCGACTAAATGATTTTCTTTTCAAGCAGCTCCAGTTCAGGATGCTGCATTATTTCCGGTGTTGCAGTTCCTGCCGAAGAATCAGAAGTCTCTTTCTCACTCAAAGAAATTATTTCCTGAGGCATTGCACCCGAACCATTGTTTACCTGGCAGGTCCCATGAAGCAGTACTCCTTCGTGTACAACGAGCCGGGGTGTCTCAATGTGCCCAAAGACCATACCAGTACTCAATATTTCCACCTTCTCTGTCGCGATGACTGTCCCCTTGACAAGTCCACCAATGATGACTGTGCTTCCATTAATAGTACATTCAGCCCTGCCGTTTTTACTTACCAGTACTTTTCCTGTTGTTTTGATTGAGCCAATAAAATCGCCGTCAATCCGCAGCAGGCCGTTCACTTCAAATTCGCCTTTGAACTTTGTCCCCTCACCGATAATCGAATATATTGATTCTGTATGCTGTGATACTGAAAAATCAGCCATTATTCTCCTCTATTACTTCCAACTTTATTTATTCCTTCCAAATCAAGAAAAAGTACCGGATCAACGGCTTGATTCCCCAGACGTACTTCATAATGCAGATGATGGCCGGTGACTGTACCGGACGCTCCAAGGGTCCCGAGCGTATCGCCGGGTTGTATTTCCTGCCCTTTTTCCACAAAAATAGCATCCATATGAGCGTACAATGTGCTGAAACCATATTTATGGCTGATGGCAACATAATTACCGTAACCCAGTGGATCGTACTGCACGCGCATGACTTTTCCGGCAGCGGTTGCAAGCAAAGGGACCCCTCTTGGTGCTACTATATCAAGTCCGCGGTGAATATACCAGTACCCGAATATCGGATGGATCTGGGGCCCGAAACTAAAGGAAAGAAAGCCGGACTGTGCAAGTGGCCAGCGCCTTGGAATATCATTGAATATTTTGTTTTGCTCTTTAATCCCTTTAATGGCAGTCTTGAGCGGACGCTCTGCATTTTTCAATAATATGAGAAGGCTTTTCAGGTCATTGAGTTCACGCAGGCTTTCCGGAATTGCATTTCCCTCGCTGTATGACGGAGTGTTTCCCCCGATTCCTGTCGCCAGATATGATTTTGCCATTTCAGGATCTACCAGAACAAGAAGGTCTCCAACCAGTTCCTTGAAATTTTCTTTCTCCTTGTTCATGTCGATCATCTCTTCACGAAAATCCGTTTTAAATATTTCATCTTTTGTTCGCTGTTCAACCATTTTTGCCATGAGCACATCTGAATAGGTCATCTGTGTTGAAAGAAAAAATATCACGACGACAATCATGACAACGAGAACAAGGAAAAAAGAAAGTGAGTAGATGGAAATCTGGAAATTGAAGATCTTTTTTTCTGAGTGCGGAATAAACATCACGGTAAAACGCTGTTTCCCCGTGTGATGGATACGTCTGAAAAAATTAATTATTGCCTGAGTGACTGTCCGCAGGCTCCTGCCCACACTGCCTATCAGATTATTCTCAATTTTTTTATAATTATGCACGGGAGACATAAAACTCGCTCCTAAGATATCGTCAAAGTGGTTCACCCCTTCTGATTTCCATGATCATCCAGAAAAAAGCAACCTTTTTAATAAAGAAATATAACTATATGTATAAAAATTTATAATATTTTCACACAATTACCTCGTTAAAAACTATCATGTACTGGTTTATTTGTCAAATAAAAATTGTTGACTCTGGTTTGGGATCATGGTATTGTAAACAGAATTGTGGAAATATTGATTTTCCTCAGTTTTATGGAATCGGATCATTATTATTCAACATGATTCGAAGAAGTATTGTTGTTTGGATCAACACCGGATACCGGTGTTCCTTCATAAAATATTAAAGTGATACTATATTACTTTCCAAATCCTTAATACAAAGTGGTGAACCATGCGTCTAATTGATACTCATGCCCATATCGGCCTTATTAACGAAGACCCAATCGAACAGCTCATTATCGTACAGGAAGCAAAACAGGAATTGGTAGAGGCAATCGTCAGTATTTCAAACAATCTGCGGGATTTTTTTCAAATATATGAAAATTTAAAGACCGAATCACATGTCTTTCACGCAATCGGAGTTTCCCCTTCCGAAGTTGCACACCCCGGCCCCGACTGGGAATCGAAAATAAAAGAAGGGACAAAACTGAAACGCATTGTTGCTATTGGTGAAATCGGGCTTGACTATTACCATAAATTCGGCGACAAGGATTCCCAGATAGAATTGTTTATTCATCAACTTGAAATGGCAGAACGATACAATCTTCCTGTAGTTATCCACAACAGGGAAGCGGGAGAAGATGTATTGAATATACTGCGTGAAAAACTGCCGGCAAAGGGCGGAATTCTCCATTGCTATTCGGAAAATTATGCCTATGCACAAAAAGCACTCGAACTTAACCTGTTTATCTCTTTTGCCGGAAATGTGACCTACAGGAATGCAAAAAATCTTCATGAAACAGCATTGAACATGCCGCTTGACAGAATGCTGATCGAGACTGAATCACCGTTTATGGTCCCTGCAGCTTATAGAGGGAAACGCAACAAGCCGTCATACCTGGTTGAAACAATCAAGTTTATTGCTGAACTCAGAAATATGGATGTCGAGGAATTGGCTGAAAAACTGTTTGAAAACAGTGTAAACTTTTTCAGCATTAAAGAACATTTTGCATGATTATTAATTGACTGGCTGTGAACACTCTTTATAAAACCATAAACATCGCAGGAAAACCCATAAACGGCAATATCCTGCTCGCTCCCCTTGCAGGCTATACTGATGCTGCCTTTCGGAGTCTCTGCATTGAATACGGAGCTGCACTCGGTTTTACTGAAATGATTTCAGCCGAGGCTGTCTATCGGGGCAGTATAAAAACACTGGAACTCATCCGGCGCGGCGACAATGAACGGGATTTTGGTATTCAGATGTTTACTTCCAGTATTGAGGCCGCTGTTTCGTGTGCACAGGTCATTGAAAAAGAAGCGCCCTTTATCATTGACATTAACTGCGGATGTTCGGTTCCCAAAATTCTTAAATCCGGAGCCGGTGCTGCACTCTTGCAGAAACCCCGTTTTATCGGCGAACTGGTAAAAGCACTCGTCAATACAGTTTCCATTCCGGTATCTGTCAAACTGCGTCTCGGCTGGGATATCCATTCGATTTCATACCTCGAAGCCGCCGAAGCAGCAGTTCGAAACGGAGCGTCAATGGTGAGCCTGCATCCGAGAACAAGGTCCCAGGGTTTTACCGGAAAAGCAGACTGGACACATCTGGCCGAACTGAAAAAGCACATATCCGTCCCGGTTATTGGTTCGGGCGATTTGTTTACACCGGAAGATGCGGAAAAAATGCTTCGGGAAACACACATTGATGGTGTCATGTTCGCCCGCGGTGCAATCGGCAACCCTTTTATTTTTTCCAGGACAAAATCGCTGCTCAATGGAGACGACCCTGTCAGCGGCAACCCGTCAGCGGCAACCCGTCTTTCTGCAGCTTTATCACAGCTGAAAATGATGTGTGCTTACAAACCAGAGAATGTTGCCTGCCGTGAGATGAGAAAACATATTGCCCATTATGTGAAAGGCTTATTCGGGGCAAGTGAAATTCGGCACAGGATAAACAGTATTGAGACCATCCGCGAATATGAAGCCATGATGAACGGATTTCTTGCACGGCATCTCGATCAATAATCATTATTTTCCTTTTATAATAATTTGCCTTTGAAGTGAAAATCCATAGAATTATACTAATCATGGGTGATTTGATTGATGCAATCAAAACTTTCTTTTCTTCCCTTTTTTTCGGCGAGACTCCCGAAGTCATGAAGCGCCGTGAACTTCGGAAAATTTATCGTGAATTGCGAAAACCGCCGTTTCACTATTACCGTGCCTCAACAAACGAAGTACTGCCCGCATTTGCCGATTCTGTTTACAAATTTGCCATCCAGGTCCGTACTCTTGAAGATCTTTTTTCAAAAACCATTCTTAATGAAAACAGTAAAATTGCAGAGTCTTTTAAAAATTATATTCTTGAATCAAAGCTTGATGACAAAACGCTTGGAATCAAGGAGAAATTCACATTCGAGGCTGTTTTTTCAAAGCTGTCAACCAGCATGTCCATCAAATCAGCATTGGAAGAAATAAACAACAGATTCCGTGAATTCATGAAGGCCTTCGATTCACCTGAATTTCTCAATTTTGACAGCGGATTCACCCAGCTTGACCGGCTTGCTGCGCTATCACGGCATGATTTTGAAAAGCTGTTGTCTTTTTTTGATCCTGACATAAATCTTCGCAGTAAGGATCAGTCCGTTCATTTTAGCCCCGCGATTGGCGCACATATGATCCAGGAGCTCATGGACATTTATTTTCTTTTTGCCGAGCTAGATTTAGAGACCGGTGTCAGCGACCATGTCGTCCGGTTACTCGAAAAACTAAAAACCACAGTGACTGATTCTGAAATTGATAAAATTCACCGCATAATTTCCAAGCTTGACTCAATTCATAAAAAACAGCTCCCGGCTTCAATTTTCCAGTACCTTCTGCAGGCAATCCACAGTGATCCGAACCTTGTCCTTGAAGCTGACAGGGGAACGCGCACCTTTCTGGAGCTGTACCGAAGCAAACTGTTGTCACGATTTGAGCTCAGTAAAGAAAAGGCAGTCAGGGAAAGGAACCAGCTTGAATTCCGCAATGAACTCCGGAATATTTTTCAAGACAAAGAACTTGTCGAAATAAAAGGCTATGATGATGCGCTTTCAAATCTCCTTGAATTTTCCGGATTCCCCATTTTCTCCCATTTACTTCCGTTTCGTGTGTTGAAAAGTTTTTTGATTTATTTTTTTGAACCAAGTATCAAGGAAACATTGAAAAAACTGGTCATCAACAGTTTTTTTGAGGACAAGTCTTTCAAAGACAGTTTTATTTCATTATTTCACGCGACACAGAGTGCTATTGAAAAAATTGTTTCATTCGAAGATTCATTGTTTGAAGCTGTTGAAGAAAGTATTCCCTCTATAAAAGAATACCTTTCAAAACATGAAAAAGGGAAACAGGTTGGGGCATCTCTTTCAAACTGCATTGAATCATTGAACACCCGAGCCAGGGATTTGATTGAAGATATTACAAATGATTTTTATTCCTTTTTTATTGCTTTTTCAAAGCTGATAGATGATTCAAAACAGCACGCGCCGGCCATTATCAGCAATATCAGGGTAATCAGCGGTGATAGAAACCATGAATTTCTTGAGCAGCTTGCCGGTGCCAGTAAAAAATTGTCCATATTTCTTGAGGCAATGCGCCATTTTACGGTTATACACCCCAATAATGAACTGTCAAAACCACAGGGGAGTTGAAAGAGACACTATGCGTAACCTGTTCCGGGAGAAATGACAATTGAACAGATGGTATGACAAGAATGAAAAACTCCGCACGTATATCGAAAGTCTTCATGATATTGATCCAGAACTTCGCAATCATATTGTCCATGACCTTATGGATCTGGTGAAGGAACACAATCCTGCACTCCTTGATTCATTTGTCGAAGAATATCCACTCGAAACAAGAAACCAGCGGTGGTATGACGAGGACCCGTATTTATGGATTTTACTGAACGGGCTTAAATTTGCAGATGATGCCATTATTTTGAAAGTCATCGATTATTTTGAAGAATTATAAAAAGTTTTCAATTGATTCTGCCCGGTTTCGGCATTATGTTATCATTGTTCCTTATTTAGTCAAATCCCCCGAAAAAAAATGGAGTATACAATGGCTCAGTTATTTTCAATATCCTCAGTCGCAAAAAAGATTTTTCCATATATGGTGTTTTTTTTATTTGTAACAGGTTCTGCAGCGCTGCTCTTCACCGCATGCAGTAATGACACCGTCAATCCTGAACAGATTGTCATCCTGGTCCCTCCCTCAACGTCTTCAATCCCCTTCTATGACCTTGCCGACAGGGATCCTGTTGAAGGAACGGACATCATTGTAAAAACCTTTACGCAGCATCCGCAGGCGCTTGCGCTCCTTTTAAAAGGCGATGCTGATTTCATCTTAACCGGAACAACACAGGGATGGGAAAGCTACTGGAGCGGAAATGCCATTACTTCAGTTTCAAGCTATGTCTGGGGAGTATCCTCGCTTTGTATCAAAGATACTGCAATTCGCTCAATCCATGATTTGAAAAACAGAAAAATAGCCCTCCCATTTAAAAATTCTCCGCTGGACATTCAGACAAGAATTATTTTGACAAAAACCGGTTTAAAACCGGATTCCGATGTTGAAATTGTTTATTCTGCCTTTACTGCATCGATAGGGCTGTTGCAGCAGGAAAAAGTCGATGCGGTTGCATTGCCTGAACCCCTTGCAACAAATATGGTTCAAAACAAAGGGCTGACAAGGCTCTTTGAATATGTTGATGCGTGGAAAGGCGTTACCGGGAATGACGGTTTTTCGCCCCAGGTAACTCTTTTTGGACTCACAGACAAACTGAACCGCCTGAACCACTTTGCGACGGCTCTTCATGACGAACTCGGCAAATCCATTTCCATGATTCAACATGACCCAAAAGTATATGCTGAAAAATACCAAAAAGATTTCAATTTGCCCGCAGGGGTAATCGAAGAGTCTTTACTGCATACTTCTTTCATTGCAGCACCATTTGACGAACACAAACAGCTTATGCTGGATTATTACGAGATCATCAAATCCTATCTTCCCGTCAAATCACAGGGATTCAATAATTCATTCTTTTTTCAAAAGAGATGATATAATCAAAAAATGATGAAGACAAGTATTCTTCAAAAAACTGCAGGAATTGCTGCCGTACTTGCGTTGTGGACTGGTGCCTCGTTCATTATCGGGGACGGCCTTATTCCCGCACCATGGCAGATCTGTATCGCCGCCGGCGGGTTACTGCTGAACACGGATGCCATGCTGCATGTTGTCACTACTGTACTCAGAGTGACCGCCGCTTTTGTGGCGGCACTTTTTGCAGGAACGATTCTCGGCATTGCCAGAGGGATTCATCCATTCATTGAATCCACAACCTCTCCATTTATCAGTTTCTTCCAGGGAATCCCTCCAATTCTGTGGGCGATCCCGCTCCTGTTCATCACCGGCTTCATCCCGGTCTCGCCGGTAATTGTTATCACACTGATTATTCTTCCCCTGATTGCTGTAAATGTGACCGAAGGGGTAAAAGCAATTCCCGGGGAGTATTATGAAATGCTCAGGGTTTTTTCATCCAGAAAAAAACTTCATATCAGAAACCTGGTTATTCCCGTTCTCTTCCCCTATTTGTCATCATCAATACGCCTTGGATTGATTTTGGGAATTAAGGGATCTGTCGCAGCTGAATATTTTACCGCCAATAATGGTATTGGATTTATGATCAATACTGCCGGTTATTCTGCGGATATCCCCCTGCTGTTCACCTGGGGACTGATTATCCTTTTTCTTATTTTTATTTTCAACAGACTTTTGGATGGTTTGTTTACACTATTCAGCTTCAACAAAAAGCGTATCCGCGATGTTGAAAAAAGCCTTTTATTTATTCCGGACATCCGTGAAAAGAGAATCACGGATGAAATACTGCCTCTCCGGCCGGTTGAGCTCAAAAACCTCAGTTTCTCATGGCACTCGCGTCATGGCAAGCCGGACGGCATCCTTCTTGAAAAGATTGGCCTGACTGTCAGGGAAAAAACCACTGCAGTAATTTCCGGCGATTCGGGAATCGGGAAAACAACATTACTGAAAATCATAGCAGGTATTCTTCATGCTGATGCCGGTACTTGTACCAAACAGCTGTCTTCTTCATTTTTATTTCAGGATGACCGCCTGCTGCCCTGGTATTCGGTCATTCATAATGTTGCTCTTCCACTACTGGAAAACGGAATTCCGCGAGAACCGGCCTACAGAAAAGCAGTTGAACTTCTGAAACAGGTGGGTCTCCAGAATGCGATGCTTGCTTTTCCTGATGAACTCTCCGGGGGGATGAAACGCCGGGCATGTCTGGCACGCTGTTTTGCTGCCCGCAATGACTGCATCCTTCTTGATGAACCGTTTAACGGTCTTCATAAAAAAGCCAGAAAGCAGCTTTTTACTGTATTTATGGAATTATGGAAAATTCACCCCTGCCCTGTCGTCGTCGCAACACATTTTCCCGAGGAATTACCGGCAGACAGAATCTTCCGTCATTACACACTTTCCGGCAATCCCGCAACTCTTAAAAAAACATTCGTGTAGTATTGGAATCTGGTTGTTTTTTTGTAAGGAAATGGTATAATTATATTCATAACAAAATAATCAGGAAAGACGAATTTCATGTACTCCAATATTGTTTTTCTTGGTTTTTGTTTGGTTTTTTCCGATAGTTGAGGTATGAAACAGTATATTTTGTTCACAGTCACCATCCTCTGTTTACTGCTTCCCGTCTATTCACAGGATAATGCGTCGAATGTGTTTGCTCCATTTGTTTCCAGAATACATACAGAACAGAAAAATGATTCAATTATCCTGACATGGAAAAACTCCGAAGACCTGACCGGGAGCAAAAAAATATACCGCTTTCGTGAAGAAATCACCGACACCAATTTAAAACAGGCCGAGATGATCGCACGTGTGGGAAAAGATGTTCAGTCGTTTACCGACCAACCACAGAAAGGATCACCAGTTTTTTATGCTGTTTTGCTGGAAGATGAAAAGGGTTCGGTATATGAAATACTCATCCCCTATCGTAACAAAACCACTGTCCCAATGACAATCTCCACTGCAGTACCGACAGAATCATTCGCCGAAATCTCCAATATCCAGTCAACGGTATCAGGCCAGATGGTAATAGTCAGTTTTAGTAATGCAAACAAAAACAGGGACATTGTTCTGTACCGCAGCACAAAACCAATTATTTCCACACAGGACCTTGCAGAAACCGAGTTTTCTGTTTCCCTTCCGGGCGACACGACATCATATACCGATACGGTCATCGCCGGTGTCGATTATTATTACACGATTGTAGATGCCGAAAAATCCCGCACCGGCAAAGCAGAAATAGAATCAGGAAAAAACACGACAATAGCTCCGGTTTCTGTTGCTGTTGCAGAGACGCCTGTGCATGAGAATGTTTTTGTGTCCCGTACATTTCCGCTCCCGGCACCGCATATAATATTTGGTGTTGAATCGGGCGACACCCTTCTTCCGCCCATTCCGTTCCTGCTCCCCCCCAAATCATCTCTTTCAAAAGACAGTTCCGACCGTGTCAATGCATTGATCTCCAGGCTTCATTTCAACAGCACATCACTTTCGCCCGAGATTCTTCCAGAAGAAAGTGCGGATAATCTGGAAGGAGAAAACAAGGAGTTGTCTGCTATTATTTCCAACATGCTGTTGAAATTCCGTTATACCGAAGCAGAGAAAGCGCTGACTGAATTTCTTTCAAAAGAGCATGATGCGTCATTAACGGCACGTATACACTTCTACCGGGGACAGGCATATTACCATCTGGCGCAATATCAGGACGCATTGATAGATTTTATCCTCGCCGAAGACGCCTATTACCAGCAGTCACAGCGATGGATTGATGAATGCTTTCACAAACTCAATTTTGAAAATAATTGAATTACCTTATCATACCTTTTCAAAGACCAGTTCAACCGTGACTTGCCACTCCTTTTCGGGAACAAGGCTTATTTTCCAGACCAGCATGTCGCACATATGCTGATACGAATCAATCATGATTCCGCTTCTGTAAATATTCGCGTATACTGCCTGATGCCACAACGAGAAAGTAACAGAAGAGTTCCAGTTCAGTCTTGTCCCGGCAATCCTGTCTTCCATGACCATACCGGTCATCTGGTCCTTTTCCGACATTATGCTGTTGCAGAGCGCGGGGGTTTTCCCTGACTGGTCGATTAAAGAGTAATCATCCTTGTTCGGCGATGCAAAAGATGTATTCAGTTCTGAGGCAAATGCAATCTCGAATGTTTTGGGTGATTTATTGATGAGTGTGTAGCAAATCTGCACTGTGTTTTTTTTGAAAATATATTTCTTTTCCACATATACCGGACACTGGGATTTCCCTACACGGATAATCCCGGTCCGTTCAAGAGTGATTTGCCGCTGCTCGCGCTTCAGGTCCTTGAGTGTGTAATGGGTATTGAGAAAATCACCCGCTTCCTGGAATTGGCCGCTTTTCCAACCCTGAAAAGTAACAGCGTGACTGAAAAAATGATCGCAAAATATTTTTCGGGGGTATGAATCAACAGAAATATCCGCCTTCGGTTTTTGTATCAGTTTTGCCAGGAGGGACTGTTTGTGATAGTGTTCATGCTGGCGAGTAAGGGAATTGCCGTAATTGTGCAAAACCGGAATATAATCCAGTTCAAAAACAATCCCCCCATTCAAATGTACATAAACATTCATTTCATTGGATTGATACAGGAGTTCATTTTCTCCATCAAAATCAAAATCCGTTGATATTATCGAGGTAAAAAATACCCCTTTCACTCTGGTCACTTTTTCCGCATTAATAAGGTTTTTATACAGTTCACTGCGGAGACGGGGTGAATAGATTCCTTCATGGTCTCCATGCCAATATCCCGTATGGTTCTGCGCCTTCCATAGTTCTTCTTTTGCATTCAGCTTCCGGTATTTATCTCCCCGTAATTGTCCAACACTGACATTGGTATACATCATTTTCGCATAAAGAAGATTGCTTTCATGATATTTGTTCATAAACTGCTTGAAATGTGTACTTTTAATATAACCGTTTGAAAACACTCTGTTTTTTCCGTTTTTATAGAGTGCATGAAAAAAACTCTTCGAGTAATTTCCATTAAGATACACTTTTCTGGTGAGGGGAAATCTTTTTATATACTCGGCGGCTGTCAGAACACGAATATGTTTTTTTGACGACTCAAGACATTGGGCCAGGTCCTTGAGCCAGTCGATTCTCCGGTTATTATTTCCCGGCTGCATCATTTTCTGGAACTGTGTTCCATCTGCAATAATGGAAACGACACCGCGGTTATTCAGCCGCGATTTCATTTTTAAAGCCCGTATAATATATTTTGGATCTGCAAGAAAAACATCCTGCTGTATCTCCGACAAAAGAGGCAGAATGGAAATATTCTTTCCCAGTTCTTCGGTATAGTGCGCATAAAACAGATCGTCTGCCTTCACACCTGAGGACTGAAAGGCATAATCATTCAAAAAACAATATTCAAGGCCGCAGCTGGACAATGTTGTCGGAAAATGTATGTCCCAAAACGGCTGGGAAGACCAGAACCCCCTTGGCCGTTTTCCAAAATGCGAACGGATGTATGTGGTCAGCATTTCTATCTGGCCGAGTTTGTCGTTCAGCGGGATGATGGAAAATGCAGGGCTGTAATATCCTCCGCCCAGAAGCTCAACCTGCTGCCGTTTCATCATCTCGTCGAGAATGTTGAAAAACTCGGGGTGCAGTTTTTCAAGGAGTTCGAGAATAGTGCCTGAAAAAAAGAGCGTTACCTGGAGCTTTTCAATTTCGTACAGCGTACTGACAAACGGTTTGAGTGTTTTTTGATAGAGTTCTTCAAATTCCTGTTCAGTACTCCCTGGAATAATATCCCATTGCGCACCAAAAACCAGATGAATAGACTTCATGTTCCCCTACGAAATTCAATTTTTGATGATACATTTCGGCGGACATTTTTCTGCGCCCTCATTCCGGTCACCTGTCTGTGAATAATCAATAACGGACAGGAAATCAGTAATAACATACCCGCCTTCCGGCGATTTTTTTTCACATATTTTGCAGCCGATACAGCCGACTTTACATGCCCTTTTTGTTACCGGACCTTTGTCATTTGAATTGCATGCAACAATATAATCAGCAGAATACGGAATCCATCTCATCACTTTTGTCGGACAGACATCAATACATTTTCCGCAGCTGATACAAACATCCTTGTCGACAACAACCAGGCCGATATCGTCATATGAAATTGCATCGACCGGGCAGACCTTGATACAGCTGCCAAGTCCAAGACAGCCGTACTTGCATACCTTGTTGCCTCCTCCGATAAGGAACAGGGCATTGCAGTCTTTTACCCCGCTGTATTCAAAACTGTATTCCGCGGTTCCCCGCCCGCCTTTACAATGGACCTGTGTCACTTTTTTTTCACCAATTTCCGGAGCATCCACACTCATAATATGCGCGATGGCCTTGAGAGTTTCCGCTCCGCCGGGGGTACATAAATTGATTTCGACATTTCCTGAAGCAACTGCCTCGGCATACGCTGCACAGCCTGCAAATCCGCATGCACCGCAATTTACCTGCGGCAGCGCCTTTTCAATGAGTTCAACCTTTTCATTTTTCTGGACAGCCAGAAAACGCGATGCGAGAGAGAGCCCGATTCCGAAGAGAATGCCGAGTCCCGCAACACCGATCAGAGCATATAGTATGAGTAACAGTTCCTGCAATAAATCCACAGTATTCTCCTAACCAATCAAATTCTTGAGTAATGTCATGTCAAAAGCCATGAACCCTAAGGCCATCAGCCCTGCAGAGATAAAGGCAATCGGGGCGCCCCTGAATGCCTTTGGAATGTCTTCACGATCGAGCCGCTCACGAAGAGCAGACATCAGCAGAATTGCCATCAGGAACCCTGCACCTGCCGAGAATCCGGCAACAAAACTTTCAATCACGCCATATTCTTCCTGTACAGCGATGAGGGCAATGCCCAGTACTGCGCAGTTTGTCGTGATAAGGGGTAGGTATATGCCCAGGGCCCTGTACAGTTCCGGGGATATTTTCTGAATCATCATTTCGACGAGTTGAACGAGTGCGGCAATAACCAGAATAAAGGTGATCGTTTGCAGATAGGTAATATTCAGGGGGACGAGAATTAAATTAAAAATTACCCAGGTAACCAGTGCAGCAATCGATGATACAAATATCACAGCGAAACCCATACCCACGGCAGAATCCACTTTTTTTGAAACACCGATAAAGGGACACAGGCCCAGAAACCGGGTAAAAATAAAGTTCGTAATAAATACAAATGTTATGATTATGCCTATATAGGTCATGCTTCAGCTCCTTTTTTTTCTTTCGGGGAAAATGGCTTTTTTTTGCCAAGCCGCCTGATTTTTTCCCTGATCCACTCCTGTTTCAATTCAATCTGGTTAAAGAATGCTTTTAACAGGCCAATGACCAGCAATGCTCCGGCCGGCGCAATAAACACTCCCGCAGGCGCATCGCGAAGTGCGGGGATAAATATCTGTCCTTTTTCATCGATAAAATCAAACGGCAGGGGAAACAGGGTAATCATGCCCGCGCCGAGAATTTCGCGGAACAGGGCAATAAGAGTGAGCCCCATAGCAAAACCAAGCCCCATCCCCAGAGCATCCAGAATGGAACTGCTCACCGGATGACGGTTTGCAAAGCCTTCAGCCCTTCCAAGAATAATACAGTTCACCACAATCAGTGGAACAAACACCCCAAGGCTTTCCGACAATGGCGGGATAAATGCCTGCATGACCAGGTCAACAATCGTCACAAATGATGCAATGACAATAATATAGGAAGGGATCCGGACCTTGTCCGGAATAAAGTTTTTCAGCAACGATATAATGATGTTTGATCCTAGCAAAACAAAGAGAACTGCTGCGCTCATACCGATTGCATTTACTACCTGATTTGATACTGCGAGTGTCGGACACAGTCCGAGCATAATGACAAAGGTTGGATTTTCCCGAAACAATCCTTTCGTAAATTCTTTAATTTTCATTATTTTCTCCAAACATGCTAATGTAGCGCGAACCGTTGCGCAGGGCATCGCCAACACCGGTAAATGTGATGGTAGCGCCGGTTACCGCGTCGGGATTATCAAGCATTGCCTTGATGACCGGTACTGTCCTTGTTTTTGTTCCAATATACTTGTCCATATACCCCTTGTCCCTGGCTTTTTTTCCAAGCCCGGGTGTTTCGGCATCCTTGAGAATCAATGCGTCACGGACCGTTCCATCCTTGTCATAGACACCGAACATTTTAATGTCGCCGCCGTAGCCGACACCCCATATCTCCAGAATAAAACCGGATATTTCATCGCCTTTTTTCAGGGGAAACATTGCACGCACCGCGCCCTTTGGTTTATATTCCTTTATCGCAGTAAAAACAGCTGCAGCACTGATGATATCTGCTGCGGTGAGCGTGGTTGTCAGCATCACTGTATTTTCATCTTTTCCTGTATACAGTTTTTGGATCGTATCTTTCGAAACCGTATCCGTTGTGTTTGCCAGTACAGTTTTTTCATAGATTTCCTTTGAGAGCTCTACCGGCGGTGCGACAAGGTAGTCTCCGCGTTCACCGTCAAACTTAATTTCTTTCAGCGCTTTTTCTACAGTTTGTTTTTCAGCATCTGCGATGGGTCCCTTTGTCACAGCATTGATCAGCCCAAGAAGAAGTGCGGCAGCCAGACATATGGTAAAGAGCTTTACGCCGGGTATTAATAATTCTTTCATGCTTCGGCTCCTTTTTTGATTTTCTTCATCGACCCGAATATTTTCGGTTTCGTAAACCGGTCAATAAGCGGAACACACATATTCATGATGATGATTGCAAGCGAGACGCCCTCGGGCAGACCGCCGTAAAACCGGATCAGGAATGTCAACAACCCTGCTCCGGCACCAAATATCAGCATCCCTTTTGGTGTGAGGGGCGTCGTCACATAATCGGTTGCCATGAAAAAGACCCCCAGCATGAGCCCTCCCGCAAACAGATGAAACAAAACATCCCCCTGAAACAAGCCAAGGGAAAACTGGAATCCTCCGAGCAGCCAGGTGAGAAACGCGAATGTACCCAGATAGGCGGCCGGAATATGCCAGCTGATGATTTTTTTAATAAACAAAAACAAGGCCCCCGCAAGCAGCAGCAAAGCAGAAACTTCACCGATTGATCCGGCAACATTCCCGACAAAAAGATCAATGTAGCCTCTGCCGATATCAATATTCAAGACTGATTTCAGCCATCCCGAAGCACCAAGGTCAAATGATGAAACAGGAAAATTCTTTGAGGCCAGATAATTCATCGGACCGCCGATCGAACCAAGCGCGTCTGATAATTGTGCAGGAGAATCTGCCTGAACCGAAAGTCCGAGCAGGCCGGCCTTGATGTATCCCAGCGGTGATGCGCCTGAAACCGCATCAGCACCGGGGACCGATGCCAGTGTTGAGGGGAGGCTCCATGTCGCCATCGATTTTGACCAGGAAAACATGGCAAAGACACGCCCGGCCAGCGCCGGATTCATCCAGTTCCGTCCCAGCCCGCCGAACGCGTGTTTGACGATTGCAACGGCAAATATGGTTGCGAATACCGGTATGTACACCGGAATGGACGGCGGCATATTCATGCCGATGAGCAGTCCGGTCAAAAACGCACTGCCGTCAAATAATGTCATCTTTTTTTTGATTGCAGTGATGACAAATTCTGTAAGAAGTGCCGTAAAAATACTTACGACGAGTACAATCAAAGAGTACCAGCCAAATACAACAACGCCCCATACGCTCGCGGGAAAAAGCGCAAGACAGACAAACCACATGATCGCGGATGTTCTGGAGCCTTCCCGTAAATGAGGTGATGAAGTTGAAATCAACAGTTCACGTGTTTCCATTTCTATCAATCCTTATTTCTTTCTTGCTAATATTTTTCCATATTTGAATGTCTGAACAAGCGGAATACAAGACGGACAAACATAGGTGCAGCAGCCGCATTCTTTACAGTCCATAAGCCCCAATTCCAATGCCGCCTTGTAATTCTGACTCTCGATCTCCTTCAGGAGTACCGTGGGCATCAGGTTCCAGGGACATGCTTTCAGACATCTGCCGCAGCGGATACATGGATCATTTTGATATATATGTGAATCTTTTTTTGATAAAACCAGAATACCGGATACCCCTTTTGTGACCGGCATGTCCACATCTGCAATGGAAAAACCCATCATCGGCCCGCCAAGGACAATTTTCCCGGGTGGGGTTTTAAATCCGCCGCATTCCTCAATGACTTCGCTTATTTTTGTTCCAATGCGCACCTTCAAATTGGAGGGCCTGACTACAGCAGACCCGGTCACGGTAACAATCCGTTCGGTAAGCGGTTTCTCCCATACAACAGCTTCATAAATGGCATAAACGGTTCCGACATTTGAAACAACAGCACCGATATCAAGCGGCAGGCCTCCGGATGGTACTTCGCGGTTCAGAACTGCTTTGAGCAGCATTTTTTCATCCCCCTGCGGATACCGTACTTTCAGGGGTACTACTTCAAATTTCAGATTTGCATCGTTTATTTTCTGCTGCAGTAATGAGATCGCATCCGGTTTGTTTACTTCAATGCCGATGTAGACATGCTCTGCCTTGACCATTTTCTGGATAATCTTTATCCCTTCCAGAAGTTCTTCGGGTTTTTCAAGCATCAGGCGGTGATCAGCGGTTAAAAACGGTTCACATTCAACGCCGTTAATGAGCAGTGAATCTATTTTTTGTTCGGGTTTTACTGCATATTTTACATGAGAGGGAAACGTTGCACCACCGAGCCCGACAACGCCCATTTCAGCAACGATCGAATTCAGCTCTTCAGCGCTGTACCCTTTCCAGTCTCTTTTTTCAAACAGCTTGCCGGAACGTTCAAATTCTCCCTGAAACTCCAGGACAATCGCCCAGGTCTTTATTCCCTGCGGCAGATACATTTCAATAATATCCTTGACCGTCCCGGGAATCGGCGAATGAATGTTTGCAGAAACAAATCCTGATGCTTTTCCGATCAGCATTCCCTCTTTGACTGCATCGCCTATTGCCACGACACACTCTGCGGGTTTACCAATATGCTGACTCATGGGAATAATCGCCTGCTGCGGTATATGTGCATTTTTTATCGGCTGAGATGAACTTGCCGCCTTGTTTCCATGAGGATGGACGCCACCCTTTGGAAAGGTTTTTATAGCATTCATTTAAGCTCCCTAAGTAATATTTGGATGTCCTTCTTCACACCATAGATGAAAATGCGTGTGAATCGGTGATTAAGATATAATACAGGACAGAGAAGAATACACCAATTTATTATGATTGTCCAGACCGACTGTAAATCATGCTCAAATGAGCGTGCCTGGCGAATTTTGACGCTTACTGCCGCTTTCTGGTCTATCAGCATTTTCTCTATAGACGCCGGATGAACCGAGTCAATCATCTGCAAAAACCAGCTGCTGTCGAACCGTTTGACGACTGTATGTGATTTTTCGATGGGGCCAGCTTGTGTTTTTTTAAAAGTTGCGAGGACAATTTCCTCGTCTTTTACCGGAAACTGATACTCATATTTCCCATAGGCAATTCGTTCCTGGTATGACCGGTGCACAACAAAATCATGCAGATTCGGCAGCCCGTCTTCCTGCGTCATGGATGCAAGCTGCCTTGCTGCTTCCATGGAGACACCGGGGGGAACCGAATCCACTCTTTCCGGAACCGGTAAATTCTTTTTCGGCGTACTCCCTGGCAAAAGCAGAATCAGCGGGAAAAGTGCGATGATACAGAACAGGAACATGAAAACCGGTGAGTGCCTGTTTTTCAGACTCCAGCGTGGTTTGTATACTTTGACCATCTCAACCGGTGAATACAGGACATGTCTGTTTTTTCCCGGATACACAATCCTGTACAGAAAAACCTTGTATCCGGTGTACAAGCCCAGAATCAGCAGCTGCAGTGCCATGGCTATAAAAATCTGATGTATCGCCGTATCAAGAAGTATACCGAGGACAATCACTGCAATTAAAAAAACACAGTACATACAGAAGGACAGCATGAGTTTTTTTGAATCAGGATCTTCCCACCGGTTTTTCAACCTGTTCAGAAAATATTTAATATATTCATCCAGCAATACCGCCCAGACGAGCGCGAAGAGAAAGAAAAGAATAAACAGGGTAATCCCGCCTGAAACGAGTGCAGTGATCCATGGGAGCAGCCCCGCGACAAGAAGTATTCTGTGCAGGGGCCGTGTAAAAAGCAGGAGAAGAAGCACTATAAATGCCGTTCCGATAAAACTGACGATATACACAATTTCACTGAATTCCTGCTCGTAAATATGCCAGTCTATTGTTGCGCCCTTCGTGATCCGGTTGATGACCATTGATAAATAAATTGCATTCTGCTGAGTCTTTATATAGATAATGTTCCATGTCTTCTTTTCGTCATTAATTCTGAAATATTTGCCGATTTGTTTCATATACCCGTCAAGCCGGGGATCATCCGGCTCCAAGCGTGCGTGAATTGTTGCGACAGGAATATTTTCAATTCCTGTCAGATTACTCACCGAAACCCAGGCCGATGAAGCTGAAATCACCACATCAACACCAGGATCAGCATTGAGGGATGCAACAATATCCTGTTCACCTACAGATCCGGAAAAATACAGTGTGTAATACCCTTTAAAAAGCTGGGGATTGAAAGCGGGAACAGTAAAAAGCAGAAAGAGAAACACCACACTGCCGAGCAGAACAAAAGACAATATATTCTTGAGACGTGAAATGGTGTTGAGTTTTTTCAAGTAATTCATAGTCCAGTCAACATTCCGGGAACGACATTCTTTCTTTTTTCACACACGATTGTTTCAGTTAAAGATTACAAAATGCGGCAGCGATAAAAAAACCCAAAAGAATACCGACGGAAACTTCGGCAGTGCTGTGGCCATGAATTTCTTTTACCGGTTTAATTTTTCTTTCAGTGTCGATGACGGATAATATTCTGTTGATCGTCTGCGCCTGCAGGCCGGTTGACCGACGGACACCCATTGCATCACGAATGACCAGTAATGCATAAAAAAGGGTCACGGCAAACAGGGGATCACCCACCCCGTTTACAAACCCGATACCTGCTGCAATCGCGGTCACTACCGAAGAATGACTGCTGGGCATGCCGCCTGTCGCCCAAAACATATAGGTCAGAATTTTGACCGCACTGCGCGGCCGGTTCTTTACTATTTCCACAACAGACTTCATGACCTGAGCAATAAACCAACTGAAAATCGCAGACAAAAAAATCTTATTTAAAAAGAGTTCCCTGATGTATTCCATAAATGTATTTTCCAAGAATACAGTTTCCAGAGAGTATCCTGTTTTGTCAATAGAAATTGTCAAATTATCGACAGTTTTTGACTGAAGTGATTGACACCATCGCAGAAAAGTATAGAATTTACCATGTTGTGACAGAATCAAGAGAGAATACATTAAAAGAATGGTCAGTAACCGCCAGGGGTATCCTCAGGATATATCTGAATTTTTTTTACTGGCTGTTTCACCGGCCGTTTAAAATAATCCAGATTGTAGAACAGTTCATGCGGTGTCTCATCGAAGGATTTGTGACGATTATTATCGGGTCAGTGGTCATGGGGATGTTTATTGCCTGGCTCGGCGGATATTTCGGAAGTTTATACGGATCAATCAATCTGATCGGCCCTACCGCAACCTTCGGGATTATTCATGAATTCACCATTCTCCTCGTCGGAATGCTCTATGCATGCCGGGTCGGGACAGCTTTTACTGTTGAAATCGGATCGATGGCAATGAGCGGGCAGCTTGATGCACAGCGGATGATGGCAGTCGAACCAATCCAGCTGATTGTTATTCCCCGAGTGGTCGGCTCAGTTCTCAGCATTCTTCTCCTATTGGGAATTTCAAATGGAATCTCCCTGATTTCAACGACCCTTTTTCTCAATTTATGGTTTCAGGTAGCTCCCAGCACGATTCTTGACAATGCATTTACTTTTTTGAAATCAGGTACTGTTACCCAGTCTTTTGTCCGGATTGCCCTTATTGGATTTTTTATTTCATTAAATGCCTGTGCTGCCGGTTTTTATTTCAACGGAGGAGCAATCGAACTTGGGAAAGCAACGACCAAGTCAATCGTTATCAATTTCATCTATGTTCTTATCATCATGCTGATTACCCAGATTTTATTGACGCTCACCGGGTTTTTTACGGATGCCCTATGATTCGAATTTCAAACGTCCATAAATCATTTGAAACCAATAAAGTTCTGGACAATATTTCACTTGACATCGAAGATGCTGATACGTTTGTCATTGTGGGAAAAAGCGGAATCGGGAAGTCTGTTCTTCTTAAATGTATTACCCGGCTTATTGATGCAGATACAGGAATAATTTATATTGATGATGAAGATATAACCGCTGCAAGCAGAAATGACTTGCTGAGAATTCGCTGGAAAATCGGAATGGTGCTGCAGGAAGGAGCACTTTTTGATTCCATGAATGTTTTTGAAAATGTTGCATTTCCCCTGATCTATCATAAACTGGCACCGATGAATGAAATAAGAAAAAAAGTTTTCCGTTTTCTTGATCTGGTCGAGATGTCGGAATTTGTTCACTCGTTCCCGGCTGAGCTCTCCGGCGGCATGAAGCGGAAGGTGTCACTTGCCCGGGCCATGATTATGGAACCAAAATATCTGCTGTACGATGAACCGACATCAGGGCTTGACCCGGAAAGCGCAGGAATTGTTGAGTCGCTGATTCTGAAATTAAAGCAGGAACTGAAAATTACATCGCTTATCGTCACCCATGATATTGATCTGGCCAAATATGTGGGTGAAAAAATAGCGCTGCTCGAAAACGGAACGATCACCACGATCATGACAAAAGAAACCGCTTTTCTGCCGACATCTGTAATATATAAACATTTTATCAGCAACAGAGAAAGGGTGCATAAAAACAATGAGAATCAATTCTAAGAACATTCGGAAATCTGTCATTATTATCCTTATCGCATTGGTCTTTATTGTCGGATTGTATCTTCTGGTAAGCAAGACCCAGTTTTTTGTCGGGACAAGATTCTATATAACCTTTCACCACATCGGCTCTATGCCGGTCGGAGCCGTAGTCAGAACTGCGGGAGTGCGAATTGGTAGTGTTACCGCGATAAAAATAAATGAGGTGGATCGGAAAAGTGTCATCGCGGAAATCAGTTTATACCCAAAGGAAAAAGTATTGAAAGGATCGCGGTTTATTATTATGTCCGGATCTTTGCTGGGTGATCAATATGTGGAAGTCATTCCTGCGGACTCAACTGAATTTATCCAGGAAGGGGATCATGTACAAGGTGATCCAATCAAAAATCTTGATTCGTTTCTACTTTCAAGCGATACACTCATCAAGGATTTCACCACATCCATGAGCATTCTTTCCGAAATTCTCCGCGACAACAAGGACAATATCAGTACAACGCTTCAGAACATAAGGGAATCTTCGGATGCCATCAAGCAGTATCTCGTCACCGCTGACGGGGGTGATCCATCGGTTCTCGAACGCTTTGCACGGGTTATGGACGGCCTTGATAAAATTACCGACAGTCTTGCCTCTGACGATTCGGTTGTATCGGTATTAAGCAGTAAAAAAAGTTCGCAGGATATAGAAAAAACCATTTCCAATCTTCAGAAAATATCCGAAAGCCTGACCGTTATCACCAGAGATCTCGAAATTATTCTGGAGGATATTGTTCCGAAAAATGAAAAAAGCAACTAATGTATTTACCGCCGGCGAGAATGACGACGGCAAACGGATTGACCGTGTTCTGCTTCAGGCATTTCCCCAGCTTACCCGGGGAAATATTTTTCGGGCATTGAGAAAGGGACTGATCACGCTCAACGGCAAAAAGTGCACTCCCGAAACCCGGGTGCATGCTCATGATTCCATTCTGGTATTTTTTTCCATAAACAAACCGGGCAGTACTGCTTCATCCTCCAACGGAGACGATATAAAGGTTCCCCTCAGGGAACTTTGTAACATGATTATTTATGAAGATGAACATATCATTGCTTTCAACAAACCCCGCGGACTGGTTGTGCACGGGCATGGATCGCTTGAATACCAGGTGCGCTTTTTATGGGCTGAACGCAATGACCATTCACTTTCATTTCATCCCGGGCCCATTCACCGGCTTGACCGCAACACAACAGGTTTACAGTTGTTTTCTGCATCGATCCACGGCGCAAGGATGTTCACCAGACTGTTTCGTGAGAGGAAAATACAAAAAATATACATAGGCGTTATGGATAATCTTCTCAAGCATGATGCTGTGTGGGAGGATGTCCTTGTCCGGAATCCGGCTGCCCGGATTACCGGCAATAGTAAAACATCGAAGGGAAAAACATCCATAACAAAGGTTTTTCCGGTGATATCGGCAGACAACCATACTCTGGCACTCTTCCTTCCCCGAACCGGGAGAACTCACCAGATTCGCTCTCAGGCTGCAATTCACGGATTTCCCCTTACCGGAGACATAAAGTATGGCGGCAGCCGCAGATTCCCCTGGTATCTGCTCCACGCAGGTCAATTAACAGTTGTTGATCCGCAATATCCTTTTGGGGTTCTAACCGCACCGATGCCTGCAGAATCCGAAAAACTGCTGAAAAATATTTTTGGTGAAAAAAGTATTGCATTACTGGACAAAACCATCAAAAATTTAAACAAATGAGGAGAATAATTTCCTTGACATATACTTCTGCAAATCTGTATGTTCAAAACAATCATCTCAGGATATTACATGTCACAAGCTGAGCAGGAAGAAGGTTTTCATGAATCCCGTTACCTATATTTTTCACCACCTCCGCTGGCTGATACGGGGAGTCCAGGTTTTTGCCCTGGTCGGCCGGAGCGGAACCGGAAAAAGTTTCAGAGCCATGCTTCTGGCAGAGAAATACAATATTGAATTGCTTGTCGATGACGGACTTTTAATTCGTGACCAGAAGATCATTGCCGGAAAATCGGCAAAAAAGGAAAAGGCATACCTTGGCGCAATTAAAACTGCACTATTTAATGATGATGCACATGCGCGACAGGTAAAAAGTGCCCTGAAAAACGAGGATTTTAAAAGTATTCTCATTATAGGGACATCGGTCGGCATGGTGGAAAGAATATCCCGGAGGCTCGACTTGCCCCAACCCCACCGGATTATCAATATTGAAGATATTGCCACAGAACAGGAAATAGATCAGGCCATGAATGCCAGAAAGACCGAGGGAAAACATATTATTCCTGTTCCCGCATTCGAGGTAAAACAAAATTATCCTCATTTGATATATGAAACGATTAAAATATTTCTGGAGAAACGGTTTTTCCGTAAAAACCAGCAGAATGTTTTTGAGAAGACCGTTGTCCGGCCTGAATTCAGCAAACGGGGGAGTCTGTCAATTTCAGAATCCGCATTGAGCCAGATGGTAATTCATTGTGTCAGGGAATATGACTCTGTTCTGCAGATTGAAAAAGTTGTGGTGAAAAAAGATGTAAAAAGCTATATTCTTGAAATTCACCTCAAGGTCACATTCGGAACAAAACTCACCAACGCCATCCCTGCTTTGCAAAACTATATAATAGACAGTATTGAAAATTTTACCGGGATATCCCTTTCAAAGGTTGATATCATAATCGCAAAAGTCGATACATAACCGATTTAAGAAAATACATTGTATACTGAAAATATCCGTTACCCAATGCTCCATCACCGTTTTTTCTCCTGAAAATCTATAATATTTTGGTAATGAAAAAGCATGGTCTGTACCGATGTATAATATAGAGAAAGAAATTGACACCGATTTCGTGAAACACTATTATTGATTTATTGGGGGTTGCATATGAGAATATGTATGATTTTTCTCCTGTCGTTTGCTGTGCTCTTTTCAGCATTTTCAGCAGATGCAGTATTGACTGACACTACAGGGACAGCTGACACCATTCCACCGAAACAACCGGCTGAAACACTTCCGGAGACCCTGCCTGACACAATTCCTGATGCAGTTCCTCCGGCAGAGACACCAAAAGAAGTCCCTGATACGGTGAAGGTAACTCCTGCAGAAACTGTTCCGGACAAGACACCGGTTGATACCAACGCACTAAAGAATACACAGTTCGCCCAGCTTGTTTCCGATCACTATCGGCTTTTTTATGAAGGCACAGAGGCGAACGGCCAGGATTTTATCCAGAAACTTGAAGCGTGTCTTGCGCTCTACAATTCAATGCTCCATTTTGATCTTGCAAAACTGCCGGTAAAATTGAAAGTCCGTGTGTTTAAAGAAAAGGCCGGTTTCGACAATTATCTTCGCATAATAATCCGCGAAACACGGGAAGATTATGTTTATATTCATTACTCCGATCTTGGAAAATGCGAACTGGTATTATTCCAGAAAGCCGATACAATGGACATGGAAGGCGGACTGCTCCACCAGGGATTTGTACAGTTCCTAAAAGCTTTTGTTTCAAATCCGCCGGTATGGCTTCAGGAAGGACTCGCCGCCTATTTCGAACAGTCAACCTATGATGCAGCAAAAAACAAATATTCGCTTCCCATCGAACTGGTATGGCTCCCCACACTGAAAAAAATATTGTCGGGAACGACTGCCCAATCGATGATCACCTTTGATTCTTTTTTAACGCTTGATAAAACATCTGCACAAATGCAGATCGAAACATTTTATCCGCAGTCATGGGGACTTGTTTATTTCCTCCTGCACAGTGAAAATCGTGACATTAACCGTATTTTGTGGGACAGTATCGGGTCTCTTGATTCTGCGCTCAGCGTCAAGGAAAATGCGGAACGGGTAAAGGAAAAAGCATTTGGGTGGTTTGGAATACAAAAAGTAGAACAGGAATTTATTACCTATATTTCTTCTTTGCAGACTTTTTCCGATCTTGTTGCCGAAGGGGTCACCTACTATTCAAGTCAGGATTATAACAAGGCAGAGGAAATATTCAATTCTGCTCTTACCCGTGCAGAGAACAACTATATCCCCTATTATTATCTTGGACTCATCAATTACAACAAGAAAAATTATTCCGAAGCAGAGGCATTATACATGAAATCGCTTGAACTTGAAGCTCCTGCGGCACTGATTCAGTATGCGATCGGCGTTAATGCATACGCTGACAATGATTTTGAAAAGGCCAAGACATCTCTGGGAGAAGCAAAAAAGACCGATCCACTCAACTATACAGAAAAAGTTGACATGATTCTCAATACAATCGAAATGGAATCTGTAGTCCCCAATTAATATAACATAACATATAAAAAAAAAGAGGCTGTCCAACAAGTTGGATAGCCTCTTTTTTTTATGCAGTAATTTCTTTAAAAGCTATATTGGGAATGAAATATTTTTTGTCCCCGGTGCTCGGACTGATGGGTACATCAGACTCGCACCGGCTGACGAAAAAAATATTTCATTCTCCTAAAGACTTCCTGAAGAAATTACTGCAAAACAATTAAAAAGGAATATCCCCCCTATGGAATTTCATGATGGATTCGTGTATAGTATACACAATAATTTACAGCTTCTTGATTTCGCTGAAAGGATCAATTGTGAAAGATATTATTCAACCAAAATTGCTCAAAGGGTTCAGGGACTCTCTTCCTTCGACCGAGAGTATACGCAAACACATTATTGCGAAACTCGAAAAAGTTTTCACACTCAGCGGCTTTCTTCCGATTGACACACCGGCAATTGAATATTCAGAAATACTTCTTGGAAAAAGCGGCGGTGAAACCGAGAAGCAGGTGTACAAATTTATGGATCAGGGAGAACGTGAAGTCGCTCTTCGTTTTGATCTTACTGTTCCCTTTGCCCGTTTTCTGGCACAACACCGGAATGAAATTCTTCTGCCTTTCAAACGGTATCATATCGCAAAGGTCTGGCGGGGTGAAAAACCCCATTCCGGACGCTACCGGGAATTCATGCAATGCGATTTTGACGTGGTGGGATCAGACACGGCTTCAGCTGATATTGAAATTGCTTTATTAATGTACCGCTCAATGAAAACACTCGGAATACAGGAGTTCAAAATTCACGTCTCGCACCGTGGGATATTCAATGCGCTCCTGGATGTATTGGACCTGCATGATCAATCAGTAGATATTCTCCGTCTTGTCGATAAAATCAAAAAGATCGGAGAAAAAGCCGTAAAAGAAGAATTGTCCTCGATTACCGATAAAAAATCCTGTGCCGCAATTCTTGAATTTATTGTCCCGGCACCAACTTTTGCAGAGACACTGGCAAAAGTAAAAAAACTTGTTTCAGCCGAAAACCCCCATGTGCAGCGAATGACCGAGATTTCATCCCTTCTTGAGGAAATCGGCATCGCAAATTTCTTTTATTTTGACACTTCCATTACCCGGGGGCTTGATTATTACACCGGTATCGTATTCGAAACGTTCCTTTCCGGATGTTCCGAAATCGGATCGGTCTGCTCCGGCGGCAGATATGACAACCTGGTATCAGTGTATTCCAAAGAAGAGATACCGGGAGTCGGGGCGTCTGTCGGACTTGACCGGCTCATCGCCGCGCTTGAATCACTTGGACAGCTCCCGCCTGTTCCCTCAGGCGCTGATGTACTGATTACCTGTATCGATGAATCAATTATCGGGCATTCCCATAAAATTGCAGAGATTCTGCGAAGTGAAAACATCAGTGTTGAAGTATTTCCATCGAAGAAAAAACTGGCATCACAATTTACCTTCGCTGAAAAAAAGAACATTCCGCTGGCCATCATCATCGGTGAACAAGAAAAGCAGCAGGACGCGGTGAACATCCGTGATTTACGGAAACGTGAAAACCATGACCACCTGATGCTCAATGAAGCGATTGTAATAATTAAGGAATTGCTTAATCCATAAGAGTGTTTTATGAGAGTTTCAGAAACAATCACTGATAAATCCGGCCACATACTCGTATACCTTAAAGTCCAGCCGGGAGCATCAGAAACCGCCCTGGTAAAAATACATGACAACAGGATTGTAATCAGAATTCAGGCTGCACCTGAAAAAGGGAAGGCGAACAAGGCAATTATCGAATTTCTCTCAAAAAAACTTTCTGTGCCGCGAAACGACATCAGCATTATCCATGGTCTTGGTTCTTCTTTCAAGACGGTTCAGCTTCCAGATTCGGCAAAATCCCGTCTGATAACCGTTCTTGAGAAAATCAGATAAAACACCATAGAATCTGTTTTATAGAACAATCCCGCAAATTTGCAGACAACAATTATGTTGAAACTCTGTGATAATGTCCCCTTATAAACTCGATTAAAATGTCCTTTTTGGTAAACTACAGCTGAGAGGAATAATATGG
>JAFGJO010000059.1 GCA_016929065.1 Spirochaetales bacterium | reverse complement strand
TATATAGTACTCACCTTCTTGTAACATTGAAGGCATAGGAAATACAAGCTTTTTTATTTTATTTGCGTTCTAAACCGGACAGCAGTGGTATTACCTATAAAAAGATTACATTCCGGCATGTTGATGTGATGGGGAGCGGCCGTTTTTTTTATGCGAATGACCCGGTAACAGTAACGGTGGTGCTGCAGTAGATAATTTGCCGCAGACAGACTGTAAAAAAGATAAAATACCGGTACAGGAGCCGATGTCCGCAACACACTTCTTTTCAAGAGAAAGAGAAGTGTACAAATACTCCATGTGCACTTTTTGAGAGATCTTTTTTCAAGAGGCTCACCCCAAGATCACCAGGCACACAAAGATGTTTTTTGTCAAAGGGGCAAGCACCCCTCTTTCCTTCCACTTTGTGCGGTTTATTTTTATTCCCTTCTTTTCCTGCATTTTCCTGTTTTCATAATCCCTTTTACTTCCTTCTGCTTCTCCTTATTGCTATTCTTTTATTTCCTATTTTCATTGTAATAGATTATATTTTATAACATATGGCAGAACAAGATTATTCCTGTTTATTTTTTACGAATGGCAAGCCAGATTCCAGGGCAAAAGGGAATTCTGTCCAGGCAAACAAAAAAGCTGAAGAAACATCGCTTCTTGATGCCTATTCCAACGCAGTGATAAAAGTCGCGGAAACGGTTGGTCCCGCGGTAGGAGCAATAAAAATCAATGCAAACGACATTATTCCCACCTCACGGGAAGGAATCGGTTCGGGACTGGTCATCACCCCCGATGGATTCATTCTCACCAATAACCATGTGGTTTCCGGCAGCGACATTCTTTCATTTACCCTCCAGGAGGGAACAACCTATCCGCTGCGGATAATCGGCAGCGATCCTGCTACCGATCTTGCGGTGGTGAAAGTGGATGCATCGGCATTACCGTACGCATTTCTCGGCGACTCTGACGCAATCCGTGTGGGCCAGCTTGCCATTGCAATCGGCAATCCTCTTGGTTTTCAGAGCACAGTATCCGCCGGGGTTGTCTCCGCCCTGGGCCGGTCCCTGCGGGGTGAATCCGGCAGGCTCATCGACAATATCATACAAACCGATGTGGCCATTAATCCAGGAAATTCCGGCGGCCCCCTGGTGGACTCCGGCTGCACGGTCGTGGGAATTAACACCGCAATGATCCATATGGCCCAGGGGTTGAGTTTTGCTGTTCCGTCAAATACGGCAAAGTGGGTGGCCTCGGAAATTATCATTCACGGGAAGGTGCGGCGGAGTGCGCTCGGGATTGCAGCATTTTCGATCCCTGTATCCAGGAGTGCGCAGCATACGCTGAAACTGAAAACACCGTTCATCGTTGAAATCAGCGATGTTGAACCGAATGGCCCGTCATCGAAAGCAGGACTGCAGCCCGGAGATTTTATTTTCTCGCTGAACAATGAGTGGGTGAGTTCTGTCGATGACATTCACCGGATTCTTTCAAAATGGCCTCCCGGCAAACCGGTCATGCTGCACATAGTACGCAAAAGCGCGGTAAAAGAGGTGAAGATTATCCCGGGAGAGATGAAATAATCAGCCGCCTTCGGGCGTATATCCGCAAACACACCGCTATTTTGAAAACTCATGAATCGCGAGTTTATGGTATTCGGCTCCCCATGGATGCAGCCTTGATTCAAAAAGAGCACAAGTATCTATCTCAAACACTTCAGTGTTCAGCGAAAATCCGTCAAGCACGCTTTGGGGAATAACAGCAAACCTGTTTCGGGCGATCGTCAAATGCGGATGAAAGGGCCGTTTTTCATCAGCCTCGGGAAAACCATTTTCCACAAGCAGCTTTTTTACTTTGTGCTGGTATGTAATCAGTGCATTGTCGTTTGTTGCAGCGCCGGCTCCCGCGTCGATGCCCGCCCAGATTATTTTCGGGGTTCCGTAAGGCGGAAAGGTCCCTGCCGAGGTGAGGTGTGCAGTAAAAACAGAATGAGCCAGCAGCTCGTCTGCCATGAGGCTTTTCAGCATTTCAATCCGTTCTTCTGTCTGCTCGCCCAGAAAGGAGAGCGTCAGATGCACTGCATGTGCATGAACAGGTTTTACTCCGCGGAACATATCCTTTAGAGCCATACCGATATCAGCGAGATGTTCGGCGATATGGACAGGAAGCGGCAATGCAATGAATACTCTTATAATGGCCTCCGGATGAAATGTCTCTCGCGAAGTGCGCGAAGGATAATTCAATAAAGATATACCTGTATCCATAAACAATTAGAATGTAATGTTCCTGATAGTAACAGGTTCATACAATCCATCTTTTTTATTCTTCAACTTCGCGATCTTGCGAGAAACTCATTTACCCGGGCATGCCTGACAAACTCACCAGTTCCTTCTCGATCATATCCTGCACCATTAAATAAACAAGCGTCTGTGCATTTTTCGTTGTCTGTTCCTGCAAGGTTATTTTCAATGCTTCCCGCATACTCAAGCTATTTGTTTTTTTCAGATACTTCATGATCCCCGGCGGAATGAACAGCGAGTCATCATGCAGGCAATGTGCACAGACAAAGCCGTGCGCCGCCCGGCGGTAATACCGGTTCTCGGTTTCGCCAATACTTCTATTGCACATTCTGCAGTCATTCCCCAGATGTTCACTGCCGGCAATATACAAGAACCGCAGCCCAAACTGAATAATAATATAGGCTACCTCTTTTTGTGCACCAGCCTCCACACATTCAAGCGTTTCCAGAAACAGGTCATAGAGATCCCCGATCCCCTCGCCACCGCCGAACGACTTCAAAATAACCTCTGCAAACAGATTCACTGCATAATATTTTTCGACTGATTTCCTGAACGAAGAAAACAGTTCGATGGTTTCCGCGTCATTCAGTTTATAGGAATCCCTGACCGGATCATGATAAATGTATGCTTTGATATAGCTGAATATTTCGGTGAGCGCGCGCAGTTTTCCCTTTGTCTTGTATGCACCATGGGCAATACAGGAAAACAGGCCGTGTTCGCGGGTAAAAAGGATAAGCCCCTTGTGGATTTCGCTGATCCGGTTCACTTTAAGGACAATCCCGTCAATGGAAAAAGTACGCTGCATGAAAATGAGCCTACTCTCAAATATTACATTTTGCAACAAGGAAAACAGGAAGAAAAAAATTTATCAGGAAACCAGGAAATCAGGAAGAATGTATTTACGCAGAGCACGCAAAGACCGCAGAGTGAAGAGAAGAAGGGGGCTACGCCCTTCCAAAATACTTTTCTATTAAGTTTATGGGATTCATCATATCATTGTTTTTAATTGCCTGACCACTCTCATTTCCCGTTTTTTTAACGTTCATATAAGGCAGCGATATCATGTATTCTGCGCTTCATTTCCGCGCGGATATGTAACGGGTCTATACACTCGCATTTATCCCCAAAACTGAAAAGAATATGGTAGTAGTAATCGTTCTCTATGAAGGGAAACCACACAATGTAATGCTCATCACCATCCGGCAAAAAATGTTCATCAGTGCAATAATCAAGGACCCTGTCCATGACAGATGTATGAATACGAATTTTGATTTTTGTTTGCCTGGCTGCCAAAATATCGGCAAAATCCAGCTGCGGCTTTTGATAATCCCGCGGTGTAAAAAATTCCTCCAGTGTTTGCAGGTTTGATGTGCGGGATAGTTTGAATAAGCGAAAATCATTTCTTTTACGGCAATACCCCTGCCAGTACCAATGACTGCCTTTCAATACAAGCTGATACGGCTCGGCGGTTCGCGCGGTTTTATTCCCGTAGCGGTCTGCATATTCAAATGAGAGCAGTCTGCTTTCCTGTATGGCTGTCTTGATAATTTCCAAATAAGGCGGTATGTTCCTGTTGCCCATCCACGGGCTCAAATCAATATGTATTTGATTTGCTTTTAATGCAATGTCTTTCGCTCTTTCTGCGGGGATAAAACTCTTCACTTTCGCAAGGGCGTTTACCAGTTCATCACCCCGTATCATGTTGGAAAGACTGGAAAGCCCCATCAGGATAGCGGAAAGGTCGGCAGTCGAAAAAACCTTTTTATCAATCTTGTATTTCTGCATGATTTCAAAGCCGCCGCCCTTTCCTGATGTTGAGAAAACAGGAATACCCGCCATGTTGATCGTGTCTATGTCGCGGTAGATGGTGCGGGGTGACACTTCAAACATTTCTGCCAGATCCTGTGCGCCGATGCGCTTTTTGTCAAGAAGTATCATAATAATGCTCACCAGCCTGTCAATTTTCATCTGATATCAGCCTGCCAAAATTTCGTTTTTTCATTATGAATTGTTGCCATACTGTTGTCAACAATTACCGGGTATAATCACACAACAATCAAATCAATCTGTCTGGAGGAAACACATGAGAAAAAAAGCAAACAAATCAAACTGCCTGTCAGGAGGTGAAACGATGCAGAAAAAAGCCCTGGTAATCATCGATATTCAAAATGATATTACGAAGCATTATAAGGATGTTATTGGCACTATCAATAAAGCGGTTGATTGGGCAGTCAATAATAGAGTTCATGTTGTGTATATTCGGCATGAAAATTTATCATCCGGTACAAGGACATTCAAACCCAATACACACGGGGCTGCATTGGCTCCGGACTTGAAAATAGTATCAAAGAATATTTTTACAAAATCAAAGGGTAACGCATTAACGAGTGAAGAATTTACAGACTTTATCTGCAAAAATGAAATCGGTGATTTCTACATAGCAGGGGCAGATGCTGTTGCCTGTGTTAAATCAACCTGTTACAACCTGCGAAAAGCAGATTATGGCGTTACTGTCCTGTCGGATTGCATTACCAGTTATGATAAAAGGAAAATTGTTGAAATGCTGCATTATTATGAAAGCAAGGGCAGTAACATTATTTGTTTGGAGGACCTGTTGAAGTAAACTCTTTCCATATTAACCGCTGAAGGCACCGGATTGGTGTGAGAAGTCGTAACACAACCGCCGAAGACACCGAATTGGTGCAAGACACGGTGTATGATTTTAAAGAAAGCTGCCCCCCTGTTTCTCACCGTTCCTGATCTTCTATTCTGTAAATATTTGTATTTTTTCCAGATATATTTTTTTTATGCGATATATTATTTTAAAAAATGGAGGAGTAAAGTGAATACCAAAAAAACAAACAAAATGATTTTTTTTATTACCGTCAGCCTACTGCTGCTTGTGGCAAGCGCCTGTACGCTGGGCGACGGTTTTTCCGGCAGTGATGGTCCGCAGCAGGATTCATTACAGGATTTCACGGACGAATTAAATGGTGCGGAAATGGCAGGTTATTCGGTTATTCCACTGGGCATCACGGATGTTGATCCAGCGGATGTTGTGCGTGTCGGATTATCGACCGCGAACATTACCAGAAGCGCGTCGCTTCCCGGAGCGGTGGACCTGACAGCCGCAATGCCGCCGGTCGGAAACCAGGGGACCTCCCCTACCTGCGGCGGCTGGTCCATCGCGTATGCGGCAAAGACATTTTTTGAAGGCCGGGAAGAAGGATGGGACCTCTCAACGACAAATCACCAGTTTTCGCCGTCATGGCTGTACAATCAGGTGAAAACCAGTGCACCGACAGGAGGCATGCTGGTTGCGGACGGCCTGAATCTTATCGTCAACCGAGGATGCGACACATTGGCTGGTTTCCCGTTTTCCGTGTACGACCAGAATACCCTTCCGAATGCTGAATCGTTCAAGCGGGCTTCCCGTTTTCAGGGCGGCACATGGCAATACACCAGGGATATTGCCAGGATAAAACAGATTCTTTCGCAGGGAAGGGCGGTGATTTTCCAAATCGGGGTATATGACGATTTTTACGATTTAAGTCCTGCCAATCCGGTGTATGATTCGACCGAGGGAACACTTTATGGCGGACACGGCCTGGTATTCGTCGGATACGACGATTCCCGGAACGCCTTCAAATTCATCAATTCCTGGGGCAAATACTGGGGTACCTACCGTGATAACAATGATACGAAAAAGGGGCGGGGCTTTGGCTGGCTCTCCTATTCCATGGTTTCCCACAGCACGTTCATGGCATATGACGTAACCGACGGTGTTAATTTAAGCGCATCATACCGCATTGATATGTTCAAACCATGGGCCGGGTACGGCAATGCAAGCGGGCGCTGGATTACCGCGGATATTAACGGCGATCACAAAGAGGATCTTGTTCATCTGGTGGACAGCAATTACATCAACACATGGATTTCGCAGGGGAACGGCTCCTACAGTGTTGTTCCGTTCAGACCCTGGACCAGCTACAGTATCGCCAACGGTTCCTTCTTTGCCGGGGATTTTAACGGTGACGGCCTGGAAGATATTGCCCATGTGGTGTTGAAAACAAATTATGTGAACACCTGGCTGTCGCAGGGAAACGGCACCTATGTTTTGAAAACCCATTACGCATGGTCCGAGTACAGTACAACAAGCGGTTCTTGGCTCGCCGCCGATATTAACGGCGACGGTAAACAGGATCTTGTTCACCTGGTGAACAGCGATTATATCCACCCCTGGGTATCGAACGGGGACGGATCATATGCAATCGGCTACTTCAAGCCGTGGAACGGCTACTCCATAACGGGCGGACGCTGGCTCTGCGCAGACATGAACAATGACAGCAAGGAAGACCTGGTCCATCTGGTAGACAGCGATTATATCAACACCTGGTTCTCCAACGGGGACACCACGTTTACCGTCGCGTTCTACAGACCGTGGAGCGGGTACAGTATAAAAAGTGGAAAATGGATCGCCGGTGATTTTAACGGAGACGGAATGATGGATCTTACCCATCTCACCAGCGGTGATTACCTGCACACCTGGTTCTCTCTGGGGACCGGCGGATACCAGGTTACCACATTCAAATCGTGGGCCGGATACAACATGAATACCGGCAGTTTTTTCGCAGGTGATTACAACGGGGATGGCATTGACGATATCGCGCATACCGTTTCCGGAACCAATTATGTAAACACTTTTGTTTCCAGCGGCAACGGCAGCTTTAAAATGGACTGCAACCGGGGCTGGCCCGGGTATTCGATTGCTTCCGGACGCTGGGTGCACGGCGACATGGACGGAAATGGAACGGATGATCTGGTCCATCTGGTGAACAGTGATTACATGCACACATGGATGTATTTTAATTATTGATGGCTATTTACGGGGCGGGCCATTCCCGCCCCTTTTTTGATTGATAAGCCGTTTTTCCAGTGCTATACTTTCATCAGGAACTTTATGAAAAAGAATATCCTTATTTACATTATCTCTTTGCTGATTTTATTTTTAATAACTGGATGTGGTAGAACGGAAGAAAATACATCAGCGTCTGTCCTGGAGGAATCAGCAGGTTCTGCAGTAGTATCTTCCGGGGATACTGCCGGGCAAGCAAATACTCTTCCGTGCAGAATTGGTGTAATCCATGCTTATGATTTCAAAATAGAAGACCTTGCAGATGTGGCACGCTATCATCCGGTCCGGGCTTTGGATGATGATATGTCTACCTGCTGGACGGGCCGCAGTAGAGATAGTAAATTGCTCTGGATCCATATCGGTTTTTCAATCGATCCAATAAAAATGGATCGTATTCTTTTGCGTTTTGAATGATAGGAAAAGTTATAATCCAACGCCACAAGGACTTGCCCTTTTGCGGCCGATTTTTGCTCCGCGCCTGTGATTACTTCTCCCG
>JAFGJO010000058.1 GCA_016929065.1 Spirochaetales bacterium | reverse complement strand
GAAAGGAGGCAGCCAGTCCTGCTTCAGCCTAAAAAGGGGACATTTCTAAAGAGTTAAAATGGGGGACATTTTAAAGGAGTCTTGACAGTCACCGGCATTTCTTATTGACAGAGACCGGGGCGAACATTACAATTTCGATACATTTATTTCTTGTTAAAAGTTAACATAAATAAATGCTTTGGAGAATGAATATTTACTCCCTCGAGCATTATGGAAAAAATCATTCTTCAAACGAATCAAATATCTTTATATTTGATTCGCCCGCCCCAGTAGCTCAGAGGATAGAGCACCGGTTTCCTAAACCGTAGGTCGGACGTTCGAGTCGTCTCTGGGGTAATGGTGCATTTCTTGCCAAAGGCAAGAAATGCACCCGGAGAATGAATCACATTAAAGTGTGATTCATTCTCCATTTTTTTAGAACTAATATGAAAAAAGCTGATCAGTGAGCATTATATGTTTGTAAACTTACATCTTTCCTGATCTGGTCTCGAAATTTCAACGAATAAATAAGTATGTTTTTTGGAACAAGGGGTAAAAAAAAAGCGGGCCCCGAAACTGGAGCATCTCAAGGGCCCTTAATCTGTGGAGCAATGGAGTTTCACAGTATATATTTGCAATCAAAAGTACTTTAAGCACTCCAGATTGCTAAATATCATAATCAATTACAAACAATTCCATGCATTTTGGTCTGTTGTAATATATTTACAACTTCACATAGTTAACTGATTATTATATTGCAATAATTGTGCCAACTATTTTACTCGAGCACATTTCACTGAGAATTCAATTATTCATATAATTTATTACTGGATAAATAATTAAGGACTATAAAGAAAAAACAAACCTAAGAATCTACAATTTGTTATTGATCATTCCGTTTTTGATACAATAATGTAATTAATGTATCAAAAAAGCTACATTATTGTATGCTATTGGCTCTTTTTTATAATCTTATATATACATAATTCAAGTAAATATTGATGTACATTCGTGGAAAAAGACCGGAAGGCTACATCATATTCAGCTATAAGCTGTATGATATTCATGATATCAGTGTAAGAAAAGTTTTTTTTCCCTTCGAGCAGTATTTTTTGCCTTCGTTTACTTCGTATACTCAGTTTCTGAAGCGACTGTTCAGGACTCAACCCTTCGGAAAGATAATGATGGAAATTCAAAAGAACCCTGAACTGCCAGACAAGCCCGTTTACGATTCGAACCGGATCTATTCCCTGAGACAAAAGTATTTTATTGCATATTTCCAAAGACAATGTGAAGTCTTTTTTCATTAATCCTGCGAACAGTGTGAATACATTCTCTTCCTTGCTGTGATATACAAAGTTTTCAATATCCGCATAGCGGATGGTTTTTTCTTTACCAAAAAATATCTCCAACCGTTCACAAATCGTTTTCAAGTCCCGGCTATTGCTCTCAACTACATCAAGAATCAGATCTATAGAATCCTCATCTATTACTATTTTTCGTTTCGAAAAAAAATTGATAATCCAGCCCCTTTTTTGCTGATCCAGCATCTCCCAGAATATTTTCTTGTTTTTTGCCGGTATAGCTTTATCTATCCGGGAGTCGGGGGCGCCAATCTCATCAGAACAGAGAATGAGCATTGATTGCGCAGCAGGTTTTTTGCAGTATTCAGCCAGGGCAGCAAGATCCGGCTTTCCCATCTTCTCGGTATTCTGGATTATAACCGCCTTAAAATCTGCAAACAGCAGTTGATTTCCCAGTAAAGAAAGTACATCATTTGCCCTGGTCTCAAACCCGAAATATTTGTAAATTTCTGGTTTGGAATTTATTCTTTTTTCGATTGATTGAAGAAGAGCCTGGATTTGCTGGTCTTTTTCTCCCACCTCCGGACCCAGGAAAAGATAACACAAATTGTCAGTCATATTTTCTGATAATACAGGCCAGGCGGCCGAGTATTTTTATTTCCTGTGAAAAAATAGGAGGATATGCATTATTCTCTGCTTTGAGCATCACCCTGTTTTTCTCTTTGAAAAACCGTTTCAAAGTAACGGAATCATCGAGCATCGCCACAACGATATCACCATTATCTGCAACATTGCGATAATTTATAATGGCAATATCACCGTCCATGATTCCCGCATCCTGCATACTGTCACCCCGGACGTTCAGGGCAAAATGTTTTCCATTGTTCAGAAAACCGGCCGGAACACCGACCGTGCCTTCAAAATTTTCTTCAGCAAAAAGCGGTTTCCCTGCCGCGACATTACCCAGAAGGGGAATTCGTGCAACATCGTGCTCCTCCTCTGTCCAGACCACTTCAATGGCACGGGAACGGTTTCCCGTGCATTTGATAAATTTCTTCTTTTCCAATGCCTTGATATGGTCGTAACTGCCTTTAACGGAAATATCAAATCTTTCTGCAACTTCACGAATTGTCGGCGGGTATTTATGTGATAATATGTATTGCTTTATATAATCAAGAATGCTCTTCTGCCGCTTGGTTAATCCCTTCATTTTTCCCTCTCTATTTTTATACCATACTTCTTGATTTTATTATGCAAATTACTCGGGTATAAACCAAGATTTTCTGCTGTCTTCGATACATTATAACCGTTTTCACGCAGTTTTGTCATTATAAATTCTTTCTCAAATGAATCTTTTGCCTGGTTCAGGTTCATATCACCATAGTCATCGACACGTGAGGAGTTCTGGCTGAGGTCTTCTGATGAAAGATACTGTTTGACAGATGCATCTGATATAAGATCCTCAGTGGTCATAATATTAACTCGTTCCATAAAATTTTTCAGCTCACGGATATTTCCAGGCCATCTGTATGCAGCGAGCAATTCCATTGCTTTGGCGGACATTTTCTTCGGCTCGATCAATTTCGGCGGCTTGAACCGTTCCATAAAATAATCAACAAGCAAAGGGAGATCGTCTTTTCTTTCCCTCAAAGGAGGAACAATAATGGGGATGACATTGAGCCGGAAAAAAAGGTCTTCACGGAAATTACCCGCCTTGATTTCCTTTTCAATATCCTTGTTTGTCGCAGCAATAATGCGGACATCAACTTCAATTTTATCCTCTCCGCCCACTCTCTCGAATGAAAGCTCCTGCGTTACCCTCAAAACCTTCGCCTGTGCACTCAGAGACAAATCCGCTACTTCATCAAGGAAGATACTCCCACGATGAGCAAGTTCAAACCGTCCTTTTCGCTGGGCGAATGCACTGGTAAATGCCCCTTTTTCATGGCCGAATAATTCACTTTCAATGAGTGTGTCCGGGATTGCAGCACAGTTTACCTCGATAAAAGGACCATTCATTCGTTTGCTGTTCATATGAATGGCACGTGCCACCAGTTCCTTTCCCGTTCCATTTTCACCCAGAATCAGGATTCTTGCATCTGATGCGGCACTTTGAGCAATGAGTTCATGTATTTTTTTCATTCCGCTGCTCTCGCCGATCATCCTGTCTTCGATAAAGAGTGTGTTTTTGAGATTTCTGTTTTCTTTGCGCAAACCTTCAAGCGCCAGGGCGTTTCTTACAACAGTGATCGTTTTCTCGAGAGAAAGGGGCTTTTCAAGGAAATCAAAAGCCCCCATTTTTACTGCCTTCACGGCCAAATCAATATTGGCATGCCCTGAAATAATAATCACTTCCACATCGGAGAATTCAGCTTTTATTTTTTCGAGCACATCAATCCCACCCATATTCGGCAGCCAGACATCAAGGATAACAAGATCAACAGGATGCGATTCCAGCATGGAAAGCCCTTTAAATCCATCCTCCGCAGTCAGGACATTATATCCCTCATCCTGCAGGACATCACTGAGTACCTGGCGGATCCCCTGTTCATCATCAATAATCAGAATTGACGGCATTTATTCAGTCTCCATGGGTATATCTATAAAAAATGTTGTTCCAACTCCCATTTGTGATTCAAACCATATGTTCCCGTTATGGTCAAATATAATTCGCTCAACAATTGAAAGACCAAGTCCGTTTCCGCTTTTTTTCGTAGTAAAATAAGGATCAAAAATATGCGCCCCGACGCTTTCCTCAATTCCTGTCCCGGTATCCCGAACCTGAATTCTACAGTAATTATTTTTCTCCTTTTTTACAAGGTCGGATCTCACAAAAAGGGTTCCGCCATTCGGCATGGCCTGAATCGCATTGATAAACAAATTGGCGAAAACCTGTTTAAACTGGTTCCTGTCGATCATTAAATGCAGATCATCCGGAATATTTTCAACTGATATTGAAACATTCACATCAACCTCGGAATATGCAGTGCTCATTTCATCAATGAGTTCCCTGATATTTGTTGCCTCACGGGATGGATCAGGGAGTTTTGCGAACTCTGAAAATTCTTTCAGAAGCTTGTCCAGACTGCTCACTTCTGCAACAATCGCATGGACCGAATTCATGATGATCCCTGACAGTGTTTCCGGATTCTCCTGATGCTCCAGATACTCAGTATACTTTTTCTGTATCCGCTCAGCGGCAAGCCGGATGGGGGTCAAAGGATTTTTTATTTCATGCGCAAGACGCTGCGCTATTTCCTGCCATGCTGCTATTTTTTCTGTCTTTGAAAGTTTTTTCTTTGAATAATCCAGTTCAGAGACCATCTGGTTAAATGAATCGATCAGGTTTCCCAGTTCATCACTTGAACGTGTCAAAATACGGATTGACAAATCACCGCCAGCCACCCGCCTGGTTGCTTCTTCCAGATTCATAATGGGCCGAACGACCTCCTCTGAAAGGTAAAAACTGATAATAATCGAAACGAGCAGAATGGGGATGGAAAACAAAAAATAAAATAAAATAATAAAAAACTGAAGGGAGCTGTCTGTTTTCAGTTCTTCAAAAAAATTATTTGCCTGAGCAACACGTTTTGACTCAGCGACATACCGGGGGGGGATATAAATTCCGAATACAAGATAGTTGGTCGTATCCCCTGTTTTTTTAACATACAGATACCGGAACACAGCCGCTTCATCGCGGTCTATCTTCGGCAGCATTCCCGACTCAACTTCTGCATTAATAAAAATCCGTGACTGCCCCTCGGCAATACCGGCAAAAAAAATATTTTCGCCATCCTTATTCAATATCTGAAAAAACTGTATCTCCGGATTGATCGTATGAATCAGTTTCCACAGTTGTTCAGGATTATTCCCTGCAGATGCAATCAGTTTTGGAAGCGCTGTACTCGACCCGAAGGTCCTTAAATTATTCACTTTTCCCTGGTAATACTCTACAGCCAAATCCCAGGAATCATTTATCTGCGCAATAAATTCCGAGTTAATAACCGAATTCAGAAAGCTCACGCTTAAAGCGGATTGCGGGATTGCTGAAAGAAATGCAACCAATGCAAAAAAGAAAATTAACCGGATTTTGTATTGTGCACCAGGCATTTTCTGCATTCGTTCCCTGAACAGCCGGTAAATATTAATAAGAATGACCGCAAGCAGAATCATCGGCAGGATGATTAAAACAATAACGGCAAGTGTATTTGCTTCACTCTGTTCGCTGGTAATATTTAACATTATCTGCTGAAAGAAAATAATGACGATAGCGGTTAAAAGAATATAAAAAAGAATGAGGACAACAAGCACTATTGATGTTGATCTTCCCGAAGATCTCATAACCACGTTCCATTTCTACCGGTTTATTGACAAATGCATTTATCCCTGTCTTCCAGGAATAGCACAATTCAGGTATACACCCGTACAAGCATTACAGACTGTATATATCCCGAATACTACTCTTCTGGAAGTATTCGGTCAACGCTTTTGACTTCCGTCCTATAGAGTTTTATAAATAACCTGCTGCTCTGTCAAAATTATAATGAGAAAATAAAAATCAGTCTTCCTGAAATTTGCTGTTGAAAAGATTTACAAGAGCTTCAACGGCAGCTTCTTCGTCCGCACCTTCAGCAATAATAGTGATCTCGGTATTAAAAACAGCCCCAAGCGTGATGACACCCATAATGGATTTGCCATTTACTTTTTCCGATCCCTTTTCCAGATAAACCGAAGATTTGAAATTTCCTGCAGTCTGGACAAGTAAAGCCGCCGGCCGTGCATGTATACCTGCTCTGTTTTGTACAATTACTGATTGTTCTTTCATTGTTATCTTTCGCTGCTTAATTTATATATTTTCAAAATGAAGGGATCGTGCCCTTTCTGTTTCAAGCCAATTCATGATACTCCGGTTGAATTCTTTTGCAGAATGATACCCCAGTTTTTTCAGGCGTTCATTCATCGCCCCGGTTTCAATGATAATTGGTATATTTCTTCCCGGTTTCACCGGAATATTCAAATAGGGGACATTGACCCCAAGAATGTCGATGGTACTGTCTTCCATGCCAATCCTGTCATATTCTTTGGATGAATCCCATTCCTCAAGCTGGACAACCAGCTGAATCTGTTTTTTATCGCGAATCGCCCCGACACCGAATAAATGGGTAACATTGATTATTCCCAGTCCACGAATTTCCATATGATGGCTGGCAATGATATTCACACCCTTTCCCATCAGGAAATTTCCCCCGACACAGCGCACTTCGACCGAATCATCCGCAACAAGGCGATGCCCGCGTTCAATAAGCTCAAGTGCCATTTCGCTCTTTCCCACACCGCTCTCACCCATTATCAGCACACCGATTCCAAATACTTCAACGAGCACGCCGTGAATATTCTTTTTTGGTGAAAAGATATTGCTCAATGCACGCATTACCCGCGATGAAAATTCCGAGGAATCAAGCGTTGACTGTAAAAGCGAACACCCCCGCTCTTCTGCGGATTCAAAAAACATATGGGTTGGCGACAGGCTGTTTGTAAACACACAGCAAGGCAGATTATAACTGAAGAGGCGTTTTATCGCTTCATGATTGCTTTCTTTCTCCAGCTTTTGCAGATATGCGTGTTCGCCCCTCCCGAATATTTGAAGTCTTTTATCCGCAAAGCTGTCAAAAAAACCACTCAATGCCAGTCCCGGCCTGTTCAGCTCCGGGACCTGGATTTCCCGTACCAGCCCGGGCCTCCCGCCGATACATTTTAAATCAAGCGCATCATGCTCCTTCAAATCGAGTTGCAGCAGGTCAAGTACGGTAAATTTATCCATAACAGTTGCCTCAGTTCGGTGTCAATCACCGGGAAATGCTTCACTCAGCAGAATAATATAATTTCACGAGTTTTTCAACTGTTAAAACACATCGTACTATTTATGACCTTTAATTTTATCCTTTTCCTTTGTGATCCGGATTTCAAGCTTGTTAAACAGTTTGTCAATCGCCTGGGAAACATCAAAATCATCAGCATGCATGAAAAAATTATGTGCCCAGCGGAAATGGACTGTTGCTTCAACTTTATACCCGCTTTTTTCCTTCGAAATAACAAAATTCAAGTCAACAATATCATCCTCTGCGAATTCAAGCCGATGGAGCTTTTTTTCGATCAAGTGCTTTTCTTGTTCTCCAATTTCACAATGCACACCGCGTATACCATATTCCATAATACCCTCCTTCTATTTTCTGTCAAATGATGACATGATACCAAGTTCTTTCCTGTATTTGGCAACTGTGCGCCTGGCAATTTTTATTCCCCTGTTTGCCAGAATGTCCACAATTGTATTATCAGACAGCTGTCTCTGTTCTTTTTCAATTATTTCCTTGACAATCTGTTTTACACCCTCTTTAGAAAAACGTGATCCCCCGGAACCGGTCCCTGAAATTGAATTGGTAAAGAAATACTTTAATTCAAAGATTCCCCATTCAGTCTGAACATACTTCCCTGTTGTTATCCGTGATACCGTTGCTTCATGCACCCCAATCGAATCTGAGATATCACGAAGGGTTAAAGGAACCAGATATTTTGACCCGCGCCGAAAGAAATCCCGCTGAAATTCGATAATTGCCCGTGCTGTTTTTAACAATGTTTCATTCCGTTGATTTATACTGCGGATAAACCACTTTGCACCGTTGATATTTGATGAAACGAACGATCTCAGATCCTTTTGTTTTGAAGACGCTTTCGAAGAACCTGCCTCATCATTTATTTTATCAAAAAACGGATTGATTCCCAGGACAGGTATCTCCTCGTCATTCAGAACAATAACAAATTCACCTTCAACAATCTTTACCCGTATATCCGGAACAACATATTTCGGCTGTTCGCTGGAAATATTTCTGCCCGGCAGCGGTTCCAGCGTCCTGATAAAAGACAGGGCCTCTTCAACCTCGGATTCTTTCGCTTGCAGTTTTTTTGCTACTTCCTTGATCTTGCCTTTTTCAAGCAGCGGGAGACATTCAGTGATAATCCTTTTGACCAATGGGTTTTTTTCAGCTGTCTGTTCAGCCTGAACCAGCAGAGCTTCTTCATATCCTGATGTACACACTCCGATCGGATCAAATCGCTGAATGATATGCATCACCTTTTCAAGGTCTGCCTTTTTATCCTCGGGGACAAGAAGAAGAGGAGACTCGCGGTGAAATCCATTGTCATCAAGATTCAGGATCAGCAATTCACCGATCTGATACCATTCGTCCGGCAATACCTGGAGCTGTAATTGCCAAAGAAGATAGTCATGCAGGGACTGGTGTTGTGTGAGAACTCCTTCAAGGAACCGCTGTTTTGAATCGGCTGTACTGCTCCCCGTCGATATAAATCCTGCATCGGATGTATCTTCAAAAAAATGTTCTTCATCTTTCTGGGTTGAAACTTCTTCATATGAATCTGCAGAACGGTCCTCGACAATTTCAAGCGCAGGATTTTTTTCAATTTCTTCACGGATCGTCTGGCGCAGTTCCTGAATCGGCATGGCCATAATTCGTATAGCCTGAAAAAGTTGCGGACTCATTTTAAGACGCTGTTCTTGTCTGAACTCGTGCTTTTGGATCTGCACCAATACCCTCCTTATTTTAATCTATATAAATTCTCTCAGATATTGTCTTCTTTTTCCACTCTTTTTCAATATTATATTCCCGATGTTTTTTCAATCAGGATGTACCATTAATTTTTGAGAATTGATACATGCGGGAAAAGAAACGAAGATTCTTTCCCATGGTTTAGTGCATTTTAAAATCTTCACCAAGGTAAATTGAACGTGCAATATCGCTCTTCAGCAGTTGCTTTTTTGTCCCCTGCGTTACGATCTCTCCCAAATTAATAATATAGGATCTATCGGTAATATCAAGGGTATAATGAACACTGTGATCAGTGATCAGCACCCCGATCCCTTTTTCCGACAATTCATGGATAATTCTTTTAATTTCGGATACAGCAATCGGGTCAATACCCGCAAACGGCTCATCCAGCAGAAGAAATTTTGGTTCAATGGCAAGAGCACGTGCAATCTCTGTTCGTCGCCGTTCGCCGCCGGAAAGTGTAAACGCCTTTTGGTGTCTGATCTTCCCGATTCCCAGCTCATCGATCAGATATTCAAGTTTGTCTTTCCGGTCATTCGGTGTCAAACCTTTCTGCAGTTCAAGAATTGCGCGAATATTGTCCTCGACCGTCAATTTTCTGAAAATCGAAGCCTCTTGAGGAAGGTAAGAAATCCCTTCCCGGGCCCGAATATACATCGGTTCGGTTGAAATTTCTTTCTTGTCAAGGAGTATTTGCCCTTCGGTCGGCTTGATAAACCCGACAATCATGTAAAAAATAGTCGTTTTACCCGCACCGTTCGGCCCCAGCAATCCGACAACCTCACCCATCTCCATCGAGAAACTGACGCCGTTCACCGCCCGTTTTTTCCCGAAAACCTTAACGAGCCCTTCCACAGAAAGAACAGTCTTCACTCACCTGCTCCGTCTTCTTCATCTAATTCATCCTTTTTCGATGGATTAACCGGTTCCAATGCTTCCGGGACAACAGATGGTTTTTTGGGTTCGGGAGTGTCGCTTTCGGTGATGATTTGTCCTTCAACATTCCCTTCGAGCTTCACTTCATCTTTTTTCAGGTCAATAATTATTTTTGAGGCTTTATATTCATCACCTTTCCAAAACACTACCGGCATCCCGGAAAGTTCGAGCATGTCATTTTCACGGATATATTTTGCAAACTCGGATCGGCAAACCATTTCATCTTTTAAAATCCGTACACCAATCTGAATCAGCGAAATATCTTCTGTCTCCCGGTGTTCAATAAATCCGCCCTTGACGATGACCTCATTTTTACGGTCAGCCATAATCGCATTCCCCTGAACCCGCACCACTTTTTTTTCCCGGTCATAATACAATTTTTCACAGGTCAGTTCCATTCCCCGTTCAGCATTAATAAACCGGACATTCCCACGGCATAAGGCAAATGATGAATTTTTTCCATAAAGTTCAATTTCATCTGCAGTGATATGATTATTCTCGGACTTGATCACTGCATGCCCCGAAAGAAGTGTCCGTTCCTTGCCTTTTGAAAAAACACTGGTAACCCGGTCACCTGAAAAGGAAAAATCATCTCCATGTGCAGCAAGACAAACAATCAGAAAATAAAAAAAAATATAAATCTTTCTATTCATCATCTTCATGAATATACTTCCCAAAGACACCCCGTGTATAGTGCAATGCCTTTCTTCGGGCATCAACCGAAAAGCCGCTGCCGCTCAAATAGGCTCCATCATCCTTTTCTATCCGGACCGGCTGCTCTCCGTCACTTTTCAGCACGCGGTTTGCCTTGTCCCAAAACAAAGTCGATGCATACAATGTTGTTTCTTCTGCGGTTGACCGGAAATAAATTGCACCGTAAATCTCTGCATTTTCGGTGTCGGTAAAATATACCGCACTGTTTGCGCGGCCTTCAACACCCATCTCCCCGTTATCATCGTATTCCCGAAACCTGACTTTTGTAAGCAGGGTCTTTTTTTGTGTCTGAAACAGCTGCGCTTCTTCGGCCTCCAGGCTGAATACCAGCTTCGTGTCTTTTACCGCCCGGTGAATAAAATCATGGAGTACTGCCTCGGGAATTTTCTCGGAAAGTTCTCCACTCCCGGCAATTTCCTGGTAATCCAGGCTGCAGGAGAAAACAGATAGAACCATGAACAGGGTGAGCACACTATTTCTTTTTTGCATTCTTTTTACACTCTTCAATAAAACGGTAAAAAATCGGATGCGGCGCATCGGGCCGTGATTTGAATTCAGGATGAAACTGTACCCCCACACCCCAGGGATGATTCTGCCATTCCACCGACTCCACCAGCTCACCATCCATCGTGGTTCCACTTATGGTTAATCCGGCGGCAATCAGCGGTTCCCGGTAATGGTTCGCAAATTCATACCGGTGTCGGTGACGTTCCGATATTTTTTCTTTTCCATATATTTCAAATATTTTTGTGCCTTTGGTCAGTTTCGAATCATTCGCGCCAAGCCGCATTGTTCCGCCCATTGTTTTTACATTTTCCTGTTCTTCCAGAAGACTGATAACAGGATGCGGGGAATTGGGTTCACATTCTGTTGAATGTGCACCGTTTAAGCCTGCAACATTCCTGGCATATTCAATCACCATCATCTGCATCCCAAGGCAAATTCCAAAATACGGCTTTTCGCGGGTTCGCGCATATTGTACAGCACAAATCATTCCCTCGATACCCCGTTGACCAAACCCGCCCGGAACAAGGATACCATCAATTTCGTCAAGAGCTTCGGTATTTCCGGTTTCCAGTTTCTCTGAATCAATTTTTATAATTTCAACCCGTACTTTATTTGCAATCCCGCCATGCACAAGTGCTTCGAATACTGACTTGTATGAATCATGCAATTCAACATATTTTCCGACAATCCCAATTTTAATTAATGAATCAGCCTTTATATACCCATTAATCATTTTTTCCCATTCACGAATAGCTTTGTTGTGGGTTTTAGGTTTCAAATCCAGCTTCTTCATGATTATTGTGTCAAGACCCTGCTTTTCAAAACTCATCGGAATTTCATAAATGGTGTTCGCCACATTATTGGCCGAAATAACCGCTTCTTCCTCAACATTGGTAAATAGCGATATTTTATGCTTAAGGCTCTCGTTTAACGGAACCTCACACCGGCACAGCAGAATGTCCGGCTGAATTCCTATTTCCAAAAGCTCTTTCACTGAATGCTGGGTAGGTTTTGTCTTCAGCTCTCCCATTGAAACCGTCGGAACCAGTGTCAAGTGGATATATAACACATGCGGCTTGCCAAAATCGTGAATAAACTGACGTGCTGCTTCAATAAACGGCACCGATTCAATATCACCCACGGTTCCGCCGATTTCTACAATTGTCACATCCAGGTCTTCCCGTTCACCGATCCGCTGTATCCGCTGCTTGATTTCATCGGTGATATGGGGGATTACCTGTACAGTTCTTCCCAGGAAACGTCCTTCACGTTCCTTCCGGATGACTTCCTGATACACCTGTCCGGTGGTTATCGAGTTATCGCGGGATAAATCAGAATTTGTAAACCGCGCATAATTTCCCAGATCAAGATCTGTTTCCGCACCATCATCAGTGACATACACTTCGCCATGCTGGATAGGATTCATTGTGCCTGCGTCAACATTTATATAGGGATCAATTTTTACCGAGTTTACCGTCAGGCCGGATCCTTCCAACAGGTTCCCAATCGTAGCCGCGGCAATGCCTTTCCCTAGACTGGAACAGACACCGCCCGAGACAAAAATATACTTACTCATGGGACATCATTATTTCCTGAAGAACGGCTTCTGTCAACTGTATGAAATCCTAAATTGAAATGATAACAGGTCAATATTCGTCGTACATTTTTACATCGAATCTGACATTATCCTGTTTGAAATGGCGGTCCGATTCATACATTTTCATAATCCCCGATGCTTCTTCACATATTTCCGGATTAATAAATATCGGAGTGCCAAGCCGGACAGCTAATGCAAGTCCGTCACTCGGCCGCAATTCTATTTTAAACTGCCGGAAACCCTTTTTGTAAAGCAGTTTTGAGTAAAATTTGGTATTGATCAAATCATATATTTCAATCCGAAGGATTTTAAACCCGTGCATCGATATAAAATGAACAAACAGATCATGGGTAAGCGGCCTGGTTGTTTTTATCCCCTCAAGCGCCATGATCACTGCTGTTGCCTCTGCCGGCCCGACACTGATTGGAATCGTATATTTTTTATCTTCTGTATTTAGAAGAATGTAGGGCATATCCGACACCTGATCCAGAACTGCGCCTTTAATATTTACTCTGACAAAATTGTTGTTCACATTGCTATTATAACCCCTCTTTAAATAAAAAAACAAATATATCTCTGCTTTTTCTTTAAAATTAAAAAATTCTGAGTTAATTGTGAGTTCTAACCAGGCTCGAAAAACCAAATGGAAATAAAACTGTCTATTGACTCCTGACATTGTACATACTACCATTTAAAGTGGTTTACCAAACATGAATACCATCAGCCTGAGCGACAAAGAATTTGAGCTGTTCAGTAATCTCATATATGAACAGTCCGGTATACACTTTTCAGAAATGAACAGATCCATTCTGGAAACACGACTGCGTGAACGGCTGAAGGTATCGAGCCAGCCTGATGTCATGACCTATTACCGGCTCATCCAGGCGAACCAGGATGAAATGAAAGTTCTCCTGGATTCCGTGACGACAAATTTGACAAAATTTTTCCGCAATACCGGGCAGTTTCAGGCTCTGGAAAATGTTGTCATTCCCGAACTCATTTCAATAAATAAATCGTCCAGCACACCATTAATCCGTATCTGGAGCGCCGGCTGCTCAACGGGTGAAGAACCCTATTCCATAGCCATGGTTTTAAAAGAAAAACTGCCTGCCAATTTCCAGACTGAAATTGTTGCATCAGACTTGAGTTTGAAATCACTCATGATTGCCCAGGAAGCTTTCTTTAACGAGGCCAAAGTCGAAGGTGTTCCGCATGAATACCTCCTGAAATATTTCGAAAAAAAACAGGGCGGATATCAACTTCGTGAAGAAATAAAAAATATGGTGAAATTCGACTATCACAATCTGAAATACGACAGCGGTTTGAGTAATATTGACCTGTTATTCTGCAGAAACGTGATCATTTACTTTGATGATGCCGCCCAACGGGCTGTTATCAACCGGTTCTGGGACAGCATGAGTGCCAACTCATTTTTATTTTTGGGACATTCAGAATCCCTGTTCGGCATGGAAACTCAGTTTGAATTTTTTAAAACAGACTGGGCAGTGTTGTACAGAAAACTGCTTCTTAAGCGGAGTCATCATAAATGATTGACCCCATTCGCGTGCTCATCATAGATGATTCCTCCCTGATGCGGAAACTGATCCGGACAATTTTTGAAAAAACCGATGATATTGAGGTAGCCGCAACTGCGCTCAATGGCATTTTCGGCCTTCACAAAATGGACTCCCGGAATCCGGACGTCATTATTCTTGATCTTGAGATGCCCGAAATGAATGGCCTTGATTTTTTAAAAGAGAAAAAAAAGCGCGGCAACAACACGCCGGTAATCATTCTTTCATCGGTCGCCCAAAAAGGTGCTGCCATCACCATGCAGGCGTTGGCATCGGGGGCATCGGATTTTCTGCTTAAACCATCCACCGGCGAAGCATCTGATATTTCAAGGATATCTTCACAACTCATTGACCTGGTTCGAATTTATGGACTAAAGGAAAAAGAAAAAAAGAAATCGATTCCCAGGGAAGAAGATGCGGTTTATACAAAAGCATACATCCCTAAAAAACCGCAGCAGATAATAAAGAAAAAAGTACCAAAACGAAATACCGAAACAATAGAAATTATTGCCATAGGAATTTCAACCGGTGGTCCAAATGCGCTGCGATCAGTTTTCTCACGGATTCGAAGTGATATGCCGGTACCAATTATCGTGGTACAGCATATGCCAAAAGGATTTACAGAGGAATTTGCCAACAGTCTGAACAAAATTTGTCCCCTTGATGTCAAGGAAGCAGTTGAAGGTGATATTATCCGGCCGGGCAGAATCCTTATTGCTCCCGGCGACCGGCATATCCAGGTTAAAGCCCGGCCGCTTGCCAATATTGTTTCACTGAATGATGGCCCGCCGCAGAATGGTCACCGGCCGTCTGCTGGAGTTTTATTTACTTCAGTAGCCGAGACTTACCAGAACAGATCCATGGCTTTCATCATGACTGGAATGGGCAAAGACGGTGCGATAGAAATCGGAATGATTTACGAAGAAGGCGGTATAACGATAGCTCAGGATGAAAAATCATGCGTTGTTTTTGGAATGCCCAAAGTCGCCATTGAACAGGGTAATATTCACAAGGTCATTGCCCTGGAAGAAATTGCAGAATTTATCAACACAATAAATAATTAACCCGGTCCATTATTCCTGCTGCGTTATTATCTCGCTGACAACCGGCCAGTCTTTCTTATTACGGACCCTGTGTATGATAAAAAACAGTCCGTACCATCCGCCAATTCCTGCTATCCCGGCAAATGCTTTTTCAGTATCGCCTAACCAGGGGAAAAAAATTCCCGAAAAAATAAAAAGCAGAATAAATGCAACAAGCGGAATGATAAACAAATTCATCGACGCAACAATCGCTTTTGCAGGCGGCAGATATATTTTCACAATATCGCCGACTGAAAGACTCATGTTCGTTCGGTTCACCGCCCGGAGGATCGGGCGCCTGGAGGAACCCAGGAGATTACAGGCTGCACATCCGCTTATCCCGTTTTTTGATGCATGAGAAGTACACGAGGCGCATTCCTCGTCAGATAACTGCTCGAGCGTGATTATATCCTGCTCAATTTTGGTAATTATTCCCTGAGCGTTCATGATATACCTCCTCACATGGCTGTTTTATCGATGTAATCGAAACCGCGTTCCCGGCGTCATCAATCTCCATGACAACACCCTGCAATTCAAGATGTTCACAAACAACATTTGAATATTCCGGGATCTGGGTTAAAAACTTCCTTAATTCAATCTCGGAGTCGAGCCCACCGACTGACATACTGTTCCCGGTTCTTCCTGCATCACAAATTACCGCAGTTTTATTATTCAGAATATCCGCATCTCCAGTCAGTGCTTTTGCGTGAGTGCCAATAACTGCCGAGACTTTGCCGGCAAGATGGTAAAACATGGTGTATTTTTCTGAAGTTGTCGATGCATGAAAATCAATGATAACAATATTTGTTTCCTCTTTCAGCTTGTCGATAATCGGCTGAGCACACAAAAACGGATTGGTCAGATGTATCCTGTCAAAACCCGCCTGTCCTAAAAGTGAAATCACCCCGATTTTCATTTCCCCGGCAGAGTATACCCTGAATCCTCTCCCGGGATTTCCATGCGGGTAATTCGCCGGCCGAAGGATGTATGGTGCCTTCACAATATGCTCAACCATATCGCGCTTATAATAGGTGCATTCACCGCCGGTTATAACATTGATCCCCAGCTTGTGAAGGTAGACTGCATGGCTCTTGCCGATGCCGAATCCGCCGGTTGCTCCGTCGCCGTTTGCGATGACAAAATCGATTTTTTGTTCTTCTTTGATTTTCCGGAGCAGATGTTTGACCGTAAACACACCGCATTTTCCGACAATCTCGCCAATAAAGAGCACACGAACATTGCTCACAAGCTGTTTTCTCCTTCTCCCCAACCATACTCATTTACTTTGTTCTCCGCAATATGATATGAACCGGGGCCTTCAACATAATAAAATCAGTGTCTGTTGTAAAGGGAGAGAGAGTTCTCGATCTTGCGTCCCGCCTGTTTTGTATTTTTTCAGCAAATATATAATACTTAATAGAGAGGATCAAATTTTACCAGTCGCATTTATCTGGAGACATGATAAAATATGGTTACTGTTTTATTTGTTTTCATTACTTTGAGTGCTTTAGCAGTCCCTGCAATGAACAATGCCCGGCAATATTCCAATTTTCTTTTGGAAAAAATGGGTAAAGGAAAAAAATGAAGTCTCCATATTAAAAAATGCCGGTCTATATTATTTGAACCTCAAAAACCGGACACTCGTTTGTTTTCAAATCTTTTGGCATGTAATTGTTCATATTTTATTAAAACCAAGCCCGATAAAAAACGTCTCGAACGACTCTTTCCGCGAAGCCTGCGGTTTGAATCCCTTGACCTTTTGAAATTGCCGGCGTACCATATTCAGGTATTCCGCTTCTCCAGCACCCTGAAACACTTTCACCATGAAATTCCCATTGGTTTTCAGCGTTTTTTCCGCGACAAATAAAACCGCCTCTGCAAGTGAAATCGATTTGAGTGCATCCAGTTCTTTCTGACCGGTGGTTGCAGGTGCGGCGTCGCTGATCACCACATCGTAGGGACCCAATTCAAGCAGCTTCGACTGAATCTGCTCATCATATATGTCACCGCAGATATAGGTAAAGTTGGTATATTTTTTGGGGACTTCAACTGTTTTTGCCAAATCAACAGCAACAACCGAACCATGCCCTTTCAGCCGTTCCAGGAGATACATACTGAAACTGCCCGGAGCCGCTCCCACATCTAGTATTTTTGCGTTTTTGGGGACCAGCGGGAACTTCTCCATAATTTCCTGGAGCTTGAAAATTGACCGCGCGGGATACCCCATTTTTTTTGCCTTTATGCCGTAATGATCCTGCACCCGTTTCATACTCGCAGTTTATCATATTTTTTGGTTTTCACAAGACGCAGAAAACTGCATGCCATTGAAAGCTTTTATTTGACATAGTTAATAAAAATTCTTACTGTAAAGACATGAGAAAGCCACTATTTTTTCAACGACCATTCAATTACTCATTTTATAATGCAACAATAATTCTGATCATCATTAATGTTGCTGTCTTTGCACTCCGTCTTCTTGCACCAAACCTTGGCGGTTTAATTAACGACGCACTCACCCTCATCCCACGGCAAATAGAAGCACGCCAGAATTACTGGTCAGTGCTCACCTATTTGTTTGTTCATTCTCCGGAAACATACACGCACATCCTGTTCAACATGTTTGCATTATTCATGTTCGGCACACATATCGAACGCAAGCTGGGAAGCACCGAGTTTCTTTTATATTACCTTATAACCGGTCTTCTCACCGGAATAACATTATTTCTGCTTGATCCGCTCATGCCGGGGCGGGAAATGGGAATTCCCATTTATTATATGGGAGCCTCTGCATCAATCTATGCGATACTGCTGGCCTTTGGCACGTTTTTTCCGAATGTGACACTTCGAATATGGTTTGTGCTTCCTGTCAAGGCATATATTCTGGTTATCGGACTCACTGCTTTTTCTATTTTTGCTCAATTAACCGGTCTATTTGGCGAAACATCGCATATCGGCCATCTTGCAGGACTCTTCTTCGGCGTCCTGTACTTTGTGGTAAGATTCAGGATTAATCCGATAAAGGAATTCATTAACGCCCGTCGATACTCATAATAGATGGTTTATTTTTGCAGAATGTTTTTCATTTTTTTTCTCTTTGCATGCATGGCAGCTGGAAATGGATTCGGCACAGAGATCCTGCATATTGAACTATGGACAGAACTTGATCCGCTCGCACAGGACGGGGAATCCATGAATCCTCTCACCCAGGAGCAGATTTTGCTGAACCTGCGCGAAGAGGCAAAAATCATTTTGAGTGCCATGATCTACGGGTTGGAGTTTACATACATTCCTGCAGACAAGCTCCACGGAGTCAAGGAATATGTCGATATCCAGCCAATCGCTGAAATTCGCTTTACAAAGGATAATCTTATCATTCAATCCACGAGCATGGATAATTCACGTATGTATGCCAGAATGACGTTTTTACTTGCAGACCATGAACAGAAACGGCGCGAAAGCTGGATGTCGCTGAATATTTCTGCGGAAGGCGGCGTCGGTGAGGGAAATTATATTCATGGAATGAAAGAGAAGAAAACAGCCCTTTACATGGCCTTGAAAAATGCCGTACGCGGGAGCCTTAATACAACAATTATTAATAAACCGCACAAGATCAGAGGTGAGGCGATTCTTGAGGTTTTCCCGGATACTGTAATCCGGGCAGGCACCTATATTACTACCGCACGATTTAAAATTAATATTAAAGAGATTGTCCCCTACACTGTTTTTTAGGCCCTATTTCACGGAATAATAAATACAACCTTTTCTTGACTTTTTGCAAGGGACAACGTAGCCTTTTTCATAGAGAGACCCTCGTAAAATTGCTGTTTGAAAAAACTACTGTATTTTCAGGAAATTTAACGATTTTTTTCTGATAAAGGAGGACTATCATGGGGTTTGTTATTGGAGGAATTCTTGTCGCTGCCGGAATCGGACTGGTGTTTGCCCGAATTTCACAGGGAAATAAACTGATGCAGATAAAGGGCACACAGACTGTACAGACGAAGGAACTGCAGGAGCTCTGTGCCGATGTGGCAAAAGAGATCGGAGCCGGTTCATTCAATCAGCTCGCAGAAGTAAAGGGAAAATCAACATGCCAGACTCCTCTCACCTCCGAGCTGGCAAAAGCTGCATGCGTGTATTTCTCGATGCGGGTGAGCCGTGAATACGAAGAAACATACTGGGATACCGATTCAAACGGCCACCGGGTACAGCGTACACGCCGTGGATCTGATACCGTTGCCAACAATACCCGTGAAATTCCGTTTTATATTCAGGATGATACCGGCACAGTCCGCGTTAATCCAGAGCGCGCATCATTCGTTGCAGAAAAAGTATTCTCTCATTTTGAACCTGGAGAGGTGAGCGGACCTAGTTTGTCTTTCGGCGGACTTACCATCGCCCTGTCGGGGCTCGGCGGCAGTGCAGCAACACGCACACTGGGATACCGGTATGAAGAGGATATTATACCAATCGGAAGAGATTTGTATGTGCTTGGAGAAGCCTCTGATTCAGGCGGTGAACTTGCCATCCAGAAACCAACTGATAAAAAACAAAAGTTTATTATCAGTGTGAAAAGCGAAGAAGAACTCGTAAGAAGTGCGACCTCCGCGATGACCGCACTCCTTGTTGCTTCGGCAATTACTGCAACCGGCGGACTGGCAGTGATCGTTCTCACCGCAATGGGAATACTGGTCATTTAGAGTGTAAAACATACAATTTACACAGTCCTGATCGTTGCATAGGCAAGGGAAAATACGCAGCATTCCGGTATTCCTGAATGCTGCTTTTTATTAAAAACCGGGTTATTCAACCGGCAGGATTCTCCGACAATAGGGATAGATGATTGTATTGCAGCGATACCCACTATTGATAATGGTTCGTTATGGATATTTCAGAAGAATAATTGTATATTTATAGTGAAAAAAAGTTAAAAGCCTGAATTCGATATATGCTTGTAGCAATACAGCGAGGAGGCTGTTGTTGAGAATTTTACGGAATATTCTTGTTTTGATTTTTATATTGCTTATTTCAGATATTTTCCCTGCTGTTGCAGAAACAGAAGAGAAAGAACCAGAAACTCTTTTCGTCATGGGTATTGGTGAACAGGAACTCAGTTTTAATCCGGTACTCGCCCATACCAGTATGGAAATACAGGTTCTTACCGCCCTGTATGAAGGACTTCTTACCTATCACCCATTCACCCTTGAGCCGGTTCCCGGCACTGCCTATAAATGGATTATTTCCGAAAATAAACTGAAATACAATTTTTTTATTCGGGATAATGCCTGTTATTCGAACGGAGAACAGGTCGAGGCCTTCCATTTTGTGGATACATTCCTGTATAATCTGGATCCAAAAGTCGATGCAGGGTATTCGGTCTATCTTGATGTTATAAAAGGGGCAAAAGACTTTCGGGAAGGAAAAAATACAGATCCTTCATCAGTGGGAATCCGTGCCGTTTCCGAAAAAGAACTTGAATTCACCCTTAATAAACCAGCGAGCCATTTTTTAAAAATTCTTTGTCTTCTCAATTTTGCTCCCATTCACCCGTCGTATAAAAACAAAAAAGATTGGGACAAAGCAGAATCCTTGATTACCAATGGGCCATTCAGTATTTACAGCCGTACAGCCAAAGAAATTGTCTTATCAAAAAACAAATATTACTGGGATACCGACCAGGTCAAAATTGACGGCATCAAATTGATGTTTTTTGATGATCCTGAACTTTTGGCGAAGGAAGTAAACATCGGAAAGATTCACTGGACAAGCCTTAACTATTGCAGCTATCAGGATCTTGATGCGGCCTCACGGGAAAAAATAATTCCCAATTCCATGTTTGCCACAAGTTTTCTGTTTTTTGTCTGTAATGAAAAACCATGGGATAATCCCAAGGTCAGGAAAGGCCTCGCCCTTTTAATGCCATGGAAGGAACTTCGGTCTCAGGAATACTCATTATACCCCACGAACAGACTGGTACCCGAAATTCCAAAATACCCTGAAGTAAAGGGAATTTCGCAGAGCACAGAGGAGGGCCTGAAACTTCTGGAAGAAGCCGGCTATCCAAAAGGGAAGGGATTGCCGCCTCTTGTCATTCTGGTCACAAAAAACGGGACTTTTTATGCAGACAAGATTAAGGAATCCTGGGAAAAAGTCTTGTCGCTTGAAGTGAAATACAAGGAAGTCGAATCCCGTGAATATTTTTCCGCACTGCGGGAACATGACTATACCGTCAGTTCCTATACCTGGATCGGAGACTTTGCAGATCCGCTCGCATTTCTTCAGATGTGGACAAGTGAAAGCAACCTGAATGAGGCATTGTACTTTAACAAAGATTATGATTCCCTGATTGAGGAATCATTGTCGGTTATTGGCCTTGACCGGTACAAAAAACTTGCCGCTGCGGAAGAACTTCTGTTGCAGCAGGCAACAATCATGCCGATTGATCATATTGCCGCGTTTAATGTGCTTGAATTCGATATCATCGGCGGCTGGTTTCCCAACCCTCTTGATATTCATCCGCTGAAATATATAGAATTCCGCGGATCCAAAATGAACAAATGGATTGCCCGGGACAACGGGGAGAGCAAAGAAAAACCAACGTCCTGATACATGATTTGCAGTCGTCAGTATCCTTTTTTATACAGATTCTTTTGACTCAAATTTCTTTTTAGTGTATATTATTTGACACTATGAAAAGCAAAACCACAGCAAAAAATATAAAAAAAGCCAAACCAGTAAAGAAGACAAAACCGGTCGCGAAAAAACCTGCGGCAGTGAAAAAAGCTGCCCCTGCGAAGAAAATAACCGCAGTGAAAAAGCCGGTACCGGCAAAAACAAAACTCAAAAAACCCGTGAAAAAAACTGCGAAGACAGCTATACAAAAGAAAACCGCTGCTCCCCAAAAAAGGAAAGCAGTATCGAAGTCCCAAAAACAATCCTTTAAACATTTAAAGTATTCACTGAACCAGAAAATTGTTTATCCATTGCACGGCGTCGGCCAGATTATGTCGATTGAAGAACGTGTATTTCTTGAAAAGAAAATTCTGTATTATGTGATTTATCTGGATGTACCCGATATGACGGTCATGATGCCGGTGACTGAAGCTGAGGAACGTGGTATTCGCGCTATTGTCAGTAAAAAAGAAGCGCAAAAAGCTCTTACGGTGATAGCGAAAGATGTTCAGCCAATTTCTGCAGACTGGAAAATGCGCTATCAGATGAATCTTGATCTTTTAAAACAGGGCAGCGTACTGGATATCGCAAAAGTTGTCCGATCACTGTACAATCGGAGCAAAATAAAAGAACTCCCGATTCTTGAGCGCAAACTGTTTGACAACGCCCTGAAGCTTCTTATCGATGAAATTGCCTATTCGCTGGAAAAGGATAAAGATCAGGTTGAGACCATGATTTTCAAAAAAATGGAGTCAGAGTGATTCGAGCCGCAGTGCTTGTTACCGGGGCAGGTTCCAGCACCCGAATGGGGAACGGAGAAAAAAAGGAATATCGCCTTCTTGAAGGCAAACCAGTCCTGGAACATTGTATCACTGCGTTTATCCAGACCGGCCAGTTCTGTAAATATATTATTACCGTCCCTCCAGGCCATATCGGACACGTGCAGGAAAAAATATCATTTTTAACTCATAACATTTCTTTTATAGAAGGCGGAACAACCAGACAGGAATCAGTATTTCTTGGCCTTAAGGCTTTGGAGCAAGAGCAGATCGAATATGTTCTTATTCACGATGGCGCTCGCCCCTGGGTGACCCCGTTATTGATTACTGTTGTTTTACAGGCTGCACAGAAACACAATGCTTGTATCCCGGTAGTCGAAATCCCGGATGCGCCAAAACTGATTGACAAAAACGGGTATATTGAATTTCATCATAAAAAACATACATTATTCGGCGCTCAGACTCCTCAGGGTTTTTCCTTTCCGCTGATATTGCAGGCACACCGTCAGGCTGCTGAAATATCAAATCTGTTTGCAGATGATGCAGAAGTTTATTCTATACTGGGAAAAGGAATTTTTACCGTCCCCGGCGAGATCTCAAACCGAAAAATCACCTATGCACATGACCTGGAGGCACAATGAGAATTGGACAGGGATATGACATCCATCGTCTCGTTTCCGGCAAATCTCTTGTTTTGGGAGGCGTAAAAATACCTTTTGAAAAGGGTGAAGACGGCCATTCAGACGGCGATGTCCTCATCCACGCCGTTATTGATGCTATACTCGGCGGAATGGCAGCCGGAGATATCGGAACTCATTTTCCGCCGACAGATGCCAGATACAAAGAGATCAAAAGTACCATATTACTCACACAGACATGTGAGTTGTGCTTCCAGCAAGGCTATAAAATTATCAATGTTGACACTACCATCATCCTTGAGCAGCCAAAACTCAAGGATTTTATCATTCCAATCCGTGAATCGCTCGCCGGGATACTCGATATACCGCTCACTTCAATTTCTGTAAAGGCAAAAACCAAGGAAAAACAGGACAGTACAGGCCAGGGAATGGCAATTGAAGCAATTGCGGTGGTTTTACTCTCCTCACATAATTGAATTTCTGATTATAAACACTTCGATCTTCTGTCTACATGTTGCTGATTTTCTATTGTCAGCTACACAAAAATAAAGTATATTCTATGACTATATAAAATGTCGAAAAAACTGGGGGGAATAATACCATAAAACAGGTGTTTCCCAAATATTTTAGGAGGTTTATTATCCAAAGGCTGATTTTTTTACTTGTTGTGCCAATAATAATTACCTGTATTCATTTTTCAGTTTCCGGTGAAAACCAGAATTTTATCAAGGAATATACTACCGAAACAACATCCATTGCTGATGTGCAGCCTGTCGGGCTCATTCTGGAAACACAGGCCATCCGGACACCCGATGCGGGCCTTGCCTTATACAGAAATTCACTCACGCAAGATATTGTTATTGATTATTTTAACTCAATTACCCATTCGGAAGAAATTACCAGGGTAATCTGCAAAAAAGCTGATAAATATTCGGTTCCCCTGACGCTCGCCTTTGCCCTTTGCGGTGTTGAAAGCCAATTCAGGGTAGATGCAGTGGGGAAAAATGCAGTTTCCGAAGACAGGGGACTTTTTCAGTTGAATTCGCTGGCATGGCCGCACCTTACCAACGAAGACTTTTTCTCGATCGAACGGAATGCAGACCATGGGCTGAAATATCTGCGATACTGCCTGGACCGGGGCGAAAATGAAGTCGTCGCCCTTGCGATGTACAACGCCGGAGAGGGCCGAATTGCTTTTAAAGGTGCACCCCTTACCACGCTTTACTACATCTCGAAAATAATAGATTACAGGGACAAACTCGACGGAGAGTTTCAGGAATATCTGTTAGAGGTTTTGCAGACATAAAAAAGTTTGACGATTACCCATTTTGGATGTTTTGCCGCAGGCTAAACTCCGGCAGGAATCATCCACAGGATGATTCCTGCATATGCCCGGAAGAGGACGGCGGATTTGCTCGCTTCGCTCACTAATACGCTCGGAGATTTTCTCGTTTCACTCGAAAACTCCATGACTGAAATTCATTGATTTTTTTTTCAATATGACTATTTGCCCGGAAGAGGACTTGAACCTCCATGCCCTTGCGAGCACTAGGTCCTGAACCTAGCGTGTCTACCAATTTCACCATCCGGGCGACAATAAAACAGATTTAATCATTAAACTTTTATTGTGTCAATTGCCCACAGGCAGCCATTATCTCGCTACCCTTTTCCTGACGGACAAATGCTTCAATATCCATAATTTCGCATTCTTTTTGAAAAAAATCCACCCTGTTTTTTGAAGGTCTTTTAAAGGCAATGTGCGGGACCTCGTTAAAGGGGATAATATTTACAAAGGCCGGAAGCCCCTTTATAAATGCTGCTAATGCTGCTATATCTTCTTTCGAATCATTTTTCCCTGCAAGCAGGATGTACTCGAAGGTTATCCGGTTACTCGTTTTTTCTGCATAATAATCAAGTGCTTTTCTTAATTCCCCCAATGGGTACTTTTTATTGACCGGAACGATTTCATCCCGTATTTTCCCTGTCGCCGAATGAAGGGATATTGCAAGCCGACACGGCAGCTCTTCGTCTGCCAGACGCTGAATGCCTGGAACAATTCCCACGGTCGAGATGGTCACATGCCTGCTGCTCAGGTTCATTGCTTTTTTATGAACAAACAATGCTATGGCTTGTTTCACCTTTTCATAGTTTAAAAGCGGCTCTCCCTGGCCCATGGCAACACAATTATTTACCTTTTCACGAATGTCCTGTTCAATGGCAAGAATTTGGCCGACTATCTCTGCGGTCGTGAGATTGCGTTTGAAGCCGCCAAGTCCGGTTGCGCAGAAACGGCACTCTAAAGGGCATCCGGCCTGAGATGAAAAACACACTGTTTTTCTCTTTCCCTCCCGAATAAGGACACTCTCAATAAATACTCCATCCTCAAGTCTGAACAGATATTTTATTGTTCCGTCTGCTGCTTCAAACCGCTTGTCAATTGTCGGCAATAAATAGTGAAAATGTTCATCAAGCAAAGATCTCAATGGTTTCGGAAGTACATTCATATCCCGAAAACGCGATACATGGTGAATATAAATTTGTTCAAGAAGCTGGTCTGCCCGGTATCTCGGCTGGTGCAGAATCTCTATACATTCCGTTTCAAGTTCTTCCGGCAGACAATCGCAGATATTCTTTTTCATGCTCTCAATATAGCGGAATCAGCTGTTATGGTGAAGAAAAATAATGCACAATCATCATTACTTAATAATGAGTTTCAACCACGCTCATAATCTCCTGCGGTGTGCCGGAATAAACATCAAGCAATCCCACCCAAGCCCCGCCGGTGGTTTCAATCTGGATATACGTCTTTTTTTCTTCGATTAATCTGATATTTTGTTTTTTTGTACTGCAAGTGACAAAACCGCCGCTTATACTAAAATTCGGGCCTGCTTCCCCGATATTGATGATATACCGTATTTGATATCCACCGAACAGCATTTTCTGGGAAATAATTATTCTGTAATTCGTAATGGTTATCATCGCCCCGATATACCGGGTTGATCGCGGGCTGGTATTAGACAGAATTGTTACTCTATCTTCCTCGTAATACAGGATTTCATCATCCTGAAATGTGAATTTTGCTCCAAGTTTTGAATCATTCATACAGCACTCCAGAAAGATTGCCCCTTCCGGTTTTATGAAGGGGCAATTGAACAATACCTGTTCCTGAAAAAAATGGAGAATAGGGGAGTCGAACCCCTGACCTATTGATTGCGAACCAATCGCTCTACCAACTGAGCTAATTCCCCATATGCATCGCCGAAAAGTTTTTCCCTCTATTTATTATAGGAGGATTTCCATTATTTTTACCACTTTTTTCCAAAATAGGGAATCTATAAAATGATTTCCATACCTTCTGATGCCGCTTCAATATCCAGATTGGTCTTTGATGCAATTCTTTTCCTGTATCCCTCCACCAGACTGTCAAGTTCTGCATCACTCCGCATCGGATCGTGATGGAAAAACAGCAGCTTTTTCACACTGGCTTTATGGGCGGAATTTATTGCAAACTCAAAGGTGGAGTGCCCCCAGCCGTATTTGCCGTTTGTATATTCTTTATGTGTATATTGCGAATCATAAATCACCAGATCAGCCCCATGCAAAAACTCCAGTATCTTCTCATTCTCCTGTTTTGCTGCTATTTCCCCTTCCTTGAATGCTTCATCGTCGTAATCCGGAGAGGCTGGATCCTGCTCAAATACATTCCGAAACGGTTCAGTGTCATAGGTGGTACAGACCACCTTCCCCTCGAACTCAAAACGGTATCCAAGACAGAGGATTGGATGATTCAGATACTTGGTACGCACCCTCAGGCCGTCTCCAAGATCCAGTTCGGATTCCTGTAGCTGATGGTAGTTTATCTGTGCGGAAAGTTCACTCTGCCGGACCGGAAAATACCTGTACCGCAGCTGACCGCCGATAATTTTGTCCAGCGTATCCTCTTCATAGGTAACCGGTCCGTAGACATTGATCTCGGTATTTGGAATATAAATCGGCGTAAAAAAAGGAAATCCCATAATGTGATCCCAGTGGGTATGGGTAAAAAAAAGCGATGTTTTTATCGGGCCTTTCGGTAAATCTGTTTTCATGAGCTCATTGCCCAATTCCCGAATACCCGAGCCGGCATCGATAATGATAAGCCGGTTCGCCTCACCGAAGCGCATTTCAATACACGCTGTATTTCCGCCATATTTGACTGTATGTTCGCCCGGACAGGGTATGGACCCCCGTACTCCCCAAAATCGAACTTTTATAGACATAAATACTCCAATTGTAAAAAAGAATATTCAAATTCTTTCGAATGCTGAAATGTTACAGAGACGTCCCTGTAAAATATAATAAGTATGGGAAAAAATTACAACGAATGTGTATTATTCTGACGGATTTTTCCTGTGTTTTTTTCACCCAGACAAGTGCTGCAGTAATTATTGCGCGACTTCCAGGAAGATATGGGCCTTTGCGATGGCTGATTTTATCTGTTCTTCAAGAGAGTCAAGGTACTCCCAGCCCACACCAAGGTATGCAAACAGGTCATCCTTCAGCTGCTCGGGGTACCGGTCGCCAGAAAATCCGATTTCATTTGCAGAAGCAAAATAATTTGCCACAGCTACTGTGTATAATATATCCTTGTGAGGTCCCGCGTATTCAGATATTTTATGATGAAAACAGACAACATCCCGGATATCATTACTCAGTTTCCAGTTTCTGATAATCAGTTCTCCGACATCGGTATGGTCAAGACTGAAATATTTATGCTCCGCCAGAAATAACGGAATACGTGAACGTTCGGTTTCGCCAAGTGCTTCGATATACTCCATGGAAAGTTTGTTGTTCATCGGCAGTTTTCCAATATCGTGCAAAAGTCCAGCGATAAAATATTCTTCAAGATCCTTCGGATTCACCTGCCGTTTTTGGGCAATCAATTTTGCCGTAACACCAACACATATCGAATGCCGCCAGAAGCCTTCCATATTCAGGGCGTTAAAATTCTTTTTCCCGCCGATCTGCGTCAGCACAGCTGTACTCAATGCCAGATTTTTTACCGTATTTATCCCCAGCATGATAATTGCGCGGACCAGTGAGGTCACTTTCTGAGCAAGCGAATAATAAGCAGAATTAATGAGTTTCATCACCCGGCCCATCAGCACCGGATCAAGACTGATAAGTTTATTCAGATCGTTCGGAGAAGTTCGGGGATCATTACACAGTTGAAGGATTTTTGAAACCGTTGTCGGCAAGCTGGGCATTTTTTCAATATAATTGTTCATGTGCAGAAGAACTCTGTCTCTATCCATGAGCATGGCTCCTTATTTTATACAAAATACCTTCAATTTTATCCTGCATTAATATGCTGAGCTTGTTATCCGGTACATACTGTGTTAAATCACGAATAAACGAAAAAGCACCAACCAGATTCTGCTGTGTGAGCACACTTTCTTCATTGAGAGGGTCTCCAATTGCCCGAAAATCTCTTTTTATTTTTTCCAGGAGGCCGCTTTTCCCGGACAAACGTGACCGTAATGTTTCAACTCGAAGCCTCATTTCGTTCCCTAGTATCGAAAAACGGCTCTCTTGCGGTAAATAATTTGCCATATTCGACAAATAGTCAAGCAGTTTTACTTTCTTTTTGGATCCGTGATTCTTGTCCTCCTGATTATCAAGATTATTCCGCACATCACTGATATAGGACCGTAATTCTTCCCGAAGCTGCTTTCCATTTCCTGCTTCTTGCGTGTCAGTTGTAATCTGCTCCGGCTCCTCGGCAAAGAAAATCTCTTCCGAATGCGGTAATTCTCCAGATAGAAAATCTTCAGGCTCCTCGGTGAGCAGGATTTCATCTGACAAGGATTCATCAGGCAGATCAACCGTCTCCTGTTCGATATCATGCTCTTCCGGGGACAATTCCAGATCTTCAAGTTTGATTTCTTCGTCTGTATTCCCGGCTGTTTCGTCAGGAATATTGAGCGGAAAAATGGCTTCCTCTTCTTCTTCATCCTCTATAAAGCGGGGAATTCCTTCGTCCTGCATCCCGGCGTCTTCATTATGATATACCGGCGGCGGTTCATACTGTTGCCCCGGCGGAACATAACCCGGAGGAGGAGACATGAATATCGGCGGCTGGGGGGGAAACTGTTGCTGCTGTTTCAACATTTCCGCGGCAATAGATCCTGCTGACAATGAATCTTTCAGGGTTTCATTAATCGTCTTCAAATACTCTGAAAGCCCCTTTTGCATTTCATTAAATGCTTTTGAATCAACTGGAGGAGTATACTGGTTCTGTCCGCTCTCTGAATGCTGAAACGGCGGAGCGGGTTCTTTGTATGAAGGAGGTGCATACTCCTTATAATTTTCGGGCGGAGGAGGCGGAGGCATTCGTGTGGTTCGTCCACGGTCAAAATGCGGACTTTCACGGTACAAATCTTCACCCTCGAGCAAATTAATGAGCGTCTGCGTCTCCTCTTCCCGGATCGGAATAATTCGTTCTTTTGTTTCCTCTATTTCCTCTTCTTCTTCCTCAAGTTTGACCTCTTCCTCTTCTTCCCGAATTTCAAAAACCGGTTCCAGGCCTCCTATATTGATAATGGGGACAGTGTCGTCAACCGGGAGCTCCTCCTCAAGAATGTAGGAGTCATCCGCAGATTCATGGCCGGTGCCCTGATCAATACCAATTTCCTTAAAGCGGGCAAGGTTATGCTCCCATTTGTTTTTCATTTTGGATTCATATTCCCGGATGGTTTCCTCATAGAGATTCATGATCTCTTTAAGGCGTTTTGCACCCTTTACTTCATTTGCTGCCCCGTGAACATTGATCAATTCATTGAGGATCTCGATAGCCTCTTCCTGACGTCCCATATCCTTGTACACTTTTGCAAGCATATACTGGATTTCGGTATCAGTAATTCCCGCAGTAATAATATCCAGTAATATTCGCTCTGCGTCCTCTTTTTTAGACTGGGCAATTTCAATATCCGCATACAGTATTTTTGCCTCAATTTTACCGGGATTTTTCTGTAAATAACGGACGATTTCTTCTTCGGCTTTTTTATACTGATGCAGGTCTTTGTAGGCAAAGGCAAGGTCAAGACTGAAATCCCTGTCATCGGGATTGAGTTTTAAAAGAGTGTCCTTTATTTTCAGAGCAGATTTGATATCACCCTTTTTTAAAAAAGCCCTGCCTTCAGCCTGAAGCGCATGCAGATGGGAGGGGTGTTTTTTCAAAACTGTACGGAATTGAATATGTGCTTCATCAACGGCATTCATGTTTAAAAGAATTTCACCAAGGTGCAGGCGAGCTTCATCATGAGACGGTTCATTTGCAATCAGCTGCCGCAGTTCCTTGACCGCCTCTTTATACAACCCTTCCTGTTCATATAAAAAAGCCAGGTTTATCCTGGCTTTGTGGTAATCAGGTTTGATTTCAAGGGCTTTTCGATAATGAGCAATGGCATCATCGGTAATCCGCTGCTCGCCCAGAATAATGCCGATATTATTGTAAATTTCCGCATTTTGAGGTTCGGTCTTTAATATTTCCCTGAAATGGTTTAGCGCTCGTTCGTGCTCCCCCCGTTGCTGAAGAATCAGTGCAAGGTTGTTTTTCGCAGCAATAAAGCCCGGCTGGCTTTTCAGTGCAAGAAGAAATTCCGTTTGAGCATCCTGCAGGCGGTTCTCCCGTTTATAGATTATTCCCACATTATAGTGAAGAAGTGGGTTATTTAAATCAAACTGCAATCCTCTATTATATACCTTGAGTGCTTCATTATACTTGCCCATCTTTTCAAGGACAGTTCCGAGATTGTTATACGCAACGATATATCCTGGCTCCAGATCAATTGCCTTATTGTAATATTCTATCGCATTTTGGTTAAGATTAATATCCTTATAGAGGTTTCCCAGATTATAGAAAACATCTGCTCTGACAGGATTCAGTTTTAATACCTGCCGGAAAACATCCAGAGATTTTTCAACATCCCCTTTGTTTTTATACGCAACAGCCAGATTATTGTATGAGCTGATTACATCGCCTTTACTTTCGATTGCACGCTTGAAATAATTTATGGCGAGTTCATAGTTTTTTTCCCGCTCATAAATGCTGCCGAGAAGATTGAATCCAACAGGACTTTCAGGCTGGCCGGCAATCACCCGTTCAATAAGACGCTTTGCGAGATCAAAATCACCCATTTTATATGCAATTTGGGCCCGTTCCAGGCTTTCTTCCGCGGTCATTTTTTTCATGGAAGCACCTCTGAAGGACGACCGCTTTTTTCAATACTAAAATCACTGAGATGGGGCGGGTGTGACAAGTCATAGGCAACCACGGAAAAATAATACAGTCTTCCGTTTTCCAGACCGGTAACCACAAAAGAGGACACTTTTCCAACATCGATTGGCGAGTTTCCCTGCAGTGCGCCTTCTCCGGTATACTGCATGGGACGGGGTCCGTAAAAAACCATATATCCCGCAACATCATCCTCCGTTACCGGCTTCCAGGAGAGGGTTACCTTCCCGTTCCCCGGAACAACTTTTAAATCCGCAGGACTCACCGGAGGAAAATCCGGTTCATAATTAATCTCCAGGTCATAAAGCCGGGGGGTTTCGGAATTAGTTCCATTGGGGAAAAATTCGATACGGATCTGGACATAACGACCTGCAAGCATCATTTGTTCCAAAGCTCCGGGGATAAACGGTACCCAGGGTTCCTTCAATTTTTCTATGGTGTTGAATGTATCAGAGGCCCTGATGAAATAACTCATTTGGGAATCACCCGGATTTATTCCATGAACCGTCACCGATTTTATCCTGGTTCCGGAATAGCCCATATCAAATACACGGGTCGTCACCTGTCCAGACCGGTTTTGGTATTTTTCCAGAACAGGCTTTAATACATACTCTCTTTGAATCCTTAATTCATCCATGAATCCGGTGAAACTCTTTCCCAAATGAATAGTGCTGCGGTCATTTTGTTCCATTTGCGGTAGCCAAATTTCACTTCCTTCGTGACCAGTCCTGGTTGTATACAGCACCCCAACCGGAATCCCGTTGATACAGTACTGAAGAATACCACGACTGCTGTTAAAGCGCACCATATGATGCTGCCATACACGGGGCACCATTCTCTCTATGCTGGAAACCGAAAATGAGGAATCCTCCCGCTCGGGGGACCGAAAAAAATTGTCAAACCGCCAGACAAGTTTTCTGTCAAACACGGTCACATCAATCTTTTGCCGGTAAAATTCGCTATTTTGAAGCGATACGCCCTCCCACACAAAAACAGATTCTCCGTCAGTCAGGGAAGCGGGATACAACCAGAATTCAATACTAAAATCCCGGACAAATGCCCTGGGAGCGAACATTGAATTTATTCCTGGAACCAGTTCAATTCCCCGCGCCAGCTGCAGGACAGCACAGCCTTCGCCGAAACGTGTGTGTTCCTTATTCACCGAAATCCGGGATTTTACTATCGAATATGAGCCTGAAGCATCCTTCACATTAGTGCTGTTAAAATGCAGAAGCAGGTCAGTTGCATCATCCGGCGTGTATTCACTGTCCTGGAGCAGCAAATCCTGGTAGCCCCATTTCCCTTCTGCGGTCATCACGCCTTCTGTTGTTAAAATACCGCGCCATTGCTCTGTTTTGCCCAGGCTGATTTTCTGGTCGACAGCAAACAGCACACAACAGGTTCCGAGAAAAAATAGTACTATGAGCACAATACATCGGGTTTTCATATCTCTGGTTTAATCATCGGCATAATTTTATTTTTACGTAGATAGAATATGCACTATATTGCGTATAAATTTACTGCCAATTCGTAATTTTTTCTATAAAAATTTATTTGACGGCAGCATACATCGGGTATAATATTTGGCTCACAGGGAAAATATGTGGCAGAAAACGATCAAAGACCTTCTTGAGCGGGTATATGACAAAACATTAACTCCGGAAGATGCAGAAGAAGAATTTAAAAAACTGATTTCTCATGATCTTGGATTTGCTGAAATAGATACCAGCAGGCACATCAGGACGGGATTCCCCGAGGTCGTGTATTGTGCGAGTAAAAAAGATGAGGAAGTGCTGGCCATTGTCCGCACCCTCTTCCACAACGAAACATGTGTGTTGTGTACCCGTGCAAAAAAAACAACATTTTCCCTGTTAAAAAAAGAATTTAAAAAAATTGAATTTTTCACGGAAAGCGGGTCAATGATAATCGGTAATGTTTCCGCAGCAAGAGGAACCATATCGGTCATCTCTGCGGGAACATCAGATATCCCGGTTGCGCAGGAGGCAGCGGTCACCGCAAAAGCCATGGGAGCAGAAGTCAAGACATACTGGGACATCGGGATAGCCGGCATTCACCGGTTGTTCGCAAAGCTTGAAAAACTGCGGGAGAGTAATGCAATTGTGGCGGTTGCCGGCATGGATGGCGCCCTGCCCGGAGTGATTGCAGGGCTGGTACCCTGCCCGGTCATTGCCGTTCCGACTTCAGTCGGGTATGGAGCGAGTTTTCAAGGGTTGGCTCCGCTTCTTACCATGCTCAATTCGTGTGCACCCGGGGTCTCTGTAGTCAACATCGATAACGGATTTGGTGCCGGGTACATTGCAGCACTCATCAACCACCGGATCGGGATTAAAAAATGATGTATATCGACACAAGCAGGGGAGTGTCCTTTCCCCTGTTATTTGAATCGGTTTTTTCACACAAACCGGGAAATATTTTGACATTATCAGACTGTATAAAAAATAATATACAAGAATATCCCGAAGTTGCCTCATGTCTTGAACAATCAATTACAAAAAAAAACAGCAAAGAATTTTGCCATAGTCTGAAAAAGTATTCATCGCACATTCCTCCTGTGGATATCCGTCAATACAGAAATACAGCTCCTTTTTTTGACAGTTTTATCAATTCAGTTCCCGTCTCCTCATCCTGTTTTCTTCTTGACCCGCTTGAATTTTGTATTTATATTTCGTTTGCTGCATATTTCAGGACACATCCACCTGATATTCAGCTTTTTCAACCGGGAATAAGCAACCATTCTGATCCTGTTACAATTGAAATATTAAGGAAGACGCAATCGGTGTTAAAGGAGAACGTGCCGGCTGTGACACCTTTTTGTGCATTCTTTATAAAAACCCTGTTTCCTGTTGTTTCCATAATTCCCCTGGAACATATCAGGGATATGTTCATTGTTCAGGATCCAGTGGATCAGACAGTAACAGCCAACATATATATTCAGCAAAAATCTTTTCAGGAAGAAGTTACTGTGATTGAAACAAATGTGGATGACATGACGCCGGAAGCAGTATCCCATATCACCGGCAGACTTTTTGAATTGGGAGCCCTTGATGTATGGGTTGTTCCTGTTACAATGAAAAAAACCAGGCAGGCTTTTCTGCTGCAGCTGATTGTTTTACCGTCAGATACTGAAAGAATTTCCAATTTTCTGCTGCAGCAGACCTCAACCTTCGGCGTCCGGTATTCGACAAAACTGAGGCGGGTTTTGGATCGTGATATAATTGATTACGAAACACCATTTGGAACAATACGGGTAAAAAGGGGTTTTTTGAGCGGAAAATGTATAAAAGCAGTTCCCGAATACGATGATATGAATAATATAAGCAGAAAGAATAATATACCGTTATTGGAAGTATATGCAGCAGTAAATTCACAACTTTTTCACGATTTCGGGCAGCGAAATGAACAGGAGTATATGTGACGCGAAGAGATTTTCCAAAAATCCATTTTTATGACCACGACATTGTCGGACTGTACTCACAAACCTGGAATCTCATTAAAAATTCCATCAAGAGCGGAACGTCAAAAAACAAGCTTCAATCCAAATATTTCAATTACACCGGAGCAAATAAAATCAATCAGTTCGAAGCATGCCTTTCGACATTCTTTCTTGTCTACAGCAATAAACATATTCCGGTTACATCCGTACTCGATAATTTTTACGGAAAGCAGGAAGAAAACGGGGCAATCCGCGGGGAATACAGTGAAACTGACGGAAAACCCATTATAAGCAAAAAAAATCCTCAAGGCGTTCTGCCGCCTCTTTTCGCCTGGGCTGAATTCAACATGTATCATAAAATCGGCCTGAAAAAACGGATTAAGGAGATCATGCCCAGGCTGGAGAAATACTATCATTGGCTTGAAAATACCTTCAAGGAAAAGAACGGGTTGTATTCTGTACCGCTCGCCGCAACCACAATGGACAATTCTCCCCGCAGCGAGATGCATTATCCCATCGATTTTAATGCACAACAAGCGGTCAATGCATTATATATGTCCTATCTGAGCGATATATTAAATGATAAAGAAAAAAGCTACCGATACAAGCGCTATTACTTTTCACTAAAAACCCGAATCAATGCAAAAATGTGGAGCAGAGAAGACAAGTTTTATTATGACCTTGATAAAAAGGAAAAACAGATAAAAACAAAGACAATTGCATCATTCTGGCCGCTGCTTGCGGAAATTCCGAACGAGGAACGTGCGGAAAAACTTATTGCACACCTTGAGAATACCAGTGAATTCGGACTTGAGAATCCATTTCCCTCTTTAACCATAAAAGACAAATCGTTTGACAAATCAGGCTACGGCTTTCGCGGATCAATTTTCCCGCATTTCACCTTCATGATCATCAAGGGTCTGGAAAAATATGCGCGTCACGATCTGGCAAGGGAATGTACCATCCGTCATTTGTATTCGGTCCTTGATTCTGCAAATCCGGATGTTGAAAACGGAACTGCAATCTGGGAAGCGTACAATCCTTCAAAAGCCGGGCCGGCACGCTGGCCAAAAAAAGAAAACTTTCCAAGGCCAAATTTTATTCCGTATGCCGGTCTGTCAACAATCACACTGATTATTGAGAACCTGATCGGACTTTCAATATCATTGCCCAGAAAAACCGTTGACTGGACCATCCCGACTTTGGAAGTAATGGGTATAGAAGATTTTTCACTAAAGCGAAATCTCATCACCATGCTGATAAATAATGGCGTCCGCGGCTGGGAAATTAAGCTGCAATCAGAAAAACTGTATTATTTTACCGTAAACGTGCTGGATCATAAAAAAAAGACGCTTCCCATGCCGTCCGGAGAATGTACCTTGCTGGTAGAAAAGCTCTAATAATTACTATATAGTATTTATTATATATTTAATCGCCTGTTTCCTCCTTTTTCGGATGGAATGTGCGAATTGTCTGCCTTTACTTTTTTACTTTCTCCGGATATAATGAAAATCCCATACTCAACTACCATATAAGGTGAAATTATGAACGAGACATACTCAGCGAAAAATATTCAGGTACTCAAAGGACTTGATCCGGTCAGAAAAAGACCAGGAATGTACATTGGCTCGACTGGAACCGAAGGACTGCATCATCTGGTATATGAAGTCGTCGATAACAGTATCGACGAAGCTCTTGCCGGATACTGCAAAAAAATAGATGTGACCATTGAAGACGGAAACATCATCCGCGTCACTGATGACGGCCGTGGAATTCCTGTTGACATACACCCTGTAGAGAAAGTCAGTGCACTGGAAATTGTAATGACAAAACTCCATGCTGGCGGAAAATTTGACAAGGATACTTACAAGGTATCCGGAGGTCTGCACGGTGTCGGTGTCTCTGTCGTGAACGCCCTGTCAGAGTGGTGTGAAGTCACTGTTCACCGTGATGGAAAAGTATACTATCAAAAATATGTCCGGGGTATCCCCCAGGCTCCAGTCACCACAATCGGGGAGACAGATATCTCCGGCACAATCGTGCTTTTCAAACCCGATGACACCATCTTCGATGTGGGTGAATACCATTTTGATGTTCTGGCAAACAGGCTTCGCGAACTCGCCTTCCTGAACAAAGGAATAGAAATTAATCTCATGGATCTTCGGTCGAAAAAAGAAAAAACACACAATTTCAAATTCGACGGGGGACTCAAGGAATTTATCGAATATCTTAATAAAAACAAAACGCCATTGCATAAGAACTCAATCTATTTCGAGACGACCAATAACGATGTGATCATAGAATGTGCACTCCAGTACAATGACGGATACAATGAAAATATCTTCACCTTTGTCAACAATATCAATACTCGTGAGGGCGGGACGCATCTGGTTGGATTTAAATCAGCACTGACACGCAGTCTCAATGACTTCATGAAAAAAGCAAGTATTTCAAAAAAACTTGATGAAAGCCTGAGCGGTGAGGACGCGCGGGAAGGTCTTACCTGTGTGATTTCAGTCAAGCTTCATGATCCGCAATTTGAAGGACAGACAAAAGCAAAACTCGGAAACAGTGAAGTGAAGGGTATTGTAGAAACAGCGGTCAATGAAAGCCTTTCCGCTTTTTTCGAGGAACGTCCAGATGTCGGGAAAAAAATTCTGGAAAAATCAATGCTGGCGGCAAAAGCACGAATTGCAGCACGGAAGGCCCGTGAACTTACCCGTCGAAAAAGTTTTCTCGAAAGCTCCGGACTTCCCGGCAAGCTCGCAGACTGTTCAGAAAAAGATGCGTCAAAATGCGAGATATACATCGTTGAAGGGGACTCTGCAGGAGGCAGTGCAAAACTCGGCAGGGACCGTCAGTTTCAGGCAATCCTTCCTTTATGGGGAAAAATGCTTAATGTGGAAAAAACCCGTATCGATAAAGTGCTTTCCAATGAAAAACTCATTCCCATCATCACATCACTGGGGACGAGCGCAGGCACCCACTTTGATTTGTCAAAACTGCGTTACCACAAAGTTGTGATCATGGCAGACGCAGATGTTGACGGATCTCATATCCGGACACTGCTCTTGACCTTTTTCTTCCGGTACATGAAGGAACTGGTGGAGGCTGGTCATATCTACATTGCCATGCCGCCGCTGTATAAAATTACACACAATAAAATAATCCAGTATGCATATAATGATTTGGAAAAAGACAAAATCATGAAACAACTCGAAGAAGCGAATACAAAAAAGGAAAATATCGGAGTCCAGCGGTACAAGGGTCTTGGTGAAATGAACCCGGAGCAATTATGGGAAACAACCATGAATCCTGCAAAACGCCGAATCATGCAGATTCAGCTGGAAGACTCAGTTGAAGCCGATGAAATTTTCACCACGCTTATGGGTGAAGTGGTAGAACCCAGAAAACAATTTATCGAAGAAAATGCGCTTTCAGTTTCAAATCTCGACGTATAACAAAAATGTAAATACGGTTTCAGGCTTTCCCGGAACAAGAAAGCCTGTTTTGGTATAAAAGAGAAAAGATCAGGAGCTTTGAATGAGTGACAGTAAAGAACAAGTTATTCCCGTTGCGATAGAAGACGAAGTCAAAGAATCATATCTCAACTATGCAATGTCCGTTATCGTCAGCAGGGCACTTCCCGATGTACGAGATGGTTTAAAACCTGTACACCGTCGGATTCTCTATTCAATGAATGAAATGGGCCTGCGATCCAACCAGGCCTTCAAAAAAACCGGCCGTATTGTCGGAGACGTTCTTGGCAAATACCATCCGCACGGCGACCAGTCAATTTATGATGCACTTGTACGTCTTGCACAGGACTTTTCCCTGCGTTATCCGCTGGTAACCGGTCAGGGAAATTTCGGTTCCGTTGACGGAGACCCACCGGCAGCCATGAGGTACACCGAAGCACGGCTTTCCAAACTTGCCGAGGAAATGCTTGAGGATATCGGAAAAGACACTGTTGATTTTGGTCCGAATTACGACGATTCAATGACCGAGCCGCTGGTGCTTCCCGCAAAGATTCCCTTCCTGCTCCTCAACGGAGCAAGCGGGATCGCCGTTGGTATGGCTACCAACATGCCTCCCCATAATCTTCGGGAAATTTGTTCCGCCATTTGCACAACAATCGGGAATCCAAAAATTTCTATCCCTGAACTAAACAAGATCGTGCTTGGCCCGGACTTCCCGACCGGAGGTATAATATTTGGAAAACAGGGTATAAAGAATGCCATGAAAACAGGGAAAGGTCGTATTATTGTCCGCTCCCGAATTGTTCTTGAAACACTCAAACAGGGCAAAGACGCAATCATTGTCACCGAACTGCCGTATCTGGTGAACAAATCAGCCCTCATGATAAAAATTGCTGAGATGATTAAAGATAAAAGAGTCGAAGGAATTACCGATCTCCGTGATGAATCCGACCGGAACGGAATCCGGATTGTCATGGAAATGCGAAAGGGTTCGATTCCAAAAGTTATCCTCAACCAGCTTTTTTCGAACACACAGCTTCAGGTGAGCTTTAATGTAAACAATATCGCACTGGTCAACGGCAGACCGATGATGAATACGCTTAAAGATCTCATCGGCTATTTTATCGAGCACCGGAAAATTGTCGTCATCAGAAGAACCAAATTCGATCTTAAAAAAGCAGAAGAGCGCGCGCACATCCTGGAAGGCCTCAAAATTGCCCTCGACAACATTGATGAAGTTATCAGTATTATTAAAAAGTCCGAATCCGTAGAAATTGCACGGAACAATCTCATGAGCCGGTTTTCCCTCTCGAGGATACAGGCACAGGCCATACTGGATATGCGTCTCCAACGCCTGACCAGCCTCGAGGTTCAGAAAGTCATCGATGAATTAAAACAGGTGAGAGAGCTTATTTTATATCTGAAAGACCTGCTTTCAAGTGAAGCAAAAATCCTGAATGTTGTAAAAGCCGAGACGGAAGAAATTTCAAACAAATACGGGGATGACCGAAGAACTGAAATTATTGATGGAGAAATCGAAAAAATAGATATCGAGGATATGATCCCAAAAGAGGACATGGTCATTCTTATATCCAATACCGGCCTTATCAAACGACTCCCCCTGACTGCCTATAAACGGCAAAACAGGGGAGGAAAAGGTTCATCATCCTCAACATTAAAAGAAGAAGATTATGTCAACCAGTTTTTCATAGCCTCAACGCACGACTACGTCCTGTTTATGACCAGTGAAGGAAAAGCATACTGGATGAAAGTCCACGAAATCCCGGAAGGTTCAAAAGCAGCCAGAGGCCAGAACATCAAAGCAATGCTTTCGGTTACCGACACTGAAGAAATTACCGCAACTGTGCCCATCACTGAATTCAGTGATGATAATTTTATTTTCATGGCTACCCGAAAGGGTGTGGTGAAAAAGGTACGCACAAGTGAATTTTCGAATGCCCGACAAAGGGGCATCGCTGCCATAGCACTGGATACAGAAGACAGCCTTATCAATGCAATCATTTCAAAAGGCAATGAAAACATCATCCTTGTCACAAACAATGGGTGTGCGCTCCGGTTTACCGAGGAAAGTGTCCGCCCGACCGGCAGAACCTCACGCGGTGTTTCCGGAATCAAAACAATCAACGGAAATATCGTTGTCGGTGTCTGTATGGTAAAAGAGGAAGAAGACATGATCATTATCTCTGAAATGGGATACGGAAAACGGGTCGCCTATGAGAATTTCATGCCTCACGGACGGGGAACAAAGGGCCAGATCTGCTACAAAGTTTCTGCTAAAACAGGAAATGTGGTCACTGCAATGTCTGTCTCAAAACAGGATGACCTGATCTGCATTACCTCCCAGGGTAACGCAATAAAACTGAAGCTGAAAAGCATCCCCATAATGGGGAAAGCAGCAGCAGGAGTAAGGATCGTCAACGTCACCGGGGATGATATCGTCACCGGGATTGCACGCGAGGAAAAAGAATAAAAGAAAGGGGCTGTCCTGTCGGACAGCCCCTTTCTTACTAAACAGTAATTCCTTTAAAAGCTATGGTGGGGGCGAAATATTTTTTGTCCCCGGTGCTCGGACTGATGGGTACATCAGACTCGCACCGGAGGACGAAAAAAATATCCTGCTGATTATTAGCCTTTCTATAGGCATTTCAAAATTCAGCTTTTTCAAAGTGGAAATCTAACCACATGTTTCACGTGAAACATTCACGAATATCCTGCCGGGCGCACTAAAAAAAGGCACAAACCAATAATAAGTTTGTGCCCTCACAAGAAAACAACAACCATCTACACCGCTTCCACCTTGGTAATCTCCGGAATCTGCTTTTTAAGGTATTTTTCGATTCCCTGGCTGAGAGTATATTGCGACATCGGACAGCCGGCACAGGCTCCTTGCAGCTTTACCTTGACAACCCCATCAATATCAACACTGACAAATTCGACATCACCCCCGTCGGCCTGAAGTGAAGGCCTTACTTCATTTAACGCATTTTCTACTGCTGTTTGATCTATCATGGCATCTCCTTGAATCTTCCACTTTACTGGTAGTTTTTGTTATTATTAAAATAGCTATTCCCGGCTGATTGTTCAAGCAGGACATACTGAATATTTCAGATGAATAATAAAATAACTATTTCCTTCTTTTTTGGGTTTTCCTATTAAAAAACAATTTCTTTTTTGATATAGTGCATATACACCAATACCGGATTAACAAGGAATGAGTATGGCTAAAATTGTAGTATTTGCAAACCAGAAGGGCGGTGTGGGCAAAACCACCTCCGCGGTAAATATCGGAGCATATCTTGCGGAAGCGGGTAAACGCGTTTTATTGATTGATTTCGACTCACAGGCGAACCTCTCAAGCAGTGTCGGCGCCGATACAGAAAAAGACGGTATCTATGAAGTGCTCACCGGGAAAATTGATCCATCCCGTGCCATCCAGCCGACACCCGTCGACAATTTAAAAATCATCCCGTCGAACATGCATTTATCGGGAGCAACCGTTGAACTGGCAAATGTCGAGGGCAGGGAGTATTTTCTGAAAAAAGCAATCAGCCCAATCACCCCGAACTTTGACTACATCTTTATTGACTGTCCTCCGTCGCTGGGAATTCTGACCATCAATGGATTTGCTGCAGCGGAGTTTGTGCTTATACCACTGCAATGCGAATACTTTGCACTTGAGGGATTAAACTCATTGTTACAGACTATCCAGACGATCCAGAAAAATATAAATCCCTCCTTGAAAATCGGCGGGATTTTGTTCACCATGTATGACCAGCGCACTCGGATCGCACACGAAGTCGTTGAGGAAGTCACCGACTATTTCAAAGACAAAGTTTTCAGAACAGTAATCCCCAGAAATGTGAGGTTGAGTGAAGCCCCTTCATACAGCACGCCAATCAATAAATATGATCCGGATTGTCTGGGAGCAACCAGCTATAAAAAGCTCGCAGAGGAGGTAATTGCAAATGTCTAAAAAAGCACTCGGGAAGGGCATAGGAGCTTTATTAAGCACAACAAAAAATGATACACAGTCAGACAATTCATTTGAAGTTGATATAGATATGGTCAAGGCGAATCCCAACCAGCCGCGGAAAACATTTTCCCCGGAAGCTCTGTCTGACTTGTCCAAATCAATTCAGGAAAAAGGTATTATTCAGCCGATTCTTGTTGAACAGAATAATGACCTCTCCTATACAATCATTGCAGGAGAGCGGCGCTTTCGTGCAGCCAAAATGGCCGGACTAAAAAAGGTTCCTGTCTATGTAAAAAAATTCGAGGAGATTGAAAAATTTGAGATATCACTCATAGAAAATATTCAACGTGAAGATCTCACTCCCATCGAAGAAGCAGCAGCGTATGATTCATTATTAAAAATATCGAACATGAACCAGGACGACCTTGCGAAGCATATCGGTAAAAATAGATCCACCATTACAAACAGTCTGCGATTGTTAAAACTCCCGGAAAAGATCAAAAACGCATTGAATGAGAGAACAATATCAGCTGGACACGCCCGCGCAATATTATCCGCAGGAAAAGTCGAAGATCAGCTCGTACTATACAACAGTATAGTAGCAAAAGGCCTCTCGGTCCGGGAAGCGGAAACCCTTGCGGCTACCTTCACATCCGGAAACAGACCAGTAAAAACCGGCAAACACGAAGCAGCCGGGCATCAGCAACGAATTCCAGAATTGGCCGAAATTCAGCAAAAACTTATCGATCTGCTAGGGACAAAAGTCGAAATCAAAGGCACACTGGAAAAAGGGAAAATAGAGATCCAGTATTATTCAAAGGATGATCTGAATCGTCTTTATGAAATCCTCTTTTAGAACCGAATATTAAGCAAGAACAGGCTTGAAATTCAATTTTGTTGACAAATTATGATGCCATGAGTATAGTAGTACAGTCTTAGGGAGAGGTGTCCGAGTGGTCGAAGGAGGCGGTCTTGAAAACCGTTGTGGGGCAACTCACCGGGGGTTCGAATCCCTCCCTCTCCG